>NZ_NFLE01000042.1 GCF_002160755.1 Lachnoclostridium sp. An14
CTGGCGGTGGGACAATGTCAGGCGGGGAGTTTGACTGGGGCGGTCGCCTCCGAAAGGGTATCGGAGGCGCTCAAAGGTTCCCTCAGGATGGTTGGAAACCATCCAAAGAGTGCAAAGGCATAAGGGAGCTTGACTGCGAGACCGACGGGTCGAGCAGGTAGGAAACTAGGACTTAGTGATCCGGTGGTATAAAGTGGGATTGCCATCGCTCAACGGATAAAAGCTACCCTGGGGATAACAGGCTTATCACTCCCAAGAGTTCACATCGACGGAGTGGTTTGGCACCTCGATGTCGGCTCATCGCATCCTGGGGCTGTAGCAGGTCCCAAGGGTTGGGCTGTTCGCCCATTAAAGCGGTACGCGAGCTGGGTTCAGAACGTCGTGAGACAGTTCGGTCCCTATCCGGCGTGGGCGCAGGATATTTGAGAGGAGCTGTCCTTAGTACGAGAGGACCGGGATGGACCGACCACTGGTGTATCTGTTAGGTATCAGGCCTATGGCAGAGTAGCCAAGTCGGGACGGGATAAACGCTGAAGGCATCTAAGCGTGAAGCCCCCCTCAAGATGAGATATCCCATTCTGTTAAAGAAGTAAGACCCCTTGAAGACGACGAGGTAGATAGGGCAGAGGTGGAAGTGCGGTAACGTATGGAGCTGACTGTCACTAATCGGTCGAGGGCTTGACCAGGAAGTTGTGTTGGATGTGCGGTTTATTTGATGTGTGGTTTTGAGGGTACGTTTTAAACCTCAGTAGGGTATTCCTCCTTAGCTCAGTCGGTAGAGCATGCGGCTGTTAACCGCAGTGTCGTTGGTTCGAGTCCAACAGGGGGAGCTAAGAGCATGAGGCAATTTGAGAGGCAAGATTGCTCAATAAGGCCCCATGGTCAAGCGGTTAAGACATCGCCCTTTCACGGCGGTAACACGGGTTCGATTCCCGTTGGGGTCATTAAACCGGCTTACAACCATATATGGCGACGTAGCCAAGTGGTAAGGCGCGGGTCTGCAACACCCTTATCACCGGTTCAAATCCGGTCGTCGCCTCTAGGCGAGAACCTCAGAAACCTTGTAAAATCAAGGGTTCTGAGGTTTTTTCTTTGTGTAAAAAGTGCTTGCGCTTGCTTGCGTCACTATTTTGGCCACCTCAGAGGGGGATTACCCCAGGATTTGAGCCATCTTTGAGGCCGTTTCCTCCTCCGTGGAGAGGTTTTTGAGGTAGTGATGGGTCATGGTGAGTGTTGTATGGCCAAGTAACTTTTGCAGTTCTGTATCCTCCATACCGTTTTTATACATCAGGGATGCGGTCGTAAAACGGATTTTATGGGAGGGACGATATTCAATCCCCAGTTCCCGGCAGCATTTCTCCAACCGATGATTGAAAGTGCCCGTGGTCAGGGGGCGTCCATTTTGGAAGAAAATATATTCACTGTCTCCATTGAGGGTGCGCAGGTGATCCAGAATTTTCCTGGCGGTTGGGGTAAGGGGCATGGAGCGTTTGCCCTCACCGGCGTGTCCTTTTATATCGTCAATGACTTGATTTTTGTTATTGACAAACCGCTGTATAGAAATGGAATCTTTGTGAATATCACTCCATTTCAGACCTTTCAGCTCACCAATTCTTAGAACCAGGTGAAAGTCCAAACAGATCGCCAGGGAATAAAAGTCATCGGTATTCCCAGAAAGATGGTGGATGATCTGAAGGCGTTCTTCCGCGGTGTAAGGGTGCACTGTATGGTTTTCTGATTTGTAAGGAAACTGCCGGTAGTTAATATCACGAAGACAGTTGGAGGAAATAATATCCTTCTCAACAGCTAAATACATCATGCCATTGAGAATACTTTTAAGATTATTAAAGCGTTTGCGGGTTAATTCCCTGCCTTTGGTGATTGTCCGAAAATATTCGATAAAGATTTGAGCGGTCAGCTCCTTTAATGGAATCCGGGAAATCGCCGTATCTTTTAAGTAGGCATTCCAAAGGAACTGATCTTCTTTCATCGTTTTCTCGGAAGTACTGGTTTGAGTGGCGCGCCATTCCATCCAGATTTTGAAAAACGTTTCCAGAGTGGAATTGTTGATGCCGTAAAAGTGATCGTACAGTTTCTCAATCAGGCCGATATAGTTGTTGCTGCTGATGGGTTTTCGCTTTACTATAAGGTAGACTCGTTTGTCATCGGGCCGTACCTTTAGTTTGGTCAGATCGCATTTGATGCTGACGAGCTTTTCTTTTTCGCTAAATTTCATGATTTTCGCGCATACCGATGTGGTCATTCTACCATCGGGGCAGAAAATTTGCAAGATAGCGGGTGGTAAATCGGAATCGCTCAAAGGGCGGTGCGGCGGCATGGCCGCAAGGCACTTCGCGATTTCCAGATTGTGCTGTGCGTAAGGGCTGGCAGACATCGGCCGCACCTCCTTTCTCGATGGTATAATATATAGACAAAAGTCAGTGTTAATCTGTTATTTGAGTTAGCCGTAAGTAAGGGACATCAAACGGCGCCCCAGGGATTGAATCTGTTCCGCACAAATGTCACCTTCCGAGCTGGTTTGCGGGCTGTAAATGGAATTTTTCCAACAAGAGCTTTCCGAATTTTTCTCAATGGATTTTTCAACCAAAGCTTGAATTTGACAATCTAATTCAAAAACGTACACGGAACATTGAGTAAATTGCCCATCTTTATATTCCAGGTAATCGCCATAAACCATATTTGTTTTTCTCGTATTCTGATTTTCATGGCGTGGTGTTACCAAAAGTAAACGTTCTGAGCGGGCTTGCTTTAAAAATTCGGTCAAGCTGTGGTAAGGCGGTGCTATGCCACAGCACTTCAACTCCTCAAAAAAAACTTTGAACGCGATTTCCAATGCCGATTTTTTTACTATCAGCAGAGATTTGGGCGGTAATTCGGGCGGGTAGCCCATGATAAAGTGTGAGTTTTGGAGAAAAACTCCTGCATAGTGCCGATCGGAATCAATGCAAACGGTATGTCCGTATGTGTTGTAATACGGAGAGGCAAAATAAGCGGTCTGGGTCTTTTTATAGGTAAAAGTTCTCTCAGTGGCAGTGTGTATTGTCATTTTAAGGATCAGAGAATTAAGCAGCAAGCTGGCCCGTGTCTTAGAGTTTTGCTGTTGCTGAATTGCTTGAAGTTTTTTTATTACATCGACAAAATCGTCCAAAAGAGATTGGCCGGTCTCTGCGGTTATAGCCTGGCACGCAATACCAAATTGGACAAAAATTTTGAAAGCCCAAAAAAGAAGAAGAAAATTATCATAGCATCGCCCATCTCCGTCAAGCCGTGGTAGCACTTTAGAGAAACGCGTTTCTATTTCCTGAGTTAAAGGAATCAGGCCTCCAGTCTTGAAATTCTCGGCTAAAAACTTTATAAAGTGATAAAAACAGGTACGTACAAGCAAAGGATTTTCCTTAAAGTATCGAATCAGTTCACGGCGAGACTGGGTGTCCTGTTCAGAAAAAGGAATCTCAACCACACGGCTTTTCCACGAGTCAGGCATGGATGTTAAAGAACCGGATTCTCCCGTAATGACAGGCAGGAGTTTGCCGTCCTGGAAGGACTCACGGACAAAAGTGTCCAGTACGAAAAAAATCTTTTCGTTGATGCTGCTGGATGGTGAACGGCGAACATCATCGAGGAGAAAGGTTCCGTTTGCTAGGCCATTCGTGTAAGATTTCAATTTTTTTAAGCCCTCCTGTAAAATAAATGTATTTAGTGCGCCAAGATGAGAGCTGAAAATTTGGCCAAATAGCGATGCGCACATTGTTTTCCCGCTTTGAGGCGGACCGGTGAGCAAAAGTCCGGGTGCCGGATACGAAAGCCACGGCCTTAATGGTGATAAAAGGCTTAACGAAACGACTGCAAGGATAGGTGCGATCGAAAAGAATTGCCCTTTAGTTTGTGTTATGAGGCGTTGGAAGGCCACAGCCGCAGGCAGTTCAGAATCATAAAGCAGGTGGGCATTTTTGGTGCTGCAGTACAGATTGGAGTATGGGCCATCTGCTCTAATGCCAAAACCAGAAGTTATGAAAACCCAGTGGTTTTGAATTTCTTGCCATCCGGAGAAAGCGGCCACGTATTCTGTCGGAATCGAGGGCTCAAATTTAAGAAATTGAAAAATTTCCGACATAATAGCAAAAAATATTTTTTTTGAAGGACACTGAGATTCCAACCCAAAATGACATATGGTAAAAATTTCCTTCAAGTTCGATATGGAATCGGTCTCGTCGTAGATTAGCGGGATCGGCGTCCTTAATAATGTTGCGGGATCCAAAGACGCATCGGATGTACTGGAGATTGAGTTTTCTAATGGTGTAAGAAGATAGAAAACGCAGTCCAGAGATACCGACGGCTTGCTGTCAGCGGGGTTTTGGTGTATGATTTTCTTAACAGAATCAAGAACCAGCGGCAGAAACAAATGGTTTCGAACAAAAATGCCGGATGAGGTTAGGGAAATGCCGGATGGCAGTTGAAAAGTTTTCATTAAAAGTGCCTCCATTTCTTTTGATGCCATAATAGTACAACGAAACAAGGGGAAAAGGAGCGAAGGGTTCCGTGTGAAATTTTTTTTTGAAAGGAGAGTGTGGCATGGAGCAGTATACGAAAGCAAAGGATAAGAGTGATCTGATAAGTAGTATTTTAGAAGATTATCAAGAGTGGTTTGAGGTTATCTGGGAAAATATGATAGAAGGAAACTCGGATAAGGTAGCATTTTATATAAGACGTTTATGCTATCGCGTTTTTTTAGATGAGATTGAAAAAGAAATTTTAGAAATTGTAAATATAGATAAATTAGCGATGTTAGTGGGAGTTGAATGTCTGAGAATCAGTTGTCATTACAGTTTAGAATATGAGGAGTTTATCCGGGAAATTTTTCCGGAACTTAATGATAAGGATGTTAAAAAGACAGAGATAAATTTAAGAAAATATTTGTCAAGTAAAGGAAAACTGTTTGAGTATCAAGTAATGGCTTATAGAAAAAATCATAGTGAAAAGAGTAGAGCAAACCGAAATGGATTGCTGTATAAGCCGATTCCACTATTTGAGAAGTGCAGTACCGAATTTGATTTTTTGATGAGGAATACTTATGGAAAATCAACTAATCCGCTTATTCAGGAACGGGCGATGGAAAAGCTAAAAGAAGTCATTCCAGATCTTGATGAAGTGAAACTAAAGGATTTACAAAAACAATATTCAAGACTTAGACAGTATACATTAAGAGGGATAGAAGAAAAGGATACGGAAATGTATGTCCAGTTTTTGAATTATTGTAAAAATTATATTATCCGTTATGCAAAGCCCGAATGGTGTATACCAGAGATTATTTCATTGGAAACTAATCTTGAAGTTGATATGATATACAACGCTGTTTTGTATGCTGATTTAATAAATAATAACACCCAAAACTTATTTTCTATTATAGATGCCATAGCGTATGCGATTTGCTGTGCAGTTGCTATTGAGGATTCCTCTTATTTACCAGAGGAAAAATATAAACAGAACGAGACGTTTTGGAAGGGCGTTCTTAAACTAATTAAGGGGTTAGCTGCTGATGATGAAATACAGTTAGAGTTAGCGAATGATTACCAAGCAAAGTATATAATTGAGCGTTGGGATTACTTCTGTTTTCATGGAAAAGTTAGTCTTGATGCAGGGAAAGAATTATTAAAGAATAAATTTATTGAACCCTTAGAGAAAGAAAACGATAAGCAACTGTTATATGATTTTATATATGTCAGCGTATTGCTTTGCGACGGCCACATAAATGAGATAGAATGTAGGAGCTTGTCCTCAGTCGCAGAAAAACTGTTTTACTATCAGGATCAGATATTAGAATCGACAGATCGAGATGGAGATTTTGATATAAAGATTCCAAGGGATAATCTTCAAAATGCTTTAAAGAAAAACGGAATTAATGTAGATTTTACTGGTATGGAAACGCTCTATTCCAAAAATATTGGGAAATTCCTGAAAGAGTGCAAAAAACAACGTTATATTTTGCTTTATCAGCAGATCGAGAAAGCATTAAACGAAAATGCGGATAAACAAATCAATCATAAACGGATTGAGAATATCGCAGAAATGTATTTCAAGCGGATTAGTACACCTCCAAATACAAAGGAAAATGGAAAGTCCCCACATTTAAGGCAGCAGTTAAGGAATCGCAGCACTACGGACTTTTGGTATAATGAACTGTTTGAGTTGTTTTTTCCCAATGGCCAGGGAGGTGAAGGTATGGGAGAAACATTTTATGCTAGAAAGAT
Source organism: Lachnoclostridium sp. An14 (assembly GCF_002160755.1). Classification (GTDB taxonomy): domain Bacteria; phylum Bacillota; class Clostridia; order Lachnospirales; family Lachnospiraceae; genus Lachnoclostridium_A. The sequence goes on from NZ_NFLE01000042.1 coordinate 6,270, forward strand.
CGAAATCATAAAAATAATAAAATCTGTTACGGGTATCGATATTTTTTCGCCGGTAGAACTAGCTAAAATCGGTAATTAAGTAGCGGACAAAAACTAAATAACCGGGATAGGGATATTTAAAGATAAAAAGGCGAACCATTGGGGAGGTTCGCCTTTTGTAATCTTAGAAGTTTGAAAGTATCTGCATCCTCTTTGAATCATAATCCGGCACAAATTGGCTGGGGACTTTCCAGTTTCTGGTTCCGGCCAGTTTGACAGCAGGGAGTGTTCCATTGCGAATCATGCGGTAAGCAGTGGAAGGGCTTATTTTTGTCAAATCACAAAATTCTTTTAAGGTAATATAATTCTGTAACATCATAAAAGTTCCTCCTGGTATTTTATTAAAAATTTGTTCTGGTGCTAGAGCATAAATGTGTATGATCGTTCAAATACGCCAAACAGCTGAATAAAAAGTCGGGCAAAAGAAGTCCGCTGATATATTTAATTTTTTGTTTGGCGTTTGACAGGTTATAGATGTGTATGACAGTGCAGGATCACGAGTGAATTGTGATGATTAGGAGCAACAGTTTAGTAACAATTAGTAGCCGGAGATAGAATCAAAATATGTGCAAGTTTTAAATGGAGTGGAAGGTGAGATTTTTGAGTAATTAGAATAAAAAATGTTTATTTTTGGGATTTTTTGCGTACTTGATATAGATAAAAAGGAGATGGAATACATGAACAAAAAGAAGGACTCAGACCGTAAGACACAGCGGATTGTACTTGTCATTACAGAAAATGACAAGAAGACCATATCAAAAAGGGCAAAAGACGCTGGATGTACAATCAGTGCATATTTGAGGAAGGCCGGAATGGGAGAAATCGTTTCGTTTGAAGATATAAAACCCTGGCTGGATGACATTGACAGGGTGAATGAGATTCTTCGGATAATTAAACGGAAAGGCGATCCGGAACTTCTGGAAGAAATTCTTGACCTTGTAAAAAGAAAGGAGAGGACATGAGTAAATCGCAAAAGAATATATTAGAGAAAAATGGGATATTAGTGAATCGAGCGAGGAAATCGTCGTACTGCCAGGAAGGTGACATCGGGAGAGTTGTGCGTTATGTGATCCGGCAGCGAGAGTTTGAGGATCGGGCGGACGAGCTTATTTCGTGGGGGGCCTGCGGCTTGCCGGAATGGGAAGATGCGGATGTAATTGTGGAGACATTTCGAGTTCCGCAGAGACAGTATAGAAGAAAAGGAGCTTTCGGAAGGTTTCTGGATCACGAGGTTTATGACTTTTCTCCCTTTGAGCAGACAGAGATGGAATCCCGCAATTTAGAAGTGGACGGCATAGGACGAGCCATGGCACGCAACATTTATCGAGAGGGTTTCCAGGTTCTGTATGCTGTGCATAGAAAAGCGGATTCAGGAGATTTGCACATCCATTTTGTGATTAATACTGTTAATTTTAAAACCGGGAAGAAACGCCATGAAAATAAGACGGCAGTAAGTGAACGGAGGAAAGCTTTCCATGAAATTGTGAATGAGGAGATCCGGAAGGCGCAGTCGAAGAAAAGAATTCTGGAAAAGGCATTTTCATAGTCGAAGAAAGCTGGTGCGCTGGAGAGGGTGTATCAATAAAAATAAGGCCTGCTCCCCGTGGCGGATGGTCTGGAAATAAGACGGTATCCTGTAGCGGTGGAAAGCAGGCCCCTTGTGTTTATTTTAATAAGGAAATAATTGTATTTTATGGGTAGAGAATTTGAATAATTTTTAAAATCTTTTCCTTCTGTTCAGGTGAGCAGGAGGACAGTTCTTTCAGGATCTCCTGGTCGATGGCATCTACTGCCTTGTACTCGTTTCGCAGGATATAATCAACGGATAGATTCAGGACATTGCAAATAGCAACCAGGGTGGTTAAGGAAACTTTTACCCGGTTGTTTTCGATGTTGCTGATATGGGAAACGTTGACGCCGATCCGATTAGCGACGTATTCCTGGGTGTAATGGTGTTGGATGCGGCTGTCACGGATGTTTTTACCGATGTCTTCAAAATTTAATTCCTGCATAATAATAAATTTATCCTTTTTTTCTATTGTAGTGGACGCATTTTCATATTATAATTACCTATAAGTATAAAAATATTAGTTTTAGAACAATAAAAGCAGCAAATTTGATGTATAGATGTTTAAAATAATATGTGCTGTAACGGCTAAAATAATAAGGGTGGTATTATGAGAACATATGAAATTGTGGGCGAAACAGTTTCCATTTCAACAGAGGTTGAGAATGAACGCTACATAAGAGTTGAAACAGACGATTTGATTGTTCAGGCAGTTAAGGCTCTTGATGCTTGGTATAGTTCGCAGGGAGATGTCATTAAAGCAAAGAAAAATATTGATAATATAATTATATCTACCCTTCTTCCTATCTGTAAGAAAGGCGTAAGCATACTGGCGGAGAACGGCATTTATTCTATTGACGAAAATATGTTTTTCAAGAAATATGTCGGATCTAGCTATGGAGACATTGATGATCTGCTGGACGAAGGAGTGGACAGAGTTCAGGAGATAGAGCAACAAAAACAGGCAGAAATTCGGTATCGCCAAGCAAGAAAAGACAGTCGAGGACGGGTTGTAGGAGGCGGATTCGGGCTGGGTGGAGCGGTTAAAGGAATGGCGACAGCAGGTGTAATTAATGCAACGACAGGAATGGGTCATTCTCTGATAAATGCTGTCGGAAATATGGGCACAAGTATGGCAGCAGGAGCCAGTAAAGCATCTGTTTATAGCGGTTTGAAGGGAGAGCTGCATGGGCTTTTTGTGGATGTTTGCTATTGTGTTCCCAGAGGAATTCGAGCTGAATTAGAAAAGATTAATATAAACTGTAAATATGTAACAGTTGGAGAGTATGATCAAGCGCAAGCGATTATTAAAAACTATAAAGAAGGAAGGATTCCGGAAGATCAAAAGAAAAAACAGATCGTTGCTGCATTACAATTAAATCCATATAGTATGTCTGTGTATGAATTAATCTGGAATGACTATGGAGATCCGAATGGCGACCTAAGTAAAATGTGTAAATACTTTGGTGGAGCCTTAGAGGAGTACATAAAACGTGTTAGTGAGCAGTATGGAGATGAGATATTCACTAAACATTGTGATGTATATGAAAAAGCTTTCGATAAAAAGCAGGTTGAGGTAGCCTGCGAAGAAAATATTCAGACTGCACTTGATACATTGGTGAGATATTGCGATGAACATGGGTTGTCTCAAGAGAGTATACCTCATATTCAAAGATGTAGGACAATACTGGAAGACATTGATAGAGATCTGAAAACAGCGCACGGTACAGTTTATGAGACACGTGAATTGGCTCAGGCAGTGAGAAAGGACTATCAATTATTTTATGGTGCGTTAAAAGACAGGAAGATTCTGGATGAGCAGGTATACGATGAAGTCAAAAGTCTAAATTTTGTGACTACGGAATTCAGGAACCAATTACGTGGCTTATATGAACGAGAACAAGAGAGGCGAAAACCGGAGAGGATAAAAAACAGTCTTGAGGAGCTTTTAGCACATAATCTGGAAGATGAAATTGTTTCTGGTGGATGGATCAATATAGGTGAGAAAGCTATGGAGCAGAAGTTGCCTGTCATAAAAACAGTGACTTCAATGCCAACCGAGGAAGTTCCGTTAGTGCTGATTGGCCGGTCGGATAATGGAAAGTCTGGTGTATTAATAACTAATCTGGCACTGAGAGTATACTCAAAGGGACTTTTGTTTACTGAGAATAAGAGCTACCCGATCGAGACGATTGAAGAAATAAAATGTATTGACGCAGACAAGTATTCGATCTTAATAAAAGATCAGGAGAGTGTCAATATTCCACTAAAGAGGGGGAAATTATCACCTGAAAATCAAATTGCATTGGGATACTTTATTAATAAGGCAACTCAAATGATCAACAATTTGTATTTTGAAGACAGACAACGACTGTATCGGATTTTGAACGCCGCTCATATCTGCGTGTGCGGTGAGTATCTACTTCCTGGTGAGACGATTTGCCCGTCATGTAGGAGAATGCTGACAGACAGCGGAGATTTTGTGGAAACGCAGGAATGTCCGGACTGTCATAGTCTAGTTTTAGTGGGAAAACGGTTTTGCTCGACCTGCGGTTATTCTTTTTGTGGAGAAATGAATGGTGGCAGTGTAAATGAGCTGATTACGGTAAATGAGGTTGTAGAGGACAACTGTTTGCAATCTCAGGATGCCGTTGTTCAGATAGAGGAAGATGGTAGTGGACAAGAGGAAGGAGTGGAACAGAAAGAGATACAAGAGAGTGAGTCCGCGCCAATAGAGTTTTTAAATTGTCCAAATTGCGGTTACCAGGTTCCTTTTGGAAAGAAATTTTGTTCCAGATGTGGTAGCCCTATACTGAAAAAGGAGGATAACAATAACTCTTTAGCCGGGATCAGATGCCGCAACTGTGGGAATTTGATTAAACCGGGAAAGAAATTTTGTACCGCTTGCGGGACGCCAATTAATGAAAAAGGAGAGCATGACAATGAGTAAAAAGTGTATACAATGTGGAGCAGAACTGGAAGATGAGGCAATGTTCTGCGATGAATGTGGAGCAAAGCAAATTGTAGAGCCCCCTAAAGCTCCAAAAGAGGATAAGCCAAAGCCTGAGAAAACAAAAGCTCCTAAACCTAAAAAGGAGAAAAAAGAAAAACCTGTGGATGAGGGTCCTAAAAATACTAAAGCGGGAGTGGCATCGCTCGTATTAGGAATTATCGCAGTCTGCACGGTGGGTGTATTTTTTATACCGCAGGTTCTGGGATTAGTTTTAGGTATTATTGCAGTTCAAAATAAAAATTCTAAGCACAATTTTGCTATTATTGGTATCGTTTTGTCAGTGGTATCATTCCTGTTATTTATTTTGATGTTTTATGTCGGATTACAAGTTGCTTAGGATATGTTTTTAGGAGGATCATTTTACGATGGAAATATTATTTGTTATTTGTACCATAATAGTCTGGGTAGTATATCACAAAGTGTTTAACGTAATGTATTTTGATCTGGGACGAGGCTGCCTTATGGAGTTAATGGGGTGTGCAGTTGCAGGATTTATTCTTACAGTCTTTATTTCACAGCTTTTTAGTTAGATACTACTGACCAGGGGAAAAGGGGAACGTACAGTGAAAACAAAAGGAAATATGAAAAGGATTGCAGGTCTAATTATAATTCCTATAATTCTATTGAGTGGATGTTCCAGTAGTGACACTGAATCTGTAGCAGAGGAAGTGACTGCGGAGACAACTACAACAGCAGCAGAGGAGACCTTGGAAACGGAAAAAGAAACAGACTATAGTGAATTAAAAAAATATATTGGAGAGTGGGAAGATTTATATAGCTTACGTTGTACAATGGATATTTCTGCGCTCAGTGAAGATCAGGTATCTATTTTCATTAGTTGGAGTGGCGGTGCGGATGAAAATGAAGAATGGAATATGACTGGAGTTTTTCAACCGGAAAGTGGAATAGTAGAGTATTCTGATTGTGTCCGCACGAAAGTTATTTATATGGATAATGGTGATGTTAGCAGTCAAGAAGTATATACAAACGGAACCGGAAAGATTTATATAGAAGATAACGGTTATCTATATTGGGAGGATGAAGTAGAAGGACAAGGTGAACAGTGCTATTTTTCGAAAATGGGCGCAGCGGAAACAACTACAGAGACGGGAAACTTTAATTTTTCGGAAGATGTAGATTGGGATGATGGGACTGGCTTAGAAGGTTTTTTACATAAAGGCGTTGACCCTTGGGGAGTTCCTTGGAAAGATTACAGATATACAGACTATGAAACTCTTTATAGATCAAACGGGCGGGATGAATCAAAGGAGTCATATAGAATAGTTATGTCCGGGTATGTAAGTCAGGCATTAAAGGATACAATCATTATCATGGTAAACTATAACGGAGATGACGATTATATGCAAGCTCTTATAAACTCAAGCGATGTCCCGGATCCACAAAGGGTAATAATACGTTTGCAAGATGATTATACGATTCCGTATGGGACTATGTATATGGAGGGAGATATTATTACTGTATATGGTGTGACTATAGGCAATGAGGAAATATCTACTGTTGGGGGCATGGCTATGAAACCAGGAATTTTAGCTTGCGACATCGTGTTAGAAGATGGAACTTTACCGGTAACACAGCTAAATGTAATGCACGCTTATAGAGAATAAATAAGAGTTCTGTCTTTTTTCCTATTTCAAATATATATTATCCCCTTGAATCACCACAATCAAATTCAAGGAGGTAACGAATATGTCAGCAAACGTAGAAACCATGTTTTACACCAGAGAGACTCCCTGGCATGGCCTGGGGACTAGGGTGGAGGAGGCGCCGGATTCGGGGGCGGCTCTGAGGCTTGCGGGGCTGGATTGGAAAGTCCTTCAGCAGCCGATTCAAACAGAGGACGGAAGAACGATCAAAGGATTCAAAGCGAATATCCGCGACCGGGATGGACGGGTTTTAGGAGTCGTGACAGACCGGTATAAGGTGGTACAGAATGAGGACGCCTTCGCCTTTACAGATGAACTGTTGGGCGAAGGCGTTTCTTATGAGACGGCCGGTTCCCTGCAAGAGGGACGAAGAACCTGGATCCTGGCGAAACTCCCTCAGCGCTATATGATCAGCGGGGACGAGATCGCGCCGTATCTGGTGTTTATGAATGCTCATGACGGCACCGGCGCGATCAAAGCAGCTATGACGCCGGTTCGGGTCGTGTGTCAGAATACGTTGAATTTGGCGTTAGCAACAGCAAAACGCAGCTGGGCGGCCCATCACACCGGGGATGTCAGGGAGAAGATGGAGGACGCAAGAAATACCCTTCTTTATGCCGGTCAATATATGGTGGAGCTGGGGAAGGTCATCGACCGGCTTAGCTTGCAGAAGGTGTCGGATCGCCAGGTGGCGGAGTATATTGACGCCCTGTTTCCCCTTTACGAGAATCCCACGTACCAGCAGAAGAAGAACCTGCTCCGTATGAAGGAGGAGATCCGGACACGGTTTTATGAGGCTCCGGATCTAAAGCACGTGGGAAAAAACGCGTATCGGTTTGTCAACGCGGTATCAGATTTTGCCACCCATGCAAAACCACTGCGGGAGAGCCGCAATCACAAAGAAAGCCTTTTTGCCAGAACGATAGAGGGAAATACCATGATTGACCGGGCATATGAGCTGGTCAGGGCGTCGGCATGAGGAGGGACTTAGAAAATGATGGGGAAAGGAAAAGAAGAAATGCAGTCGAAGGAGAGGCTAAAGGAACTATTGAAATATCCGAAACCGAAACAGAGGATCGGAATTGTTCATTTGAGTATCGTACAGGAGGAACGCTGCCTGTATGGAATGCGGTCGTTTACCAGTCCAGGGGATGCAGTCGAGATGCTGCGTCCCCTGTTTGCTTATGCGGATCGGGAGCTTGTCCTGGTTCTGTCCCTGAACGGGAAAAACGAGGCAATGGCTCTGGAGGTTGTGGCGGTAGGCGGGTTGAACGCCTGCTATACGGATGTGGGGAATATCTTTAAACACGCAATTTTAAATAACAGTGCAGGTGTAATATGTTTCCATAACCATCCATCCGGGGATCCGGAACCCAGCCGGGAGGATAAGCTGCTGACCAGGAGATTGGAACGGTGCGGGAAGATTCTGGGGATCGAGCTGGTGGATCATATTGTCCTGGGCGGAGACGGACGGTATTTCAGCTTTAAAAAAGAGGGATTTCTGCCGGGGTGCAGCAGAAGGGAGGAATTGGAATGCCGTTGATTATCATTGAGATTATCATTAAACTGTTTAGAAGATAGGAGGGGAAAAGGTGACAACTCAATTATCAGTGAAAGGTCTTTCCAAAGCGGAGTGGCTCAGGATGCGGAAAGAAGGAATCGGTGGTTCTGACGCCGGTGCGGTCTGTGGAATGAACCCTTACAGGAGCGCTATGGATGTATTCTGTGATAAGGTTTCTGCGGAGGTTGAGGAGACGGACAATGAGGCCATGCGCCAGGGGCGGGATCTGGAGGATTATGTAGCCCGCCGCTTTATGGAGGCTACGGGGCTTAAGGTGCGCCGGTCTAATGTGATGTACCGGAACCGGGAGTATCCGTTTATGTTGGCAGATGTAGACCGGCTGGTGGTGGGGGAAAGAGCTGGGCTGGAATGTAAGACAGCCAGCGCGTACAGCGCAGACAAATGGAAGGATGGGCGTATTCCGGCACATTATGAGATCCAATGTCATCATTATATGGCCGTGACGGGGCTGGATGCCTGGTATTTGGCAGTGGTGATTCTGGGGCGTGGGTTTCAGTATATAAAAATCGAGCGGGATGAGGAGTTAATCCGCAATCTGGTACAGATTGAAACGGATTTTTGGAATGATCATGTGCTGGCAGGAGTGATGCCGGAACCGGACGGCTCCAGAGCCTGTGAGGAGATCCTGCGGCAGTATTATCCCGCGGCAAATCGGGAGACCCTCCAACTGCCGCCGTTATTCAATGAACGGTTGGAGCGAAGGGAGAGTTTGCTGGAGATGATCGAGCGCTTTCAGGCGGAGCAGCGGCAGATCGAGCAGGAGATCAAGCTGTATATGAAGGATGGGCAGGAGGCTGTCAACGACCGGTATCGGGTGACCTGGAGCGATGTGGAAAGTGCGCGCCTGGATGTCAGACGGTTAAAAGAGGAAAAGCCGGAGGTTTATCAGGAGTTTGCGAAAAAGACCAGTTCCCGCCGGTTTACGGTGCGGGCGGCATAGAAGAAACGGAAACAAGGAGGCAGGCGGATTTGTCAGGGAGGGACACCGCCTGCCTTTTCCCTTTTGGAGAGGAGAATGACCATGACAGATGTAAAGCAGGAATTGGAGCGCAAAGTTGGGAAACAGGATTCGACGGCGGTCAGGCTGACGAAGAACATGAGTATTCCGGATATGATAAAAGCGTTGGAGCCAGAGATCCGCCGGGCGTTGCCGGCGGTGCTGACGCCGGAGCGGTTTTTGCGTATGGCCCTGTCAGCGGTGAACAATACACCGAAACTGGCAGAATGTACTCCCATGTCCTTTATCGCCGCGATGATGAATGCGGCACAGTTGGGATTGGAACCGAATACACCGCTGGGGCAGGCATATCTGATTCCGTATAAGAACAAGAATCAACTGGAGTGTCAGTTTCAAATTGGCTATAAGGGGATCATTGATCTGGCGTACCGTACGGGGCAGATGCAGATGATCCAGGCTCATGCGGTACATGAGTTCGACGATTTTGAGTACGAGTATGGGCTGAATCCCAAACTTATCCATCGGCCAGGAGACGGAAACCGGGGAGAAATCACGTATTTCTACGGTTTATTTAAGCTGGTAAACGGCGGATTCGGCTTTGAGGTGATGAATCGGGAGGCGATGGAGGCCTTTGCGCAGCAGTATTCTCAATCTTATGGATCACAGTACAGTCCATGGGTGAAAAATTTTGAGGATATGGCAAAGAAAACGGTCATAAAGAAGGCGTTAAAGTACGGGCCGGTTAAGGCGGAGTTTCAAAAAGCCATATCCATGGATGAGACGATAAAAACAGAGATTGCCGTGGATATGACGGAGGTACAGAACGAGGAATCAGAATGAGAGGAGTACAGGATGAAGATCGAGCAGATGATTCTTGCATATGCGGAGCGGCTGATGGGGAGTGAGTGTGCTGGGGAGGCAGACTCGGAAGGCGTTCTGCCGGAAGATCTCCGGGAGATCGTGGAGGAGACGGTCAGCTATCGGGTGGAGATGATTTTGGAAAAGCGACTTCCGAACAATGAAGATTCGGAGGATCTGGAACAGCTGGTGTTGGATAAGGTTTCGGAGGATCTGCGGCGTGAGGTGGAGGAACTGCTGGAACGGGGGATCAGCCGGGCGGCTATTGAGCAGCAAGTGATTTACAAGGAGGCGTTCCTGGATGGATTTCGCCTTGGGAGTCAGGTATTTCGCCGGTAAAAGCCGATGCGGAAAGGAGGAATTGGATAAGATGACAGGAGAGCAGGCAAGTAAGAGGGAATGGATCGCGTATGAGGCGGTGAAGGAGAGGCTGGCATTTCGGCTTATTCCTCAGAGAGGGAACGAGAGACTTCTGGAGATAGCGGCGCATATTAGGTTTTTAGATCTGGCGATTCTGTTTTACTTTACTTTAGAGGCAGAGGATAGAAGATACGCAATGATTACCATTGGAAGGGAGCAGATGGAGGCGTGGAATATGGAGCCGGAGGAATTGTTTCAGACAGCAAGAAGAAACTGCCGCCGGAATATGCCGCCGGAGTTTGGCCTGCTCTGGGAGCAAATTGCGAAAATGACAGGCTCCAGGGCGGTTCCAGAGGCCATCTCGCCGATTTACATTTTGAGCAATGCAGACTTATTTTACGGAGCGGCTTGTATACTTTATGAGGGCGTGTTGCGGGAAATAGCGTTGCAGCTGGGATCGGATTTGCTTATTCTGCCGTCCAGCGTGCATGAGGTGCTGATTGTTCCCGATGAAAGCGAGTGGGAGAAATCGGAGTTGGAGTGGATGGTACGGGGAATTAACCGGGAGGTGGTGGCAGAGGAAGACAGGCTGTCAGATCAAATTTATCGCTATTCGCTAAAGACCGGGCAATTAGAAGGAATTGACGGTCAGCCGGGAGTTCCTCTTGATAAGGGACAACAGAGATCGGATGAAATCGCCTGAATAGTAGATTGGGGCCGGGAGTCTGGAAACGGATTTCCGGCCCCCTTTTCAGGTGTTTGTCGTTTAGGAGGATCCGTCAGGGGATTCGGAGAATGAAGATACTCAATGAATAAAAAGAAGGAGATATGACTGTATGGTAAAGCAGGGGACGTTATTTTATGATAAGGCAAGCGGCCGCTATAATTTCTATTACGAATCAGATGGGGAGATGCGGGACTATGGAGGAATCCACTGTGGAGAGGTATTTGAGTTTAAGTTAAATGATGTCTGGGTGCCAGCCAGGATAGAGATGAGCGGAGACTGGTATTTGGTAGGCTTGCCGGGGCTTTTGATGGAAGGGCTGCCGGTGAGGACACTGCGGTAAAGGGGGACTCTTTGCGGAAAAAAGTAGAAACTTTTTAGTGGGTATGATAGAATTTAGATAGAGGAGGATGAGGCAGTGAATATTGACACAACCATAGCAAAAAATATCCATGTTGCAGGTGATAAGGCCAGATATGATGCTGTGTGCAAACGGCTGCTTTCTGAGAAGATCATCTTGGCATGGATTATGAAGAACTGCCTGGAAGAATTTCGTGATTGTGATGTAAAGGAAATCGCAGAAAAATATATTGAGGGAGAGCCAAGTGTGGCCGGTGTGCCGGTGCATCCGGATGAGGAGGGAATACAGCAGGCACCCATGATTACCGGAGTGGGAACGGAAGATGTGACCATGACGGAAGGGAAGGTCACTTATGATATTCGGTTTAAGGCGTCAGTTCCCGTTTCTGGAGAACGGATCCAGTTGATTATCAATATTGAGGCTCAGAATAAATTCTATCCGGGTTATCCGTTGATTAAGCGGGCGCTTTACTATTGCAGCCGTATGGTATCTTCCCAATATGGAAAAGAGTTTACGGATCCCCATTATGAGAAGATCAAGAAGGTTTACAGTATCTGGATCTGTATGGATCCGCCGAAGAATCGAGAAAACAGCATAACAAGGTACTATATTAATGAAGAAAATCTGGTTGGCAGTGTCAATGAGGAGAGAAGTCACTATGATCTGCTGTCTGCTGTCATGATATGTCTCGGAAACGCGGATAAGAGTGCCGGGACAGATGTCTTGCGGTTGCTGGATGTACTTCTGTCCGCAGACACAAAACCAGATGAGAAATGCCGTATATTGGAACAGGATTTTTCCATCGAGATGACGCAGGAATTGGAAAGTGAGGTGTCGCTTATGTGTAATCTGAGTGAAGGCGTTGAGCAGAGAGGGATAGAGAAAGGACTTCAGCAGGGACTCCAGCAGGGACTTCAGCAAGGACTTCAGCAGGGCCGTCAGGAAGGTCGTCAGGAAGGAAAAATTTATGGACTCATTGAGGCGTACAGAGATGAAAATGTCCCGGAAGAAGAAATTGTCTCCCGTATTCAGAAGAAGTTTGGGATGACGGAGGAGGAAGTAAAGGACTATCTGTAATAAAAAGAAGAAAAAAGCGGAAATACAAGGGGTGTTGCAAAATCATCTAGGCTGATTTTGCAGCACCCTCATGCAGATAAGAGTGCCGGGGCAGGAGTTTTGCGGTTGCTGGATGTACTTTCTGTCCGCAGACACGAAACCGGATGAAAAATGCCGCATATTGGAACAGGATTTTTCCATCGAGATGACACAGGAATTGGAAAGTGAGGTGTCGCTTATGTGTAATCTGAGTGAAGGCGTTGAGCAGAGAGGGATAGAGAGAGGACTTCAGCAAGGACTTCAGCAGGGTCGTCAGGAAGGCCGTCAGGAAGGGAAAATTTATGGACTCATTGAGGCGTACAGAGATGAAAGCGTCCCGGAAGAAGAAATTGTCTCCCGTCTTCAGAAGAAGTTTGGGATGACAGAGGAAGAAATCCAGAAGTATTTGTAATTAAAATAAGGAAATTGCGATCATGTGCAAAGCTACGGAAGATATGTGAAATCAGGCAGTGAAAGACAGCATGATGGAAGTAGCGGTTCGGTTGTTATCCGGCGGCACGTTGACACCTGAAAAATTGCTGAATATGTTGGCTTTCCTCTTGAAAAAGTGGAAAAACTGAAAACAGATAAATGTACATAAAGAATAGGCAATGGCCGGGAACGTAAAGCAGGTTCCTGGCCATTGTCATATTCTTTTACATTGTAGTACTGATATTTTGCGCTGCGGAGAGTGAATTTTTTCTTGTCAATATACCCTTTTTAATAGCAAAAATAAAAATGCAGAATGATACAAACAATTTAGAGCCTGGGAGGCGGGAAATTCTTTACTATATGGAAAAAACGGCTATAATGATAACATGGGCGGCAGATGCGAAGGAAATTCCTGCCGGTTGGTTTAAGAGAAAGAAAGGTTCGGTATTCTTATGGTGAATGGAAATGGAGGATTTTTTACAAAGGAGATAGAGTTGGCGCGGGATGTTCAGGCGGCGTTGGCTGATTGGAAACGGAAACGGCATAACTCTGTTCTACAGGTAGAAGGCCCCAGACAGGTGGGTAAGACCCACGAGGTCAGGAAGTTTGCCAGGGATAATTATCAGCAGGTGATTTATGTCAATTTGGTTCGGGACGAGTACGGATTTGAGGATTTGCTTTCGGAGAGGCAGTTTTTGGATCGGTACTGCGAAAGGGCGGGCCTTGGTTCATTTCGCAATGATGAAACCACCATTTTGATTATTGACGAGATTCAGGAGAGACGGGAAGTTTATAATGCGATTCGGGATATTCGGGAAAGATGTGCCTGTGACATCATTGTCAGCGGGAGCTATCTGGCGCGAACGGTAAATTCCAGGGACTTTTTTCTTCCGGCGGGGATTGCGTACTTAAGAATGATGCCGTTGTCCTTCCGGGAGTTCTGCCGCAGTCTGGATTTGGAGGAAACCCTTCTTGGTTTGGATCCTTATGGACAGTCGGCCAGGGAAGATTATGAGAGGCTGGGAAAGGCCTATGAGGTCTACCGGCAGATCGGCGGGTATCCGGAAGTTGTGACCACGTATCTGCGGACTGGGAGCGTGGAGGAGTGCATGGATGTGCTGGAAAATCTGGTGAGGACGTTTACCGCGGAATCCAGCCGGTTCTTTTCCAACAGCACGGCACACAGTATTTTCAGCGAGGTATACCGCGCAGTGATGGTTCAGATGGCAGAAGAAAAAAAGGGAACCGGGAAGGCGTTTTTGGAATTCGTGACAAATTTTGTCAAGGATTCTATAAAGGAGCCGGTGAGCCGCAACGAGGTGCGGGCAGCGTCCTCATGGCTGCTCTATTCCGGCGTGATCGGGTACTGCGATTTGTATAACAATGGAGATGTGACGGATGTGGTCGCGGATCGCAGGGCGTATTTTTCAGATCCGGGAATCGCCAACTATATTTCCAGTCTGGTTACGCTCCCCAGAGACGCAAGAGAGGGAATGCTGACAGAGACTTTTGCCTATACGGAATTGAACCGCCTGTACATGGCGCAGGCCAGCAGACGGCAGGTGAGGGGAGATAAGCCCTGTTTTTCCATATGCGGGGACTATGAACTGGATTTTGTGGTGGTGGATAAAGAAGACCGGCGGTTTGGCATTGAGGTAAAAAGCAGTGATAATCGTGCCAGATCTTTGGTATATTATAAGGAAAAGGGACTGGTGGATACGGCGATCCGTGCGGTGCCTGCGATGGGCGGCCGTGGGGAGCGATATGTGACAATCCCCATTTACATGATCGGATGCCGGTTCCCGTATGAATTCTAGGGGAGAGAGGGGGACGGCTGCCGTTTTGAGGGGCAGCCGTGTTCCTCCTGTCCGTGGCCGGTGGGAGGCTGTTATGTACAAAACAGTCTGTTTTCCCCGTCCGGTAGGCAGCCCGCCGGGTTATTCAGACTTTGTTTGCCTGCTTGCGTAAGTGCTTGCGCAAACTTGGGCGGTATGCGCAAACCTCCTTTCTATGCGGTTTTTTGGGACATTTACCAGTTCAAATCCGGTCGTCGCCTCTAGGCGAAAACCTCAGAAACCTTGTAAAATCAAGAGTTCTGAGGTTTTTTCTTTTTTTTACCTTTTTTTACCCCCCCCAAAAATCATGCCTTCCAAGCATTCCTGGAGATGATTAGCAGGTATTAGACATCGGAAAACAGTTGAATTACAATAAAGGTGTTCCCAAAAGGATTTTCTGGCGGGAGCGCCTTTTTCTATTATTTTTGTGATAAATTGCAGATCAGGATTTGAGGTGATACGGTATGACGATGCAGGAGGCCAGCGAGCGGTACTGCATTCCCGTGGAGGTGCTGCGGGAGTATGAGAGATGGGGACTGTGCGGGGTGGTCAAGACGGTGATGGGAGTCTGGCAGTACGATGACGAAGATATTGAGCGGCTGAGTATGATCATGACCCTTCATGACATTGGATTTGACAACGAGCAGGTGGAGAGGTATATGCGGCTGATGCTGGAGGAGAGAAATTCGGAAGAAAAGCGGATGCGGATGCTGGAGCTGCTGCGGGACAGCACGTTGGATGAAATTCACGTTAAGCAGAAACAGTTGGACCGGATGGACTATCTGAGGTATAAGCTCCAGCAGGAGAAAGAGCGGCAGAGCAGAGAAAAATAAAAAAGGAGGAGAGGACAATGAGGAAAAGATTTGTGATCAGCTTTTTGGCAGGCTGTACGATGACGGTGTTGGCGGCTTGTTCCCCTGGGGAGCAGGCGGAGCCGGCTGTGACGGAAACTGCCCAGGAATCCGTGGAAACGGAGAACAGCGGGGAGACAGAGACGGAGGAAACAGCTGCGGAGCCCGGGGAAATGGACGAAACTCCGGGGGCAGGCGGAGATGCGCTGGTGGTATATTTCTCCTGGTCTGGAAATACACGGTCTGTGGCGGAGGAGATTGAGGCGCAGACGGGAGCGGATGTATTTGAAATCGTTCCGGCGGAGCCTTACACCGACGACTATGATACATTGCTGGAGATCGCCCAGGAGGAGCAGGCGGCGGAGGCCAGGCCGGAAATCGCGGACAGCGTGGAGAATTGGGAGGATTATGAGGTTATTTATCTGGGATACCCCAACTGGTGGGGCGATATGCCGATGATTCTCTACAGCTTTTTGGACAGCTACGATTTATCCGGAAAGACGGTTGCTCCCTTTGTCACCAGCGGTGGAAGTGGATTTTCCGGAACCATTGGGACGATAGAGAGCCTGGAGCCGGGAGCGGAGGTGCTGGAGGGCCTGTCCCTGGGCAGTTCCCAGGCGGCACAGCCGGAGGAGGCTGTAGCGCAGTGGCTGGAGGAGCTTGGCCTGAATTGACAGGGGGCGGCAGTTGAAAAGAACTTGATATTTTTCAACTGTTGTATATTTGGAAACTGGTTCAAGAGAGTCTAATTTTAATTAAGAACAGAAAAGGAGAGTGCGATTATGAGCAAGGCAGAAAACAACACGAAGAAATTTCCGGCAGTTGCCCTTGGGACCTGGTCCTGGGGCGTGGGGGCCGTGGGAGGCGATCAGGTATTTGGGAACCATCTGGGAACGGACGAGTTAAAGCCGGTGTTTGAACGGGCCATGGAGGAAGGACTGAATCTGTGGGACAGTGCTGTGGTGTACGGAATGGGAGCCTCGGAGGAGATCCTTGGAAACTTTACGAAGGATTATCCCAGGGAAAACGTGATCATTTCCACCAAGTTCACACCGCAGATCGCAGGGGACGGGGCCGATCCAGTGGCGGAGATGTGTGATTCGAGCTTACAGCGGTTTCACGCGGATTATATTGACATTTACTGGATTCACAATCCGGCGGATGTGGAAACGTGGACGCCGTTTCTGGCTCCTCTTGTAAAGAGCGGCAAGGTAAAACAGGTGGGAGTTTCCAATCACAATCTGGCGCAGATCAAACGGGCGGAGGAAATTCTCGCGAAGGACGGCATTCGCCTGGCGGCGGTGCAGAACCATTACAGCCTGCTGTACCGTTCTTCCGAGCGGGCGGGGATTCTGGATTACTGTAAAGAAAAGGGAATTGCCTTTTTCGCGTATATGGTGCTGGAACAGGGGGCGCTGAGCGGAAAGTACGGCACGGCCCATCCCCTTCCGGCGGGGAGCCAGAGGGCGGAGACCTACAATCCGATCCTGCCTCAGCTGGAAGTGCTGACGGAGGAAATGAGGGCCATGGGAGCGGAACACAACGAGTCTGTTTCCCAGATTGCCATGGCGTGGGCGGTGGCAAAGGGGGCCATTCCCTTAATCGGAGTGACGAAACCGTCCCATGTGACGGAGGCGGCGGCAGCGGCAAAAATCCAGCTGAGCGCGGCGGAGATGGAAAAGCTGGAGGCGCTGGCTGCGGCGGCCGGAGTGGATACGAGGGGTTCCTGGGAAAATCCCATGGAACAGTAAGAATTCATTGGAAACTGTAAATCAAGGCCTTTTTCAGAGGAAGACGCGGACAGGAGAACGATCGCCTATGAACGGAAAAGTGAAAATAAAAATACTGGTGGATCTGATGATGACGGTGGCACTGTTTCTCCTGATGGGATACCAGTTTTGGGGAGAAAGAGCTCACGAGTGGGCGGGGGCGGCCATGCTGGCGCTGTTTCTGTTTCACAATTTTCTGAATCGGAGCTGGTACAGGGCGGTGGGACAGGGAGCGTATTCGCCCTTTCGGGTGTTTCAGACCGCTGTCAACGCTTTGGCTTTTCTTGCCATGGGCCTGCAGATGTACAGCGGGATTGTGATGTCCCGGTATGTGTTTGATTTTCTGCCTGTAGAGGGCGGAATGGCGGCTGCCAGGAGGCTGCACATTCTGGGGGCTTACTGGGGGTTTCTGCTCATGAGCGTCCATCTGGGGATGCACTGGAATTACGTGCTGGGGATGGTGTCGAACCTGTGCGGAAAAGGAAACGGGCGGGATGGCCGCCGCTTCCCGGCACTGGTGCCGGCGGTAGCCGGTGCCCTGGTCGCGTTTCGCGGGTTTCTGGTGTTTGTGGAACGGGATTTTCTGACATATATGTTTTTGCGGAGCGAATTTGTATTTTTGGATTACGGAGAGCCGAAAATCCTGTTTTACGCGGATTATCTTTCTTTGATGGGACTTTGTGTTTTCCTGTCCCACTATCTGTCCAAATGGCTGAAAAAGATGGGGAAACAGAGGAGAGGAGGCGTAGGATGAAAAAAGGAATTGCCCTGCTTCTGGCGGCCTGTATGGCACTTTCGGCCTGCGGTGCCGCCGGGCGGTCAGAGACCGGGGAAACGGCGCGGATAGAACAGAGCCAGGAGGTGGAAACGCAGACTGGAGAAAACCGGGACGGAGAGAGAACGTCCGGGGAAACCGCGGAAAGAGCGCCTGGGCAGGAACAGGAGACGGAAAAAATTCTCATCGCTTACTTTACCTGGGCAGACAACACGCAGGTGGAAGACCCGTCCGCGGTGGATGTGGACGCCACCACCTCGGCCAGTGTGTTGCCGCCGGGTAATACGGCGAAACTGGCGGAATGGATCCAGGAGAGAGTGGGCGGAGATCTGTTTTCCATTGTGACGGAGGAGCCGTATTCCAGCGATTATGACCAGTGTCTGGAGCGGGCGGCGGACGAGAAAGCGGAGGACGCAAGGCCGGCGCTGACAGGCCGTGTGGAACATATGGAACAGTATGACACGGTTTTTCTGGGGTATCCCAACTGGTGGTACACCGTCCCCATGCCGGTTCTCACGTTTCTGGAGGCGTACGATTTTTCCGGAAAGACCGTCGTGCCGTTCTGTGCCCACGGAACGGGAGGGCTGGCAGGGAGTGTTGAGGCCATTGAAGACGCTCTGCCGGAGAGCGCCAGGCTTTTGGAGCCGGTGGGCGTTTACCGCCCGGATGTGGATTTTGCCCAGCCGGTGATTGATCAGTGGCTGGATGGGCTTGGTTATGGAGCTGAGAGTGCAGAAGGACAGGTTCCTTAAATAAACGGAGGAGGAAACCGGATGAAGAAAAGAATCACGAGCCTGTTGGCATTGGCGGCCTTTGCCGTTTTGTGCGCCGCCTGTTCCCGGACGGCGGGGGAGACGCCTGCGCCCCAGGGAGGGCAGATTCCGGCGGCGGAGTCGGAGGAAAATCACGCAGGGCAGGTGGCCTCGTCGGGGCCTGGAGAGACGGAAAACGCGGGAGGCCAATCGTTATCCCAGGGAGAGGGAACTGCTTTGGAGGCGGAAAATGTGCAGGAACCTTCCGCAGTATATATGACAGAGGACATCAGCTCCGAGGGACTAATGAAGGTTTATGAGGCCCTGGAGGCGGAGCCGGCGGGCCGGGTGGCGGTCAAGCTTTCCACCGGAGAGCCGGGCAGCAATTATCTGCGGACGGAGCTGATCGGCGATCTGGTTCAGTCTCTGGACGCGGCCATTGTGGAGTGCAATACGGCATACGGCGGTTCCCGCGCCAGCACGGCCATGCACTATCAGGTGGCGGAGGATCACGGCTATACAGCCATCGCGGATGTGGACATTATGGATGAGGAAGGCTCCATGACGCTGCCGGTGACAGGCGGCCGGAATCTGACGGAAAATTATGTGGGCGCCCATTTTGCGAATTACGACTACTATGTGATTTTATCCCATTTTAAAGGTCACGCCATGGCTGGCTACGGCGGCGCCATCAAAAACATATCCATTGGAATCGCCTCGGCGGAAGGGAAAAATCACATCCATACGGCTGGCAAGGGCGGCAGTATGTGGAGCGCGCCCCAGGATCCGTTTCTGGAGTCCATGGCTGAGGCTGGGAAGTCGGTGGCGGACGCTTTAGACGGGCGGATTCTTTACATCAATGTGATGAACCGCCTGAGTGTGGACTGCGACTGCGACGGCAGCCCGGCGGAGCCGGATATGCACGACATCGGGATTCTGGCGTCTTACGATCCGGTGGCGGTGGATCAGGCCTGTGTGGATCTGGTATATGAGGCGGAAGACGGGGCGTCCCTGGTAAACCGGATTGAGTCCCGCAACGGCCTTCACACCCTGGAGCACGGGGCGGAAATCGGGCTGGGAAACAGGGAGTATGAGCTCATAAGCCTGGATGAATAGGAGAACGGTGAGAATATGGGCGATGTGATCCGCCGCGAGGCAGTCTATCTCTGGTATTATTTCAGCGTTCAGCTGGAGCAGATTTTTGTTTATTGGGTGCTGGGAATGGTGATCGGCTCTTTGGTATCCGTATTTTTTAAGGAACGGATTTACGGGCTGATGATGGCGCTAAACCGGGGGCGCCTGGGCGGAATTGCGGGGATCGCTGCCGCCAGCGCCCTGGGAATCGCGTCGCCCCTTTGTATGTACGGGACGGTTCCCATCGCCGCCTCCTTTTCCAGGGGAGGCATGAAGGATGAGTGGCTGGGAGCGTTTATGATGAGCTCCATTCTGCTCAATCCTCAGCTGGTGGTGTACAGCGTGAGCCTGGGAGCCGCCGCGGTGACGGTCCGCCTTATTTCCTGCTTTCTGTGCGGAATGGCGGCAGGAATCGGCATCCGGCTCTTTTTTGGAAATAAGGGCTTTTTCCGGTTTGACAGCTTTGATGGACCGAAAAGCCGGGATACGGATCCCAATGGGTTTCGCCGTTTTGGGAAAAATCTGGGCCGGAATGTGAAGGCCACAGGGCCCTGGTTCCTGCTTGGAGTTTTGCTCTCGGCCCTGTTTCAGCGGTATGTGCCGGCGGATTTGATGACGGCCCTGTTTGGAGGAAATGAGGCGTTTGGGGTGCTGATGGCGGCGACAGTGGGCGTTCCCCTCTATGTCTGCGGAGGCGGAACCATTCCCCTTTTGCAGGCCTGGCTGCAGGACGGTATGAGCATGGGCTCCGCGGCGTCGTTTATGATCACCGGCCCGGCCACGAAAATCACCAATCTGGGGGCACTGAAGATTGTGCTGGGAGTGAGGCGGTTTGTCCTTTATCTGGTGTTTGTCATGGTGTTTTCCTTGGTGTGCGGGCTGGCGGTGAATCTGGCGGTTTAGGGTACGGCGTCAGGGAAAGGGGCTGTCTGGGCCGGATTTGGGTAAGACAAATGAGATTTGAGAAAGTGAGGTCAGGAATGAAAAAACGAAATTATATACTGGCGGTGCTCGCTCTGGCGCTTAGCGTGCTGACGCCGTCGGCGGCCTTTGCCGGAGTGTGGAGAACGGGCGCGGAGCCAAATGAAAGCCGCTGGTGGTATGACAATGAGGATGGGACGTACGCGGCCAATGGCTGGCAGTGGATTGACGGAAACCAGGATGGAACGGCGGAATGCTATTATTTTGACAGTCAGGGCTGGATGGCGGCTGCGACAGAGACGCCGGACGGCTACGTGGTAGATGAAAACGGCGCCTGGACGGAAAACGGTGTGGTTCAAACGAGGACGGAGCGGCTCCAGGATCCTGAAACGGAAGATGGCTCCAGCCTGGTCGTGTATTTTTCCAGGACGGGAACCACCAGAAGGGCGGCGCAGGAAATCGGACGGCTGACGGGAGCGCCGTTAGTGGAGCTGGAGGCGGCGGAGCCGTATCCCGATTCCTACGAGGCCACTCTTTCCCGGGCCAGAAGGGAGTTGAACGCGGGGGCCAGGCCGGCTTTGGCTGGAGAGATTGAAAACTGGGAGAGCTATGATACCGTTTACGTGGGATACCCCATCTGGTGCGGGACTGCCCCTATGCTTGTATTTACATTCCTGGAGACCTATGATTTTTCCGGGAAGACGGTGATTCCTTTCTGTACCAGCGGCAGCAGCGGGATTGGAATGAGCCAGTCTGATATTGAGGCTGCCTGCCCGGAGGCGGCAGTTTTACAGGGGATCCGGGCCAACGATGTGCAGGCCATTGAGCCGTGGCTGGAACAGCTTGGGGTGTACGGCAGCGGAGCGTAAAGGGAAAACGCGGTTAAGGCTGAATCTGTGATAAGGGAAAAGACATCTTCGCGGGAAGGAAACGAGACGTTTTCGGAGGTTTCCGCGGAGATGTTTTTTTGCGTTTTGCTGGTTTTGAGAATTGTGGGGGAGTTTGAGGGAGGTGGAAGTTACGGGAATGAAAAAGCCTGTGAAACCGGGAAGGGGGCAGAATAGTGCCAGGCCGCCGGCACCGCGATCTGTGGGACTGCCAGGTCAGAGTCACAATCTGCCGGGCCGCCGTCCGGCACCGCAATTTACCGGCCCGGCGGCTAAAAGCTGTTTTCAGGGAATAAATCGGTAGCCCACGCCCCGGACGGTCAAAATATGTTTCGGCTCGCCGGGAGTGTCCTCGATTTTTCCTCTCAGACGGTTTACATACACCATAATCGTGTTGTCATCCACCGCGTCATTTCCCCACACGTGTTCATAAATCACCTCTTTGGTGAAAATCTGCTCCGGATGTTTCATAAACAGGAGCATGAGGCTGGCCTCCTTGGAGGAGAAAATCAGCTCGGTGTCGTTCTTATAAAAGCGCATGGTGGCGGAGTCGTAGGAAAAAGGCCCGCATTCCAGCACGTTGCTGGTCTCCAGGATCTGGTTTTTGCTGCGGCGGATCATGGCCTTTACCTTGGCGCCCACCACAATGGCCCGGAAGGGCTTGGTGATATAGTCGTCAGCCCCCAGGGAGAGGCCGTAAACGGTGTCAAAATCCTCATTTCTGCCGCTGATGATCATGACGGGGGTCTGGATGCCGCGGCTGCGGATCCGTTTGATTACCTCAAATCCCTCCATATCGCCTAACATGATGTCCATGAGAATGGCGTCGTAGGAATGGGTGAGCAGATTATTTAAGGCTGCCAGGCCGCTGTCCGCCGTGGAGGTTTCCAGGTCGTTGCTGTGCATGATTTTTTCAAGCAATTTCCGGATTGCCGGGTCGTCGTCTACGATTAAAACTTTATCTGCCATAGTATCCTCCAAATGTGCGGTCCGTACCTGATAAAACGGTTGTCCTTTCAATGGTTTCATTATAATATTAAGGGAGTGGGAAGTCAATTTTCATGTAGAATTTGAGGTAACAGTTCAGCCATGCAGAAACATACGGCGAAATACTGCGTGGGAGCTTGCTCACTAAGCAGTGTTTTGCCGTATGTTTCTATAGGGCGGACGCCCGACATGAATAATTTGACGGCTAATAACGTTTTATGTTAGCCGATTTTGTAAAATCCGTCAAATTATGAATGGCATGGCTGAATTGTTACAATTTGAAAGGTTTTATCATATGGAAACACAGTGGAGCAAAGGGAAAATCATGAGGGCAGCGGCCGTGGTGCTGGTAGCGGTGATGTTTGGATTCGGGCTGCTGGCAAATGGAATCTGGCGGAATTACCGGGACGCGGTCCTTGACCGGCAGAAGGAGCAGATGCTTTTGACGGCGGAGTCGGTGAGCCGGACGCTGGAGGTGTCGGTACAGCGCAGCGCGGCGGATCTGGACCGGTTCTGCACGCTGACGGAGGCGGCCTACGAGGATCCGGAGATGGAGCCGGTAAGCGGGGAGCTGATCCGCTCCTATATTGACGAGTACGACAATTTTGTCACAGGGGTGATCGTCCAGGCTCCGGGCGGAACGGTGAAAATGAACACCCAGGGCGTGGAGGTTGCCAGGGTTCTGGATGAGGATATGGTAAATGATTCGGTGGAGCTGGCGCAGACTCTGGGAACGGACGGCCGGATCTATCTGCTTTTGCGGGAACAGACGAACCGGGGAGATACCATCAGCCTGGTCATTGACGCGGACAGCTACTATCAGTCCCTCATTTCCGATATTCAGCTGGGGGAAAACGGCTATATCATGGTAAAAAATTCTCAGGGAGCCGTGCTCATGCACCCGGTAAAGGAGCAGCTGGGCTATAACGCGGTGGGAGACCGCAAGGAAATGTATCATGTGGAGGATTTGTCCAGCCTTGAGAATATGCTTCAGGCCCAGTATGAAGGGAAAACAGGGGTGCAGGTGTACGATTCCTACTGGTGGCAGGACCCCAACCTGCCGAAGGTGACGAAAATTTCCGCCTACACTCCGGCGAATATCGGCGGGGATTTCCTCATTATCAGCGCGGTGATGGACTATGACGACGTGTATATGCCGGTGCTTCAGGGATTTCAGAGCATCATTGGGGTGATGGTGTTGATGTTTGCCGCCATCGCGGTGGTGATCGGCGTCTGTGCCAGACTGGTGCTTCAGCGGCAGGAGGCGTCGGAGGAAATCGCCTATCTGCGGGATTTAAACGATATTTTGCAAAAGATGAAACGGAGCGAGGAAACCATCGCTCACCAGCAGCGCCTTCAGATCATGGGAACTATGACGGGAGGAATTGCCCACGAGTTCAACAACCTTCTGACCCCCATCATGGGCTACGCGGATATTCTGATGATGGAGTTGCCGGAGGGTTCCGAGGAGTATGACAACGTGTCGGAGATCTACGATGCCGCGGAAAAGGCCAAGGAGATCATCCAACAGCTTTCCACCTTAAGCCGCCGGAATATGGAAACGGCATTTAAAGAGCTTTCGGTGCGGACTGTTCTCACACGGGCTGTAAAAATGGTGCGTTCCGTATGTCCTGTAAACGTGCAGGTGGAGGAACAGTTCGGCGAGGAATTAAACATCCTGGGAAACCGGACCCAGATCAACCAGGTGATTTTAAATATCTGTGTAAACGCCATTCACGCCATTGGGGACCGGGAAGGGACGATTTGCATCCGCGAGGGCTCCGTTTCCAGCGGAGAGCTGGCCGCGCGGCATCAGCTGGCGGAAACGCCCAGGGCCTGGAAACGGTTCGCGCAGGTGGACATCGAGGACAACGGCTGCGGCATGACCAAGGAGGTGCTGGATCAGATCTTTGACCCGTTTTTCACCACGAAAAAGAACGGGAAAGGGACGGGACTGGGGCTGTCTTTAGTGGAACAGATCGTAAATTCCCATAAAGGCTATATATTCGCGGAGAGCCAGGTGGGAAAGGGCAGCGTGTTTCACCTGTATTTCCCGGTGCTGGAGGAACAGGAGGCGGAGAACGGCAGAACCCCAGGGATGGAAACGGCGGAGAGCGGACGCGGACTGGACGGCGCCCCGGCATCCGGCGAGCTGTCGCCCCACAGCATTCTTATCGTGCACCGCAATGCGAAGGTGCTGCGGCTTTTGGAAAAGAATTTTGCCAAGGTGGGATTTGCTGTCACCAGTTGTATGGATTTTAACGAGGCGTTGGAGGCGCTGGCATCCGGAACCTTTGACATTATGGCAGCGGAAGAATACGTGGATGGAGCTGGCGCCGTGGATTTCTTTATGTCTGTGAAGGGACTTTATAAGGATATGGTTCGCGTGGTGATCGTGGACCGGGTGAGCCGGGAAGTGCTGGAGGCGAAACAGCGGGAGATCATAGACGGCTACACAGAGTCGCCGGTGTCCGTGCCGGGGATTCTGGGGGCGGCCAGGAGGTAAAGGACGGGGGCCATAAGAAACTGCGTTCCCTGCGACATTCTGGTCTTATGACATAACAGTTTTCCGCGGGATGTTCGCTGCTGGATACACTTTTGATTGTGGGATAGTCGCGGAACAGGAAGAAGGCCCAGGAGTTCGCACCTCCTGGGCCTTCGCTGTTCCGTATGGAACACTCTATCGTTTTGCCTACCGGCATTATCGCATATGCAAATATGATTTGCAAGATACTACGAAATTTTCCGGATGGGATGTCAATTTTCCAACCGAATCCGCTTGCTGAGGGGCTTTTTTTGACAGTTGACCTGAGAATTATTAATAAATATTAAGAAACCACCGCCTCAATATTAAGGTTCCCCCCTTAAACTTAAAGTCAGTAAATCAAATCTATCTGACCAAGGGGGTACAAACTATGAGTGAGCTTATGCTTGCGTTGCTGGGGTTTGCGACAATCCTGGCGATCATTTTCCTGCTTTTGAAGAACTGGACGGTTCCGGCACTGGCGTTTGCCGGCGTGACGACGGTGACGGTTCTGGTGCTGATCCTGACGGGTACATTCTCCGTGAAGGAGATGGGAGATTACATAGGGGCCGGTGTGAAGGGAGTGCATTCCACGGCGGCGCTGTTTATCTTCTCTGTACTGTTCTTCGGCATTATGACAGATGCGGGAATGTTTGACCGGATTATCAATGTACTGATGAAACGTGTGGGCAGCAGCGTTGTGGGCGTTTGCGTGATGACCTGCGCTATCGCTATGATCGGCCATCTGGACGGCGGCGGCGCGTCTACGTTCCTGATCACCATTCCGGCTATGCTGCCGGTATTTAAGAAACTGAAGATGAGACCGACGACGCTCCTTCTCATCTGCATCACTGCCATGGGCGTTATGAACCTGCTCCCGTGGGGCGGCCCGACCATGAGAACGGCCTCCGTGCTGGGAATTGAGGCAAACGAGCTGTGGATGGAGCTGATCCCCATGCAGATCGTAGGTATCGTCCTTTCCTTCGCGACGGCGGTGATCTGGGGCTATATTGAGAAAAAGAGAGGCGCGGGCCTGGGCAGCACTCTGGAAGTGAACTATGGGGAAGGCGACGAGCACATTCCCACAGAGGAGGAGAAAAACGAGCTGGCCAGACCGAAAATGTTCGGATTCAACCTGCTCCTTACCCTGGTAGTCATAATTGCTCTGGTATTTGTAAAGGTTCCGGCTTACTATACCTTTATGGTTGGTTGTGTGCTGGCGCTGTTTATCAACTATCCCGGCGCGAAACAGCAGAAGAAGATCATCAACTCCCATGCGGCTCCCGCTCTGATGATGGCATCCACCATCCTGGCTGCCGGAGTGTTCCTGGGAGTGCTGGAGGAGAGCGGCATTATGGATCAGATGGCCACGGTTCTGGCATCCTTCATCCCGGTATCTATGGGCAGATTCCTTCCCATTATTATCGGTATCCTTTCCGCTCCGCTGGGCCTGGTGTTCTGCACCGACTCCTTCTTCTATGGACTGCTGCCGATCCTCATTCAGGTAGGCGCGCAGTTTGGCGTGGATCCGATGCACATCGGTATCTCCATGGTGGTATGCAAAAACTTCGCCACCTTTATCAGCCCGGTTGTACCGGCTACCTTCTTAGGCGTCGGCCTGGCAGGCGTGGAGATCAAGGACCACATCAAGACCACGTTCTTCTGGATTTGGATTTTGAGCATTATCTGCCTGTTCGCGGGACTGATTATGGGAATTATCTAACATTCAGAAAACGGGAATTTCGTGTGAAAACGGTAAAAAGCTGCTTCTAAGAATAAATCATAAGCCTAAATTATTCACGGAACAGTATCTGAATTGATAACAGTACCATGAATCTGAAAATTGATCCATGCAGCCATAACATCACTCAATTAACCCGTCAAAAGGGTATAAAATCCCTGTGGC
>NZ_NFLE01000043.1 GCF_002160755.1 Lachnoclostridium sp. An14
GCCCCCGTCCGTCCCGCCCCGCGGTGATCCTGGCGGTGCTGACGCCCCTGGCTTTCCTGGCTGACATCCTGTTTATGGTGTTCTTCCACGTAAACGGCGGCGAGGCCACCAGCATGGTGTCCGGCACGGCGGTGATTCTCATGTGCGCCGGGGCCTTCTTAGGCTTTGGAAGGGACTGCCTGGAGCGGATCACCGATTATCTTACGGACGGGTTCCTCTTTGCCATCCGCATTTTCGCCCCGGTGGTGGTCATCGGCGCCTTTTTCTTCCTGGGCGGCGAGGGCATTTCCACCATCATGGGAACGGCGGAAACCTCCGGCATCATGACGGACTGGGCCGTCTGGCTGGCCCACCATGCCCCCTTAAACAAATACATGGCCGCGGCCCTGGAGCTGATCGTCGGCGGCCTCACCGGCCTGGACGGCTCCGGGTTCTCCGGCCTGCCCCTCACCGGTTCCCTGGCTGCCACCTTCGGCTCCGCCGTGGGGGCGTCCGTGCCGGTGCTGGCCTCCCTGGGACAGATCGCGGCCATCTTTGTGGGCGGCGGAACCATCGTCCCCTGGGGCATCATCCCGGTAGCGGCCATCTGCGGCGTCAGCCCTATGGAGTTAGCCAGAAAGAACTTCATCCCCGTGTGCCTGGGGTTCGCGGCCGTATTTATCCTGGCCTGTTTCCTTTTATAAGGAACGAGTTACAGACAGAACATCCCCGTGCCCGTTCCTCATTTTGCAGACTGTGCAAACACGTGCCCCCGGAGCGCCGCCGCTTCCCGCGGCAAAACGGCGCCCCTCCCAACCTTCTGACCATCCATTTTATCGGAAAGGAGTCTTTTATATGTCCGGCATCGCAGGATTTTACCATCCAGAGAAAAATTTCATGGAGCGGGAGGAATACCGCCACAACCTGCTCACCCGTTTCAACCGCAGGCTTCGGGGCCGCGGCCCTGACGACAGCGGCACCTATCTGTCCGCCCACTGCGGACTATCCCAGACCAGGCTGGCCGTCTCCGGCCTGGGCCCGTCCCCGGAGCACATCCTGGGGGTGAGCCTGGGCCATGAGCCTGTGTTTCTCCGCCGGGGCGAGGCCTCCTTCGCCCTGGTGATGGACGGAGAGCTCTACAACAAAAAAGAGCTGGAAACAGAGTTTTCCGCAGCCCTTCCGGGAAACGGCCCCTGGAGCGACGGCATGGTGCTCTTAGCCGGCTATGTAAACTGCGGCCCCGATTTCATCCGCCGGGTCAACGGCGTGTTCGCGGCCGCCATCTACGACCAGCCGAAAAACACCCTCTACCTGTTCAGGGACCGCCTGGGAGTAAAGCCCCTATTTTACACCGAGGCGGGGGAGGATTTTCTCTTTGCCTCCGCCATAAAAGCCCTGCTCTCCTACCCCGGCGTCACCGCCAGGCTGGACACGGAGGGCTTAAACGAAGTCTTTTCCCTGGGCCCCGCCAGAACCCCCGGAAAGGCCGTGTTCCAGGGAATGGCAGAGGTTCTGCCCGGCCATTTCCTCCGCGTCTCCCCGGAGGGGAAACAGTCCCTTCCCTACTGGACTCTGGAGAGCCGTCCCCATGAGGACAGCCTGGAGAAAACGGTGGAGAATACCGCCTGCCTCATCGAAGACGCGGTCAAACGGCAGCTGGAGGCCGAGGCCCCCGTCTGCACCTTCCTCTCTGGCGGCGTGGACAGCAGCCTGGTGTCCGCCATCTGCGCCAGGGAATTGAAAAAGAAGAACCGGCAGCTTGCCACCTACTCCTTTGAGTTTAAAGACAGTGAGAAATTTTTCCAGGCCTCCTCCTACCAGCCGTCCTTAGACGCCCCCTACGCGGCGAAAATGGTGGAATATTTAGACTCCGACCACCGGGTCCTCACCTGCGGATCCGCGGAGCAGTTCCACGCCCTGTTCCACTCCGTGGACGCCCACGACCTGCCCAACATGGCGGACGTGGATTCCTCCATGCTCTACTTCTGCTCCCTGGTGGGAGAACGGCACCGGGTGGCCCTCACCGGCGAATGCGCCGACGAGATCTTCGGCGGCTACCCCTGGTTCCACCGGCCGGAACTGTTTTCCGCCCCCACCTTCCCCTGGAGCGTGGATCTGGACGCCAGAAAAGTGCTCTTAAAAGACGAGTTTGCCGCCAGCCTGGACATGGAAGGCTACGTCCGCCGGGCCTATGAGGCCGCCAGGGCCGAGGCGCCCCTGCTCCCAGGAGAGACGGGGAAACAGAGCAAACGCCGGATTCTCTCCTATTTAAACTTACGCTGGTTTATGCAGACCCTGCTAAACCGCATGGACCGGGACGCGGCGGCAGGCCATCTCTCCGCCCGGGTGCCCTTTGCCGACTACCGCATTGTGGAGTACCTGTGGAACGTGCCCTGGGAGATGAAGGCCAAGGACGGGGTGGCCAAGGGGCTGCTGCGGGAGGCCGGCCGCGGACTGCTGCCGGAGGAAATCCTGTTCCGCCGGAAATCCCCCTACCCCAAGACCTACGACACCGGCTACGAGACCATGCTGGCCGATGCCCTGCGCCGCGTCCTGGAGGACTCCACTGCCCCCATTCTGCCCTTCCTGGACCGGGAAAAGACGGAGCGTTTCCTCACAAGCCCGGCGGACTACGGCCGCCCCTGGTACGGCCAGCTCATGGCGGCCCCTCAGATGATGGCCTACGTCCTCCAGCTAAACGACTGGCTGCGGAAATACTCCGTGGAAATCCTGTAGTACCCGCGCCGGCCGCAAACCGCTTTTCTTTTGGCGGCGGCAGGTCTATAATAGAACATCATACATCAGCATCAGGAGGTACATTTATGGATAAACAACAGGCATTACAGCGGATTGATCAGGAGGCGGCCCTGTTCTGCGCCGACAGCGACGCCATCTGGGACTGCCCGGAAACGGCTTATCAGGAGGAGACAGCGGCCAGGATCCTCTGTGACCGGCTGGAGGCAGAAGGATTTTCCGTCACCAGAGGGCTGGCGGGCATCGCCACCGCTTTCCTGGGCCGCTGGGGCGAAGGCCGTCCCGTCATCGGTTTTCTGGGAGAATACGACGCCCTCTCCGGCCTCAGCCAGGAGGCGGGGAGCTGTGAAAAACGGCCCCTGCCGGACATCCCCGCCGGTCACGGCTGCGGCCACAACCTCTTAGGGGCGGGCGCCCTGGCTGCCGCCTCCGCCTACAAGGCCTATCTGGAGGAAAACCGCCTTCCCGGCACCGTCCTCTACTTTGGCTGCCCGGCGGAGGAAGGCGGCAGCGGAAAAGCCTTCTTAGCCAGAGACCACGTATTTGATGAGCTGGATGCCGCCATCACCTGGCATCCCGGCGACTCCACCCAGGTCTTCGGCGGCTCCTCCCTGGCCAACTGCCAGGTCTACTACCGGTTCCACGGCACCAGCGCCCACGCCGCGGCCTGTCCCCATTTAGGGCGCAGCGCCCTGGACGCGGTGGAGCTGATGAACGTGGGCGTCCAGTTCCTGCGGGAGCACATGATCCCGGAGGCCCGCGTCCACTACGCCATCACCAACACCGGCGGCTACAGCCCCAACGTGGTGCAGCCGGAGGCGGAGGTCCTCTACCTCATCCGCAGCCCGAAAAACATCCAGGTGCGGGAGCTCCACGAGCGAGTCACCGCCATTGCCAGAGGGGCGGCGGAGATGACCGGCACCCGCATGGAGGAGGACTTCGTAAAGGCCTGCTCCAACCTGGTTCCCAACGATACCCTCTGTGAGCTGATGTGGGAAAACGTACAGGCCCTGCCCGTCCCCCAGTACACAGAGGAGGAGCGCTCCTACGCCAAAGCCATCCGCGCCACCGTACCCAAACAGAAAACCTACCTCCAGCTCTCCATGGAGCTGCTAGGCAGCCGGAAGGGACGGGCCCACGCCGAGGGCTGGGATGAGGAGGAGCCCATTTTCACAAAGCCTCTGCCCTATGAACCCACGGACGCCGTCATGCCCGGCAGCACCGACGTGGGGGACGTCAGCTGCGTCTGTCCCACGGTCCAGTGCTACGTGACTACCCAGGCGGCGGGCTCCCCCGGCCATTCCTGGCAGGTGGTGGCCCAGGGAAAGAGCGGCATCGCCCACAAGGGAATGATCTACGCCGCCAAAATCATGGCCGCCACCGCCATCGACCTCTGCCACCGCCCCGACGTGCTGGAGGCGGCGAAGGCAGAGTTAAAAGACCGGCTCGCCGAGGACGGCGGCTCCTACGTCCCGCCCATCCCCGCCGGCGTGCGGCCCCGGATCATACAGCCGGGAAAACAGCGGTAGCCCCCTGCCCCTCATTTCTCCGGTAAATATCGAAGGTTCCCGCCAGCAGCAGCCAGTTTGCCCGGAACATCCGCAGGATCTGCCAGTAACCCACCCCCGCCAAGCCGTAGTTCGACACCACCTGCAGCTTGGCGCGGATGCTTCTGGGGTCCTCAAACCACACCACATGGGACACCCCGTCCCTGCGGTAGTGGAAATAGGGGGTCTGGGCCACCTCGTCAAAAAAGATCTCCGAGCCGGTTTCCGCTGCCAGACGGACCGCCTCCACATTTCCCACAGTCCTCGCCACCGTCTCCCCCGGCTGGAAAGGAAGGGGCCAGTCATATCCGTAATTGGGTATTCCAAGGAGCAGTTTCTCCTTGGGAATCCGGCTCACGGCGTACTCCACCACCCGGCGCACCAGATTCACCGGCGCCACCGCCATGGGCTGCCCTCTGCTGTACCCCCACTCGTAGGTCATAAGCAAAGCCTGGTCGGCGGCCTCCCCCAGCAGGCGGTAATCCGTCCCTTCATATAAGGAGCCCTCCTGCCCGTCGTAAGTCTTTGGGGCCAGGGTCACCGACACCGGATAGCCCAGGGCGTTGATCACCTGGCGCAGGTCGGCCACAAAGGCGGCCAGTTTCTCACTGTCCTCCCGTTTCGCGTACTCAAAGTCCACATCCACACCCCGGTACCCCTTTTCCAGCACCGTTTCCTCCACCTGGCGGATGATGGATTCCTGGGCGGCGCTGTCGTTTAAAAACCAGGAGAGCAGCTCCCGGTCAAAGCTGCCGTTTTCATCCAGGGAGGACAGCACCAGCACGGGACTGCCGTTTCTGGCGGCAATCTCCTCCAGGATCCTGTCGTCGGGGGTATCCGGCCCGATGAGCCTGGCCTCCCGGTCAAACCGGTAGGAAAACACATACACATCCGTCAGATAGCACAAGGTCTCCTCCAGCACCTCCGTCTGAATAAAGGGGTAGGCGTAGCCGATGGAGATCACCGGCCGCCCCGGCTGGGCCATTCCCGTGCGCACCAAAAGCGCCTGCCCCACCATGAGAGGGATGTCAGACTCCAGTTGGTTATCCCACATCAGCTGTTCCAAAGGCACTCCGAACCGTCTCGCTATGCCCCAGATGGTATCTCCGGCCCGGACAACATAAATTTCCATACCATTTCACTCCTTTCTCTGTCATAACACCATATGACGCCGCCCCGCCCTTCATTCCTCCCGCCGCACAGCAGACGAAACCCTGGAATTGTCGGAAAATTTTTCGGATTTTCGGGTTTTAATTGACTGGAAATTGCAAAAATGATAGGATAAAGACAGATAAATCATCTCATAGGAAACGCTGTTTCCTGTGAAACACAGCAAAATTGCACAGGAGGGATATTATGAAACGGAAAGGAATCTGGAAACGGCTGTTTGCCATTTCCCTGTTACTGGCAGGGCTCTCTGCCGCGGGCGCCCAGGCGGCGGAAACCCGCACCCCCATCGACTATGTAAACCTCTACATCCAGGGCGACCGCAACGACGGCTGGAATGAGGACATCACCCTGCAACTCTCCACCCCGGACGAGGAATACCGCGTAGGCGACTGGTATCTGAACAATTCCAACACG
Organism: Lachnoclostridium sp. An14; assembly: GCF_002160755.1. Taxonomy (GTDB): domain Bacteria; phylum Bacillota; class Clostridia; order Lachnospirales; family Lachnospiraceae; genus Lachnoclostridium_A. The sequence goes on from NZ_NFLE01000043.1 coordinate 5,865, forward strand.
GCCTCCATCCCCATTTTCAAGGTGGAGCTGTACGCCCGCAGCGGATACTATTTCTCCGTATCCTCCAACAGCGACGTGAACCTCTCCGGCGTGGACGCCCGCTGCACCGGACGCACCACAAGGGACGACCGGGAGACCCTGGTTCTCACCCTGCGGCTGGACGGCCTGGAGGTGGAGCTGGACAATGTGGGCGGAGCCGATCTGGACGAGGACGGCTACGGCTACTGGGACGAGGTCCCCGGCGCCCACCACTACGAGGTGCGCCTGTACCGCAACGACAAGTCCTACAGCCAGACCCTCAGCACCTCCGATACGGAGTATGATTTCAGCTCCATGATCGACCGTCCGGGAGACTATTATTTCCGGGTACGGGCGGTGGCCGCGAACTCCTCCGACAAAGGCGAGTGGGAGGACTCCGGCTCCTGGTATTTCGACGATCCTCTGGGGGACTACTACTATGATCCCTACTCTGACGCCTCCTATCCCGGCGCCTCCTCCTACACCTGGGTCCCCTCCGGAAACGACTGGTTCCTGCGGCTGCCAAACGGGGCCTACGCCGCCAATTCCTGGCAGTTTTTAAACGGAGACTGGTTTTATTTTGACGGGACGGGCCGGATGGTCACGGGATGGTTTTTTGACGGCACCAACTGGTTCTACTTAAATCCCACCGGCACCTACGGGGCCATGGCCACCGGCTGGGTTCTGGACGGCGGCCGCTGGTACTATATGAACACCGTCAGCGACGGCACCAGGGGCGCCATGAAAACGGGCTGGATCAGCGTATATGGGAAAGAATACTACTTAAATCCGGTGAGTGACGGCACCAGAGGCGCCATGTACGTCAACTGCGTCACCCCTGACGGCAAACTGGTGGGCCCGGACGGGGCGCGGATCCGGTAGACAATGGGATGTTTCTTTTTCTTTATGATGATGAATGATTAATGTGGACAGCAGCACACACCCGCGCCGGAGAGCGGCTGCCTCAGCAGCTCTGTTTCTCCGCGCGGCGCACATCTCCGCCGGACACATTTCAAAAGGCCCCTGCCGCGGCAAACGCAAACGCCGCGGCAGAGGCCTTTTCATCCCTTTATTTTATTCCGGCTTTCGCCTTTCCTTCCGGCCTTACGGCTCCTCGCAGAGGTCTTTAAACACCGCCAACAGGTAGTTGTAAATCCGCTCAAAGGACGCCAGATCCATACTCTCCTCCGGCGTGTGGGCCTCTTTGCAGGCGGGAGCCACGCACATAATGTCCAGATCCGGGATTTTCGCCTTGAACTCTCCACACTCCAGGCCGCCGTGAGTGGCGCCAAACTCCATCTTCCGTCCAAACATCTCCTGGAACCGTCTGTCACACAGGGCGCGCAGCTTGGAGGACGGGTCGTATTTCCAGCCGCCAAAGCAGATTCCTTTCACCGGCTCAAAGCCCAGCAGCCCGGCCAGAGTTTCCATCTCCGCGGAAATCTCCACCTTCAGGCTGTCCTCTGAGCTGCGGATGCAGTCGCAGATGTCGATGGTGTCTCCGTCCATGGCGAGAATGCCCACGTTGCTGGAGCAGACCACCAGGCCTTCCATCTCCTGGCTCATGGCGCGGACGCCGTTGGGAAGGAGCTGAAGGAAGGTGATCAGGGCGCGGGAATCCTCCGCCGTCATCACCTGATCCGCCTGCGCCCACTCACAGGCAAAGCGGAACCCGGGATCGCTGACGGAAAGCTCTGCCTTGATCTCCTCCGCCAGATTCTTAGCCAGCTCCATGGCCTCCGCCGCTTTTCCCACGGGAACCACGGCCACCGCCTTCGCCTCGCTGACGATGGCGTTCATCTTCGCCCCGCCGGTAAAGGAGGCTAAGGACAGGGGCATTTTCGCCGCGATGGCCGCCAGAATCCTGGCCATCAGCTTCAAGCCGTTTCCTCTGCCCAGGTGCATCACCGCCGCGGAGTGGCCGCCTAAAAGGCCGTCGATGGTCAGTCTCACCGCCTCTCCGTCCGCCTTCTCCCAGGCCGGCGTGCGGCGGAAATTGTAGACCTGTCCGCCTGCGCAGGACACCATGGACTCATGCTCCAGGGATGCCCCGCCGTCCATATTGATCATGCGGCGGGCGGTGAGAAGGGAGGCGTCGATCTCCATAGCCCCCAAAAGCCCGATCTCCTCCATGCTGGTAAACACGCACTCCAGCGGGGGATGGACGTAGTCCTCCTTTGCCAGGAACGCCAGCATATAGGCGCAGGCCATGCCGTCATCCGCCCCCAGGGTGGTGTCCTTCGCGGTGAGCCAGCCGTCCTTGATCTCCAGCTGCAGGGGATCCTTCGTAAAGTCGTGGCTGCTGCCCGGCAGTTTCACGCAGACCATGTCCGTGTGGCCCTGGAGCATCAGCGCCGGCAGGTGTTCACAGCCCTTAGAGCCGGGCTTTTTCACGATCACGTTGTGAACCTTGTCCCGGTGGTAGGTCAGGCCTCTCTCCTCCGCAAACCGGCAGATGTAGTCTGCCACCGCCCCCTCGTTCCCGGATCCTCTGGGAATGGCGGAAATCTCCTCAAAATACCGGAGCGCGTCCTCCGGCTCGTACCCTTTTGTAATGTAATTCATCTCAAGCATTACCTCCCTTTCTCCGCGGCAGAGCGCGGAACCGTATGGAAGATATTATAGCAGGTTTCCGCTTCCGGCTCAACCGGATTTGGAGGTTTTGCCGCTTTTCAGCCGCCTTTCCGAAAACGGGCCGCAACCGGTTCCCCGGGACATCCAGACCGCTTTTCCTCTCCTCCAAAGGACGGCTGGGACTGGTTCCAGGCTAAAGGGTCTAACGGCGGCGTTTCACCTGAAGATCCGCCAGGCCGTACACCGTCCCTTCCATGCTGCCGTTTCCGGAAAAGGCCAGGTATCCGCCCTCGTGCTCCTCCTGTCCGCAGTCGGCGTACACACGGGTGGAAAAGGCCATCTCCCCGTCATTGACGAAGATCTCCAGGGAGGAGACGTCGGAAAAGATCCGCAGCCTGCGAAACTCCTTTACTGCCCCGTGGCGCGTATCCCGGCCGAACCCGCCCTCCTGGATGGAAAGGCTTAACACGCCGTTTTCCAGGGAGAGCCGGGTGCCTGCCCGTAGCTGCAGCTCCATGGAGGTACAGCCGGAAAACTGAAATTCCGCCTCAAACACCGGCCCCAGAGACCGTCTTAACAGCTCTCCGGCCACATTCAGCTGCTCCCCGTCCGCGAACCGCCAACGCTCCCGGCGCAGCTCCTTCAATTCCTCCAGGGGCTCCTGATAGAGAACGCCGTCCTTCACGTGCAGCTGCCTGGGCAGCGTCAGCGCGTGCTGCCAGCCGTCCTTTGCCGTGGGATTTTCGTAGGAGGCCTCCGGAATCCCCATCCATCCGATGAGGATCCGCCGCCCCCGCCCGTCTAAAAAGGTCTGGGGGGCGTAAAAGTCAAATCCCCGGTCCACCGCCTGGAACACCGGCGTCTCCTTCACCAAAAAGCGGCCGTTCTCAAAATCCCCGTCGATACACATGAAAGTATTCTGGTGGACGTTCTCGTACTCGATCCCCTCACGCGGCACTCCCTGGGGACAGCTGATGAGGCAAAGCTCCCCGTCCAGGAAAAACAGATCCGGGCACTCCCACATATATCCGAAAGGCTCTCTGGTGGAGATTCTGGAACAGTATGTCCAGTGTTTCAGATCCTCCGAGCGGTACACCAGCACCAGCCCGCGGCTCTCTAAATCCCTGGCCCCCAGTACCATATAGTAGCGGCCCTCATGCTTTAAAATCTTGGGATCCCGCACATGGCAGCTGATGTCGTCCGGATAGTCCGCCGTGGTCATCAAAAGCTCTTTTTCCGTGAAATGCTGCCCATCCCGGCTGGTCATGTGGATCGTGTTGCTGCCCCGTCCGGCGGTGATGTAGTCGTAATCCGGCCGGTCAAAATACTTCACGTTTCCCGTGTAAAAATAGTGGATCACCCCATCCTCTGAAAACGCGGAGCCGGAGTACACCCCGTGGGCATCGAAATCGTGGTCGGGAAACAGCACCGGCCCCAGGTCCTCATAGTGGAGGAAATCCCTGGTGGTACAGTGGTTCCACAGCTTGATGGCCCCGTCGGCCCCGAAGGGATCGTACTGGTGATAAATGTGGTACGTCCCGTCCACCTCCACCAGGCCGTTGGGATCGTTCACCCAGCCGGTCTCCGGCATCAGATGGTAGCGGAGGCGGTGGGGCTCCCGCCCCACCTGCTCCCTGAGCGCCTGGTTTTCCTCATACCACCGCTCATAGTCCTCTCTCGTCACTTTATGGTATTTTTCAATTTTCACGCACAGTCCTCCTGTCTGCGCAGCCGCGCTCCGGCTGCATATTTCCCCCCGCGGTCCGCCTGCCTTATGACCGGCGGATCACCACCGCCGGGTCTCCCGCCTTGGCGGCGGCAGCCGGACGGGGCTCCACAGAGGCGTCCTCCAGTTCCGGAAGGATCATCATGGTCTGGGTGCTGTAGCCGGCGGCGCGGATTTTCTCCAGATCCGCCTTTACCAGCACATCCCCGGTTTTCACCTCGTCTCCCTGTTTCACAAAGGACTGGAAACCGTCGCCGTCCAGCTTTACGGTGTCGATGCCTACGTGGATCAGCACCTCCGTCCCCGCCTTCGTGGTCAGGCCCACGGCGTGGCAGGTGGGGAAGATCATGCTCACAGTGCCGTCGCAGGGGGCGCACACCGTCCCGTCTGTGGGGTTTACGGCCACTCCGTCTCCCAGGGCGCGGGAGGCAAAGGCCTCGTCCTCAGACTGGGATACGGGAAGGATCTCTCCCGCCATGGGAGCGTACAGCACTTCCTCCGCGGCAGGGGCCTCTCCGGCCGTCTCCTGGGCTTTGGCGTTTTTCGTTTCTGCCGCCGCGCCAGATATGGTTTCCACTGTTTCCGGCTCTGCGTACACAGCGGCCTTCTTTGCCGTTCCCGCCGGCTCCTCCTCCAGGTGGTTCTTCTTCCACAGAATCACCGTCAGCAGGAAGGAAACGCCCATGGACAGCACCAGACCGATGGCAAACTGCAGATAGTGGTCCGGTTTCATGGAGATAAAGCCAGGCAGGCCGGCGGCGCCCAGGGCCTGGGCCAGGGTCTTTGTCATCGCCAGGTAGGCACTTCCCACGGCAGATCCGATGATGGCCGCGTAGAAGGGGTATTTTAACTTCAGGGTCACGCCGAACATGGCCGGCTCGGTGATTCCTAAAAGGGCGGAAATTCCAGACGCGGAGCAGATGGATTTCATCTTCTCGTTCTTTGTAAGCATCAGCACAGCCAGCACCGCCGCGCCCTGGGCTACGTTGTTCATGCTGGCGGTGGAGAAAATAAAGCTGCCGCCGGTGGTGGCGCTCTCCGCGATCAGCTGGGTCTCAATGGCGATAAAGCTGTGGTGCATTCCCGTCAGGGTGATGGGGGCGTAGATCAGGCCGAACACGGCGCCGCCCACAGCTCCCAGGGAGTTGTAAAGCCAGGTGATCCCCGCGGCCAGCAGATTGCCGGCCTCCCGCATCACCGGCCCCACCAGGATGAAGGTCAGGAAGGAGGTCACCAGGATGGAAATCAGGGGCGTGGTCAGGTTATCCAGCCAGGAGGGCGTCACCCGATGGAGACGCTTTTCGATATTTGCCAGGATCCAGGACACCGCCAGCACGGGAAGCACCGTCCCCTGATAGCCGATGGCCGCGATCTCCAGGCCGAACACGTTCCACACCGCCGGCTCTCCCACTCCGATCTGATAAGCGCTCATCAGGTCGGGATGGACCATAATCATGCCCATGGCCGCTCCCAGGAAGGGGTTTCCGCCGAATTTCTTCGCCGCGCTGAAGCCGATGAGCACCGGCAGGAAGGTGAAGGGGGCGCTGGCAAAGAGGTTGATGGCCGTAGCCAGCCCCGCCCACTGGGGGTAGAGGGCAATGATGGACTGCCCGTGGATCAGATTGGAGGTGAGCAGGTTGTTTAAGCCCATGAGCAGACCTCCCGCCACGATGGCAGGGATGATGGGGACGAAAATATCGCTGAGCAGCTTGACAAACCGCTGCACGGCATTTCCCTTTTTCTCCTCCTCCGGTTCTCCGGCCCGGGCGCTCTCGTCCAGGTTCCCCAGCTGTTTCTGCACCTCGGCGCACACCAGGTTTACCGTGCCGGAGCCGAAGATAATCTGAAACTGGGACTGGGTCAGAAATACGCCCTTCACTCCTTCCAGATCGCTGATGGCTTCCTCATTGCGCAGGCTGTTGTCCCGCAGCTGGAGACGGAGCCTGGTGGCGCAGTGCGCTACGGAGCGGATGTTTTCCCGGCCTCCTACCAGCCGGATGACTTCGCCGGCAACTTTTGCATAATCCATAAAAATACTCCTCCTTCTTTTCATTTTCCTCGTTCTTTTGTGGTATCGGTTCCATATGCTTAATATATACCTTTTCCTCGCAAAAATCAATAGCTTTTATGGAACCGGTGCCATTTTTAGTTAACAAAAATCAGGCTGATTTTTTGTCTATTTTTCACAAATCAGCCTGATCCTTTTTCCCTTTCGGCGAAAACCCTTTTGATCCGCGTGCATTTTCACGTATGAGTACGCCTGTAATTTCGCTGTGATTTTTGCTGTGAGTTACGCCGGTGATTTTTACCCATGATTTATGCCGGTGATTTTCCCTTGTGTTTTTTGTCTGTGATCTCCCCTGGTGATTTCCCTCTGCGATTTTCCCCTGTGATTTTCACCTGCGAGTTCCCTCTGCGATTTTCCCCTGTGATTTTCACCTGCGAGTTCCCCCTGCGATTTTCCCTTGTAATTTTCGCCTATGGGTTCCCCCTGCGATTTTCCCTTGCGATTTTCGCCTGTGAGTCCCTCCGTAATCTGCCCGCGTTATCAGAGAACGGGTTTCTTCTCCCGCGGCCGTTTCACGCTTCCGCCCTCGATCAGCCGGAATCCCACCACCTGCTTTTTGGGAACCGGTTCCCCACGGATGATTTTCAGCAGGGTTTCCGCCCCCAGATAGCCCACGGCGTAGGAGTCAAATTTGATGGTGGTCAGCTCCGGCGACAGCAGGGAGCTCTCGCCGTAGCCGCCGAAGGCCGCCACAGACACATCGTCCGGAATGGAAAGCCCACGGCTTGCCAAAATCCGGTAGGCCCCGAAGGCCAGGCGGTCCGTGGCGCAGATGATGGCGTCCGCCGGCCCTTCCCGCAGCAGCCGGTCCGTCATCTCCTGGCCGCTCTCATAGCTGTAGTCCCCGGTGAGCACCCGCACGTTTTCCAGGCCGCAGCTTTTTAGGCCGTCCAGAACCCCTTTCTTTCGGATCACGCCCACGGCCGCGTCCTTCTCATAGACTCCCAGATAGGCGGGATGTTTCGGGCCCGCCGCCCCCACATACCGCCCCATGGCAAAGCCGGCCTCGTAATCGTCATCCACCACGGAGATTCCGCCTCCGTACTCCTGGGCCAGGACCACCACCGGCACGGCGCTGTTCTCCAAAAGCTCCCTGTGTTCCTCCACAATGGAGATGGAGCTTAACAGGATGCCGTCCACGTTCAGGCTCATCAGGCGCTGGATATTTTTCAGCTCCAGCTGGATGTCGTGATCGGAGTTTTTGATCAGCGTCTCATACCCCTCCGACCGCAGGTAGCGGTCGATGCTGGTGATCACCCGGCTGCTGATCTTGGAATTTAAGGAAGGCACCACCACGCCGATCACGTTGCTCTCCCTGGCCTTCAGCCTGGCGAAGGCGTTCGGCTCATAGCCGTGGGCCTCCGCCACCCGCCGGATCTTCTCCCTGGTCTCCTCCTTCACGTAGCCCCCGTTGAAATACCGGGAAACGGTGCTCTTTGTCACCCCCGCCATGTGGGCAATGTCTGCCATGGTAACCTTTGCCATGATTCGCTTCTCTCCTTTCCCGGCCCGCTATGCTCTGTTTTCACACTGGAACCGGTGCCTCAAGTACATAGGGACAGTATAGCACAAAACGGAGGCGGTGAGAATCCCTTTCGCCCGTTCCCACGCAAAACCACGCGCAAAACCGCACACAAACTTGTGGAAACCTACGGAAATCTTTTGGAAATCTTCCGAAAAACACCTCCCGGACCGGACGCTCCAAGCCAAGCTCCCGCAAAGCGTTTCCCCTTTTCCCCGGCCCGGCTCCCACAGAAAACGGACCGTCCACCCCGGCCAGCCCGGCCGTCCGTTTCCCCTGTCGGAATTCGCCCTCGCCAAAGCCTTTCCGCCGCAGCCCCCAAAGGTTCCCGCGGCAAAAAACGGGGATTGACAGCCCCGCCTTCCAGTGCTATTTTGTTTAAGCCAACGCCGCGCCGGTGGCCCGCGGCCGAACGGATTTTCCCCGGCTCCCGGGGATGGATAAAAAAGTGTGCGCTTGGCGCACACTCGCGCCGGAGCGCGGCTGCGCCAGCAGCCATATTCCTCTGCGCGGAGTGCGCCTCCTTGCGGAGCATTCTTGTTTAACTGGAAACGAAGTTTCCTGTTAAACGAGAAAAAAGGAGGCATGATAGATATGAACCAAACAACCTGTCACACCGAGGAGGCGAACCCTTATGGACCGTGATTATCTCATTCAGAAAAAACCCTTAAACGCCCTGGTGCTCTTTTCCCTGCCCATTATCATAGGAAACTTATTCCAGCAGACCTACACCATGGCCGATTCCGCCATCGTGGGCCGCTACGTAGGGGAACAGGCCCTGGCGGCTGTGGGGGCGTCCTACTCCCTCACCAACATTTTCATCTGCGTCGCCATCGGAGGCGGCATCGGCTCCTCCGTCATCGTCAGCCGGTATTTCGGCTCCCAAAAGTACGGCCGGATGAAGGCGGCGGCCTACACCGCCCTCACCGTGTTCCTGCTGGTGAGCCTGTTTCTGGCAGGGTTCGGGCTGTTATTTTCCCGCCCCATCCTGGCGGCCCTAAACACGCCGGCGGACGTGTTTGATATGGCGGCCCAGTATTTGAACATCTATTTTCTGGGACTGCCCTTCCTCTTTATGTACAACGTGCTGTCCTCCATGTTCAACGCCCTGGGAAAATCGAAGATCCCCCTCGGTTTCCTGATATTTTCCTCCGTCTTTAACATCGCGTTGGATCTGGTCCTGGTGACCCGGTTCCACATGGGGGTGGCGGGAGCGGCATGGGCCACCCTCATCGCCCAGGGCATCTCGGCGGTGCTCTCCTTCCTGGTGCTGCTGCTCCAGTTCCGCTCCATGGAGGGAGAGCGGGGAAAATGGTTCGCCAGAGAGGAACTCCTTCCCATGATGAAAATTTCCCTGCCCTCCATTTTGCAGCAGTCCACCGTCTCCATCGGCATGACGTTAGTGCAGTCCGTGGTAAACGGGTTCGGCTCCGAGGCCCTGGCGGGATTTTCCGCGGCCATGCGCATCGAGTCCATCTGCGTCGTCCCCATGAGCGGCATCGGAAACGCCGTGTCCTCCTACACCGCCCAGAACATCGGCGCCGGAAAACAGCACCGGGTCACGGAGGGCTACCGCGCCGCCAACAAGCTGGTCATCTTCTGCGCCGTCCTCATCCTTCTGGTGCTGGAGCTGTTCCCCAGGCAGCTCATCTCCCTGTTTCTGGGGGAGGACGGCACCGCCGTGGCCATGGAGACGGGACAGGGCTACCTGGTTTTCATGGGATTTTTCTTCTGCCTGATCGGCTTTAAGATGGCGGTGGACGGCCTTCTGCGGGGCGCCGGAGATATGAAAATGTTTACGGTGGCCAACCTGACAAACCTGACGGTGCGGGTGGCAGTGGCCATGGCCTTTGCCCCCCGTTTCGGCATCGCCTTTGTCTGGTACGCGGTGCCCATCGGCTGGTTCCTCAACTGGGCCATCTCCTTTTTCCAGTACCGCACCGGGACGTGGAAACGGGTCTACCGGGGCTAAAGCGCGGGCAGGCTTTGCGCCGGAGGCTTTTGCCATCGGAAACGCAGCCTCCCATGACAAAAAAGGAAGAAAACCGTCTTTTTCCTGGCAAAAACCTGGAAAAAACTGCCTTTCTTCCTTATAAATGCGAAAAAGACTTGCAGGAACTGTCCCCGCAACCTATAATGATGTCGTAGCGATCCGAACAGTTCGGGTCCTGCGGCATTTTTCATGTCAGAGGAAACTGCGTTCCCTATGACACAAAAGCCTCCGGCGGGAGGCGCACTACGCGCAAAGGAAATTGGCTGCTGGCGCAGCCGCGCACCGGCGCGAGTGTGCGCCGTTTCGCACACGCTTTCATATCATTATCACAAAAAAAGGAGTGAGCCATGCTTACACGAGCGATGAACGGGAAATCCCTGCGCACGGCGTGCCTGTTGCTGTTGCTACTGGTGCTGTTTAGCTGCCGTGCCGGCATTTCCGCCTCCGCCGCCAACGTCCGGACGCCCACGGCATCCGGGGCTGTCACCTACGGGAACAGCCGGGTGACCATCGACGCCTCCAACATTTCGGAGGGCTATGTGATGGTAAAATACACCGGCAGCAACCCGAAGATCAAGGTGCAGATCTCAAAAGACGGCGTGGAGACTTATACCTACAACCTGAATTCCTCCGGAAACTACGAGGTATTCCCCTTTTCCGAGGGAAACGGGACCTACACCATCAAGGTGTTTGAGAACATCAGCGGAAACCAGTATTCCCAGGCCTTCAGCCAGGCGGTTTCCGTGCAGCTTTCCAGCGAACTGTCCCCCTTCCTCTATCCCAACCAGTTCTGCAACTTTTCCGCGTCCTCCGCGGTGGTGCCCCTGGCGGATGAGCTGACGAAGGACGCGGCGGACGAGCTGGCCAAGGTGGCCGGCGTCTACAACTGGGTGGTGGACAATATTTCCTACGACACCAACCTGGCCGCCACCGTTTCCAGCGGCTACCTGCCGGATGTGGACAGCGTCCTGGCAAAGAAAAAGGGCATCTGCTTTGATTACGCCGCCCTCATGACCTCCATGCTGCGGGCAGAGGACGTCCCCACCAAGCTGGTGGTGGGCTATTCCGGCTCCGTCTACCACGCCTGGATCTCCGTCTACACCAAGGCCAGCGGCTGGGTGGACAATGTGATCTACTTCGACGGCAACGCCTGGAAACTGATGGACCCCACCTTCGCCTCCAACGGAAAGCGAAGCGCCGCCATCATGGACTACATTGGAAACGGCAGCAATTACCGGACCAGATTCTCATATTAATACATTGCGGAGGAACCGATTATGTCAAAAAAAACTGAAACCTATCAGGGGCTTGTCCTCTCCCGTTTCTGCACCCAGCTCTCCATCCTGATCCGCTCAGGCGTTCCCCTCTACGAGGGACTGGAGGCCATGGCGGAGGACGGGGAAAATGACGGGGAGAAACAGCGCCTTCTCTCCATGGCGGAACAGCTCCGCCTGGGAGAGCCCTTAAGCGCCTCCCTGGCCAAAAGCGGCGCCTTCCCGGAGTACGTTATCCACATGACCCGCCTGGGAGAGACCACCGGAAACCTGGATGTCTGCATGGAAAGCCTGGCATCCCACTACGAGCAGGAATACTACCTTTCCGAGAACCTGCGCAAGGCCGTCACCTATCCGGCCATGATGGTGGTCATGCTGCTCATCATCCTGTTTGTCCTGTTCTCCAAGGTCATGCCGGTGTTCACCGGGGTGTACGAATCCCTGGGCACCTCCATCCCCGACGCGGCCCAGGCCGCCATGGAGTTTGGCAGCATCTTTTCCGGAGCTGCCCTCATCCTGGCCGCTGCCGCCGCGGTGGTGATGGCCTTCGCGGCTGTTTCCGGCCGTTTCGGCAGACAGCCCGCCTTTGTCCAGGCCATCTATAAAAGTTTTCAGAACCACTCCTCCGTGGCGAAGGCAGCGTCCCTGCGCCGCCTCTGCTCCGCCGTTTCCCTCAGCATGAAAAGCGGGCTGCGGACGGAGGAAGGCATCGACATCGCCGCCGGACTGGTGCAAAGCGAGTCCCTGGCGAAAAAGCTCCAGGCGGTGCGGGAGGATGTGGCCTCCGGCTCCGACTTTTACGAGGCGGTGAAAAAGACGGACATCTTCACCGGATTTGACCTGCAGATGCTGCGCACCGGCTCCCGGGCGGGACAGCTGGACACGGTGTTAGATTCCCTGGCCGGGGACTACGCCCAGAAATCCCAGGACAGTATTGAGAAGATGATCTCCATGCTGGAACCGGCTGTGGTGGCTGTCCTTGCCGTGGCCGTGGGCCTGGTGCTCTTAGCTGTCATGCTCCCCCTTGCGGGCATTCTTTCTACGATCGGAGTGTAATCTATGCTACATATTGAACCAGTAAAACAGAAGCGTTCCCTGCCGGGAACCGTCCTCTCCGCCGTCCTTTTAGCGGCGGTGCTGGCGGCGTTTCTCATCTGCGTCCGCTCCGTCTCCGGACGGACCGCCGGGGAGCAGCTTGACATCCTGGAAAACGCCATCCGGCGGGCCAGCGTCCAGTGCTACGCCATCGAGGGCCGCTATCCGCCCAGCGTGGACTATCTGAAGGAACATTACGGGATTGTGGTGGACGAGGAGAAGTACGCCGTATTTTACGACGGTTTCGCCTCCAATCTGATGCCGGACATCACCGTGATCCCCCTTGAGAGCGAGGAGGAACGCCTATGAAATCATCTTCCAGCCGGAGTACAGCCTTTTCCGGGCTCGGCTCCCTGTTTTCCCTTCTGCTCTTTCTGGTGTTTGTGCTCTGCGCCCTGTTCACCATCATGACCGGCAGCCGGGTGTACGCCAACATCCAGGATAAGGACAACGCCATTTTCACCAGGGATACCTCCGTATCCTACATCAAAAACAAGGTTCGCCAGGCCGACCGGGCGGGACAGATCTCCGTCCGGGATATGGAAGGGGTGAGCGTCCTCTGCATCGCTGACGGGGAGCTTTCCACGGCGGACACCGTATACGAAACCTATATTTATGCCCGGGACGGGTGGCTCATGGAGCTCTTTACCTCCAGAGACAGCGGCCTGACCCTGGCAGACGGCATTCCGGTGATGGAGTGCGGCGACGCGGCCTTTCAGATCCTCACAGAGGACGGGACCGGGGAAATGGGACGGGAGGTCCGCCTTCTCTCCCTGCGCCTGGACAGCCGGGAGCCTTCCTATATCCGTCTGATGTGCGGAGAGGCGGCGGCAGAAACCGGCTCCCTTTCCCCAGCGGACAGGGAAACCGATCTGGAAACGGCCCTTCCTGAAAACGCCGCCGGCCCGGACGGGGAAATGGCTCCCTCTCCGGAAACCGTCACCATCCTTGAGGAAGGAGGCATCTTATGAGTTCACAAAATCACCGTCTCTCCTTCCGCTCCCACGGCCTGCTCATGGAGCTCACCTTTGTGTGCGGGTTCTTCGCGGTGGCCGCCTGCGTGTTCGTGCTGGTATTTCTGAAGGCCGGCCGGTTAAGCGCCGCGGCGGAGGACATTTCCGCCTCTGTAAACGCCGCCCAGACCATCGTGGAGACCGTTCTCCCCGACGGGAACACGGCGGACGGCACGGAAAGCTACACCATCTCCTTTGACTCCGACTGGAACCGCCAGGAATCCCCGGAACACGCCTACGCCACCGCCCAGGTGACGGAGACCTGGGACAACGGCCTGGTGCACATGGAAATCACCGTCATCTCCGCCGGGGGCGAAGAGCTTTACCGGCTGAGCGCGGACCGGGATTTCAGTTAGGAGGGGCCATGGAACAGAATCGCTCAAGAACATTTATCAACATTGGAATTTCATCCATTATCTTTATTTTCATCGTGCTCTGCCTGTCGGTATTCGCCCTTTTAAGCGTCAATTCCGCCCGCCAGAGCTACGCGTCCGTCCAGCGGAACGCGGAGGCCGTCACCGCCTACTACCAGGCGGATTCCAAGGCCCAGAAATGGCTCCACAGCCTGAAACAGGAGGGGGCAGTTTCGGAGGGGATTTTGCAGCAGGAATTTCCCATCTCCGACTCCCAGACCCTTTCCGTGGCCGTGGACGGGGAGACCTTTGAGCTCCTCTCCTACCAGGTCATCAACAACGAGGTCCTGGAAATCGACGACAGCCTGCCTGTATGGCAGGGAGAAATGGAGGCGGTAAACCCATGATGGAACCCTTAAACCAGGAAAAACTGGAGCAGCTCACAGCGCTCCTCACATCGGCAGTGGAACAGGATGCCTCCGACATCTTCCTGATTCCCGGTATGCCGGTGGCCTTTAAGCTCCACGGACAGATCGAGGCCATCGACGAGCGGAAAATCTTTCCGGAGGAAATGAACCAGTACATCAACGCCATCTACGCCCTCACCAATGGCCGCACCATGAAAAAGGTGCTGGAGGCGGGGGACGATGACTTCTCTTTCTCTATCAAGGGGCTGTCCCGTTTCCGGGCCAGCGTGATGAAACAGAGAGGTTCCCTGGCGGCCGTCATCCGCCTGGTGCGGTTTGACCTGCCCTCCCCGGAATCCCTCCACATCCCGGAGTCCATCATGGGGCTGTCCGGCCTCTCCAAGGGACTGGTGCTGGTGACCGGCCCTGCCGGCAGCGGAAAGTCCACCACCCTGGCCTGCATCATCGACCGCATCAATCAGACGAAAAACGCCCACGTGATCACCCTGGAGGATCCCATCGAGTTCCTCCACCGCCACCAGAAGTCCGTGGTAACCCAGAGGGAGATCGGCCTGGACACGGACAGCTACGTGGACGGCCTGCGGGCGGCCCTGCGCCAGGCCCCGGACGTGATCCTCTTAGGGGAAATGAGGGATTACGAGACCATCCGCATCGCCATGACGGCGGCGGAAACCGGCCATCTGGTCATTTCCACCCTGCACACCACGGGAGCGGCCAATACCATCGACCGCATCATCGACATCTTCCCGGCCAATGCCCAGCAGCAGATCCGGGTCCAGCTGTCCATGGTGCTCCAGGCGGTGGTGTCCCAGCAGCTGGTGCCCACCCTGGACAACCGGCTGACCCCGGCCTTTGAGCTGATGTTTTTAAACAAGGCCATCCGCAACCTGATCCGGGAATCCAAGATCCACCAGATCGACAACGTGATCGCTACCGGAGCGGCATCCGGCATGGTGAGCATGGACAACAGCCTGTTAAAGCTGTACCGGGACGGCGCCATTTCCAAGGACACCGCCATCACCTACAGCCAGGACAGCGAGCAGATGCAGCTGCGGCTGCGCTAGAGAGGCGGCTCCCGCCGGAGGTTTTCCTGTCATAGGGAGGGCCAGGGAGCGCCCCTCCTATGGCCCTTTCCTATGGCATGGCATTATGACATAACATCCAGATAAAAAGCAAAAGCAAAGCAGGAGGCATGGCCGGAATCTCACCGGGCTCACGCCTCCTGCTTTGCTTTTCTTTTGCTGTTCTATTTTCCTGCCTTTATTCTCTGTTCCGGCTTTGGTCCCCATTTTCCGGTTTCGCCTTTCGGGTCACATTCCCGGCTCGTACAGTACATACTGATTTTTGCCCCGCCGCTTGGCCTCGTAGAGGGCCTTGTCCGCGTTGGCAAGGAGGACACGGCAGTCCCGGCCATCGTCCGGATAATAGGAGGCGCCGATGCTGGCGGCTACGAAATACGTCATATTTCCGCTGACGTAGGGCTCCCGGAATACCTGGCAGAGCTGTTCCAGCCTGGCCACCAGGATGTTCCGGCTTACGGAGGGCACGAAGATCACATACTCGTCCCCGCCGAACCGGGCCACCACGTCCGTCCTGCGGAACACGCCCAGGATCTTCTGGGCAATCCCTTTCAGGATCTCGTCCCCGGCCAGATGGCCCAGGGTATCGTTGATATTTTTAAAATCGTCTACGTCGATAAAGATCAGCGCTCCCCGCTCCAGGTTGCCGCTGTCTAAGCTGGTGCTCACCCAGCTCTCAAAAAACGCCCGGTTGTAAAGACCTGTGAGGGCGTCCCGGCTGGCCTGCTCCTTCCAGCGGTCCAGCTCCGCCTGCCACTCTCCCATGTTGGTCAGGACACCGGTGATCACGTTGGCGCGTTCCCGGGAGGAAATATCCCGTTTGAGGTAAATCTCCAGCCATTCATACCGCTCCTGCCCCACCAAAAACCGCAGGGTGTTTTCCATCCAGGGAGCCTCGTTCCCGTCGGTTCTCAGCATTTTCAGGAAGGCGGGCCTGTCCTCCTCATGGACAAAGCCGGAGCTGCCGAACCATTTCCTGGCCCCGTTTATGACGTAGCGGCCTTCCTGAACCGGGGAAAACAGGGCGGAAAAGATCACCTGGTCTTCCTCCGGGAAGTAGAGGAAGGTCATAATCTCCCTGGTGGGATCGAATGTGGCCTTCCGTTCCAGATCAACGTCGATTTCCCCTTCTCTCTCCGTCTCCGCCTGGAGGGACACGTACCGCAGGCTCATCCCCTGATACGCCTCCCTTTCAAACTCCTCCACCGGCATGGGCTTAAAGAACACATAGCCCTGAATCATCCCGCACACCGACCGCCGCAGATACTCTGCCTGGGCGGGGCTGTCGATGCCCTCCGCCACCGTGTCGATGTGGAGCTGTTCCGCCAGCCGCAGGATGGTCTCCACAATATTCCTGCCCCTCTGGTTGTCATTGGCGCCGATGAAAAAGACGCGGTCCAGCTTGATCACATCTACGTTCAGGTCGTTTAACAGCCCCAGGGAGGAATACCCTGTGCCGAAATCGTCCAGGGAACACCGGAACCCGGCCGCATGGATCCGGTCAATGCTGGACTTCACCTCCTGGGGATTTTCCAGGAAGATCGTCTCCGTCAGCTCCAGTTCAATGAGCTCCGGGGAAACGCCGTAGCGGCTGCACAGCTCTTTGCAGGTGCGCAGAAAATCGGGGGCGTCAAAATGCTGTCTGGAAATGTTGACCGAGATCCCGCACAGCTCCCGGCCCTCGGCTCTCCATCTGGCCAGCGTGCGGCACACCTCCTCGAACACGAACATATCCAGACGACTGATCATCCTGTATTTTTCCAGCACCGGCACAAACAGGCCGGGAGCAAGGATCCCTCTCTGGGGATGGTTCCAGCGGATTAACGCCTCCGCTCCCGCCACCTGCATCCGCTCCAGATTCACCTTTGGCTGGAAATATACGAGAAACTCCCCGTTGGCGATGGCGTTGTCCACGCTGTATACCAGTTCCTTCTCCTCTATCACTTCCCGGCTGCGGTTCCTGTCGTAGAACCCAAACAGGATCCTGGATCTGCCGTTCTGGCTCTTTCTGGCGATATTGGCCCGCTCCTCCATGCGGGAAATGTCCGTTTCCCCAGCCTCCGGCTCGTAAATGCCGAACCGCAGTTCCAGGTAATAGGAATCGTCCCGCCCCTCGTTAAAGCGGTTGACCTCGGTATAGACGTGTTCCAGCCGCCGGATTAATGCCTCCCGCTCCTGCCGTTCCAGAAATAGATAGAACACGTCCGCGCTGCCCCTGGCCAGGATTTCTCCCGGTTCCAGACCCTTCTCCAGCACACGGTACAGGTAGGCCAAGGTGCGGTCGCCCTCCTCCACGCCGTACACGTTGTTTATCAGTTTAAAATCCTGTACGTCCATGGAGACCAGCACGTATTTCTCCGCCTGTTCTTCCACCATTTTCTCCGCCTGCTGCTTGAAGCGGTTCAGATTCTGCCCTCCTGTCACCGGATCCACATAGGCCAGGTGTTCCAGCTTTCCCTGTATGTTTTTCTGCCGCCAGGTCGTGATGAGCATCACGATGCCCATAAGCCCCACCGCGGCCAGCGCCAACAGGATATTCCGCATGGTGATGGCGTCCACCCCGGCGCTGATAATATCTGACTCGATAAACGCGACTACGTACCAATCGGAATAGTTTAACGGCAGATAACACAGGATCTGATCCTCTCCCGCTATGGTGCGGTACTCGATCATCCCGCCATCTCCGCCCGTTTTTACAGCCTGCTCCATCTGGCTGAAAATTTTCTTGTTCTCCTCGCTCAGCTGCTCCTTTTTTTCTTCAATAATATCGAAGAAATTCGTCTGCACCAGCGTATTGATCACAGTCCCGTCGCCGGAAATGGTAAACAGCCGGCCTTTTCCGTCCAGGCTGTCGTTTTGCATCAGCTCCATGAGGGCATCGCTCTTTTTGATTCCCACCAGGATGCCCGGCGTTTCATCTGCCTCGCCGCTGACGAAATAGACCAGGCTCCCCTCCGCCGGAACCGCGATCAGCTGCACCTCCCCGGCCCGGCCCTCCAGCTTAATCTCTGCCTCCGGATAAATACTGTGTATCCACGTTTCCGCGTCTGTGGTGTCCTTCGCCAGGTAGAAAACGTCAAAATCAAAATAACTCCGTTTCCCCTCCAGAAATGTCTCCACCCGGTCAGGGGAAAACAGCGTAGCGCTGTTGCGGATCATGCGCATGGCCTGAATAGACTGTTCCACCCGGAAATTGATGCTGTCCGCGATCTGTCCCGTAATGTCTGTCACATACGTCTCTGTCCTCTCCTCCGTCACCTTCTGGATTTCCAGAGTGTTTCTCACGTAAATTCCGCTGAGGATGACAATGATCCAAAACAGGACAATTACAAGAATATTGGGCGATTCCTTTTTATGCTTTGCGTCCACTGGTTACTCTCCTCCGACATCCTCTTGCGTCACCTCATAGGCATACATAATCGTTCTGGCGTCGTCGAACTCATAGCTGCAGGTCACAAAGGAAAACAGCCGGCCTACCTCCTGGTCCGGTTCCACATAGGCAGTGGAGTCCTTTGTCATTTCTTCCACGTACAGCTGAAACTGCTCCTCGTCCTCAAACCTGGTCTTCCTGCGGATTCCGTCTGAGGTGGTGTACAGACAGGAAAACGGCCTCAGCAAAATCTCCCGGTCCGGAAGATAGATGTACGCCTCCTGGTGCTCCTCTAAAAACGCCTGTTCCCGGAATTTCATAATATCCTTGAACATGGTGCCATTCTTCATGTGATGGCCGTAGAGGACGTTGTGGAGAGCTGAAAAATCGGCCTCGTCGTCGCAATCCAGGTAAATGGAACCGGCGGCGGTGTGCGCTCCCTCAATGTCCGTGTAAAGATAGGTCTCGTTGCTCTCCGGGTCAAACAGGATCGGGTAGTCGATCACCGTTCCCGGAATGGTGAGCCAGCCCACCACATCCTCATTGATTGCCCAAAGCTCCTCAAAATTCACCGGGGAAACATATTCTGCCTCCGTCTCCGGCTCGGTTTCCACCTCCGCCTGGGTGGTCTCCTCCACCACCTGGGAGGCCAGCTCCTCATAAATTTTTTCCGATTCCCGCTGTTTTACATAATCCCACAGCAGCATACTTCCGGAAACAATAATCAGAACCACCGCTGCCGCGAGAATGATTTTTCTTCTGCCTTTCATGGTCCCTCCTGTAATTTTCGATTTTTCCTATATCATATCAGATTTTGAGTCAGAATACCACCTATATTTGTCGTCAACGGGTATGCTGAGCCGGCAGGCACGCGGGGAATCGGGGAGAAAAAATGGGGAAACGGGGATGGGAAACGGGATCTTCCGGCAGAAAAATCCCCAGGGATTCCCGGCGAAAGCCTCGTATATCCAACGGTTTTCGGGAAATCGGAAACTGACAGACGGCCGGGGCAGAGGCAAATAGCCTGAGGGGTTCCCGGATGGAAAAATAAGAAAATAGTTGCACCATTGCCAGAAGTTTCCAGGATTTTAGAAAAGCAGGAATCGCGGGCCGAAGGGGCTGCTCCCGGGGCGGATTTAAAAAGCGCGCGGGTGGCATACACGCCTGCTGGAGAACGGCTGTGCCGGCAGTTTGGTTCCGGCGCGCGGGATGCGGCTGTGCCAGCAGATTGGTTCCGGCGCGCGGAATGCGACTGCGCCAGCAGATTGGTTCCGGCGCGCGGGATGCAGACGCGCTGGCAACCAGTTTCCTTTCCGCGGAGCGCGGCTGCGCCGGAAATTTTTGTGGCATAGGGGACGCCCTTTCCTGTGAAATGGAAAGGACCCGGCCGAATGCGGCCGGGCCTTTTTCAGAAACACGGTGTTGCTGTACTGTGCTTTTTAGTTTTCTTCTTTCCGTTTTCTCACAGAGGCGAGCGCCAGGAAGATACCAGCGAAAAGCATGGTCACCTGCGTCCGGATCGGCTGCTGGCCGGTCTTTGGCAGAGGCGCCAACGGCACGCTGTCCTCGTCGATCACGAAACTGGTTCCGCCATCGGGAAGGGGCGCTAAGGGCACCGCGTCCTCGTCAATGGTCACCCCAGGGCCGCTGGTAGCAGGCGCATAGGGACTGCCGCCGCCGGAACTGCTGCCGCCGCTGCTGGAGCCGGAACCATTGCCGCCTCCCGGGTTGTCATCACCGCCAGGAGTGCTGGGGTTGTCAGGATCTTCTCCGCCAGGATTATCGGGATCCTCACCGCCGGTAGTTTCAAAGTACGCGGTGAAGGTCATGTCATCCTCAAAGGAAGTTGCCTTTAACGCTTCCGTCGTGCTGTAGACCGTTCCGTTCTGATCCTGCCAGTGAGCGAAACGGTAGCCGTCGGCGGGGGTGATGGTGACTGCCGCGTTGGGAGCCAACGCGTCATCCTCCTCGGCTCTGCTCCTGATTTCGTATACGTCCTGAGTACCGCCATTGATGGTACCCTGACTTGCATCGCTCAGTCTGTAGGTGAAAATAACCTGGTACTTATCCGGCTTTCCGTCGGGCTTAGTAGGATCATTTTCATTGCCTTTTTCATCTTTGCTGTAGTATACGTTTACGATGTTGCTCTCGTTGTCGTCCGTCACATACAGATCTGTCGCGTGAGTGAAGGCATACCCTTCAATATCAATCTTTTCATCGTTTCCGTTGATATAAGCCTCAAATTCCGTATCCTTGATCTGCGGCTCTGCGATCTCAAGATTGGTATCCTCATCAATATAGTGAACGGTGTATGTCTGTTTCTGCTTTCCGTCAAATCTCACGGTAAACGTGCGCTGGGTTCCACTTATATCCGTCTCTTTATCGTCGACTCCCATCTCCTTGAAAATGGTGTAGCCTAACGGGGCGGGAACGTCCCATTTCTTACTGTCTTCCGTGTATCCGGGATTCGGCTTTGCTTCCGGAACGTCGCTTGCTGTAAGCATATATTTTCCGTCTTCTCTCCAACTTCCCTCTGCCGTTCCGTCATCCGTAAGGGTGATCGTCTTTTCTACCTTGGCATTATCCGTTTCAGTGAATGTTCCGTTTACCGCTTCGAAAACGATGGTGAGCTGATACATATCCGGGATCTGATCTTTATTTTTGTCAGTACCATAGTGGAATGTTATCACAGCATTGCTATACATATGGAAAAGGAAACTCTCCTTTGTACCTTGATCGCTGTTTGTGCCACCATTTCCTGAAAAGACCAGCTTGCCAAATACATAATCTTCTTTATCCCGCTTTTCTACTCTGACAAGCTCTCCTTCCGCAACATTCTCTCTGCTCTGCGTTTCATCAACAACCGTCGTACTGTTTCCGTTCTCATCGTGGTATACGTGCTGTACCGTCAGTTTATAAGGAGATTTTCCATACGTATAGGTGTACACATCTCCATCGTTCGCCTTTGTAAAGACAAAGGGTACATTGGAGCTCCATGCGCCTGCTTCATAACCGGAATCCGGTTTATCACCTGCCTCAGGAAGATTTACTGACGCCCATTCGCCTGTTATTGTGACGTATTCTTCAATGTCCTCTGTCGTACCGTCATTCCACTGACCATTCACCACTTTGTAGGTGACCTTGATCTGATCCTTGTCGGCGACACCGTCGTGATTGCGGTCAGCATCATAGTAGAGTTTCAGCACTACTGTACCAGCCGGCATATTGAACTGGAGCATATCTTGTGTGAAAATCGTAGGATTATACTCACTGGCAGTGCTGATCATATGCATCTCTCCTGCGTACACATAGCCCTCGTCATTTCAGGCGCGTACCGTGATTAGAGAATTATTCTCTACTGAACCATTGCTCAACGGATCGATGATCATTTTTTCCCGATTCCCATTTTTATCAAGATAGATGTGCTGTATCTGCAACGTGTACTTGGCCCGCGAAATTAACTCCCATGTACCGGTAAATACGACTGATTTCTCCGGCATAGAGAATTTCCCGTTTTCTACGGTTACATCCTCCGATGTCCAACCGCTGAATTTCCAGGTGCCGATTTCATTCGTCACTGTTGTGTCAGCTGTATAAGTCGTATCAACCGATACATCTTCTTTCGGTACGTATTCGTTCTGTTCCGGTAATACGAAATCCACGTTCTGAGGAATCGCTCCATCAAACCGATAGGTTACAGAATACGTCTCTGCAGGCTCATACTTTGCATAAAAAGAGGCAAATCCTGCAACCGTTATGGTATTGCCCGCCTTTTCAGAAAAACTGGAATCTTTATACCATCCATCAAATTTGTATTTCTGCCCATCCAAGGTCTCGATCGCGTTATAGGAATATCCGTCCGTTACGAAAGAGCCGGTTGACGTTACGGTGCTATTGATCGCAACGGAATCCCCTTTGGTATGGGTTCTCGTACTGGTTATTGTGCTGCCATCCGGCATACGCACAGAATACTCTAAGCCAACTTTATTGTCTCTGTCCAGTGTAATTGCACCATCTACGTGCAGAACCGTATCATTTTTGATGATTTCATAATCATATCCCACGGATGGACTGGCGTATGACAGCGTAGTCCAGTTAAGATTATACTTCCAGGAACTGTCATAGTCCTCATAAACCTTAGCTAAGCCTTTTCGAATGGAATCGTCTGTCGGCCCCGCGACAATGTAAGCCTCCAAATTATTCAGATCGTTTGGAACATACCACCGTGAACTTGCAGTAAACCCATCCGGAACGATTACCTTTCCAGGTGTAACAACCGGTTTATAATCCGGGCCAGCATACATATAAGACGTTGCTGCCGTCTCCGTATTGGAATGATCTTCTAACAGGAAATAGAACAATGCGTCATACGTAAATACCGCATAATATTCTGTGTCTCCCGTAACCACCGGAAGATCCGCCTCCAATTTGTATTCTTTGGAATTCGGTTCCGTGGCCCAACCGGCAAACGTGGCTTTGCCATTTACGCCATTTCTGGTGGGAGTACCATTTTTATACTGGGGTTTCTCTCCCTCTTGAACCATATCTGTGGATGACAAATTCCCATTGATATACCATTCAACCTTGAACTGTTTTTTCGGCTGCACAACGGTAATGGTTACGCTTTCCTCTTTCCAACCTCTTATTGTGTAATATTTATGGGTAATTTTCGCTGTTCCCGCAGCATTTGCAGAAAGCGTAGCGAAATGGTTTCCAGTATCTTTCACGGATACAACCGACGGATCACTGGATATCCACTCATGAGAAATTGAAAGCTGATTAGAGATAACATTCACCTTATCTCCAACTTTCATCTCCATATTTTCAAATGGCAGCCAAATTCCATAGCCAACATAAGCATAAATGCTGAAATGTTCCGCCTCAAAAGAAATTTCAGAAATCATTTCTGCCTCTGGAACTTCAACTGTATTACTAACCGTCTCAACCTTCCGGACATCCTCTGCTTTGAATGTTTCCTGCTGCAAGGCAACTTGTTCCTTGGCCTGAAGATCGCTGTCCTGTACCGTTTCCACATACATCACTTCAACGGAATCCGCAGTCTGGCTCTCCTCCTCAACAATCTGTCCGGAGAAGGTCACTTCCACCTTCCTGCTGCCGCCCCAAATCTCGGAATCCAGCAGCTGGTCTCCCAGCCAGAGGTTGATGTCGTAGGCGTATACGGAGGTTACCGCTTTGCCGTCCTCGCTGGCGGACTCTGCGACCTCATCCTCCACCTCCTGGCTGACTCTGGCGGCGGTGGCGGTTACGCCGGCGGGGAGTACGCCTTCCCCGGCGCGGATGGTGATCACCATTCCGTCATCCATGGTGAGCACCTGCTCAAAGGCGGGATGTTCTCCGCTTTCCGTCATCACCACGTCGATGCTCTGCTCCTCGGACACTTCCGGTACGTTGTACCAGACGGTCTGGGAACCGTCGCCGTTGTCTGTGACGGTGTCGGCTGTGAGTTCTTCACCGTTGGCAAGAACGGTGTCCACGGTATAGCCGATCTGGTTCTTTACACCAAAGTATAGATCTTCTCCGTCCTCTACCCCTCTCGGCCCGTCGATGATTCTAGCGGCGCCTTCCGGAGCGATGGAGTAGCGAATCTCCCATCCTTCTACGTCATCTAACGCGTGCAGTTTGTTCAATGTGGAGCTGTACAGTTTCGCCGTGCTGCTCCAGCCGATGGCTACCAGGTCTCCGTAGTTGGGTTTCGCCGCGGTGGGGATCTCCGGCTCTGTGGCTACCAGCTCGTTTCCCTCCGTGGGAAGCTCCTCAGGATCGGCAGGGGTTTTCGTCTCATCCACAGGCGCGGTGGTCTCATCCGCCGTGGTGGTTTCCTCCGGATCCGTGTTTCCGTCCGCGGGTAGGCTGCCGTCTGTCTCATCCGGATCTTCGCTCTCGTCCCCGGACGGCGCAGAGGCCTCCGGCAGATCTGACGGGGTCGCCAGCTCATCGCCGGGAACTGCCACAAAGGCAGCCACATTGGGGCTCATGGAAACCGTCAGCTCAGACTCTGTGGCCACCGGATCCGTTTCGGGAGTCTCCGGCTCCGTCTCATCCGGGACCTCTGCCGGAGTTTCCGGCTCCACCGGATCAGAAATCACATTGACCTCCTCATCGCCGAAGGTGCTCTCATAACTTCTCACCGTAACCCGGTCTGTCTTTTTTATCTTTTCCTCTCCATCCGCCGTATAGCTGATGTAAGAACGGAATGAGATGGTCTCGTCACTGTTGTTCACATACAGGAAAATGATCTCCTCATCCCCTGTCACCGCGTACATATCGTCCGCATCCTCCGGCAGACGGACAAATACGCGCATTTCCGCGTTCACGTCTCCTCCCTCTAAGTCGGGATAAGCCTCGTAAAGCGTTCCCGTTCCAAAGAGGTAGCCCTTAAATTCCTCCGCCTTTCCGGCGGTAAAATTCAGGTCGTCCGGCGTCACCACGTTTCCCGATGCAATCGCATCCTCAACGGCAGCAACCAAATCGGCGCCCCGCATCTCAAACGCGACTTCTGTGGAAGCTCCTGCCGCGTAAGCCGTGTTCAGATCCGCGATCACATTGGTGCAGATCATGGCCAGAGCCAGCAGGAATGACGTCAGACGTTTGGAGGAGAAGATCCGGCGGTTCTTCCTTCCTCTGGACTTTTTGTGTCCTTCCATACCACTTCTCTCCTTTCCTTTTCACAAATGAATTCAGCGGTTCATTTGCAGTTTTTGACAGAAATACCATAGGTTTCCCGTCCCTCTCAGAATAGCATATTTTTCATTACATAACAAGTTACATCCATCTATTTTCTCTGAAATTGTTTCACGAATTTCCATCCATAAATTCCCATATTTTGTTTATAATTTTGAATTATCATCAATATATAGTGGTTTTTCACAAACTACTCGGTTTCAAAAATCTCCAAAAACAAATTTGGCCAAAAATGGGTAATTTGTATTGCAAAAAGTGTGAGTTTGCCGCACACTCGCGCCGGAGCGCGGCTGCGCCAGCAGCCATTTTCCTTTGCGCGGAGTGTGCCTCCTTGCGGAGCATTCTTGTTTAACAGGAAACGAAGTTTCCTGTTAAACAAAAAAGCTGTCATTTCTCAGCAACTGATCTGCTGAAAAATGACAGCCAAATATCACAATATGGGCCCATCCCATCCATCTTTACCGCTGTTCTCTCCGGTGACCCCCGGTTTCCTTTTTCCGGCAGTCCTTCGCCGGGGAGCCTTCGCCGGAAAGCGTTCTCTTTAACTCATGAATCTGCTTTCGGGACAGCCTGGAATACCTCATAATTTTTTCGTCCGGCTCCCTGTGACGCAGCATCTCCAGGGCAATCTCTTTTTGGGTTTCTTTTCTCCCTTTTGCCACCCCCTGCGCCTCCACATAATCAAACATACTGCCCGCCATTTCTTCTTCCCACCGCCCTTTCCGTCGCTATCCTCTGCCGTTCTTCTTTCTTAAGTGATTGATTTCCTTTAATGACAGCTTTAGATACTGCATGATCTTTTCATCCGGTTCTCCATGACGCAGCATCTCCAGAGCAGTAAGTTCTTTGAGTTCTTCTCTCCCTTTCTCCATCCCTTGCGCAATTCCTTTCTCCATCCCCTGCGCCTCCACATAATCCCAAATTTTGCACATCGTCATTTCTCCCTTCTCTTTCATCTCCGCCGCCGCGGACAGCATCGTGTCAAACCGCTCATCCCCGGAAAACACCCGCAGGAAGTGCAGCAGTTCTTCCGGATGGCAAATCTCATACCTGTTTTTCCGGAATTCCTCAAACCGGCCCTCCCGGACGGCGGAAAAATACTCCGCCACCACCCGGAAATCGGACTGAAACCGGGCCCGCACCTCCGGGGGCAGGAAGGCCACATCCACCACATTGATGTGGGGATTGGAAATGAGGGCGGCCAGGCCCTCCTTTTCCGGCAGGCCGGACAGCTCCAGGGCGCCCGCAGCCGTAAACGGCCCGCCCCACCTCTGCTCCGTCCCAAAATGCAGCACCAGGGTAATCACCGGGCGCAGCGGCCTCTTTCTGCCTTTCCGGCCACAGCTGCGGCCATTTTCAGCCCCGCGGCGCCGGCGGCTGTCCAGCTGGCCGCGGTAGGAGGCGTAGTCGTAGCCCATGACCCGAAACACCATATCCGCGTCCACCCGGCTCTGGTTCTCGATCCCCCAGACCGCCGGGAAAGGGCCGCAAAACGAGTGTTTCACCACGTCCCGCTCCTGCTGGCGCAGGGCTCCCTCCTCGTCCTTATAGTGAGTGGCCGAGGGTCCGTCTGTCAAATCCGACGGCTCTAAAAACCGCTCTCCCCGGAATACCAGCACGTTAATAATATCCGCGAACACGTCCCCATGGCGCTCCAAAACCTTTTCCGCCAGATCCATATTTCCCATACCAAACCTCCGTTTCCTGGGCGGCTGTCCCACATTTGTAATCGGTTAGCCATAGTTTACTGTTGTTCTGTGTGGATGTTCGTCCCAGAAATTCCGATGGGACTAAATGGACGGCCCGAAGGGGCCATTTCCGCCTCAGACCGGGGCGGCTGAACTGTTATGGAAATGATTATAGCACATTATCTAGT
>NZ_NFLE01000044.1 GCF_002160755.1 Lachnoclostridium sp. An14
TTTGGTATTAGTTTACCACAAGGATAGCGATTCATCCACAAAAAGTTCCTGTTTTATGCGGAATTTTTCATATACATAGCGTTAAGTCTTACATACAGACTTTACTTTTTCAATTCACGCTTTTTCATAATCCCCCCTCTCCCCTCATAGTCTGTAACAAACGCAAACCGGAGGTCCCCTATGAGCTCCAAAACAAAAATCGTCGTGCTGCGGATGAAGGAGATCATCTATACCGCGGTCTTTCTTATTTTAGGCATCCTGCTCATATCCCTGTTCCTGTTCATGTTCCGGCCGGGAAAAACGGACGCCCCCGCCTCCTCGGACCAGGCAGACGCCCTGTACACGCCGGGCGTGTACAC
This sequence comes from Lachnoclostridium sp. An14, assembly GCF_002160755.1. Lineage (GTDB taxonomy): Bacteria > Bacillota > Clostridia > Lachnospirales > Lachnospiraceae > Lachnoclostridium_A. Next base: position 360 of record NZ_NFLE01000044.1, read on the forward strand.
CTCCTCCATCCGCCTGGGAAACGAGCAGGTCAATGTCCAGGTCTCCGTGGACGCCAGCCATATCAACGCCATCGACCTGGTGCCCTTAAGCGAGGCGGTCACCACCATGTACCCCCTGATGCAGCCGGCCCTGGATGACCTGGCGGAACAGATCTGCTCCACCCAGTCCACGGAAAACCTCTCCTACGCCAGCGAAACCCGCTACACTTCCCAGGCTCTCTTAAAAGCCATCAATGATGCTTTACAAAAGGCTGAAAAGTGAATATAATGAAAGGCGTTTAGCCAATCAACTTTTTTCTTTCATTCTTTTACATATTTGGGGAGAATTATGAAAACGCAAGCACAAAAAGAAACGGCCGCGTCCGCGCGGAACAGCATCACAGAAGGAGTCATCTGGCAGCAGCTCCTTTTTTTCTTCTTTCCGATTCTGTTCGGAACCTTTTTTCAGCAGCTCTACAACACGGTGGACGCCGTTATCGTGGGACAGTACGTGGGAACGGAGGCGCTGGCGGCGGTGGGAGGCACCACCGGCACCCTGATCAACCTGTTCGTCGGCTTTTTCGTCGGCCTGTCCTCCGGCGCCACCGTGACCATTTCCCAGTTTTTCGGGGCCGGCCAGCATGATATGGTGAGCCGCTCCGTCCACACCGCCGTGGCCTTTTCCCTGGTAACGGGCCTGGCCATGATGGGCATCGGCCTGGTGGGGGCCCCCTTCGCCCTGCGGGCCATGGGGACGCCGGAGGCGGTGATGGACTACGCCACCTCCTACCTTAGGATCTATTTCCTGGGCATCATTCCCAACCTGGTTTACAACATGGGATCCGGAATCCTGCGGGCCATCGGTGATTCCAAACGGCCCCTGTACTTCCTCATGGCCAGCTGCTTTACCAACATTGTGCTGGATATGCTTTTTGTCGTATACCTGGGGATGGAGGTGGCCGGCGCCGCCCTGGCGACCATCTTTTCCCAGCTGGTGAGCGCTGTGCTGGTGGTCCTCGTCCTCACCAGGACCACAGAGTCGTACAAGCTCTACTTCCGGAAACTGAAGATCGAAAGCTTTTTAGTCAAGCGTATCGTCCAGATCGGCCTGCCGGCAGGCCTTCAGTCCGTGATGTACAACGCCTCCAACATCACTATCCAGTCCAGCGTCAACACCCTGGGAACCACCACCATCGCGGCCTACACCGCCTACTCCAAGATCGACAGCCTGTTCTGGATGGTCATGAATGCCTTCGGCATCTCCATCACCACCTTCGTAGGCCAGAACTACGGGGCCAACAAGCCAAAGCGGGTGAAGAAAGGCGTAAACGTCTGCCTGTTTATGTCCTTTATCACCACGATTCTGCTCTCCCTCCTGCTCTACTTCTTCGGAGAGTACATCTTCCGGCTGTTCACAGGGGACGGAGCTGTGATTGAGAGCGGAATGGACATCCTTCACTTTATGGTGCCCATGTTCCTCACCTACATCCTGATCGAGATTTACTCCGGTTCCCTGCGGGGCATCGGAGACTGCTGGATCCCCATGATCCTCACCTGCCTGGGCGTCTGCGTGCTGCGGGTGGCCTGGGTCCTGATCGCGGTACCCCTTCACCGCACTATGGTGACCATCCTGGTGAGCTATCCCCTCTCCTGGACCATCACCTCCATCGCCTTCTTCGTCTACTTCCACTTCTTCAGCCGCCTGGGCCGGAAACGGATCCCGGTGAACACGGACGTAAACTGGTAACGAACAGACAGACGAACATATACCGGCAGACAAACTCAAAAAAGCAGGTTCCGAACCCCTCACAGAAGGTTCCGAACCTGCTTTTTCTTTCTCTCTTTCTCAATCTCATTCCACTTCCCAGACCGCCTACGGCGCTTTCCAGCCGGCGTAAAGGGTCATGGACTGGCTGACGGTGTCCGTCTCCAGATCCCAGGGGATCGTCAGCCCCTCGTCGGCGTACCAGCCGTCAAAGGCGTATCCCTCCCTGGTGGGCTCCGCCGGAGGCTCCAAAACTTCCCCATACATCCGTTTCTGGCTCTCCACCGCCGTTCCTCCCATGGTGTTGAAAGTCACATCGTAGCCGCGGTTTGCCATACCGAAGGCCAGGCAGGCGATCAGCAGGACGCTTAACCCTATGATAATCCCGTTTAACGCCTTCACGGAAATGTTTACCCGGCCGTACAGCCCCCGTAGCGGCCGCTCTGTCTCACTCATAAGCCCTTTCCTTTCCCACAAAGCGCCGGGACCTGGGGTTCCGGCGCTTTGGTAAAAGCTGATTATTTGCGCACCAGATACTTTCTCATATCAATGGCGCAGGCGATCAGGATGATCAGACCCTTGATCACGTAAAGCATATTGGCATCCACAGACAGGAAGTTCAGGCCGGCGAAGATGATCTGCAGCAGCAGAACGCCTACCACGATTCCGCTGATCCGTCCAATGCCTCCCACGAAGGACACGCCGCCGATGACGCAGGCCGCGATGGCGTCACACTCGTAGTTTAAGCCGGTGTTGGCGTTGGCGGACGCGATGCGGGCTCCGTCCAGGAAACCGGTGATGGCGTACATCACGCCTGCCAGCATAAACACCATGATGATGGTGCGGGAGACGTTGACGCCGGATACGTTGGCCGCCTCCTCATTGGAGCCGACGGCGAACATATTCTTTCCAAAGGTGGTCTTGTTCCAGATGATCCACATGATGACGGTGAGAATCACAGCGTACAGCACGTATCTGGGCACCGCCACCCCCTGGATGGTGAACAGAGTTCCGGTAACCAAAGCACGGTAGCCGTCGGACAGGCCGCTTAAGGTCTGGCCGTTGTTCGTGCCGTTCTTTAAGTAAATGAGGATCAGGCCGTACACGATCAGCTGGGTGGACAGGGTTACGATAAAGGGATGCAGCTTAAACTTCGCCACGCTGAACCCGTTTACAAAGCCCACCACGGCGCCCACTGCCAGCACCATCAGAAATACCACCAGAATGGGCGGGGCGCTGGTCATTTCCGGGAACACCTTAAATACAGTGGTCAGTAAGGATGCGGAAATACAGGCCGTCAAGCCAACCACGCGGCCCGCGGAAATATCCGTACCGGTCAGCACGATACATCCGGCAATTCCCAGAGCAATGGGCAGCTTTGCCGCCGTCAGGGAAATGACGTTGATGATGGACGGAAGTTTCCGGAAGGCCGGCTCCTCTATGGAAATGTAGATGACGGCCAGCACGATGATAATGTACATCGCGTTGTTGAGAAGGAGGTCGCTGACCTTCCTCATTTTATCTTTTGACGAAAGAGCCTTAAACTCCTGGGCTTTTCCCGCTGTTTTGTTGTCAGACACAGTTCATACCCCCTATTATACGTATTTCGCAGCCAAAGTCATGATTTCTTCCTGCGTTGTGTTCCTGGCGTCCACCTCTCCGGCCAGCCGGCCGCCGGACATGACTAAAATCCGGTCGCAGACTCCAAGCAGCTCCGGCATCTCGGAGGAAACCATAAGCACGGTCTTTCCCTCTTTTGCCAGGTTCAGAATCAGCTGATAGATCTCGTATTTGGCGCCCACGTCGATTCCTCTGGTGGGCTCGTCCAAAAGCAGCACCTCTGGCTCCGTCAGCAGCCATCTGGCTAAGATTACCTTCTGCTGGTTGCCTCCGGACAGGGAGCGGATCTGCGTCCTCTGGCTCGGAGTTTTCGTTCTCATGGAGCGGATGCCCCACTCGGTGGCCTCCGACAGCTTTTTATTGCTGAGGAAGGGACCCACTTTGTAGCGGCGCAGGCTGGAGATCGTGGTGTTTGCCTGTATATCCCGGATACCGAAGATCCCGGTGGCCCGGCGCTCCTCCGTCAGCATGGCGAACCGGTTTGCCAGAGACTCCCTGGCGTTGCGGTTCATCACCCGTTTTCCCTCCAGATAGATCTCGCCCTCTTTTCTGGTGGCGATGCCGAAGATATTTTCCAAAAGCTCCGTGCGCCCGGAGCCGTCCAGGCCGGCGATGCCTAAAACCTCGCCCTTCTTGGCCACGAAGGACACGTCCCGAAGGGCGGAATAGGCTGCCGTCAGCCCTTTCACCTCCAGCAGGGGCTCTCCCACCACGTTGTCCTTCTCCGGATAGCGGTTGGTCAGCTCACGGCCTACCATGAGGCGGATGATCTCGTTCATGGTCAGCTCCTTGGCGGGACGGGTGGCCACCCACTGTCCGTCACGCATGATGGTCACGTCATCGGAAATCCGCAGAATCTCCTCCATTTTATGGGATATGTAGATGATTCCGCAGCCCCGGTCCCGGAGCATATTGATAATGCGAAACAGGTGCTCTACCTCCTCCTCTGTCAGAGACGAGGTGGGCTCGTCGAACACGATCACCTTGGAGTGGAAGGAAACCGCCTTGGCGATCTCCACCATCTGCCTCTGGGACACTGGCATCCGGCTCATCACCGTTTTCGGATCCACCTGGACCTCCAGCTCGTCAAACACCGCTTTCGTCGCGGCGTACATCTTGGACTCGCTGGTTAAGGGGCACCACTTGGAGATTTTTGGGAAACGCCCCAGCCACATATTGTCCATGACATTCCGTTTCAGAGCCTGGTTTAACTCCTGGTGCACCATGGCCACGCCGTTTTCCAGGGCCTCCTTGGAGGTTTTGAAATTGATTTCCTTTCCCTCCAGATAAATGTGGCCGCTGTCCTTGCTGTACACGCCGAACAGACATTTCATCAGGGTCGATTTGCCGGCTCCATTCTCCCCCATCAATGCGTGAACCGTTCCAGCTCTCACGGTCAATGAAACATTGTCCAGAGCTTTTACACCGGGAAACGATTTGCATATTCCTTCCATTTTCAAAAGAACGTCTTTCTTTTCCTGATTTTCCAAACCGCCACCTCCTGGCCTTTCTCGTACTCAACCGGGACGGGGCCAATCCCCTGCTCAAAACCCCCGGATATGGTAAGAGACGCCTTTTGGCGTCTCTCACTTACAACTGAACTGGTGAATGTTCTTTATTCCTCACCGGTATAGGTACCGTACGGGATATTTACACGCCAAGTTCCTACTACGTTCTCGGAATCCACATCTGCAAACGTGTCAGCTCCGGTCATGTAGTTTACGGTGATCTGGGAAATGGTGTTGGCCATTCCGTCTGCATCCTGCTTGATGGTGCCGGTCATGGTTCCCTTCGCGATCGCCTCTTTTGCGGCATCCGTAGCGTCCACGCCAAATACGGGGATTACGGTTGCGCTGCCATCCTCTAAGTTGTAGCCTGCGTTCTGCAGAGCGGTCACTGCGCCGATGGCCATCTCGTCGTTGTTGGCGATTACCAGCTCAACCATGTTGTTGTTGGCTTCGCTGTACTGGGAAAGGATGGTCTGCATATAGTTGTTGGCAGCTGCCGCGGACCATGCGCCGTCCTGGTCTACCAGATACTTGTTGCTGTTGCTGTCGTCATAGAAGGACAGAGCCGGCTTTCCAGCCTCCGTGAGAACGGCATCCGCGTCCTCTACGCCGTACTGGGTACGGGCAATAGCCTCTGCGTTTCCTTCCTGACCCTTAAACATCACGTAGGAGATCTCTCCGTCGCCGTTTAAATCAATGGTATCGTAATTCTCTACCAGGTACTGTCCGATCATCTCGCCCTGCATATGGCCGGCCATCTCGTAGTCGGTTCCTACGAATACGCACTTGTCATAGCTGCTCACCGCCTCCTCGCTTACGGAACGGTTGAAGAAGATCACCGGGATGTTCTGAGCGCTGGCCTGGTCAATGATGTTGCGGGCCGCGTCGTCAGAGCCGCTGTCTACCAGGTTTACTACCAGAAGGCTGGTTCCCTTGGCGATGGCGGTGGTCACCTGCTCGGTCTGGGTGGTCTGGCTGTTGTTGCTGTCGTAGTCCTGATACTGTACGCCGGCAGCGTCCAGAGCAGCGTCCAGAGCGGAACGCACGCTGGAAATGTAGGTGTCGCCGTAGGTGTAATAGAATACGGAAACCTCTCCGTCAATCGCAGCCTGCTCCTCGCCGGCAGCCTCTGTGGTATCGCTCTCTGCCGCTGTGGTAGCATCGGCAGCGGGAGCTGCTGTGGTGGTGTCCGTGGAACCGCCGCCGCAGGCCGTCATGGACAGGGCCATGCAGGACGCCATTGCTAATGCCATTGCTTTTCTTGATAATCTCATGATAAAAACCTCCCTTTTTTTATATGATTTTTCATTTTTCGGTTTTGGCACTCTGCCTTACCGGACAAGTTTATTATACTAAGAATTTGTGCAGTTTTCCATAGGATTTTCTTTTGAAAAGTATGGTTTTTTTTCGCAGTTGGTGATTATTTCTCTTTTTTCATCACAATCTCCTGGCTGACCCAGTAATATTTCCCCTCCTCCAAAACCAGATCCTCCGGGAGTTCTTCCCCTCTGGCCCTGGCGATGGCAATGTCCATCATGACCCCCGCGTACTCCTCCTTGTCAGAGGCCACGGTGCCCAAAAGGGTTCCCTGTTCCACCGCCTCGTTTCCCGGGACGGTGCCGTCGATGCCCACCAGGCTGATGCCTGAAACGCCGGCCCGCTCTATGGCGTCGATGGCGCCTAAGGCCATATCGTCGTTGTTGCTGATCACCAGCTCGATCCGGCCGGGATACTCCTTCAGCCACTGCTCCATGAGGGCGGACGCCTGACTCCTCTCCCAGTTGGCGATGCCCCCCGTAAGCTTTTCCACGGGGACGCCGCTGTCCTTTAAGGTCTGGACTGACCACTCCGTGCGGATCACGGAATCCTGATGGCTGCTCTCCCCCTCCAGGAGGACGTAGCTCACCACTCCGTCGCCGTTTCGGTCCACCTGCTCCGGGTTTTCCTCGTAGAGGTCTGCCACGATGCTCCCCTGGAGCACCGCCGACTCCTTGGGATCTACGCCGATGTAGTAGAGCTGGTCCCAGCGGTTCATGTCCTCCTCCACCGGCTGGCGGTTGAAAAACACCACCGGGACGCCGGCGGCCATGGCCTTGTCGATGATGATGGAGACGTTGGTGCGGTCCACCATATTGATGCAGACCACGTCGCAGCCCAGGGAAATAAAACGCTCCACCTGGTTGTTCTGGGTGTTCTGACTGCCCTTGGCGTCCTGGATGTCCAAATGGACCTTGACGCCGGTCTCCTGCTCGTAGGCCTTGGCCCGCTTTTCCAGTTCCCCGCGGATGTTGTTGATAAAGGTGTCGTCGCCCCGGTAGAGGCTCACGCCGATGCGCACCGACGGCAGGCCTTCCGCTTTTTCGCTCCCGCCGCAGCCAGCGCAGACAAGCGCAAGCAGGCAGAACAGACACACCGTTTTCCAAAACCGTTTTATATTCCCAAACCGTCCTCTCGTCCCTTTCATAGGCCCGTCCTTTCTCTATTCAATGGGATACAGCATTTTCTCATACCGCGGCTCCCGCAGCGCCTCCCGCTCAATATAATAGAAGGGAAGGGAAATTTCCGTCTTTTTCAGAGTCCCCCTGGCCCCGTCCACCGCCAGGCGCGCGCACAGATAACCGGCACTGAAGTCGTCGGTCACACAGAGCCCGGTGATCCAGCCCTCATCCAGGGCATTTAACACCGGAATGGAGGTTCCCCGGCCGTAGACCCCTTTCACGTAGGGGCGGTACCTGGCGCTTTCCTCCAAAAGCTCTGCCGTTTCCAGCAGGCTGTCCGGATCCAGGGCGATGACCACGGCGTCCTGCTCCGCCGGATAACAGAGGGATTCCAGAGCGTTTCGAAACCCGTTTTCCCTGTCGCCGGACACAGAAACCAGCTCAAAGCCGGCCTGGGAAAGGGATTCTCTCAAGCCCTCCTCAAACCGTCCCTTGACGCTGGTCTCCTCCCCGTTTTCAAAGAGCAGGATCCGCTCCCCGCTCCCGTGACGCCCGGCCACCTCCCCTCCCAGGGCGCGGCCCATCTCCCGGATGTCCACAGACACCTCCGCCGAGGCGTACTCCGCCAATCCGTCCCCATTGGAGAGAATGAGGGGAACCTCCAGCGGCTCCGCCTCCAGGGCCGTCTCCAGCGCCCCTTCGTCCACGGGAGCCACCACCAGGGCCTGGGCCCCATCCTGTTTTTCCCGCCGCAGCATTTCCAGCTGCTGTTCCGCCTGGCTGCTCTCGTACAGGGTGATAAAGCTCACGTCCGCGTTAAGCTCCATGGCCGCCTGGTCCATCCCCTTCCGGAAATTTACGTACTGATCGTCAGAGTCCTCCTCAATGACCACGGAAATGGGGTATACAGGGTTTTCCCGCTCCTTGATGATCAGATCGGTGGAGGAGGCCAGAAACAAAAGAACCAGCGCCGCCCCGTAGACGGCCCATATGATTTTTTCCCGTTTTGTAATCATAGCCCCTCCTTCTCCCGCAGCTCCTCTTTTGTCAGGGCGGGCAGGTGGATGGTCACCGTCGTGCCCTCGTCCGGCTCTGAATCAATGGAGAGGCCGTAATCCTCCCCAAAGTACAGGCGGATCCGCTCGTTCACATTTTTCACGCCGATGCCGGATCCCCTGCTGGAGTGGACGGCCGCCTCCCCGGTGAGAAGGCTTTCCACCTGCTCCTCCGTCATGCCCAGCCCGTTGTCCCCCACGGTAAACCAAAGGCCGTCCTCCCGGCGGCGCACCTGGATGAGGATCTCCCCGTCCCCGTCCATTTTAAACTCCATGCCGTGGTAAATGGAATTTTCCACCAGGGGCTGGAGCATCAGTTTCAGGCTGCACAGCTCCAGGGTCTCCGGCTCCGCGTCGATCTCGTAGGTGAACTTATTTTTAAACCGTTTCTGCTGGATCATCAGGTAGTTTCTCACGTGCTCCAGCTCGTCCCGCACCGGGATAATGCTCTTTCCCTTGCTCAGGCTGATGCGGAAAAACCGGGCCAGGGCCGTGACCACCTTCACCGCCTCGTCCTTCTGCTCGTTCTCAATCATCCACACAATGATGTCCAGGGTGTTGTAAAGAAAGTGGGGGTTGATCTGGGACTGAAGGGTGTCAAACTCGCTTTTCCGCTTGGACTCGTGCTCCGCCACGATGTCCTTCATCAGCGTCTGAATCCGCTCCGCCATATCCCGGATGGAACGGCCCAGATGCTGGATCTCGTAGGAGCCGCCGATGTGGATCTCCGCGTTTAAATCCCCCGCCTCCAGGGCGTTCACCGATTTCTCCAGTTTCTGGATGGGCACGGTGATCCTGGTGGAAATGTAGGAGTTTATGAGGGCCAGAATGTAGAGCACGAAGGCCACGATGAACACGATAAACAGCTTCGTCTTCAGGTTGTTGAGGGCGATGCCCCGCTCCGGGCTGACGCCGATCAGTTTCCAGCCGGTGTAGCCCACGGATTTGACGGAAATGTCCCGCGTCTCCCCGCGGTACTCCTCCCGGTAATTACCGTCCCGGTAGGAGGCCGCCGCCTGGACGTTCTCCTCCGCCAGCCCCGCGTCGATGAGCTGCATCCTGGGATGGTAGATCAGATCCCCGCCGCTGCTGATCACGTAGAGGTAGCCGCTGTTTCCCAGGGTGATGTTGTCCAAAAGCTGCTGGAAACTCCCGTAGGTGATGTCGATTAAGAGCACTCCCTGGTCGGTGGCGGTGCCCCTGGTGATCTCCACCGCCCGGGAGAGGGTGATCACCCAGCGGTACTGGTTTCCCGTGCTGTCAAAGAGGTACTGGACGTGGGGGGTGGTGAAATGGAGGTTGTCAGTGCGCTCCAGCGTGTTCTGAAACCACTCCTCCTCCGTCACATCCAGTCCCGGCTTGAGCCTGGCGGCGGGCACCGCCTCCAAAAGCTCTCCTTCCTTGGACAGGAGGGCGATGTTGGAAACCTGCTCCTTGTTGTTGTCGTAGAGAAGGGTGAACTCGTTGTTCACCGTCTCCGCCGACAAATCGGCGTTTTTTATCACCCCGTAGTACAGGGAGTCCGACAGTTTCATGATGGTGCGCAGATAGGCGTCCACCGACAGGTTTACCTGGTTTAAAAGGGCCTGGTTCTCCTCCTGGATGGTGGCCGTCATCTGGCTGGTGAGCCGGCCGTAGAGGGATACGCCGATGAGCAGGATCGCCACCAGGGCGCTCACCGTGAAATATACGTATATGGTGGTGCGGATGCTGAACTGGCGCATCCAGCTCCGTTTTCCTGGCTGTTCCATAAGTTTCCCTCCCTTTGTGTCCGTCTGGGGCGTACAGTTTCCCGGCCGGCGGTTTTCCTGCGCCTCCATGTTCCTCTATGCTCTGTTTTCCCCTGTCTCCCGCTCTCCTCTGTTTCCTCTATTTTCCGGTCCCCGGCGTCTGGGGGCTGCGGTATTTGGTGGGGGAAACGCCGAATTTCTTCTTAAACACGTAGCTGAAATAGTTCTGCTCCTGATAGCCCACCTTCCTGGCGATCACGTAGGTCTTGTCGTCCGTCTCGTTTAACAGCTCCACCGCCTTCCCCAGGCGGATGTCCGTGAGGTAAGCCACGTAGGTCTGCCCCGTCTCCCGCTTAAAGAGGGTGGAAAAATAGGCCGGGCTCATGTGGAGCTGGCGGCAGATCATTTCCACGGACAGATCCGGGTCCTTGTAGTGCTCCTGAATGTATTCCTTGGCCTCTAAGATCACCTTGCGGGTGGTGTTGTCCCGCTCCCGGTTCATGCCCTCATTTAACCGCAGAGCCAGCTGGAAAAACCACTCCTCAAACTCCTCCAGATGCTCCGGATCCCCTAAGAGCTCCATGTACCGGTCCTGCTCCAGGAAGTCTCCCGGCGCCATATCGTACTGCTGAAGGAGCTGGATCATGCCGTTGACCATGGACAGCTTGTAGAGCTGGTACTGGCGGGCGTGGACCCTGGCGCCGCCCATGCGGGCCACCAGGCTGTGGACGGCCAAACGGATGGTCTCCGGAGTGCCGAATTTCACCGCCGCGGCCAGCTCCGCCTCGTCCTTTGGCTCCAGCCGCAGCTTTCCCCGGTTCACCGGCTCCACGTCGTTGATGTAAATGGTTTTCCCTGTCCCCACGATGGCTTTGTAGCCCAGGGCATCCAAGGCCGACCGGTAGGACTGGCCGATTCCCGTCAGTTCTTCACAGCTGTGGCCCACGCCGATGGTCACCGTCACCTCCAGCACCCGGCGGCATTCCTTGCAGATGTCTCCCAGCTGGTCAATGAGGCCGGTCTGAGTATTTTCCTCGTCCACCGCCACGATGAGGGTCAGTCCCACAGAGGAATTGAAGGCGGCAAACCGGCAGAAGGCCCGCAGGCTGTCCTCCACCAGCTGGCGGACGGAAATGGGGATCAGCTCCCGGTGCCGGGAGAGCACCTGGCTGCAGGAATCCTCCTGCTCCACGTGGATGAGGGCCGCCAGCCATTTCCTGGCCCCTAAAATATCCACCCCGTACTCCTCCAGCCGGGAGGCGATCTGCTCCTGTCCCACCGTTCCCTGAACCAGGTCGTTTAGGAACACCTCCCGCAGGATGGGAAGGCTGTTTAAATAGCTTTCCCGGAGAATGTCCACGTTTCTCCGCTGCTTAATCTCCTCGTCCAGGTTTTCCCGGACCCGGTTTAAGATCTCCGTCAGCTCCTCCACGTTCACCGGTTTTAATATGTACTCCGTGACGTTCAGCTTAATGGCCTGCTGGGCGTACTCAAAATCGTCAAACCCGGAAAAAATCAGCACCTTCATGGACGGGTACTTCTGGCGGATGCGGGCCGTCAGGGTCAGGCCGTCCATATAGGGCATCCGGATGTCGGTCATGACCACGTCCGGCTCCATCTGCTCGATTTTCTCCAGAGCCTCCTGGCCATTTTCCGCGTCTCCCACCACCTGGAACCCCAGGCGGGCCCAGTCAATCTTGCGGATAATGCCCTTTCGCACTTCCTCCTCGTCGTCTACCAGAATGATTCGATATAAGTTCATGAAACGGTCTGCTCCTTTCCCGGCCTGACAGTCCCAGGCGCGGCGGTGTATGCCGGCGGGCCGTCCGGTTTGCCGGCCCGCCGCCCGCCTCTGTTTTATCATGTTGTCTTCACAGCGCAGAAGGGGCGGCTGCCGCCGCAGCCGCCCGCGCCAAAGGTTCTGTTTGCCTGTCCTGGCGCTTACGCCAGCATCTCGTCCTTTTTCTCCAGGATCTCCGCTACCACCGCACAGGCCGGGCAGTCGCAGAATTTCGCTCCCGCCGCCTTGATCTCTCTGCCGTGAGCCGCGATCCCGGAGGCCGTGTCCGCGCCGAAATACGCTTTTCCAGCGTCAGACTCGGAGAAATCAATGAGCATATCAATGGGCATGATGTCGCCCTCCAGCTCCGCGATGTACTTCTTCGTCTCCTCCGCCTCCGCGGCCGTTCCCACCGCGTCCAGCCAGGCCTGGGCCGCAGCCTTTGCCTCCGCGCTGCAGGTAGCCGTCCCCATGAGCTCCTTGGTCTTCTCCACTACGTAATCCAATACCTTCTTATCCATACGAAACCCTTCTTTCTTTCAGAATTTGCCTCTATTTTACCACAAGAAATCTGTCATTACAACCATTTGAAGGGGACATCCTCCTGCTTTCCTCCGAAAATTCCATCCCCACTCCGGGTGCCCGGCGGTCTCCGTTTCACAAGGGAAAGTCCACCCTGTTCCCCCGCGTTTCATCCGGCATTTCACCCATTAAAACCTCCCTGAAAAACGGTCTTCTCCTAAAAAGCCATTGACTTAAACCCAGCTTTAAGTAGTACAATGATCCTATCAAGCAGTGCGTCTCAAACGCAATGGGAAAGGAGAACCACATATGTGCATTCAGAAACCAACGCCTGGAACGGGCGGAAATCAGTATATTCCTTACGAGAAACGATCCGGGGAGGAATCCGCCGTCTATTTCACCAGGGACCTGTCCGCTGAGGGCCTGCGGCGCATTTTCAGCCGCGTAAAGGGCGCCATGACCGGGAAGGTGGGCGTCAAGCTCCACACCGGCGAGCCCCACGGGCCGAATATCATCCCCCGCCCCTGGGTGGAATCCCTGATCCAAAACGATCTGCCGGACGCCGCCATCGTGGAAACCAACACGTACTATGAAGGCGACCGCTACACCACTGCCGGCCACCGGGAAACCCTGAAGGTAAACGGCTGGACCTTCTGCCCGGTGGACATCTTAGACGAGGACGGCACCGTGATGTTTCCCGTAAAGGGAGGAAAATGGTTTGAGGAAATGTCCATGGGAAAACACCTGGCGGACTACAGCTTCCTCTTTGTGCTCACCCATTTCAAGGGGCACACCAAGGGCGGGTTTGGCGGCTCCGCCAAGAATATCGGCATCGGCTGCGCTGACGGACGCACAGGAAAGGCCATGATCCACACCACCCCCGGCTCCGCTGATATGTGGGATATTTCCGACGAGGAATTCATGGAGCGGATGATGGAGTCGGCCAAGGCGGTGGCGGATCACTTCGGCGATCACATCACCTATGTGAATGTCCTCCGCAATATGTCCGTTTCCTGCGACTGCGAGGGGACGGCGGCCATGCCGGTGGTAACTCCAAACATCGGGATCTTAGCCTCCCAGGACATCCTGGCCATCGACCAGGCCTCTGTGGATTTGGTATATGCCCTGAAGGAGGAGGACCGCCACGCCCTGGTGGAGCGGATGGAAAGCCGCCACGGCCTGCGCCAGCTCACCTACATGAAGGAGCTGGGCATGGGAAACGACCGCTACCGTCTCATCGACATCGACCACAAGGATCAGGAGATCACCCCGGCGGAGGCAGTGAAAGACGTGGTGCCCTTCCAGGAATAAGGCACCAAAGAAACAGGCGAAACTGCCCGCCGGAGAACGTATATTTCAGGCCGAAATTTTGTAGACAACAGGGCCGCAGATAAAGCGTGTGCGCAGCAGCGCGCACTCCCGCCGGAGCGCGGCCGCGTCAGCAGCCCGTTTCCTATGCGGGGAGATGCCTCCCGCCGGAGGCCAGGCTTTTGCTCCATAGCACAGGGAACTGCGTTTCCTATGACACGGAAACCCCGGAGACAGCGTCCACTGCCTCCGGGGTTCCTCTTTTCCCTTTTCTAAAATCCCATTGTTCCTCAATAATTAATGCCGTTCACCGCCAGTTTTCCGTCCCGGACACCGAAGATCACATTGGGGCGGCCATTCTCCCCGGCCAGGACAAAGCCGGCCATGCTGGGGCTTAAGCCTGTCTCATCCGCCGCGGCCACGGAATCCGCCAACTCCCCGGTAAAGATCCGATCCGCTCCCAGGGCAAGAAATTCTTCCCGGCTCTCCACGGACACTCCGCCGTCCGCGAATCCCACGTAAACGGGAAACGCCGTCAGATCCGCCAGGGCCTCCAGATCCCGGTCCGCCACTGCCTTCTTTACCTGGCGGCCAAACTCCGCTGCCGCCTGGCTGTCCACGGAGAACGCGTCCTCATATCCGCCATCGTTAGTTTCTTCCGTCCCTGCCTGACTCCGTTCCACTTCAAATTCCGGCTGTCCGGCAGCTCCGGGGGCGATCTCGTACTTGTCAAACACCACCACCGGGTTTCCGGCCTCATTCATATAAAACTTCGTGTTCTCATCCACTCCGGCAAACAGCTCCGGCCAGTACTCCGCGCCTTCCGCCTCCATCCGCTCCTTCATCTGGCGGCGGACGCTCTCCTCCGCAATCCTCTCATAATCCGCTCCCAGCACGTCGGAAAGGGTGATCCACGCTCCATTTTTCAGATCAAAATTATAGTACCTCGTCTCGCTGTAGGCGGTGGTCCAGTTTTCCGTTCCCATGATGGCTAAAGACAGATAATCCGCCGTGTGGGCTTTCACTTCGTACCACACCCGGATCTCCAGCTCATGGGCCGCCCACTCCTCCGCCGTTCCGCCGGTGTCCAGAAACGCCTGCCGGTACTCCATGGCCCGCGTCTCCGCCTCGTCCGCGTACTGCTGGCACAGGCTGTGGATCTCCTCGTTTACAGAGGTTTCCAGCCCTTTCATGTCCTCGGCGATCATTTCCACGCTGGGAATGTCCACGGAAATCTTCATATCCTCCGTCTCCGTGTCATAGGAGCGGAAGGTGAGCACCTGCGCCACCGTCCCGATCACCGGAACCTGGCTCACGCTTTCCGCAAACGCCGGACTTACGTTTACCGCCGCCGCGAACACCACCACCACGGCCGCTGCCGCTGCCACCGCCCCGCGAACCCGGGCGGCATCTCCGGAACGGCGCCGTGTTTTTCGGGATCTCGGCAGCGATCTTTCGGAATCTGCCCCGTTCTCCGGAGCCCCATTGCCGCTGTCCATCCAGCCAGCTCCTGAATTCTGCTCCTCTCTGCCCATCCGTTTCTCTTTTGATGTCTGATTCTCTCCTGCCATCTGGCTCTCCCTCCTTCTCTCATGTTCGCCCAGCACATATACCTTCTCTGCCGCCGGCTTTTTCTCCGGAGCCATTTTTTCATCCTGTGCCCGTCTTGCCCTCGACCGTTCGATCTCCATCGTCACCCGCTTCGACAGCTCCTCTGGGATCGGAACCTTTTCATACACGTCTTTCGCGTCTTCCATCCGCCTCATACTTCCACCTCCCGGATCTCTACTCTCAACGCCTTCAGCCCGCGGTACAGCTTTGCCTTCACCGTATTCAAATTCATCTCCATCACCTGAGCGATCTCCTTTAAAGACAGCTCCTCATAAAACCGCAGCTTAATAATGCTCTGCACATCCGCCTCCAGACGGTTGATATGGATGTACAGCTCCGTCCCCGGCTCAAATCTGCTCTCCTCATAAGGAATCTCCGTCTGCCGTCCGTCTCCCGTGAGAATGACTTTCCGTTTGTCCTTCAGAATAAGGAGACTCTCATTTACCAGGATCCTGTAAAACCACGTTCTTAATGCCGACTCGTTCCGCAGGCTGTCATAGTGTTCCAGTGCCCTGCATACCGCGTTCTGCACCACATCCAGGGCGTCTTCCTGATTCTGCACGTAGCTGAACGCCAGGCGGTAAAATTTTTCCTGATTTTCGATGATATAGGAAACGACCTGCTCGTACCGGTCTTCCTTCATGTTGCCCACCTCTTTTCTTTTGCGCTTTCTGCTCTATAGATAACCGAAGGGGTCAAAAAGTTGCAAAACAGGAAAAAATTTTGGCGGAACTGTATCACAGCCCCGCCGTTTTCCTGTTTTGTCCCTTTGCGGTTTTCCATTTTTCCATTTTCCGGAAAACCGCGGACTTGCCATTCTCTTTTTCTCGGAATATAATGATTTCATGAAATAGGGAACGCTGTTTCCAGTTCCATAAAATGTACGCGATCGCGCGCACGCGCACCACAGCTATTTTCCCATGGCCGCATGGTCTGACCGCGGGATTTTCCCGCGGCACACAAACCATCCCGCCATACGAATCTATAAAGGAGGATTTCTATGGATCTCACTGCCATCAGCCGTTATCTCAGCCTTCTTCTGCGCCACCGTCCGGAGACGGCAGGCATCTGTCTGGACGAACACGGATGGGCGGACGTATCAGAGCTTGTCCGCGGCATTCAACAGACGAAGTACCCCGATTTTTCTCCGGAGCTTTTGGAGGAAATCGTCCGCACCGACGAAAAGGGCCGCTATTCCTACAATGACAGCCACACCCTCATCCGGGCCAACCAAGGCCACTCTGTCCCGGTGGACGTGGAGCTGCAAAAAACGGCTCCGCCGGAGGTCCTGTGGCACGGCACCGGCGAAAAATACACCGCCTCCATCGAGGAGACCGGCCTGATTCCCAAAAGCCGCCTCTACGTCCACCTGTCCCGGGACACAGAGACGGCCACAGCCGTGGGCAGACGCCACGGGAAACCGGTGATCTACCAGGTGGAAAGCGGCCTCATGAGCCGGGAAGGCTATGACTTCTTCCTCTCCGCCAACGGCGTCTGGCTCACAAAGGCCGTCCCGCCCCGGTTTTTAAAGCGGATTTCCGGCTGACTTCCGCCTTCCTCTGTGGCGGCGGCATAAAAAGTGTGCCCTTGGCGCACACTCGCGCCGGGGCGCGGCTGCGCCATCAGCCATATTCTTCTGCGCGGAGTGCGCCTCCCGCTTTTGGGGCCCTGTTTTGCCGCTCCTAGGCCGTCACGGAAAATTCCGCCGCGAAGATCCCGTCCAGCCATGTCCCATCCTCCTGAAGGATAGACAGCTCCTTTACAATCCGGTAGACTCCCGGCTCCAGCTCTCCGTACAGCCAGGCAAACTCTGCCGTCCAGGAGGCCGACTCTCCCTCCTGAATCTCATATCCAATGGAGTGAAATCCCACATTCCCGTCCATCACGTAGGGAAGGACATACCAGCCCTCTCCCCGCTTTTGCTCTAACTGGTAAGGCTCTCCGTAAAGGCAGGGGAAGGCGCTGTCGTTGCGGATCTCCACCGTCACAGCCCCGGCTCCCACCTGGGAAACCTCCATAGCAAGTCCCGGCAGTCCCTCTGCCAAAACCGTACTTCTCCCCTCATCCGCCAAAAACCGGCCAAATCCGCGGTCAAATTTCACATAAACCCGGTCCCGCTGCTCCGGGTGGGCGTACACCTCCTGCCCCGGCTCCAGGCGAGTGCCGCAGAGCTCCCGAAACAGGTATTCCCGGTCACTGCTCTCCTCCACCGTCCCCACCAGCTGAAATCCTTCCTCTAGCGGCAGATCAAAGCCGGCGGCCTCATAGAGGTACAGCGTTCCCCCGTAATAAATGCTGATCCGCTGCACCTCCCCGGAATCGTAGCCTGTGGGTGTCCTGGCCGGTTCTTCCTCTCCCGCTGTTCCTACGGCATGAAACGGCCCCGTCTCCGGGGAATCCGCCATTTCAGACGCCTCCGATGGTCCTGACGGCTCCGGCAGTTCCCCGGCCTCCGGCGGATTCAGGCGCACCCGCATCTGCCCGCCCAGCTGAAGGGGAAAGGTCTCCTGCACCCAACCGTCGTAGAACACCTCCACCCGGTCCCCGGGCTCTGCCTCCTGTTCCTCCGCCAAGGAAATATACACCTGATCGCCGCTGGCGCGGATGGGAAAACCTTCGTCCACCGCCACCAGGGCGCTGCTCTCCCACCGTTCCAGGATCGTTCCTAAAAACCGCTCCCCCTCAAACACCAGCCGCGGGTACTCCCCGTCTGTGTAGAGGGTAAATTCATTGACGCCGGCCGACACTCGACGGTAGCGTTTCCCGTCCTCCCAGAGGCCCAGGTCGATGTCGTAGCCTAAGTCTTCCCCGTATCCACAGACACTGGCCGTCACCTCTCCCTGTTCCAGAAACACCAGCTGGACCTGGCCCTCGCTTATCGCCTCCGTCAGATGTTTCCCGCCGGTTCCCAGCACCCCTTTCATCTCCTCCACGGAGACATAAGGGTCAAAGGAGTACACCTCCTCCCAGGAAAAGGGAACCACCTCCTCCAGGGATATTTTTGTCCCGCTCTCCCCGTCCTTCAGGGCTTTCATACTGGCCGCCAGGGCGCGGCTGTTCCTCTCCACAGGATCTGCCAGGCCAAAGAGGGCCTCCAAAAACAGGACGCCTGCCACAACTCCCGCAAACAGGGCTCCGTTTATCATCCACTGCCGTTTCATAAAACCGCCTCCTCCCCAAAACTGCTCCTTCTTTCTGTCTCCATTATATCAGCAGAGAGAGGACGGTTCCTTACCTGACTCTTAAGATTTCCATACAATTTCCCGCCCGCCAAGCCATCTCACAGCAGGTCTCTCACCTGCCACAGGTTCTCAATCTCATGATCCACGGACACGCCGGCATGGTTCGGCTTGTGAGCCGGATTGTACCAGCAGGTGGTGATCCCGGCCTGTTCCCCGCCCTTCATGTCGCTGGTGAGGGAGTCGCCGATGATCATGCACTCCTTTCTGGAGACGTGAGGCAGGGCACGGAAAATATAGTCGAAAAACAGGGGAGACGGCTTTTCCGCCCCCACCACCTCGGAGATAAAGATCCCGTTCATCAAAGCGCCCAGGCCGGAGATGCCCAGCTTTTTGTCCTGGGCCACCTTCGTGCCGTTGGTGACCGCGTACTGCTCGTAGCCTTCCGCTTTTAACTGGCTCAGCAGCTCAAAGGACCGGTCCATGAAGACGCAGGTCTCCCCCAGATCCCGCTGGTAGTCCTCATTAAAGGCCTCCGCCAGGGAGACGGGAATGCCCTCCTGCCGGAAGAACTCCTCAAACCGGCCCAGGAGCACCTGGGGTTTGGTGATCTCTCCCCTCTCCAGCCGCTCCCAGTAGCTGCGGTTGATCTCCGAATACCGCTGGAGCATATCATCGGTGCACTCCCCCAGCCCGCGGCGGTCAAAGCCCTTCCGGATGGCCACCCGCTCTGCCGCCTCAAAGCTCAGCAGCGTATTGTCCACATCCCACAAAAGTACCTTTATCATACGTCCTCCTCCTGGCCCAGCCATTTTTTCAGATAAAACGATTTCTTTTGGGCAAAATCAGGGTTTTTCACCTGAAGCTCCGGGTGGCGCAGAATCTCCTCCACCGTCTCCACCACAATCTGGGCCGTGCGGAAGTAAGCGTTTTCCTCGTCAGCGATGACGAAATTGGCGCTGTGGATCCGGCCCTCTACGCCGGAAAAGCCAAACTGCACCGCCGGAATCAGATACCCCAGATCCCCGATGTCCCCGGACGCGCCGGAAATCACGTTCTTCACAATCCGCTCCTCGCCGCAGAGCTCCAGCATTTTCCCGTGCACCACCGCAGTGATCTCCGGGGACTGGCGAAACGGCATATAGCCGGTGGTGTTCTCCACCCGGACCCCAAGGCCCAGGGCCTGACCGCAGCAGCGGACACAGTTGTCAAACTTCTCCTCCGCTTCCAGGAGGTATTCCAGGGTGTTGGCCCGGATATAGGTTTCCAGCACCGCCTGGTCCGGGATGACGTTCACCGTGCCGCCGCAGGAGGTGAGCACCGGATGGACCTGCAGCCCCGCCTCCCCCGGAAACTGATCTTTCAGATAAGCGATGGCGTCCATGGCCAGGCTGGCGCCGTGAAGGGCGTTCCGTCCCAGGTGGGGCTGGGCGCCGGAATGGGCCGGTTTGCCCTCAAACACCACCTTTTTCACCGTGAACCCCGCCAGGGTGGAATTGATGTCAAAGAGGGGGCCGCCGCTGTCCCCGTTGATGTGCATGGAGAGAACGCAGTCCACATCGTCAAAGACGCCGGAGGCGATCATATCCTGTTTTCCGGAAAAGTAGCGGATCTTCCCCTCCGCCTTCATCCGGCCGCGGGTTTCCAGATCAATAAACTCCTCCGCCGGGGTGACGATCAGGCTGACCCGTCCCCCTGTCTGCTCCGGGATCCCCCGCTCCTTTAACCGTTTCAGGGCATAGGCCATCACCGCTGTCTGGACGCTGTGGCCGCAGGAGTGGAAGGGAACGGTCGTTTCCCCGTCCCGCACCGCTAAAGCGTCCATATCCGCCACCAGGGCGATGTGATAGCCGTCTCCCGATCCGATGGTGGCCCGGATCCCGGTGACTGACAGCCCACTTTCAAAGGGAATCCCCTGTCTCTCTAAAAACGAGGCGAGAATCTCTCCGGTGCGCACCTCCTGAAATCCCAGCTCCGGGCAGGCAAACAGCTCCCGCCCCAGGGACAAAAGCTCCTCCCGTTCCCCTTCCGTCCAGCTCCATGCCTTCGTTCCTGTCTCCATATCTCCATCCTCCTTAGCATTCCGCAGTTTTAAAAGAAAATCGAATGTATGTTCTGTTTCTGATTTCTAATCTATCACAAATGGCCGGCAATGTCAAAGAAAATATGCTCCATATCAAAAATTCAAAAATTCAAAAATTGCCGCACCCGTTTGAAAAGGCAGAAATCCAGAAACGGGAAACGCCCCGCCGGCACGTAATTTTCCATGCCGTCCGGGACGTTTCCCTCGATTTCCATTTTCAGGTTCCGTTTCTCTTTTATTCCAGCGCGAACATGGCCATGGCCTGGAGCACATCCTCCTCCATGGCGTCTACCGCCGCGTTCGCCAGATCGTGGAAGTATTTCACCTCCCGCTCCGCAAGCAGCCGTTTCACCCCCTGTACGCCAGCGTAGGACATATAGGAGAAATAGTTGATCTTGCGGATGCCGCAGCGGATGGCGCGCTGGGTGTCCTCCCTGCTGATGCCGGAGCCGCCGTGCATGACTAGCGGCACGCCGGTCAGCTCTTTGATCCGCTGGATGCGGTCAAAATCCAGGTTTGGTTTCGTGGTGTAAAAGCCGTGGACAGTGCCCACAGATGCCGCCAGGGCGTCAATGCCTGTGGCCTTCACAAACTCCGCCGCCAGCTCCGGATCGGTGTAGGCGTCCTCCTGGGAGGAAATCTCAAACACCTTTCCCTCGTGGCCGGTGACCACGCCGATCTCCGCCTCCACGCTGGCCCCGTACTCTCCTGCCAGGGCCACCGCCTCCTTTGTCAGGCGGACGTTCTCCTCGTATGGCTTGGAGGAGCCGTCGAACATCACGGCGGAGAAACCCAGCTCCAGGGCCGTTTTCACATAGTCCATATCCTCTCCGTGATCCAGCATCACGCACACCGGCACCTTCGCCTCCTGGGCCATCCGCACCATGACGGGGCCGATCACCCGGATGGCCATCTCCGGCTCATGGAGCTGGGCGTGCTGGATGATCACCGGCTCGTTCCGTTTCTCCGCGGCCCTTAACACCGCCATCAGGATCTCCAGATTCGGCGTGTCAAAAGCGCCCACGCAGCAGTTTTTTTCCTCCGCGTATTCCAGCACGGAATTCATATTTACCAGCATGGTTTCCTCTCCTTATTTTTCCTCGTAAAGCTCTACAATGGCGTCGTCCCAGATCACAAACGCCAGGCGCACCCCCGGTCCCAGCTCCATGGGGCCGAAAATCACCTGCTGAGCCTGGGAAGCGTAGTGCTCTAAATCGTCCACCCGGTAGGCCACGTGGGGCTGCTTGGAGAGAATCTCCGGGAAGGGAGTGCCCTCCTCAAATTTCAGGTATTCGATCTTGAAATCGTAGTCGTCCACGTTGCTGACCCAGAACTTCATCGCCTCGTTGTAGGTCATTCCTTCTTTTTTATTGAGCACCGGGATTCCGATGTGCATATATTCCGCTGCCATGACAGTTTTCTCCTTCCTTTTACACGTCTGAATGTTTTACCGTTTCATATAAGGGGTGTTGCAGGGAGCGTTCCAGTAGTGGAGCAGCTCGTCGTCCATTCTGGCCATAAACATCTGGAAACCGGCCTGCTCCTGTACCGTTAAGAGCTCGCCTACGTAATTTGCCACAATCTCAATATTCTTCTCTTTCAAATAGGAAACGCACTTCCGATAGATGATAAACAGCTCCATGAGGGTGGTGGCTCCGCTGCCGTTTAAGATCAGCATGACCTTCTCGCCGGACTGGATGTCCAGGTCGTGGATCAGGGCGTTTAACATGATCTCCGCCGTCTCGTCCGCCGATTTCATGGGCTGGCGGCCGCCGCCTTCCTCGCCGTGCTGGCCCATGCCAATCTCCATCTCGTCATCCCCCAGCTCCGCTAACAGGCTGCCGGTGGCCGGATGGGTGGCACCGCGGACCGCCACTGCCAGGGTCGCCATGTTATCGGCGAACCGCTGGGCCACTGCCGCTACTTCCTCCAGGCTCTTTCCCTCCGCGGCGGCTGCTCCGGCAATCTTGTAGGTGGGGATGCAGCCCACCAGGCCCCGGCGGTCGTCAGCGTTGCTTCTGGGGGCGTTGGCAATGTCCTCCTGGGTCACCACCTTCACCACGTTTAAGCCTTCCTTGGCACATTTTTTCATGGTCATATTGCCAGTGAGCATATCGCCGGCATGGTTTAACACGATGTAGAGGACGCCCTTTCCCTTGTCCGCCAATTTAATGGCGTCCACACAGGCCTGGGGTCCGGGAGCCGCGAACACGTCGCCTACCACGGAAATGTCCACCATGCCCTCGCCCACAAAGCCGCTGATGGCCGGCTCATGGCCGGAACCTCCCTGGGTCACGATGGTGACGCGGTCGGCGTCCGCCAGCTTGTTGTTGATCACCATGCGCTGATCGCCTAAGGTCACCAGGTCGGCGTGAGCCGCCGCGAAACCTTCTAACAGCTCCGGAGTCAGGTTTTCAGGATCGTTGATAAATTTTTTCATTTTCATATGGCTTGCTCTCCTCTTTCTTTTTTGTTTTGTAGTAGGAAACTGTGCCCCTTATGACACAAAAACCTCCGGCGGGAGGCTCACTCCGTCAGGCCGTTCCACAATCCCTTGAAAAACAGGGCTGTGCTCATGGCGCCCGCGTCGGGAGTGCCGATGGTCTGCTCCTTGTAGCTCTTTGCCCGGCCGAATTTGGAAACGAATTCCTCGCTTTTCTTCGCTCCCTGGGCCGCCGCCTCCATGGCCGCCTTTAAAACGTCCGGGACGTCTCCCTCCGCCTGGGCCGCCGCCTCCACCGCTGGGATCAGGGCGTCCATCATGGTCTTGTCTCCCACCTTGGCTGTGGTGATGTCCTCCATGGCCTCCAAGCTGGCCGCGAGCATCTTCTTGACGTCCCCGGCGCCGATGCCGCCGCTCTCCGGAATTCCTCCCGCCAGGCCGCCGATCATGGTGCCGTAGAGAGGGCCTGCGCTGCCGCCTCCCACCGCCATGATGTCGTCCCCCAGATCCTCCAGAAACGTCTCCGCGTCATCGTCCTGCCATCCGTCCAGGTCCCGGCCGATGACCGCCGCGATCTTTCCGATGGTCACCCCGTGGTCTCCGTCCCCGAACCGGGAGTCGATCTCGCTGAGCTCGTCCTTGTGCTCCGTCCAGATTTCCGCCACCCCGCGGAGCATCCGGACTAGCTCCGGTTTGGAAAGTAACATATGTAACCTCCTTTCCCCTTCTTCCTTTTATTTCTTTGCATTAAGACTATCATTTGTTATGATAAATGTCAATAAAATGATAGGATTTTATGGATTATTTATAATTTTTACACAAAAACAATACCACAAAAAGATAAGTTCGCCTTTTGGAATGCTTATTTTGTTACATATGTAACTTTTTTGTATCAAGCCAGCCCATCTGCCAGGAACGACCTGAGCCATCCAGCCTCTGTTTCATGGGACGATCCTGCCGGCATCCTGTCGGAACCTGCTCCCAATTTCTTGACAATCCCGCTCCCCTTGTGTATCCTGTACCAAGAGAATGACACCCGTGGATTTGCCGCCGGTGTCCGTGTGGGAGGGAATGTATGCAGCTCGTCTTTTTGGGAATGGTATTTTTTGTGATTGTCCTGCTCTTAGCTCTGGGGCGGCCCCTGTATCAGGCCGTCTGCGGCGGCCTGGCGGCCTGTATCCTGCTCTTTTCCATCCCCCTTTCCGCGGCGCTTGGCCAGGCCGCGAACGTTTTTTTGAACTGGAGCTCTCTGTCCGTGCTGATTTCCCTTTATTTAATCACCTATTTGCAGCGGATGCTGGAGGCCCGGTCGCAAATCCGGCTGGCCCACCAGGATCTGGACGGGCTGTTCCACAACCGGCGGATCAACGCGGCGGTCGCTCCGCTGTTCATCGGGCTGCTGCCCTCGGCGGCGGCGATGATCCTCTGCGGCGACATTGTAAAGGACGCGACGGAGGGCTACCTGTCCAGGGAGGAGCAGGCTTTTGTCACAAGCTGGTTCCGCCATATCCCGGAGAGCACCCTGCCCACCTACGCCGGCGTGCTTTTGATGGCCAACCTGGCCGGCGTCCCGCTGCCCAGATTTATCCTTGGAATGCTGATCCCCATGGCCGTCCTGTTTTCCCTCGGCTACTGGCCTTATCTGCGCCGTCTGCCGAAAGACCCCGGGACGCCGGTGAGCCGCCACCGGGGCAGGGACGCCCTCCATCTGGTTCAGCATCTCTGGACGCTGCTCTCCATCCTCGTCCTGATTCTGGCCTTTCAGCTCGCGGTAGTGCCGGCCATCGCCATCGTCATCGCCGCGGGAGCCATCGTTTACCGGTTTCAGCCAAAGGAGCTGTTTCCCATGTTCCGAAAGGCCTTTGAAAAAAAGCTGCTGCTCAACACCTTTTTAGTCCTGGTTTTGAAAGAATTTGTCGCCTATACCGGGGCGCTGCAGGCACTGCCGCAAATGCTGTCCGGCCTTCCCATCCCCACCTATCTGATCTTTGTGCTGCTGTTTTTCGCGGGGGGAATGATCAGTGGGACCACCGGCATCATCGCCATGGGAACGCCCCTGGCCTTTGCCGCCATGCCCGGCGGGATGCCCCTGATGGTGCTTTTGATGGGCATCTGCCACGCGGCCAGCCAGGTTTCTCCCACCCATGTGTGCCTGGTGGTCGCCGCGGACTATTACCACGTGCCGCTGGGACGGCTGATCCGCAGGACCATGCCCATGTCCTTGCTGTTTTCCATTTTTATGATCGGCTATTACAATCTGATGTGCCTGCTGGGGATTGTGTAGAGTTTGAACGGCCCCAGCGCCGGTTAAAAAGTAACCGCAGACCGCGGCTACTGCTATGACAAAACCCCCGTCCTGCGGAATTTGCCGTTCCGCAGGACGGGGGTTCTCGATTTTTCTGAGAGGTCGCTTTTTTATGATTCTGTCAGCCGGGCCGCCACCGGCTCCGGGGCAATGAGGACATGAATGTAGCCGCTGCGAAGGGCCGCCGCCAGGGCTCTGGGATTGGTGTTGGCGGAGCAGATTCCCACCACGCAGGGCACCTGTTTCAGCAGCTCCAGAGGGATCTGGACGGCATAGTCCGTCTCCGACCGGAGCACGTGGCCGTCCTCCCCCACGAAGTAGTTTAAGATCCTGGCCGCCGCCCGTTCTCTCACCAGCTGTTCCCCGTAGCGGGCCTTGGAGGCAAAATCCGGCACCGACGGGAAATTTCCGATGTTTACCAGAGCCACCTCCAGCCGCTCCCAGGCCCGGCGGATCTCATGGTAGCTCTCCAAATCCATGGTCCGCTCCAGCTCCTGCTCCGAGGCCATGGAGGCGGGGGTGTAAATAAATTCCGGCACCGCCTGGCTGTGCTCGCTCACCACCCGCACCAGCTCGTTGGAGTGATAATTTTTCAGGCCGGCCCCGCTGTTTCCGATGAGGGGACAGATGGCCTCTCCCATCTGCACCGGACGGGGACTCCCCTCAATGCGGCCCACCAGCTCGCCGATGATGTGGCCCCAGCCGATGCCGAACCGTTTCCGGCCCTCTCCCGCCAGCCGCTCCAGGTATGCCAGACCGGCATCCGCCACCGCCTGGTTGGTGGCCACGTCCCCGGCACCGCCCCGCACCAGGACGCCGCCTGCAAGGCCGTACTTCTGTTTTAAAAGGGACAGGAGGTCTTTCTTTTCCCCGGTTTCCGTCTGCCCGGGAACGCGGATCTGGATGGTGACCACGCCCTGGCGTTTCGCTTCCTTTAAAAGCTTGCTCACCATGGGCCTGGAAATCCCAAATCTTCCGGCGATCTCATTCTGAGTGCAGTCCTCCTCATAATACATCCTGGCTACCGCCGCCAGCCGTTCCATCCTCTGTGCTCTGTCCATGGTTTGTCTCTTTGCCGTCCTTTCCCCGTTCTAATCTCTGCACCTAATCTACCATAACCAGGGAAGAATGTCAAAAACGGACATTTCTGTCAAAATGGAACCACTCCTGGAATAATAAAGGCGTACATATCCCCGGTCTCAATCCCAGCCACTGTGGCCGCCCGCATAGTAGGGCCGCCCCAAGGTAGAATGTTCATCACCGCATAGGGACCACACATCATGGCCAGGAGGGATTCCCGCCGCAGTCCCAGACGTCTGAATATGGGCAAAAATGCCGGAACGACGATCAAAAACGTGGTAGCGCCAGAGCCGTCCAAATGAGCCACAAAGGTGGTCAGCAACAGGGCAATCACCACCATCCCCACCTTTCCTCCCGCCTTTTTGGTCAGGGCGCTGATGATGGGATCAAACAGACCAGTCTCGTCCATCAATGTAAAATAGGAAATGGAAAACACGAACAGCACCGCCGTGCTCAGCATGGAATCCATCCCACTCTCAATAAATCCGCCGATGTCCGCGATGGAAAACCCAGCCGCCAGGGCGGCGACTAACGGAAGGCCGATAAAAGCCACCGGCGGGCTCACCCAACTCTTAATCAATACGATCATCAGCACGATCATCAAAATAAACCCGATTGCAGATAGCATAACTGCTCCCCTTTCTCTTTTAAAATGTACACTGCGTTTCAAATGTGTGCGGCAGCCCCGCATTCGTGCCAAAAAGAAGGCTGCATCCACCGTCCATTCCCCTTAGCAGAACGCGTTTTCGCCGGAAGGTTTCGTGCTGCGGGCAAACGGCATCCGCAGCACCGCCTATCGCATTCTCAGTCCCCGAAGGAAAACGGCTTGATTTTTCTTACCACGTCCAGAATGGTGCCGTCCCTGGTTTCCACAATGGCCACTACCTGATCCTCCCACTCCAGGGGATCCGGCTCGCCCACCAGGCTGTATGCCTTCTCCTGCAAGCTCTCAATGGTCACGTGTTTGATCCCCGCCTCGTCCAGACACTGGATCAGATCCGGTCTGGCAGGATTGACAGCGATGCCGTAGTCCGTCACCAGTACATCCACGCAGTCTCCCGGTGTCGTCACCGTCACCACATCCCTACACACCGTAGCCATACGGCCGCGGATCAGAGGCGTGACAATGATACAACATTTGCTACCCGCCGCCGTGTCCGGATGGCCGCCGGGAGCACCGCGGAGGACGCCGTCGGAGCCGGGATCACGTTTACATTAAACTTGGTGTCAATCTCCAGGGCGGAGAGCACCACGTAATCCAGCTTGTTTACGTAAGCCCCCTTGTTGGCCGCGTTGGCGTACTCGCTCAAATCAATCTCCACGTGATGAGGGTTGGTAAACAGGTGAGCCGCCGCACCTTGGTCAAAGTCCTGGGTATCTAATATGTAGTCCACCAGTCCTTTATCCTGCAAGGCGCAGATGGCGGAACTGGTGCCGCCCAGGGCGAAACTCATGCGGATCCCTTTCTCCCGCATATGTTCCTCCAAAAAGCGGTTTACCGCCAGGGACGGGCCGCCTACGCCGGTCTGGAAGGAAAAGCCGTCTCTAAAGTAAGGGGTAGCTGCGATCACGTTGGCCACGTTCCGGGCCATCATCAGCTCTCTGGGGTTGTCAGTCATCCTGGCTTCCTTGGTAGCGATCTTCTTCGGGTCGCCGATGGCATCCACCACGCACACCGCATCCACGTCGATGCAGGAAATGGAGGACGGCAGGTTGGGGAAGGGCACCAGGGTGTCGGTAATGATCACCGTGTGGTCGGCGTAGCGGGCATCATGGTTTGCGAAACCCATGGAGCCGCAGTTGTTTTTGCCGCCGGTTCCCTTGGCGTTTCCGCAGCAGTCCGAGGTGGCAGCCGCCAGGAAGGCGATGTCGATATGCACCTCTCCCGCCTCCACCGCTCTCGGCCGGCCGCCGTGGCTGCGGATAATGGCCGGATTTTTCAGCTTTCCGGCGGAGATCACCTCGCCGATCCGTCCGCGGACGCCGGAGGTCTGGGCCTCCACGATGATCCCCTGCTCCATGTAGTCCGCAAACACATCCTGAGCGGAGCCGAGGGAAGTGGCGGCCACGTGTAGGTCCTTTAAGCCCATATCCTCCACCAGAACCCGGCACACCATAGATGCCACATAATCACCGTCACGGAACTCCGTGTGGAAGGAAAATGTCATGCCATCGTGGGCCCCGCACTTCTCACACGCCTCCCGGATGGAGGCGCAGAGCTTGCTGTCCATGGGCTTTTCCCCTCTCCGCGTCCTGGGAGACGCCTTTTTCACATACTGTCCGTCTTTCTTATTTTTCCCCTGATACACCTCTCTGCCGTTTTCCAGCAGGTAATCGGGAATTTCTCTGCCAACTGCATTGATCATTCTCAAACACGCTCCTTCCTACAGATCTCCGTGGTACACGCCGCAGGCCTTCGCCAGGGCGATGATTCTCTTTGCGTCCTCAAAAAACGGAATGTCTACCATCTTTCCGTCCACGGTGTACACGCCGATTCCGGCATCTGCCTGGGCCTGGCAACCTCGCACCAGTTTCTCCGCGTAAGCGATCTCCTTCTCCGTGGGGGCAAAAGTCTCGTGGACAAAAGCGATCTGTTTTGGATTAACGATGCTCTTTCCGTCAAATCCCATCTTGTGGTTCTGGATCACTTCCGCCTGGAACCCTTCCATATCATCAATGTTGGGATACATGGTGTCAAAGCACTGGACGCCGGCGGCCCTGGCTGCCAACAGCATCTGCCCCCTGGCCGTCATCACCTCCACCCCGTCCCTCTGGATCTGCACGTGCATACTCTTTCGGAAATCTCCGCCGGAAATGGCGCAGCCAAACATCCGGTCGGAGGCGGTGACGATCTCGTATGCGTTCATGATTCCCAAGGGGCTCTCCAGGGCGGCCATCAAAAGCGTCCGGCCTTCCTCTACGCCAAACTCCCGCTCCGCCTCCAACACCGCCTTCTCTACCTGATGGACCATCTCCGCGTTCTCGCACTTGGCAATGCGGATCCCGTCGGCCCCACCAGCCACGCACACCCGCACATCCTCTCTCCAGTGGGGGGTGTCCAAGCCGTTGATGCGGACGATCACCTCCGTGTCCCCGTAGTCGATACTCTTTAAAGCGTGGTATAAGCTAAAACGGGCGGCGTCCTTTTGGTTTTCCGCCACCGCGTCCTCCAGATCCAGGATGATGCTGTCGCTTCCGTAAATATAAGCATCCTTGATCAGTCCCGGTTTCTGGGCGTTCATAAACATCATGGTGCGGCGCAGCCGCTTCTTGTCTGGTTTCGGACGATTACTCATGTACAGCACCTCCCCACGGAATATTGGACTCTGACCTGCCGCAGCTGCGGAACACCGCACACTCTACGCGGGCCTTTAAGGTACAGTCGAGGGCCCCTTTGTCTACCACCTTCACCTTCGCGTCCGTGACCTCCAGACGCTTTAAAGTCTCCAGCACAGTGGCACGAATCTGCCTGCCATACTGATTTAACACGCTGCTCTCAATGTCCAACGCAATCCCGGTGCCTGGCTCTACGGTCACCTGGGCATCACTGGATTCCAGAGTACCGGCCATTGCCGTTTTCTCAATTACCATCTCATATCCTCCTATCCTGTTCGGCTCTGTTTCCTGCCTGTTAGCCTCATTTTAGCCCCGAAAAAAACTACTGTAAAATTCATTGTTTTCCTGGTAATTCAGTCCATTTTGGAATGTTTCCTATTGAGGCCGCTCAAAGGAATCTTTCTCCAATTTTTTTAGTTGTTTTTCACATTTTTTCTTATTTTTCTTTGTGAAACCTGCCTATTCATTCCTGTAAGGACTGATATTCCAGGAATTTTTTTCTGTGTCACGACAAACGCATGAATGTGTTCTTCAACCAAACCCCGTTTTTATCCCCAATTTTACAGATTTATGATTTGCTCCAAATGTTTTTCGGGGTTTGTTCCGATTGCATACCGTTTCTTT
>NZ_NFLE01000045.1 GCF_002160755.1 Lachnoclostridium sp. An14
GTCCCGGAGGCCTATACTATATCTGTCATCCTTTCCCGGCCACAATATTGCGGGTATAACCCATACTGTGGACAGCTGTATAAGGGAAACTATGATCCCATCATCACGGTAGAAATGTACAACCGTGTGCAAATGATTCTAAAAAGACAAGGGAAGGCTTCGGGAAGAAAAAGACACAACCCTCTCTTGAGGGTTCCCGAAAAGTAGGAAAAAATGCCAGGCCACTATTTCTATATTTACAGATCCAGCACTACCAAGACCGGCGGTGCTGGATCTGTTGTCTTCGGGGGATCAGTCAAAATTTCTATCATTTCCTATTAATCAAGCAGTCCCTATTAGTCACAAGAAAGTCACAAATTTTTTAAAAAACCTTGTATTTACGTGCTTTCTCGTTTTCAAATTCTTAAGGAATTTTTAAGAAGTCCCATTATTTTCATTTCCACCCCTTCATGGTATGATAAAAAGAAACGGACGCATTCATGCAGAAGGAGAGTGCCTATGAGAATCTGGACAGGGCTGGCCGCCGGGATTGTGGTATCGGCGCTGGCTGCGTTTCCCTCCTATGCAGGCCACTGGGGGCGCGATGGAAGCGGCTGGTGGTGGCAGGAGGACGACGGCTCCTATCCGAGGGATACTTGGAAATGGCTGGACGGAGACGGAGATTGCGTAGCGGAGTGTTACTATTTTGACGAGAAGGGATATATGGTCACCAATTCCCTGATCGGAAAGGGATTTGAAGTCAATGGGGACGGCGCCTGGGTGGAAGACGGCGTTGTGCAGACGAAGATTGTCCCCTACGACGGAACGGTGATTGGCAATGACGATTATCTGATCACGCTCCCGGAGAGCTGGGAGGGGAATTTTTATATAGAGCAGACAGAGGAGTGCCTGCGGGTGTATTTTTATCCGGTGGCGGAGCGGCCGCGGGAGATTTTTGAGGTGCACCGGGTGGGTAGTTTGGAGGAGAAACGGACGATCACGTCCAAGATCGGCGATAAAAAAGAGCTGGGCTGGTGCCGCGGACACTATTATATCACCGGGACGCCCCAGGGGTCTTCCATGTCCGGGTATGAGCCGGGAGAACGGGAGATGATCCGCCGGATGACGGATGACTATGTGAAAAATATAACGAAGTATTTTGAGTTTCAGTGAGGTGACGGAATGGACGGGCAGATTCTGCTCTGGATACAGGAGCATTTGCGCAGCGATATGGCGACGCCGGTGATGGAGTTCATCACGCACCTGGGGGATACGGCATTCATCTGGATTGGGATGGCTGCCGTTTTCTTCGTGCTGCGAAAGACCAGGCGGACGGGGGTGGAGACGGCGACGGCCCTCCTTTTTTCCCTGCTGGCAAACAATGTGATTCTGAAAAATCTGGTTGCGAGGGTGCGGCCCTACGAGGTGGTGGCGGGACTGACGCTGCTCATTGAGAAACAGCCGGACTGGTCATTTCCGTCGGGGCACGCTGCCTCGTCGTTCGCGGCGGCGACGGTGATCTGGCTGAATCACCGGAGATGTGGATGGCTGGCCCTTGTGCTGGCGGCGCTCATCGCCTTTTCCAGGCTGTATGTGGGCGTGCACTACCCGTCGGATGTGGTGTTTGGGGCATTGGACGGAATTTTGCTGGGAGTGGCGGCCTGCCGGTGCTGGAAATGGATCCGGAGCAAGCGGGCGGCTGGAGACAGGAAGGAGAGCTGACATAAAATGTACGATCAATTAACGGAGAGCGATATTAAGAAAATTCAAGAGGAAATCGACTATCGGAAACTGGTGGTGCGGAAAGCGGCCATCGAGGCGGTGAAGGAGGCCAGGGCCCACGGGGATCTGAGCGAAAATTTTGAATACCACGCGGCAAAGAAGGACAAAAATCAGAACGAGAGCCGCATCCGCTATCTGGAGCGGATGATCCGCACGGCGAAGATCATTTCCGACCAGTCCCGCGCCGACGAGGTGGGGATCAACAACCGGGTGGAGCTGTACTTTGAGGACGATGACGAGACGGAGACCTATAAAATCGTCACCACCGTCCGCGGCAATTCCCTGGACAATAAAATCAGCAACGAGTCTCCCCTGGGCCGGGCGGTGCTGGGCCACCGGGTGGGAGACCGGGTGTATGTGAAGGTCAATGAAAAAGCGGGCTATTATGTGGTGGTAAAATCCATCGACAAAACCGCCGGGGACGAGACGGATCAGATCCGGAAATATTAAGGCATAAAAACATTAGGGCAGAAATGTGGAAAACGGCCGGGAAAACGGGTTCCTGTGTGGAAGAATCCCTTTTTCCCGGCCGTTTTTGTCCTTTCATAGGAAACGGAAATGAACCGGAAACTGCGCGCTTTTTATTCCAGCCCGGCCAGGCGCCGTCTCTTTTTCTCCTCGCATTCGATGGGAGTGAAGGTGCCGTCCTCGTTGGGGGTGAAGACGTAGTGCTCTTTTAAGTAAATGATGTCATCCCGGTAGACGGAGTCCAGCTCTGCCAGCACGGCGGCTCTGGCCACCACCTTGGCTCCGGCCAATTCCGCCAGCTTTTCTAAGGCGGCTAATGAGTCTCCCGTGGCGATGACGTCGTCGATGATGGCCACCCGTTTTCCGCGGAGCTTTTCCACGTCGCAACCGTCTAAGTACAGGGTCTGCTTGGCCTGGGTGGTGATGGAGTAGACGTTGGCCTCCAGGACGTTCTGCATATAGGGCTTTTTGTGCTTGCGGGCCAGCACGAAATCCTTCATGTTTAACAGGCGGCTGATCTCGTAGGTGAGAATGATGCCCTTGGCCTCTGCGGTGAGGAGTACGTCCACCTCCGGAAGGCGTTTTGCCAGCTCCGGGGCCACTGCCTGCACCAGTTCCGTGTCAGATACGATGCAGAAACTGGCCAGAGCCATGTCGTCCTTGATTTTTACAAAGGGAAGTTTCCGTTTTACTCCGCAGAGCTCAAAGTCAAAATAGGGGGGATTGTATCGCATGGGGACCGTCCTTTCTCTGTTTTCCGCTGTTCTGGGGCGAAAAAGTATATAAAGTATGTATTTTAAAAAATGTAAGGGTCAAAAGGTGTTTTGCACCTTCGATACCAGATTGTTTCGTGCTGCGCATTTCCGCAGTCGTCATAAACATTCATAATCCCCTGGTTTTTCTGTGAAAAACGGTTACTTATTTATGTTTTTGGCGTGCCCTAAGGTCAAAATTCCTCTTGCAAGCGGGCTCGCGCCAGGTGTCTGGCCTTTGGGCCCTAGTATCTAAAGATAATATAGCACGTTTCGCGTAGCGTGGAAAGAAAAAAATGACAGAAGACTTGACGAAACGGACAATGCCGCATAGGATGGAAGGTATGAGGAGGTGCAGCATGAAAACGACACAGATCAATGAGCTGACAGAATTAATCAGAAAGGATATGCGCCCGGCGCTGGGGGTGACGGAGCCGGGGGCCATCGCTTTTGCGGTGTCAAAGGCGAGATCCCTGGTGGAGGGGAAGGTTTCCGGTGTGGAGTTGACTTTAAACAGCGGAATGTATAAAAATGCCTATACCTGCGGGATCCCCAACAGCCGCTTTATGGGAAATGAGTACGCGGCGGCCCTGGGAGTGATCGCCGGGCGGCCGGAAAAGGGCCTGGAGTGCCTGGCGGACGTGCGGGAAATGGACAATGCCATGGCGGAAATGCTGGTGCGGACAGGACGGATCCAGGTACATATGGGGAAAGTGACCAGCCGCATTTTCATAGAGGCGAAGGTAACGGCGGAGAGCGGGGAGGCCGTGGTGACGATCCGGGATTCCCACACGAATATTGTAAGCATCCGGGTGAACGGGGAGACGGTATTTGAGAAAACGGACGAGGAGAAGGCGGAGACGGCTCAGGCGGCGGTGATCCATTCCTATACCCTGGAGGAGATCTGCGAGTACGCAAAAACCGTGCCGGCGGAGGACATTTCCTTCATCGCTCAGGCCTATGAGATGAATTGCCGCCTGTTTGAGGCGGGGCTGGAGAGCGACCGGACCACCTACGGGAAGTATCTGCTGGAGAAAAACGGGGGAGAGATCATCTCTGATGACGAGCAGAAAACGGCCTCTTTGCTGTGCAACGCCGCCATCGAGGCCAGGGTGACCGGCCTGGACTATCCGGCCATGAGCATCACCGGCTCCGGGGCCCACGGCATCATCGCCACCATGCCCCTTTACGGCGTATACCGCCATCGGGAGCTGCCGGAGGAAACCCTCTGGAGGGCGACGGCCATCAGCTATCTGGTGTGTATGTACATTAAGGAATACTCCGGGAAACTGTCTGCCTTCTGCGGCTGCGGCATCGCGGCGGGCACGGGAATGGCCTGCGGCCTTGTCTACCTCTATGGCGGCGGAGTGGCGGAGATGGAGCGGGTCATCGGAAATATGGCCAGCAGCATCACCGGCATGATCTGCGACGGCGGCAACCAGGGCTGCACCATGAAGGGAATCGTGGCGGTGGACGCGGCGTTCCAGTCCGTGGACTTTGCCATGCACGGCATCAGCGTGGATCCGGTGCACGGCATCAACGGAAAGACGCCGGAGGAGACCATGCGCCACATGGGCGAGATCGCGTCACCGGGCATGACGGGGACGGAAAAGACCATTGTGGATATTTTGCAGGAGAAAAGCGCGGCCGGGAAGTAGGAAACGGCTGAGGAAACGAAAGGAAATTGCCGCTGAAAGCCCAGATGGGGCTTTGGAAACAGCGGTAGAACGGCAGAAACGGCCGGGAGAGCCGGCACGCCCAGGGTGGGGAAAACAAAAAAGAGGAGAACAAAACCATGGCGAATATTATAGAAATCACAGATTTTTCCGCACCGGAGCTGGATGTGTACGCCAGGCTTACAGAAGGGCAGCTGTTAAACCGCCACGAGCCGGAAAAGGGGATGTTTATCGCGGAGAGCCCCAGGGTGATCGAGCGGGCCCTGGATGCCGGCTGCCGGCCGGTTTCCTTTCTGGCGGAGGGGCGTCATGTGGAGACCCAGGCGGCGGAGCTGATTCGCCGGTGCGGGGACGTACCGGTGTACACGGCGGATTTTGAGGTGTTAAAGCACCTGACGGGCTTTCCCCTCACCAGGGGGATGCTCTGCGCCATGCGCCGTCCGGCCCTGCCTTCGGTGGAGGAGGTCTGCGCCGGGGCGAAACGGATCGCCGTGCTGGAGGACATTGTAAATCCCACCAACGTGGGGGCTGTGTTCCGTTCGGCCGCCGCCCTGGGAATGGATGGGGTGCTGCTGACCCCGGCCTGTAGCGATCCCCTGTACCGGCGGGCGATCCGGGTGAGTATGGGGACCGTGTTTCAGGTGCCCTGGACGTTTTTGGGAAAGGGAGAGACGGACGGCGAAGAATGGCCGGAAACGGGGATGGAGCGGCTGAGCCGTCTGGGCTTTCGGACCGTGGCCATGGCTCTGCGGGAGGATTCCGTGGGCCTTGACGATCCCCGGCTGAAGGCGGAGGAAAAGCTGGCGGTCATCCTGGGAACGGAAGGAGACGGCCTGGCGGACGGAACCATCGCCGCCTGCGATTACACCGTGCGCATCCCCATGTCCCACGGCGTGGATTCCCTGAACGTGGCAGCGGCCAGCGCGGTGGCGTTTTGGGAGCTGGGGAGGCTGAAAATGGGGGAAAATCAGAAATAAAGGAAAGTCTGACTGAGAACGGACCGGTTTCACCGGTGGATGTTAGGCGGGAAGATGGCGGAAGGCCGGTCCCTGGGGTGCGGGGGGCGGCTTTTTTGCGGTGTAGGAAAACGCCGTTCTCTACGATACAAAAGTTTCTGGCAGACGGGTATTTTACCCAGAGGAAAATAGTCGGGATAGTCGGGAAAACATCAGCACTTAATTGAAACACACAGTGCGATGTGGTACACTAAGTTCTGATAATATAGTATTATGGGAAGGAGGCGGTGGATCGTGAGCGAGGTTTTGACAAAAAAAGAGATGAGTGAAGAAGATATTAAGTTCCGGTATATTACTCCTGCCATTACGGCAAAATGGAGTCGGAAAAAAATCACGATGGAGACGCGGATTACGGATGGGAAAATCAATCTGAAAGGCAATTTTGTATTCCGGGAAAAACCGAAACGAGCGGATTATGTGCTGTATCTCAGCGACAATAATCCCATTGCTATCATTGAGGCCAAGGACAACAACCACAGTATCTCTTACGGGCTACAGCAGGCAATGGCTTATGCCAAGATGCTGGATTTGCCGTTCGCGTATAGTTCTAATGGGGATGGCTTTGCGGAACATGATTTTCTAACAGGAGTAGAACGGCAGCTCTGTCTTGACGAATTTCCTACGGAAGAAGAACTCATTTTCCGGTACAAACAGGAATCTGGTCAGACTCCGAAACAGGAGGCTGTACAGAATCAGCCTTATTATACCAGCCAAAACACTTATCCGCCGCGCTATTATCAGCGTATTGCGATCAATCGGACGGTAGATGCAGTGGCAAGAGGCGAAAATAGAATCCTTTTGGTTATGGCAACTGGTACCGGTAAGACTTATACTGCGTTCCAGATCGTTTATCGTTTGCTGCAAAGTGGTCTGAAACGGAAGGTCCTTTATCTGGCGGATCGGAATATTCTCGTGGATCAGTCGATTCAGCAGGATTTTGCCCCCCTGGAGAAGGTTACGCATAAAATCAACGTGGCTAAGGATGATAAAAGCACCATCACTTCCCATGAAGTGTATTTTTCACTCTACCAGCAGCTGGTCGGTGATGAAGGAGAAGAACATTTTAGCAAGCTATTTACGCCGGATTTTTTTGATTTGATTATAGTAGACGAATGTCACAGAGGATCGGCGAAAGAGGAGAGCCGCTGGCGCCTGATTCTGGATTATTTTAAATCGGCAACGCAAATCGGTATGACGGCAACGCCAAAGGAGACACGCTATGTTTCCAACGTCAACTATTTTCACGAACCGATTTACACCTACAGCCTGAAGGAAGGAATTGAGGATGGTTTCCTCGCACCGTTCAAAGTCATTAACATCATGACTGACATCGGCGAAGGGTGGAGACCATATAAAGGACAGCGGGACATTTACGGAAATGAGATTGAGGATCGCATCTATACAAACAGCGATTACGATTACAATATTATCATCGAGGATCGTATCCAGCAGGTGGCCACCGAAATTACCCGGTACTTAAAAAGCACTGACCGAATGGACAAGACCATTGTATTTTGTGCGTCAGAGGACGCGGCGGAACGTATGCGGCAGGCGCTGGTGAATTTGAATGCAGACATGGTAAAGGAAAATCCTGACTACGTTGTGCGGATTACAGGCAGTGATGCTTACGGAAAGAGCAAGCTGGATTATTTTATTTCGGTATCGGCTAAATATCCTGTTATCGCGACGACATCCAAACTGCTGTCCACCGGTGCAGACTGCAAAATGACGAAATTGATCGTTCTGGATGAAATGATCGGCTCCATGACTGAATTCAAGCAAATTATCGGTCGTGGAACGCGACTGCGGGAAAAAGAGGGAAAGACCCACTTCGTTGTGATGGACTTTCGGAATGTGACGAGGCTGTTTGCGGATCCAGATTGGGATGGACCGATTGAAATAGATGATGATTTTGGTAAGGATAAAGCAGTGAGAGAAACGGACCCGAAGGAACTGCGGAACTTTGAGGGGATAAAAGAACCGCCGGTTCCTTATGGACAGCCTAAGCCGGTTGTGGATGCAAA
The DNA here is from genome assembly GCF_002160755.1 of Lachnoclostridium sp. An14. GTDB lineage: Bacteria > Bacillota > Clostridia > Lachnospirales > Lachnospiraceae > Lachnoclostridium_A. The sequence continues at coordinate 7,698 of NZ_NFLE01000045.1, forward strand.
CGGCTGCCGTGTGGAGATTATTCATAAAACAGTATCTGTTTACGATGTGAATGGAAAATTGCTCCGGCAGGAAAGTATTGTGGATTACACGAGGGAGAATGTTCGCGGCGAATATGCGTCTCTGGATAATTTTATCCGGAAATGGACAGCGGAACAAAAAAAGGATAAGATCATGGAACTGTTTATGGAGCGGGGGATCGACCTTGAAACCATGAAAGCAGAACAGGGGATGACAGATGTGGACGATTACGATTTTATCTGCCATGTTGCCTTTGATAAGAAACCTTTGACCCGGAGGGAGCGTGCAAATAACGTTAAAAAACGTGATTTTTTCAGCCGGTACAGCGGCGTTGCCCGTGAGGTTTTAGAGGCGTTGTTGGACAAATACATGAATACAGGTATTTATGAAATTGAGAAAACGGAGATATTGAAACTCGACCCATTTATGAAATTGGGGAAACCAGCGAAAATTGCCAGCTATTTCGGCGGCAAGGCAGGCTATCTGAAAGCAGTTCAGGAGCTGGAAGAAGCGATTTATGCAGATGAGGCGATATAAATGAAAATGTCAGATTACGGCAAATATGAATGTTTTGTACGTGGTCTGGAAGGATACAATGAGATGAGAAAGGCGGTTATAAATTGAGTAATTTATCTGGATTCGTAAAAAGAGTCCGCGACATCATGAGAAATGACGCTGGCATCAACGGTGATGCCCAGCGAATTGAACAAATTGTATGGATGCTTTTTCTGAAGGTATACGATGCGAAGGAGCAGGACTGGGAATTGGACGATGACAGCTACGAATCTATTATTCCAGAGGAATGTCGCTGGTCTAACTGGGCGGTGGATGATAAATCCGGCACAGCCATGACCGGCGATAAGCTGTTGGATTTTGTCAATAATACGTTGTTTCCGACCTTGAAGAAATTGCCGGTAGATGTTTCTACACCGATAAAAAAGGCCATTGTGCAGACTACCTTTGCTGATGCCAATAACTATATGAAGGACGGTGTCCTGCTCCGTCAGGTTATCAATGTCATTGACGATCTCGACTTAAGCGATTACGAGGAGAGCCACGCGTTTGGCGAGATTTACGAATCGATTCTGAAGGAATTGCAGAGCGCCGGTTCTGCCGGCGAATTCTACACGCCCCGTGCGGTCACAGATTTTATGGCGAAGATGATTAAACCGCAGATTGGTGAGAAAATGGCGGATTTTGCGTGCGGAACGGGCGGATTTATTATCAGTTGGCTGAAAGAACTGAAAAAACAGGTTAAGACCACGGAAGATGAGATGAAATATGGGAACTCCATCTATGGTATTGAGAAGAAACAATTTCCGTATATGCTTTGTGTAACCAATATGCTGCTGCATGATCTGGATGTACCGCAGGTATTTCATGACAATTCCCTGCTTCGGGATGTACTGGATTACACCACAGATGATCAGGTGGATGTTGTGTTAATGAATCCGCCCTATGGCGGTTCTGAGAAAATGGAAGTAAAGAACCACTTTCCGGCTGATTTGGCCAGTTCTGAGACCGCGGATTTGTTTATGTCGGTCATTATGTACCGGCTGAAGGCTGGCGGACGGGCGGCGGTTATTCTGCCGGACGGGTTCCTGTTCGGAACGGACAATGCCAAGGTGGCGATTAAGAAGAAATTGTTTTCTGAGTTTAATGTGCATACCATCATCCGTATGCCTCATAGCGTATTCGCCCCGTATACATCCATTACCACCAATATTCTGTTCTTTGAACACACCGGCCCGACCAAGGAAACGTGGTTTTACCGTCTGGATATGCCGGAAGGTTATAAAAACTTTTCAAAGACGAAACCCATGAAACTGGAGCACTTCGCACCGGCAATGGAATGGTGGGACAATCGGCAGGAGCTGAATATTGATGGCTTTGACAAGGCGAAGAAGTATACGGCACAGGAACTTGCAGACCGCACTTATAACATTGACCTCTGCGGTTATCCTCACGAGGAAGAGGAAATTTTGCCGCCGAAAGAGCTGATTCAGCAATATCAGGAGAAACGTGCCAGCCTGAATGCGGAGATTGACCGTATTTTACAGCAGATTACAGAGATTTTGGGGGTAGAACTGGATGAGTGACCATGATTTGATGAAACATGAAAAGACCTACGTCACAAATTCCGTTCTTTACGAATCTATCCGCAGTGTTCTGTTAGAATCCCGCAGTCATGCGTATCAGGCCGTTAATACGGCAATGCTGATGGCATACTGGTCTGTTGGTAGGCTGATTGTGGAGGATGAACAGCATGGAAAAGAGCGTGGTGATTACGGAAAAGGTGTACTTTCGGCACTGTCTGAGCGTCTTGTGAAAGAGTTTGGAGCAGGGTTTGGAGTGCGGAATCTTCAGCAGATGAAGAAGTTTTATCTGCTTTTTCCAAATGCGAACGCAGTGCGTTCGCAATTAACGTGGACTCATTACCGTTCTTTGTTGCGTGTGGAGAATCCGGATGCGCGGGAGTGGTATCTGAACGAGGCAATCAAAGAGCAGTGGTCAAGCCGCCAGTTGGACCGGCAGATTTCCACACTGTACTATGAACGCCTTTTGATGAGTCAGCAAAAAGATCTGGTGCTCGCCGAGGCGAAAGAGAAACTGGCAGCTGTGGAGCCGGAGCAGTTTATCAAGAATCCGTACGTGCTGGAATTTCTTGATTTAAAAGACTATCCAGCCCTGCGGGAAAGTGATTTGGAACGGGCTTTGATTGACAATTTGCAGGATTTTTTGCTGGAACTGGGACGCGGCTTTTGTTTTGTGGCGCGGCAAAAACTTATGCGCTATGACGATAACGACTTTTATCTGGATCTGGTTTTTTATCACAGCATTTTGAAATGTTATGTGCTGATTGACTTAAAGATCGGGATGCTGTCACACGGGGATGTGGGACAGATGGACAGCTATATCCGAATGTTCGATGCTTTGTATAAAAATGCCGATGACAACCCAACTATTGGCCTGATTCTCTGTTCAGAAAAGAACGAGGCAGTCGCCAGATATTCTGTGCTGAATGACGGAAAGCAGATGTTTGCCTCCAAATACCAGTTTACACTGCCGACACCGGAGGAATTGCAGGCACAAGTTGAAAAAGAACGCAGACGGATTGAAAACGGGAGGAACGACGAATGACAGCACAACAACTGAAAAATTCAATTTTGCAGATGGCGGTTCAGGGAAAACTGGTGCCCCAAGACTCAGCAGATGAACCGGCATCTGTTCTGTTGGAACGAATTAGTGCCGAGAAAGAACAGCTTATAAAAGAAGGCAAGATCAAAAAAGAAAAGAACCCCTCCCGTATTTTTCGCGGTGCTGATAATTTGCCTTATGAGCAGGTGGGGAAGAATGAGCCGGTTTGTATTGCGGATGAGGTGCCGTTTGAGATTCCGGAGACGTGGGAGTGGGTGCGGCTGGGGTCAGTGTTTCAGCATAATACTGGCAAAGCGCTCAATGCGACAAATCGTTCTGGCGAGAAGAAATCCTATATCACAACCTCCAACCTTTACTGGGACAGATTCGAACTTGATAAATTGAAAGAAATGTTCTTCACTGAACCTGAAATTGAAAAGTGTACTGCGACAAAAGGGGATCTTCTGGTCTGCGAAGGTGGTGATATTGGCAGAGCAGCAATCTGGCCGTATGATTATGATATTTGCATTCAGAATCATATCCACCGTCTCAGAGCTTATGCCCCTGTTTGCACTCAATATTTTTATTATCTTTTCTATTTGTACAAGCACGTTGGATGGATCGGTGGCAAAGGTATTGGCATTCAAGGACTATCTTCAAATGCGATTCATGCATTACTTTTTCCGTTTCCGCCGCTCAAAGAGCAGGAACGGATTGTATACGCCATTAAGCAAATCAAACCATATACGGATAAGTATACCGAAGTTGCAAGCACACTGGATGCGCTGAACACCAATTTCCCCAACCAGCTCAAAAAATCTATCTTTCAGATGGCGGTGCAGGGCAAGCTCGTGCCGCAAGACCCGACTGATGAACCGGCATCTGTTCTACTGGAGCACATTCGGGCAGAAAAAGAGCAACTCATACGGCAGGGCAAAATCAAGCGTGACAAGCACGAATCCGTCATTTTCAGAAGGGATAATTCTCATTATGAGAAGTTGGACGGAATTGAGCGTTGTATCGACGATGAGATACCGTTTGAAATTCCGGACAGTTGGGAATGGGAACGATGGGGTAATATATCAAAATCAATTCAATACGGTTATAATGCACCAGCAAAAGAGAGTGGTCGTATAAAAATGGTTCGTATAAGTGACATTCAAAATAACTCAGTCCTATGGGATACAGTTCCTTATTGTGATATTGAGGAATGTGATATTGAATCTTATCTTCTACAAGCTAACGATATTCTATTTGCCAGAACAGGTGGGACGGTCGGGAAATCTTATCTCGTACAAGAGGTTCCAGAAGAAGCGATATATGCAGGGTATCTAATAAGGACAAGATACAGTAAATGGCTATGCCCACAATATTTGAAATACTTCATGGAAAGCGAATTATATTGGAGGCAGTTGCGAGACGGTACTATTGCCACAGCCCAGCCAAATTGTAACGGTAAAACATTAGGAAAAATGTTATTACCTATTCCGCCGCTATCAGAACAGTATCGTATTGTAGAAAAAATCAATTCAATATTCAGCAAATGCAATTCAATATAAGCTAAAACAAGGCATACACTTCGCACAATCCGAAGTGCATGCCTTTCCTTTTACCAATTTACGATTGTATCAACGATTTCTCTTTGTTCTGTTGCTGTTTTTCTGAGATAAATGCGGGTAGTTTCAATGCTTTCATGTCCCATGAGATCAGCAAGAAAAGCTATATCATTGCAACGCTCCAGAAAGCTCTTGGCAAATCTGTGGCGGAATGAGTGTGGATATACAACCGCTGGATTGATGCCATACTTTACTGCCAGCTTTTTCAACTGCCCAGAAATGCCACGGGTAGTAATACGTTCCCCATATTTGTTCAAAAAAATGAAGCCACTTTCCTGTTGCTTTTCAGCCAACCAAGAAAGGGCTTCATTTTGTAATTCTTTGGGGATATAAATTCTGCGCAGTTTGCCACCTTTGGAATATAAATCAAGATGTCCTAGTTTCACGTGTTCAACTTTGATCTGAATCAGTTCGCTGACTCTAGCTCCAGTAGCGGCGAGAAATCGGATCACAAAATACCAGAACATTTCATCATCTTTTTTTAGACAGGATTTGAAGTATTCGTAATCCGCTTCGCTAATTACATTTTCCAGAAAAGTTTTCTGCTGCACACGAACAAAGGGGAGTTTCCACTTTTCCTTGCCGATGCACTCCAAGTAACAGTTGATAGCTCGCAGCCTGAGATTTACCGTCTTGGGCTTGTAATTCTCGATCAGCCATACTTTGTACTCACGTAGCTTTTTCTGAGTGATATCATCGTACTGTTCCCCATACTGCTTGATGGCAAACATATACGATGAAATCGTGTTTTCTGAGAGGTTTGTACCCCTCAAGTGTCTTTCAAATTTTTCTTTTTCTATCATAGCGAAAGACCTCCTTTCGCCAGATATTATACAATTAAACGTTAAATCAGTGTGATTTTATCAAACAATTCTCGCTGTTTTTCAACGATGCGATACTGTTCGGAAAGTGGCGAAACAGGGATAAGTAACGAACCCCACAAGCCACGATTTATAATTGGAGTTGCAGTCCCTCCAGCTTGCTCTTTCATAGATGTAATGAAATAAGGTGATTGCATGATAGCATAAATATATTCGCTACAAACAATTATCGGGGAAATTACATTTATCTGTTGATTAAAGCAAATCTCTCTATCGGTTATTGCTGATTTACCAATGGAACCGCCAATGCATACTTGAAGTATCGAACCATCAGAGCATACACGAGCTACCGTTTTCCCTTGAGTAGAAAGTGCCTGGTTATTATAGGTTATGTGTCCATCCTGAATATCGCCTGGAGTGATAAATGGAATCTCATCCCCCATATATTCTGAGTGTGTTTTCGATGGTGTATTCCCTGTTTGTGTAATCCCAATCATATTTAATCGGCACCATATCCAGTTATCCGGAATCTCAAATGGTATCTCATCGTCGATACAACGCTCAATTCCGTCCAACTTCTCATAATGAGAACTCAATCAATGAGACAACCAACCTCCGATATAATAGACCATGCTATTTTGACAATCCGCTTCTGCTCATTTACAGGTGGTAATGGGACAAGATAGTTTGAAACAAAGTCCTTGCCCACACGTTGTTGACCGGCTGTACCAGTAAAATTTTTCATTCCTGTTGTTATAAAGTCATGTGTTTTACAGAGCAAAAGCAAATACGGCATACAGAGTAAATGTGTGTTATCACGCAGGACATGAAGCTCTGTTGTCCCTGCACCATATCCGTTTGGGAGATCAACGATCACTGTGGATTTCCTGTTTTGGAAACAGGGAGTGATCTTAGCTATAACAACATCTCCATCCGCAAAATGAGTAAAACCGTTTTTAACTTCTCTCCACTTTCTAACCTCATAGGTATGCTGATTATTAAAGCCTTCTTTAAGTAGTGGCATCGGTATAAAACCAACATCAATATCATCTGGCAAGGTATTACGTGGATTTACTTGCACTAAAGAGCCAAGACGTACCCATTCCCACGAATCCGGTAGATCAAATGGGATTTCGTCATCGATGCAGACTTCCTCAGAACCACGCTTTTCATAATGAGAATTATCCCGTCTGAAAATGATGGATTCATGCTTATCTTTCTTGATTTTTCCCTCTTTTATCAGACGTTGTTTTTTTCTACGAATACGCTCCAGCAGAATGCTGGCTGGCTCATCAGTTGGGTCTTGCGGAACAAGTTTTCCTTGAACCGCTTCCTGCAAAATAGATTTCTTTAGCTTTTCAGGAAAATTACTATTTATAGATTCTACTTCAGAATATGCAGTTCTGTATGTATCAACATAAGGCAGCACTTCTTTGATCTTCTCTACAATACGTTTTTGCTCCGCTTCAGGAGGAACAGGTATGAGTGACTGATATAGTTTATTGTCATTGATGGCAGGATAGGCAACACCCTTGGCATTTTCTGTGTCATTTGCGTATGCATCGAAGTCGGGTGACATTAGATAATAAAACAGAAACTCATTGTAAAATCCAGTATGGCATGTAAATACTGCAAATCCGGTACTTGCAATAGGTTGATGGCTAAAGGAACGATCAACGATGCACATATTATGCAGATATGGACGAACAGTAGAATAAAGAATATCACCGATAGCGACGATTTTTCTTGCCCTTGACGGTGCCTTATCCGCAGTAATAATGTTTTCTTTGTCGCTGAGTTTCTGGCTTTTGTTATCAATAGAACCAATATCTATGTAACAGAAATCATCTGCAGGCGTCATCTGTCCTCGGTTGTAAACGATTTTACTCAGCCGCACCCACTCCCACGTCTCCGGAATCTCAAACGGCACCTCATCCGCAATACAAACCGGCTCATTCTTCCCCACCTGCTCATAAGGCAAATTATCAGAATCCATTTCCAATTCCGCCCGTCATCTTCTCCACTTTCCCCCTGACAGTTGAAATCATGTACTGATAATGATACAATATACAATATAGGAATCGCGAAAAATCAATACAGTACGAGAGATGAGGTATAGCATGGAAGTTGGTTTTGGAACCCTGTTGGAGCAAAAGCAGACATTGTCCCAGTCCCAGATCCAGTCTCTGGAGATTCTGGCTATGGACAGCATTGAACTGAGCCGGATGCTCCACGATGAATATCTGGAGAACCCGATTTTGGAGTACACCGGCACGGAGCCGGGGCCGGTGAAGACCCAGGAGCTTTCCGGTGAGTACGCCGGTACCCCCTTTTATCAGCACGGGGAGGATTTGAATGAGAAAAACGACGGCAATATTCCGGATCAGGAGCGGGATACGGTAAAGACCTACATCCTGTGGCAGCTGGACCGTTCCCGGTTTTCGGAGAAGGAGTGGGCGGCCATGGAGTATATGACGGACTGCCTGGAGGACAGCGGGTTTTTCACTACCCCGATCCCGGAGGTAGCCGCCGCCTGCGGAATCAGTGAGGAGGAGGCGGGGCGCTGCCTGGAGGAGCTGCGCCAGTTAGAGCCTTACGGTATTTTTGCCCAGGATTTAAAACACTGCCTGTTAAAGCAGATTCAGGTTCTGGGACTGGAGGGAACAGAGCTGTGGGACGTGGTGGACGGCTACCTGGAGGCGGTGGCCGCCGGAAAGATCAGCGAGATTTCCAGAGGCCTTAAGATGACCACGGCGAAGGTGAGAAAGTGCATCAGCCAGATCGCGGAGTTAAACCCCAGGCCCCTGGCGGGCTTTGGCACGGAGAAGGCCTCCTACATCGTTCCCGACATTATTCTCCACAAGGAGGACGGAGAGTGGTACGGGGAGTTAAACGATTCCTGGATGGAGGATTACAAGATCAACGATTATTATCTGAAAATGATGAAGGAGTCGGAGTCAGAGGAGCTGGTTCGGTATTTTAAGGACAAGCTGGAGCGGGTCCGTTTCCTCATGAGCAGCATCGAGCAGCGCCGGCAGACGGTCATGGCCATTGTAAACCTGATTATTGAGCGGCAGAAACCGTTTCTAGAGGGAAAGGCGCCTCTGGCGCCCATGACCATGAGTGACGCGGCGGAAACACTGGGAATCCACCCGTCCACAGTGAGCCGGGCGGTGCGGGGGAAATATTTGCAGTATCCCAGCGGCAGCATTTTCATGAAATCCCTGTTTACCGCCTCTGCGGGCAAGGAGGAAGGGGTCAGCGCCATGGGCGTGAAACAGTGCTTAAAGGAGCTGATCGAGAGCGAAAACCGGGAAAAGCCCTTCAGCGATAAGGAACTGGCGGAAAAGCTGGAGGAGAAAGGCATCCGCGTTTCCAGACGGTCGGTGGCGAAATACCGGGAGGAGATGGGGATTAAGGGCAGCTTTGAGCGGCGGATGTGAAAGTAGGTGAATCACCTATCTAAACAAGACCAGGAACATATGTTACCATTTTCCGAGTTTAAAAATGGATTCATTAGCGGATAAAAATGTCAGCCTGGTTTTGCTGACCGCGATACGGAGGGAGTGCTGTTCAATCATCTGATCAGATGATTTTGCAGCACTCCCTAGCTGTTTTCAGGACAATGAAGGCAGCATAGGTTTTCCAGGGCGGAAGGAAGGGATTATTCCAGGTTTTCCGCCCCTTCTTTTTTGTGGAACAGCAGCAGAAATCCCCCGTAGCACACCGCCAGGAACCCGATTTTGACCGCGGCCGCCAGAAAGGGATGGAGTTGGCCGAAGATGGCGGCGGCCGGCAGGGAGAGAACGGCGGCCAAGAGTCCGCAGGAGAGAAGAAGGATGGCGGCGGGCTTTACGATCATGGACCAGGCGTTCCAGGAAAAATCCACGTTCCGCCTCAGGGAGATTAAGTGCATGGCGGAGAGAAGGATTTCACTGGCCAGCATTCCCCACAGGAGGGCGGTAATGCCAAAGACCGGGATTCCGAAGGCCACGAAGGCCAGCCGCAGCAGGAGGGCGGCCACATTCTGGAAAAAGGTGGTTCCGGTGCGGCCGAGGCCGTTTAGAATGCTGCCGGTGGTGGTGGAGAGGTACAGGAAGGGGCAGAGCCAGGATAATGTGGCGATAAAATAGCCGGCGCTGGAATCGTGAAAGACCCCGGTGCCCAGATCGTCCCCGAACCTGGTAAAAATGCCGATGCAGAAGATCCCCATATAAAGGCTGTAGCGCAGGGACATGGTCACGGCGGAGGAAATGCGCCTGCGGTTTCCCACGGACTGTGCCTCCGCCACCGCCGGCAGCAGGAGGACAGCCATGGAGTTGGTGATGGCGGAGGGGAAGAAGATGAAGGGCATGGCCATTCCCGTGAGGACGCCGTAGACGCTGTAGGCCTCGGAGGAGGACAGGCCGGAGGCCAGCAGGCGGTTGGGGATCAGGATGGCCTCGGCGCTGGATAAAAGGTTCAGCACCAGGCGGTTTCCCATAAGGGGGAGAGCCAGGGCCATGAGGGCGGGGGCAGCTGAGCGGAAACCGGCGGCAAAGGAACGAAAACCGGAAAGGGGGGAGCTTTGTCCTGTATCATCGGCGGTGTGACCGGCGCAGCGAGGCTCCGGGCCGGCGGATGGCTGGATTCCATCCGGCGGGAACAGGGAGAAAGCCACCATGGAAAACAGGGTGGACGCCGCCTCTCCGATGAGATGGCCGAACACCGCCAGCTGTACGGTGATGGGAATCCCCTTTTCCACCATAATGTCAGCCACCAAAAACACGGCCCCGATGCGCACCGCCTGCTCCATGAGCTGGGTGAAGGCGGGAACCTTCGTTTTCCGCAGGCCGTAGTAATAGCCGTTGATGCAGGCGTGGACGGCGGAGCAGGGAACGGCCAGGGCCATCATAGGCAAGAGCGGGGCGCAGCGAGGCTCTAAAAGCACCCGCGCCGCCAGAAAGTCAGCGCCGTTCCATATGACAGCCGTGAGGGCGAGGGACATGGAAAGGGAGATGACAAGCCCCGTCCGGAAGACATTTCGCCCTTTTCCCACCTCCGCGGCCACAAAGCGGGAGATGGCGGTCTGGATGGATCCGGCGCAGAGGGCAAAGCAGATGCCGAAGATGGGGTGGACCATGTTGTAGATGCCCAGCCCTTCGGCGCCGATGGCGCGGGAGAGGAAAATGCGGTAGAAAAAGCCCAGGATGCGGCTTAAGAAACCGGTGGCGGTGAGGATCATGGTCCCGGCGATGAACGCCCGTTTGTGGGGAGAGAGATTCATGGGATCACCTGATCAAAACATTATTACAATCTATGTGGAGACAGGCGGAATCTTTCCGCAAAAAAACAGGACAAAATATATTATTCCTATTGAAATTCTATGAATATATTATATAATAGACCTGTAGTTGAAGCTTTTAACTTCTTTCTACAGGGAGATGCCGGGATCAAACGCCTCCCGCGGGCAGGCGGACGTCGGATTTTTGACGGTTTGACTCCGGGATCACAGAAAGAAAACGACAGCCCGCGCCAGCGGGCGGGAAAGGCGGATGAATTGATATGAATGAAAAGAAATTGATTTATTTGGACAATGCGGCGACCACGCGGGTAAAGCCGGAGGTGGTAGAGGCCATGATGCCCTATCTGACCCAGTATTACGGAAACCCGTCGTCCGTATATGAGTTCTCCGAGGAGCCAAAGAGAGCCATCACCCACGCCAGAGAGGTGATCGCCCAGGCCATCGGGGCAAAGACCAACGAGATATATTTCACCGGCTGCGGCACCGAGTCCGACAACTGGGCCTTAAAGGCCACGGCAGAGGCCTACGCCGGAAAGGGAAACCACATCATCACCACGAAGATTGAGCATCACGCCATTCTCCACACCTGCGAGTGGCTGGAGAAACACGGCGTGGAGGTGACCTACCTGGATGTGGATGAAAACGGGCTGGTGAGCCCGGAGGCGGTGGAGAAGGCCATCCGTCCGGAGACCATTCTCATTTCCGTCATGTTTGCCAATAATGAGATCGGCACCATCGAGCCCATCCGGGAGATCGGCGCCATCGCGAAGAAACACGGCGTCCTGTTCCACACCGACGCGGTACAGGCCTTCGGCCACGAGCCCATCAACGTGGACGAGTACAACATTGATATGCTCAGCGCCAGCGGCCACAAGATCAACGCCCCCAAGGGCGTGGGATTCCTCTATATCCGCACCGGCATCAAGATCCGCTCCTTCATCCACGGCGGCGCCCAGGAGAGAAAACGCCGGGGCGGCACGGAGAACGTGTCCCAGATCGTGGGAATGGGAAAGGCGGTGGAGTTAGCCATGGCCACCTTAGAGGAGAGGAAGGAAAAAGAGGCGAAACTGCGGGACTACCTCATTGACAAGGTTCTGTCCATGGTTCCCTACGCCAGATTAAACGGAGACCGGACGAAACGCCTGGCCAACAATGCCAACTTCGCGTTCCAGTTTATCGAGGGCGAGTCCATGCTGATCATGCTGGATATGGCGGGAATCTGCGGTTCCAGCGGCTCTGCCTGCACCTCCGGCTCCCTGGATCCGTCCCACGTGCTGCTGGCCATCGGCCTGCCTCACGAGATTGCCCACGGTTCCCTGCGCCTGACCCTCAGCGAGGACAACACGGTGGAGGAAATGGACTATGTGGCGGAGACCATCCGGGACGTGGTGGAGCGGCTGAGGAGTATGTCTCCCCTCTATGAGGATTTTTTGAAACAGAACGGCGCAAGATAAAGCTAACAGAGCGAGGATAGAAAAGGAGAAATCGTTTATGTATACAGAAAAGGTAATGGACCATTTTCAGCATCCCAGAAACGTGGGGGAGCTGGAGAATCCCAGCGGCATGGGAACGGTGGGAAACGCCAAGTGCGGCGATATTATGAGAATTTATCTGGACATTGATGAAAATCAGGTGATCCGGGACGTGAAATTTAAAACCTTCGGCTGCGGCGCGGCGGTTGCCACCAGCAGCATGGCCACGGAGATGGTGAAGGGAAAGACGGTGCAGGAGGCCATGGCCGTGACCAACAAGGCCGTCTGCGAGGCTCTGGACGGGCTGCCGCCGGTGAAGGTGCACTGCTCTCTGCTGGCGGAGGAGGCCATCCACGCCGCCCTCTGGGATTACGCCCAGAAAAACGGCATTTCCATCGAGGGACTGAAGAAACCAAAGAGCGACATCGGCGAGGAGGAAATCGACGAGGAGTATTGATGGGAAACGGGATGTCCGCGGTACACGCATACCGGAGGGCAGCTGTTTTGGCGGCCTGCGTTTCCGGCGGGGCGGAAATCTGCCGGAGGCGTTTACCGTGTCATAGGGAGCAACATTCTCTATAATGGGACAGGAGCGGTCCCCGGCAGTTTGGCCGGGGCCGCTTTTTCCCGTATTCGGAACAGAGGTGAGAGGAAAGATATGGAGAAGAAAAAGGTAGTGATTGGAATGTCAGGCGGGGTGGATTCCTCCGTAGCGGCCTGGCTGTTAAAGGAACAGGGCTATGACGTGATCGGCGTCACCATGCAGATCTGGCAGGACGAGGACAATGAGATTCAGGAGGAAAACGGAGGCTGCTGCGGCCTCAGCGCCGTGGACGACGCCAGGCGGGTGGCCAGTCAGTTAGGAATACCGTACTACGTGATGAATTTCAAGCGGGAGTTCCGGGAGAATGTGATCGACTATTTTGTGGGAGAATACCTCTGCGGCCGCACCCCCAACCCCTGCATCGCCTGCAACCGCTACGTGAAGTGGGAATCTCTCCTGCGGCGCAGCCTGGCCATCGGGGCGGACTACATTGCCACCGGCCACTACGCCAGGATCGACCGGCTGCCAAACGGCCGCTACGCCTTAAAAAAGTCGGTGACGGCCGCCAAGGACCAGACCTACGCCCTCTACAACCTGACTCAGGAGCAGCTCTCCCACACCCTGATGCCGGTGGGGGAGTACACAAAGGAGGAGATCCGGGCCATGGCGGAGCGGCTGGGCCTCCAGGTGGCCCACAAGAGGGACAGCCAGGAGATCTGTTTCATTCCCGACCACGACTATGCCCGTTTCATCGAGGAGAACGCGGAAACGGTGCCGCCGGAGGGGAATTTTGTGGATGCCGCCGGAAATATTCTGGGGCGCCATAAGGGGATCACCCACTACACCATCGGCCAGCGGAAGGGCTTGAACCTGTCCATGGGACGGCCGGTATTTGTGACCGCCATCCGCCCGGAAACCAACGAGGTGGTGATCGGAGACGGGGACCAGGTGTTTACGGACCGCCTGCGGTGCGGAAATGTGAACTGGATGGCCATGGACGGCCTTCACGGCGGGGAGGCCCAGGTGACGGCGAAAATCCGGTACAGCCACCAGGGCGCGCCCTGCCTGATCCGGGATCTGGGGGACGGCACGGTGGAATGCCGGTTTGAGACGCCTCAGCGGGCGGTGACGCCGGGACAGGCTGTGGTGTTTTACCAGGGGGAGTATGTGGCTGGCGGCGGAACGATTCTGTAGTGTTCTGGGAGAACCTCTGCGATTCCCGGCGGAGGTCCGGCTGCGTTGGCAAGAGGGGCAGGCGGGGAAATGGATACATGGAGGTTTCTCGGCTTTTATAGCCCATGGGTTCAGAGCTGAGATAGCTGAAAAAGCTGAAAAATAAAAAAATTCTGTGCCAACTACTACACAAAACGGAAATTATCGTGTATAATGTAGCAGTTGGTACAAAACCAGGAGACATAGCGAAGCGGCCGTAACGCGGCGCACTCGAAATGCGTTTGTCGGTTCATCCCGGCACGAGGGTTCGAATCCCTCTGTCTCCGCTTGGAAAAAGACTGGAAATCCTGAGAGAATCGGGGTTCCAGTCTTTTTTGTGCGTAAAACGGTGTCTCCTATGATACGAAAGCCTCTGGCGGGAAATGGAAGGGATTTTTGAGAAGGTGGGAGCTGCGGTGAAACGCGGCGGAGCTTTGTGGAAAATAAGAAAACGGGTCTGGAAAATCATGGCGTTTTTCTGGAAAATGACCGGTATTTTCTCTGAAAAACGGAGGTGTTTGGGAAAGTGAAGTGAGATTGTACAAAATTACGGTGCCGCCGGCCGCGCTTCGCGCGGCATCCTGAAAAATTTGAAAAAAGTAAATAAGAGGGTCAAATGTAACACCTTCTGTACCCCCCCCCCTGTATAATAACGGGTAATGATAGAAATGTATGGGTTTCTGTCATGAAAACGCTGCAATTTGCCAGATCTTCACGGAAGGAAAAGCTCTCTGACCTTGGATGATTCCGCAGCTGTGAGGAAGTGGCAAAAGGAAGGAATTAAAAAAGGAAAGGAAAGAGAGAGATGGTTAAAAGGAGAAAAGGAAAATGCAGGCGTGCCGCGGCATTTTTTCTATCCGCGGCCATGACTGTGGTCAATGGGGGAACCAGCTATATCCCGGCTTACGCCGCGGATGTGGGATCGTCCAGGTTTTTGCTGACGAACAGGGAACTCATGCAGGCGATTCAGGACGCGAAGGCGGCAGAGGATTTTTTTGACTTTTCCTCGCTGGATTTAAAGGGAAAGTCAGAGAAGGCAGAGGAACGGTATGAGGAGCTGCTTGGCGAGCCGGGGACGGTTTACCAGCTGGACGTGGATGTGGACGGTAGCGATGCCGCCGATGGCACGAAACTGGAGCTCTTTTACAACGAGGAGAACGAAGAAGTCGTCTTTTTGTACATCAATGAGAGTGACGAGTCTGTGCGGTTTACCGTCAATGTGGAGGGATATGAGACGAAAAGCCTGCTGGTGGGAGCCGCCAGCGCGGAGCTGACGGACGGGCCGGAAACAGCTGACGGAGAAAACGGGAACTCCACGGAGGAGAGTACGGAGGAAACCTCTGGAAACTCCCAGGAGACGGAAGGCTCTGACAATGTCCAGAATCCGGGCGGCAGCGGCTCTGCCGGCGGCGGCCAGGGGTCCGGAACCGGTGGAAACGCGTTGGAAGACAGTCAGGAACCGGAGACCGGGGACACCGCGGACACGGAGGAAACCGGCGACGCGGAAGAACCGTCTGACGGTGATGCAGGGACATCCGCAGACGATAAGAAACCGGAGAGCGGTGACACTGGCTCTGCCGGGGATAGCGGAATAAGTGAGGAAACTGGAGCCGCCGGTGACGGTGCGCCCGCAGACGGTGAGAAACCGGAGGACGGCGGTACTGGCTTTGTTGGAAATGACGACGGAGCGGAGACCGGCGGAGATACCGGGGCATCTGGAGACAATGGAGCTGATGGCGGAGCAGCCGGAGACGTCGGCAGCGGTGAGGAATCCGGCGACAGCGACACCGGCTCTGCCGGAAATGGTAGCGGAGACGGCGGCAGCGACAGCAGTTCTGCTGGAAATGACAGCGGTGCAGCTGGAAATGACGGTGGAGACAGCAGCAGCGACACTGGCACATCCGACGGCGGAAACAGCGGCAGCAATACCGGGACATCCGACGGCGGAAACAGCGGCAGCAATACCGGGACATCCGACGGCGGAGACAGCAGCGATACCGGGGCATCTGGAACCTCTGACGGCGGAGACCTTCAGATAGGAGTTTCTGCCCACAGCACGGCTTTTGTGGCAGTGGGATCAGAAAATAAAATCGCCACGGAAGGCGAGTGGATTTTGGAAGAAGGAGATACGGACGGGGAGGAAGTCCCGGAGGTATTGGGAACCCTGGACGGAACGGTTTATCCGGAGGTCACTGTCTGGGAGGGCGCGAAAGCAGCGGCCTGCGCAGTGGAGTTGGAGGAGCTGGAAAGCATCGAGCTGGAGAGCGGCTACCACATTTCCTATGTGACGGAGCCGGAGGATGTCGTGGAAATCGACGGCCCCCGCTTTGCGGAGGAAGGGGAAAGCATTTCCTTCTCCGTGATTCCGGAAATGGGTTATCAGGTGACAGAAGTGACCGCCAACGGTGTGAAACTGGACTGTGCTTATGAAAACAGCCCTGCCACCGCGTCCCAGATAGGAGGGACGGAATATATCTATGTTATTGACTCTGTAGACGAGGATCAGGAGATCGTGATTTCCGCGGCGGCAGTTTCCGGAACGGTGTTCCAGGCGGAAACGGAAACGGCGTTCATCACCATCACTGCCCCGGAGGGAACGTTCGCGGTTCCGGTTACTCTGGAGGCGAAGGACATCGGCGAGGACAGCCAGGAATATGGTATCCTGAAAGCACAGACAGAGGAGAAACTGAAAGCGGACGGCTACGTTATGACCTCCTTCCATCCCATTGATATGAGCTTTATAGACGAGGCGGAGCATGAAGTGGAGCCGGCTGAGGCGGTAAAGGTCAACATCCGCTATAAGAGCGGGACGGGCGTTCAGGCCATGTCTGAGCTCAATAAAATGGAAGAAAAGAAAATCATCCACATTCACGACCAGGAGGTGACGGAGTTAGACGGAACCCTGGTGGAGGAAATCAACACCGGAAATACGGTGCTGGACGCGGAAGTGAGCCAGTTCAGCGTGGTGGCAAATGTCACGGTGCTGGCGGACGGTGAGGCAGAGGCAGACGGACAGGTGTACGCTACCCTGGAGGATGCTGTCGCAGAGGCGGCGGCAGGTGCCGTCATCAAGCTCACGGCAGAGTCCATCCAGCTGGAGGATCAGATCGCGGTCACCAAGGATGTCACCATTGATATGAACGGCGGAATGATCACAGCCGGACATAATAAGCGCGTGTTTATTGTGAAGGATGGGGCATCTTTGACGCTGGAGGGAGAAGGAACGGTTGTCGGAAACGGAGAGGTTACGAAAGATGGCGGACTGATCCATGTCGGCGGTGAAAGTGATAGTACTGTTGGAACTTTTATTTTAAAGGACTTTGTGGTTCTTTCCGGAGGAACGGCTAAGGAGAGAGGCGGCGCAGTCTATATTGGGAATAAAGGATCTTCCATGGTTATGGAAGGTGGAACGATCAAAGAGTCGACGGTATCTTCAACGAGCAGCAAGATCGCAAATGGACAGGGCGGAGGCGGCGTCTATGTGTTGGACGGAACCTTTAAACTGAAGGATGGTGTGATCCAGGAGACAATGGCACGGGTAGGTGGCGGCGTGTTCGTGGGCGAAAATGCTGAGTTTCTCATGGAAGGTGGCTCTATCAAAAATACAGTGGGGGAGTATCAGGCCGGTGGCGTAGCCGTATATCATGGAAAATTCCATATGACGGGAGGCGTTATCTCTGGCACTCGGCAAACTTATAGCGGTTCAAACGGTGTATGCGGAGGCGTTTACCTTTACGGAAAAGATGGTAAGCTGCCGCGGGCTCAGTTTATTATGGAGAATGGCTCCATCAAAGAATGCACATCCGCTGCCAGCGGAGGCGGTGTTTACGTAGGCACGTTCAGCGATTTTTATATGTCAGGAGGCAGCATTGAGAATAATACTGCGACCAAAGCAGGAGGCGTCTCCGTAGCGAACTATACTTATTCAGCCGCAGGCTGTGGAACATTCAATATGAGCGGCGGTTTGATCCGCGGAAATAAGGCAGTAAACAACTATGGAGTAAAAGAAGCTGGCGGAGTAGATGTTTGGGGAACGTTTAATATGAGCGGAGGTGTGATCTCAGACAATACAGGCATTGGCGGTGTATATGTCAGTCAGAGCAACAAAGCCAAAGTGAATATTACAGGCGGTGCCATCTACAATAACACCAACAATAGCACGAATAAAAACAATCCTGTTAATCAGATTTGTGATATTTATTTGTATTATTCAAAAGGAATGACGTTCCATGTGGTTCCTGCTCAGGATATGGAAGATAATCTGTCGGGCTATCAGTTTAGCAGCTGGCTGCGCTATGATCTTCCGAAGAACGTGACAAATCCGGTGGAGATGAGCGGCTCTTTGGAATTGGATGAGATTCTTGCAGACTCAAACAATAATACAAAATTCAGTTTTACCGCCGTCACAGACGCGGACGGGAGAGAAATATACCTGGACGGCGTCAAAGGAGACAACGGCAACACAGGAAATAGCGTACTGGATGCGGTGAAAACTTTTGATGTTGCCTTGACAAAGGCGAAAGCATCCATAGATGCCGGAAAGACGGATGAAATAAAAATTTATGTGTCCGGTACAGTGACAGTTTCCGGAACAGAAACCTGGGAGATACCGGAGGACTATGCAGGAAAGATCACTCTGACCAGATACCGTGCACATGACGGTTATATGGTGGAGGTTTCTGGCAGCGGGGCAGAGCTGACGTTGAAAAATTTTGTGATGGACGGCGGAAAAGACAAGTTAAGCTCGAATTACGTTTACACTTCCTCCATGATTTTGGTACAAGGCGAGGATGCAACGCTGAACATTAATGACGGAACCGTTCTTCGGAATAACCGGGCTGGTTCCTACAGTGGGATTTCTTACAACGGCGGCGCGGTATACGTGACAGGCGGCGGTATCTGCAACATGAACGGCGGCCAGATTACCGGAAACGAATCCAGCTACGCCGGAGGCGGAATTACGGCAGCCAGAAACGCCGTCTTGAACATGAGAAGTGGCGTGATCGAAAATAACGTAGCAGGACCTCACGCCAGCGGTCAGGCAAGAGGTAGCGGTGGCGGAGTGGCCATTCTGGAAGGCAGTTCCATGACCATGAGCGGCGGAACGATATCGAGTAACTTGGCCGGGGACGGCGGAGGTATCCATGTAGGCGGAGAGGCGCCAAACCTGGATTATGGTATTAATACTCTGAAAATGATCGGAGGCCAGATCAAAGGGAACACAGCGGAATCTGCCGGAGGTGGAATTTATGTTCAGTGTCATTCGGAAGCAGTAATTGATGCGGAATCTTCCGTGGAGATTACCGGAAATAAGGCAAATGCAAAGTGGTACACCATAAACGAAACGGGCCATAAGGCATCCTTTGCGGGAGGCGGAATCTATGTAAACGGTGGACGGAGTGGTTATGGATTTAAAAATGGTAAAGTGAGCCTTACAAATGCGGCCATCAGCGGGAATCAGGCGAAGTGGAGCGGCGGTGGAATCGGCGCTTGTCCCACGTCGCATCTGGGAATCTATGTGACAGACGGAGCGGTTGTCTATGGCAATACAGCGGATTCTGGGAATGCGGATCAGATTTACAGCGCCAGCTATCAGGCCAATTTAAGGCATCCTCACTCAGGCTACGTTTCTGACTATATGCTGGGCGGAGGCGTTTATCTGTGGAAGTATGACGACGGAAAACAGACGGGCGCAGCTCCCAGATCCTATTATCAGGGTTCCAACGGAAATGGAACGTATAACGCCTTCTATCTGGACAATGACTACGATCAGAACGATGTAGACCGCGCGTTAAGACTTGCAAACGTGGTGATTTCCGATAACTACTCCGGCAGCAACGGCGGAGGAATCGGTACCAACGGAGATGTAGAGATCGGAGTGAATAATCCGGATTCGGATCCCGCAACCTTCAAACTGCAAAAGTTATGGGATGACGGAAACAACGCCCCTGGCCTCCGTCCCGAAAAAATCAAAGTAACCTTAAAGATCGAAAAGGACGGCCAGACCACCACCGAGGACGTCATCCTCAAGGAAGAAAACGGCTGGGCCTGGAAACTGGCGGCTGCGGAGTACTGCGACGCAGATGGAAACCTTCAGGCAACCATCACCATCGACGAGGAAACCATGGAGCGGTATGAGCTGAACCCGGAGAGCATTAAAGTCGAGGAAGGTACAGAAGGCAGCGGCCCGATGATCACCATATCCTTTGAAAACGTGTTCATCCCCGCCAACGGCCTGACGGTCTACAAGGTATGGAAAGACGGCGACAACCAGGACGGCCTGCGTCCGGAGACCATTTCCGTGCAGCTTTACAGAAACGGAGAGCCCATGGGCGATCCGGTGGCGCTGAGCGAGGCGACCCACTGGATGTACACCTGGGAAGACCTGCCGGTTCGCGGCCAGGGACAGGATCTTTTCTACACGGTACAGGAAGTGGGAACGGTTGACGGCTACACATCCGAGGTTGGAGAGCCGGTAAAGATCAACGAGGACGAGGACATCTACGCAGTGACCATTGTAAACACCCACGAGCCTGCGGTGACCAAAAAGACGGTGACCAAGGTGTGGGATGACAACGGAAACAGCGACGGCCTGCGCCCGTCCAGCATCCTGGTCCATCTGCGGGCAGACGGAGAGGTTGTAGGCGAGGCAGAGCTCACGGCGGAGAGCGGCTGGACTTACACCTGGGAAGATCTGCCGGTGATGGACAGCGGAAAAACTATTAAGTATACGGTGGAGGAGACCGCGGTTCCCGCAGGCTATATGGCCAGATACAGCGAGGACACCTTTACCATAACCAATGTTCATACCCCGGATGGAAGTGATCCCACGGAACCCACAGATCCGGACGATCCCACGCCCAGCAATCCTGGCGGCAGCCACGGAGGCGGCGGCGGACCGAACCCCGGCGGGCCTACACCGTCCGGCGGCCCCGGCGTGGAGGTGATCACACCGGATGAAGTGCCTCTGGCGAACCTGCCGGAGGAGAGCGTAGAGATCCCGGACGAGGATGTGCCCCTGGCGGCCCTTCCCAAGACGGGAGACGCCGGACACATGGGATTAAAGACCGTGCTGTTCGGAGCGCTGTTCGCGGCGTTCCTGAGCGTGCGCAAGAGAAAAGAAGAACAGCAGTAAAAAGTGTGCGCCAAGCGCACACCCGCGCCGGAGCGCGTCTGCGTCAGCAGTCATATTCCTTTGCGCGAAACATTGCTTAACAGGAAACGCAGTTTCCAGTTAAACAAACAAAAACCCCCGTTCAGGCGGGCAGGCGGTAAAACGCCTGCCGCCCGGACGGGGGCTTTTTCGTGTGCGCCTGGCGGCGCACGTTTCTTAAGGGTGCAAGTCCCAAGTCTGCCCGGTAGTGGGAAAGACATAGCCGAAGGTAAGGGTGTCCATCGTGAGGTGGAATCTGAAGGAAACCGGATGCGGGGAACCAACGAACCCGTGGGCAAACCTCTGGTCTGACGAACAGAAATCGCATATAAGGCTGTACATGAGGGTAAGTTTGCACGACAAAATAAAGCCCGATAGCTACACGGAATCATGTGCAGTAAATACGGTAGATGGATGGAGGGAAAGAAACGTGTGGTACCCAGGGAGGTCTGTATGATACGCCCTGAAAGGGGTAACCGCTGTCGCGAGACAGCGCTGAACATACAGAAGTCAGCAGAGGCCGTAGTAGCTGAACGATTTTTTTCAGTGAAGGGCTGAATCAATAGGAGTCTTTAGTACAACCGGGAAAGGAGGAATGGGCAGATGGGTACAGAAAACAGGGAAAGCTGCTCACAAAGAGATAGCGCGGAACGTAAAGGG
>NZ_NFLE01000046.1 GCF_002160755.1 Lachnoclostridium sp. An14
AAACTGCGTTCCCTATGACACAAAAGCCTCCGGCGGGAGGCGCACTCCGCGCAGAGGAATATGGCTGCTGACGCAGCCGCGCTCCGGCGCGAGTGTGCGCCAAGCGCACACTTTTTTAACAGGAAAGGGGAAAGAAGCGCTATGGGAGAAAAGCTTAAACTGTACGGCTTTAACAATCTGACGAAAGCGCTGAGCTTTAACATCTACGATGTATGCTACGCAAAGACTGCGAGAGAACAGAGGGATTACATCGCCTACATTGATTCTCAGTACAACTCCGAGCGTCTCACAAACATTCTGACGACGCTCACCGACATGATCGGGGCCAAGGTGCTCAACATATCCTGCCAGGACTACGAGCCTCAGGGGGCATCGGTGACCATCCTCATCGCGGAAGGGTCCATGATCCCTGCCGGGGAGACTCAGCTGGCCCATCTGGACAAGAGCCACGTGACGGTGCACACTTATCCGGAGTACCATCCGGAGACCTGCCTGGCTACCTTCCGGGTGGATATTGATGTGGCCACCTGCGGGGAAATCACGCCCCTGTCCACCCTGGACTACCTGATTTCCTCCTTCGACTCGGACATCATCACCATGGATTACCGGGTGCGGGGCTTTACCAGGGATGTAAACGGCAGAAAGCTCTTTATGGATCACCGGGTCACGTCCATCCAGGACTACATTTCCCCGGACATTTTAAAGAAATATGACGCGGCGGACATCAACGTCTACGCGGCGAACATATTCCACACCAGAATGATGATCAAGGATATCGACCTCCAGAACTACCTGTTTAAGACGGACGTGTACGAGCTGCCGCCCCAGGTCAGGCTGGAGATTATGAACAATCTGCGGAGAGAGATGATCGAGATCTTCAGCGGATGCAATATTTACTAGGAGGAAGGCCATGGAACCGTTGGATCAGGAGAGGGCGCCCATATACGAGGCGCTGGAACGATTTGGAAAAATGAGGGTAGTCCCCTTTGACGTGCCGGGACATAAGAGAGGCCGGGGAAACCCGGAGCTGGCCCGGCTTTTGGGAGAAAAATGCGTGTCCATGGATGTCAATTCCATGAAACCTTTAGACAATCTCTGCCACCCCGTATCGGTGATCCGGGAGGCGGAGATTCTCACCGCCCAGGCCTTCGGCGCCGCCCACGCCTTCCTTATGGTAGGGGGGACCACGTCGGCGGTGCAGAGCATGATTCTGTCCGTGGCCAAGCGGGGAGAGAAGATCATTCTCCCCAGAAATGTGCACCGAAGCGTCATGGGAGCCATGGTGCTGTGCGGCGCCGTTCCGGTTTATGTAAACCCGGAGGGAGACGACCGCCTGGGGATTCCCCTGGGCATGAGCGTGGAGGCGGTAAAACAGGCGGTGCGGGAAAATCCCGACGCCAAGGCCATTCTGGTCAATAACCCCACCTACTACGGCATCTGCTCCGACTTAAAAGCCATCGTAGAGGTGGCCCACAGCAACGGGATGCTGTGCCTGGCAGACGAGGCTCACGGCACCCATTTCTATTTCAGCGACGAGCTGCCGGTTTCCGCCATGGAGGCGGGGGCGGATATGGCGTCCGTGTCCATGCACAAATCCGGCGGCAGCCTGACCCAGAGCTCTATTCTCTTAGCCGGTCCGGCCATGCAGGAGGGCCACGTCCGCCAGATCATCAATCTGACCCAGACCACCAGCGCGTCCTACCTGCTGCTGTCCAGCCTGGACATTTCCAGGAGAAACCTGGCCTTAAGAGGCGAGGAGGCCTTTAAGCGGGTGGCCGGCCTGGCCCGGTACGCCAGACGGGAGATCAACGCCATCGGCGGCTACTACGCCTACTCCAAGGAGTTGATCAACGGGGACAGCGTCTACGACTTCGACGAGACGAAACTGTCCGTGAACACCCTGGATGTGGGGCTGGCGGGCATTGAGGTCTACGACCTGTTAAGAGACGAGTACGACATCCAGATCGAGTTCGGGGACCTGGGAAATATTTTAGCCTACCTTTCCATCGGGGACCGGCCCAGGGAGATCGAGCGGCTGGTGAGCGCCCTGGCGGAGATCCGCCGCCGGTTTGAGCGGGATCCCGCGGGGCTGATGAAACAGGAATACATTGATCCGGAGGTGGCGGTATCGCCCCAGGAGGCCTTTTACGCGGAGAAGGTTTCCCTTCCCATTATGGAGACGGCCGGCCGGATCTGCAGTGAGTTTGTGATGTGCTATCCGCCGGGAATCCCCATTCTGGCTCCCGGAGAGCGGATCACCGGAGATATTTTAAATTACATACAGTACGCGAAAGAAAAAGGCTGTTCCATGACCGGTCCGGAGGACGCGGCCATCGAAAGGCTGAACGTGTTAAAATGACAACAGGGGGTGCCATATGGAATTTTGGTTTTCAGAAGAACAGACGCCGAATGTAAAGCTGTCCATCCGGGTGGACCGGCAGCTCTACAGCGGGAAAAGTGAATTTCAGAGGATCGACGTGTTTGAATCCCCGGAATTCGGCCGTTTCCTCACGCTGGACGGCTATATGATGCTGACGGAAAAAGACGAATTCATCTACCACGAGATGATCACCCACGTGCCCATGGCGGTGCATCCGAAGGTGAGAAACGTGCTGGTGATCGGCGCCGGGGACGGCGGCGTGATCCGGGAGCTGACCCGCTATCCGGAGATCGAGCACATCGACATGGTGGAGATCGACGAGCTGGTGGTGGAGGTGTGCAAGAAATACCTGCCAAAGACCGCCTGCCGCCTGGACGATCCCAGGGTGGACATCCACTATGAGGACGGGTTAAAATTCATCCGCTCCTGCCAGGACTGCTACGATCTCATCATCGTGGACTCCACCGACCCCTTCGGGCCGGGAGAGGGACTGTTTACCAGGGAGTTTTACGGCAGCTGCTTTAAGGCCTTAAAGGAGGACGGCATCATGGTGAACCAGCATGAGAGCCCCTTCTATCCGGAGGACGCCCTGGCCTGCCAGCGGGCCCACAAGCGGGTGGTGGAGTCCTTCCCCATCAGCCGCGTGTACCAGGCCCACATCCCTACTTATCCGTCGGGACACTGGCTGTTTGGGTTCGCGTCCAAGAAATACCACCCCTTAAAGCATCTGGACGAGACCAGGTGGAACATGAGGGGATTAAAGTGCCGTTATTATACGACGACGCTGCATAAAGGGGCATTTTACCTGCCCGCGTACGTAGAGGAGATGCTGGAAGATGTTGAGTAAAAATGTAGAGACGTTTATGGGCTGTGACTGGGAACCGGCGGAGGCGGACACCATTTTATTCGGGGCGCCCTTTGACTCCACCACCTCCTACCGGCCGGGGACCAGGTTCGGCAGCTCTGCCATCCGCCACGAGTCCTTCGGCCTGGAGGATTACAGCCCCTATCAGGATAAGGATTTAAGCCAGGTAAAGACGGCGGACATCGGCGATCTGGAGCTGTGCATCGGGGATACGGCCAGAGTGCTGGATCAGATCGAGGAGTGCGCGGCAGAGATCCTGGCCGCCGGAAAGCGGCCCTTTATGCTGGGGGGAGAGCACCTGGTGACCCTGGGAGCCTTCCGGGCTGCCGTAAAACGGTATCCCGACCTTCACGTGCTCCATTTTGACGCCCACGCCGACCTGCGGGAGGACTATCTGGGGATGCCCCTGTCCCACGCCTGCGTGCTGCGCCGGTGCTGGGAGCTGGCCGGGGACGGGAAGATTTTCCAGTTCGGCATCCGCTCCGGGGACCGGGCGGAGTTTGCCTGGGGAAAAGACCACGTGACCACCAGGAAATTTGATTTTGAGGGCCTGGAGGAGACGTTGGACCGCTTAAAGGGAAAACCGGTGTACTTCACCCTGGATCTGGACGTGATGGATCCGTCCGTATTTCCGGGAACGGGCACGCCGGAGCCGGGCGGGGTGAGCTTTGACGCCCTGCGCCGCGCTGTGACCCTGGTGTGCAGCCGGGCAGACGTAAAGGCCTGCGACGTAAATGAGTTAAGCCCCCACTACGACCCCAGCGGAATTTCCACCATGGCTGCCGGAAAGCTGGTGCGGGAGATGCTTTTAGCTTTGGGAAAATAGGAAAAATCATAAGAAAAACAGGAGGAATGATCAATGGGAAAAGCGTTAATCATCGGATGCGGAGGCGTTGCCTCTGTTGCCATTCACAAGTGCTGCCAGAACAGCGAGGTATTTGAGGAGATCTGCATTGCCAGCCGGACGAAGTCCAAATGCGATGCCTTAAAGGAGAAACTGGAGGGAACCACGAAGACGAAGATCACTACCGCCCAGGTGGACGCCAACAGCGTGGAGCAGCTGGTGGCCCTCATCCAGGAGGTAAAGCCGGACGTGGTGTTAAACCTGGCTCTCCCCTATCAGGATCTGACCATCATGGACGCCTGCCTGGCTACCAAGACCCACTACGTGGACACGGCCAACTACGAGCCGGAGGACACGGCGAAATTTGAGTACAGCTGGCAGTGGGCTTACAGAGAGCGGTTTGAGCAGGCGGGCATCACTGCCGTGCTGGGCAGCGGCTTTGACCCCGGCGTGACGGGGGTATTCTCCGCCTATGCCTTAAAGCATGAGTTTGACGAGATCAATTACATCGACATCTTAGACTGCAACGGCGGCGACCACGGCTATCCCTTCGCCACCAACTTCAACCCGGAGATCAACATCCGCGAGGTGTCCGCCAACGGCTCCTACTGGGAGGACGGCCACTGGGTGGAGACGAAACCCATGGAGATCAAGCGGGTTTATAACTTCAAAGAGGTGGGGGAGAAGGATATGTACCTTCTGCACCACGAGGAGCTGGAGTCCCTGGCCTTAAACATCCCCGGCATCAAGCGGATCCGTTTCTTCATGACCTTCGGCCAGAGCTACCTGACCCACTTAAAATGCCTGGAGAACGTGGGCATGACCTCCATTGAGCCCATTATGTACGAGGGAAAAGAGATCATCCCCTTACAGTTTTTAAAGGCCGTTCTGCCGGATCCCGCCAGCCTCGGTCCCCGCACTAAGGGAAAGACCAACATCGGCTGCATTTTCCGCGGCAAAAAGGACGGAAAAGAGAAGAATTACTACCTTTACAATGTCTGCGACCATGAGGAGTGCTATAAAGAGGTAGGCTCCCAGGCGGTGGCCTACACCACCGGCGTTCCCGCCATGATCGGCGCCATGATGGTGATGACCGGAAAGTGGAATACCCCCGGCGTTCACAACGTGGAGGAGTTTGATCCCGATCCCTTCATGGAGGCCCTGAATAAGTGGGGACTGCCCTGGCAGGAGGACCGCGATCCGGTGCTGGTGGACTGATGAGCAGCGGGGCAGCGGACATTTCCACCCCTTATTTTCTGGTGGATGAAGGACTGTTAAAGAAAAACCTGAAGATCTTAAAGGATGTGCAGGAGCGGGCGGGCTGCAAGATTCTGCTGGCCCAGAAGGCGTTTTCCATGTACTACGCCTATCCCCTTCTGCGGGAATATCTGGCGGGAACCACGGCCAGCGGCCTTTACGAGGCCAGACTGGGCCATGAGGAGTTCGGCGGGGAGACCCATGTGTTTTCCCCCGCCTACCGTCAGGAGGAATTTGAGGAGATTTTAACATACGCCGACGACATTGTGTTCAACTCTCCCGACCAGGTGAGGCGGTATGGACGGCGGGCGAAGGAGGCGGGAAAGGCTGTGGGGCTGCGGATCAATCCGGAGTGTTCCACCCAGGAAGGCCACGCCATCTACGACCCCTGCGCTCCCGGCTCCCGTCTGGGTACCACCCTGGACAACTTTGACGAGGGCATTCTGCCCCTTTTGGACGGCCTCCATTTTCACACCCTCTGCGAGCAGGGGGCGGATGCCCTGGAGATCACCGTGAAGGCGGTGGAGGAGAAATTCGGGCCTTACCTTTCCGGGATGAAGTGGTTAAACCTTGGCGGGGGACACCACATCACCAGGGCGGACTACGACGTGGAGCTGCTCATATCCATCGTCCGCCGGTTAAAGGAGAAGTACCAGGTGGAAATCTATCTGGAGCCGGGGGAGGCGGTGGTGTTAAACGCCGGTTTCCTGGTTTCCTCCGTCCTGGAAACGGTTTCCAACGGCATCGACATCGCCATCCTGGACACCTCCGCGGCCTGCCATATGCCGGACGTGCTGGAGATGCCCTACCGGCCGCCGGTGCGCCATTCGGGACAGCCGGGGGAGAAGGCCTCCACCTGGCGCCTTGCCGGGCCCACCTGCCTGGCGGGGGACGTGATCGGGGACTATTCCTTCGACCAGCCCTTAAAGCCCGGGGATCCGGTGATATTTGAGGACATGGCCCTCTACACCATGGTAAAGACCAACACCTTCAACGGCATGGCCCTCCCGTCCATCGTATGGCGGGCGGAGGACGGGACGAAACATCTGGTAAAGCAGTTTGGATACGAGGATTTCAAATCCCGCCTGTAACGCCGGGGGAGGCGCGCCCTCCGGCGGGATGCGCACTCCGTGCAAAGGAAACTGGCTGCTGACGCAGCCGCGCTCCGGCGCCGGTGTGCGCCATTGCGCATACGAATCAGAACAAATTCCGCCCTCCGGCGGATGAAACGAGAAATAGGGGGAAAGCTATGTATACGTTTCAGGACCTGATAGACGTCACCGAAAAGCTCCGCTCTGAAAACGGCTGTCCGTGGGACAGGGCACAGACCCATGAGAGCCTGAAGGAGTGCCTGAAAAACGAGTGCCAGGAGGTGATCGACGCCATCGACAGCGGGGATATGGAGAACCTGTGTGAGGAGTTGGGGGATGTGCTGTTCCAGGTGATGATGCACAGCCAGCTGGCGAAGGAGGAAGGAGCCTTCACCATCGACGACGTGATCCACGGCATCTGCGACAAGATGGTATTCCGTCATCCCCACGTATTCGGCGGCCAGACGGAGTTTCCGGGAGAGGGCGGGACACCCACCTGGGAGGAGCTAAAAAACCTTGACAAACTAAGGAAAAACAGATATAAAGATAGGTGACGTATTATTTATGAAATCCGTAGTGGTTTGCTTGCTACAGATGAGTATTAGGAGGAAAATAGAATGAATAAGACAGAATTGATCGCAGCAATCGCAGAGAGAGCAGAAATTTCCAAGAAAGATGCGGAGAAAGCGTTAAAGGCATTTACAGAGGCAGTAGCCGATGAGTTAGTAAAAGGTGAGAAGGTACAGTTAGTAGGTTTCGGTACGTTTGAGGTGTCCGAGAGAGCTGCCAGAGAGGGCAGAAACCCCAAGAGCGGCGAGCCGATGAAGATCGAGGCTTCCAGAACTCCGAAGTTCAAAGCAGGCAAAGCGTTAAAGGATATGGTAAACGCATAATTTTATGAGATTAGATAAATTCTTAAAGGTATCCCGCCTGATCAAGCGGCGGACCGTGGCAAACGAAGCGTGCGACGCGGGCCGTGTGCTGGTCAATGACAAGGCGGCAAAAGCTTCCTACGACGTGAAAAACGGCGATGTGATTGAGATACAGTTTGGGACCAAGTCTGTGAAGGTCGAGGTACTGGATGTGCAGGAGACCGTGAAAAAGGACGAGGCCAAGGAGCTTTACCGGTATCTGTAAGGCATAAAAATGAGTATCTCCTCATACATTGGAACCAGGGGTTTCGATGTGTGAGGAGGTTTTTTTATGGATGAAATCAGGACGAGAGCCCACAAGGTCATATTGGAAAACAGGTCCGGCGGCACTATCACCGGCATACAGGATGTGGTCTCCTTCGACGAAAATCAGATCGTGCTGGACACGGACATGGGGCTTCTCACGATCAAGGGCAAGAACCTGCACGTGAGCCGGCTGACCCTGGAAAAGGGGGAGACGGACATCGACGGCAGCATTGACAGCCTCGCCTACTCCTCCAACGACGCCTACCGCAAATCCGGGGAATCCCTGTTTGCCAGACTGTTCAAATAGAAAGGCAGCCGCGTATGAACCAGCAGATCTTTGTGGAGCTGCGCCTCTCCGGCGCGGGGTTTGTGACGGGGCTGTGGCTGATGGCGGTCTACGACGTGCTGCGGGTGCTGCGGATTTTCGTGCCCCACTGCCCGGCGGCGGTGGGGGCGGAGGACGTCTGCTACTGGATTTACGCCGGGCTGACGGCCTTTTCCCTGGTGTACCGTGGCAACGACGGCACCGTGCGGGCCTACATCATCGCCGCGGCTGCCGCCGGCATGGCCATTTATGACAGACTTCTCAGCCGAAGGCTGCTGAAACTCTTGCAAAAGCTGAAAAAATCCGTTAGAATAAAGAGAAAGAAACGAAAAAAGCTGGTGGACAAATGAGCACGAAATCGAGATCCAGAAAACATAGACGGGAAAAATGGGGCAACCGGATGGCGATGCTCGGACTCACCCTCGTAGTAGGCAGCCTGGCTGTGGTGGTGGGGATCCGGGGGAGCTCTTTGAGCGCCAAGGACGCGGAGTACCGCGTCAAGGAGGCACGCCTGGAGGCTCAGCTGGCCGAGGAGGAACGGCGGGCGGCGGAGCTGGAGGAGGAGCGGGTGTACGTCCAGACAAAGCAGTATATCGAAAAGGTGGCCAAGGAAAAGCTGGGCCTGGTCAATCCTGACGAGATCCTCTTAAAGCCTTCCCAGCCCTGATTAGAGCATATTTCCCTCCCATCTGCATATAATAGGAGTTATGCAGGTGAGGAGGGATTTTTGTGTTAAAATATAAGCCGGACCGCCGGGGAACGGCGGAACTGAACGGGTATACGGCTAAAAGGCTTAATGAGATGGCCCTGTCCTTAAGCTCCCTGGCCCGCTCCTTTGACGGCGAGGCGGGCTCCGGCCGGGGGCTTGGCAGGGAAGAAGGGCTGACGGCCTTACGGACGGCTGCCGACCTGGTGTGCGGCAGCTGCAGCAGGTGCAATATTTACAAGGACAGCACAAAGGAGGACAGCTATTTCCTCTCCTATCTGCTGGGCGCTTTTTCCCAGAAGGGGAGAGTGGACAGAGAGGATATGCCCCAGCTCTTTTTGGAGACCTGCGGGCAGAGCGCGGAGTACATAGAGCAGATCAACCGCAGCTTGGGCCGGGCTACCATGAATCTGGCCTGGAAAAATAGGTTTCTGGAGAGCCGGGAGACGGTGATCGCCCAGTTTCGGGAGCTGGCGGTGATTTTAGAGGAGTTTGCCAAACAGATGGAGCAGGCGGTGGACGTGACGCCCTCCGGAGAGCGGACCATAAAGCGGGTGTTTCGCATGAAGCGGCTGGCCATTTCCCGGCTGCTGATTCTGGAGTACGGCAGCGGGCAGCGGGAGCTGTGCGCCTCCATCCGGGCGGTGGGAGGCCGCTGCATGACGGCAAAGGATGCCTGCAAGCTGGTGGGACAGGCCCTGGGCGGGGCCTGGATGCCCTCCAGGGACGGACGCAGCGTCATCACCAGGACGGAGGCCGCCTACCGGTTCATCGAGGAGGGCAAATACCGGCTGACCTACGGAGTGGCCGGCCTTCCCAGGGATGGGGAGGCCGTGTCCGGCGACAGCTTTACCTTTAACGGCTCCCTGCCGGGCCAGGTGGTGGCCAGCCTGTCCGACGGCATGGGAAGCGGAGAGACGGCCTCCAAAGAGAGCAGCCGGGTAATCGAGCTGACGGAGGAGCTTTTGGAGGCGGGATTTTCCGCCCGGGCGGCCTTAAAGATGGTAAATACGGTCCTTCTTCTCACCGGCGGCGAGCAGCATCCGGCCACCCTGGATCTGGCCTGCTTTGACCTCTACACCGGGGTACTGGAGATGATGAAAATGGGGGCGGCTCCCACCTTCATCTACGGGGAAAACGGGGTGGAAATGCTGGAGGCCGGAGAGCTGCCCGCCGGCATTGTGGGCAGCGCGGAGCCGGTGCTCCTCTCCAAAAAGCTGTGGGATGAAAACTGGATCATCATGGTCAGCGACGGCGTTTTAGACGCCCTGCCGGGGGAGGAAAAGGAGCTTTCCATGCGAGAGTTTTTAGAGGGGGCGGAGTACGGCCAGCCCCAGGAGCTGGCGGAGGCGGTGCTGGCCTTTGCCCGGTCCTTTCACGGCAGGCCCAGGGACGATATGACCGTGCTGGCGGCGCGGGTGTGGAAACGGTGACCGGCCATCTGTCCGCAAATTCCGGTTGCAACCGTCCGGCAATCCATGTATCATAAGTCTATGACGAAGACAGGAGGAACCGGCGGATGGAGCTTTTCAGGCAGGTGCGGGGCACCATGGAGGCATATCATATGACAGAAAAGGGCGGGCACATCGTGGCGGCCGTGTCGGGCGGCGCTGACTCTGCCTGCCTTTTGCGCGTGCTAAAATCCCTGTCCGGCCCCATGGACTTCACTCTGGAGGCCCTTCATGTAAACCATGGCCTGCGGGGGGCGGAGGCGGACCGGGACGAGGAGTTTACCAGGCGGCTGTGCGGAGAGCTTTCCGTCCCCTTCCAGGCGGTGCGGGCCGACGTGAGGGCCTGCGGAAAGGAATGGGGCCTCTCCGAGGAGGAGGCGGGCCGGAAGGTCCGCTACGAGGCTTTGCGGAAACTGGCGGCGGAGCGCAGGGCAGAACGTGAGGCCAGTCTGGGGCCTGACGCCCCGCCCTGTGTGATCGCCACCGCCCATCACCGGGACGACAGCGCCGAGACCGTGCTCCACAACCTGTTTCGGGGCAGCGGCCTAAAAGGCCTGGGAGGCATCCGTCCGGTGTCCGGGGAGATCATCCGGCCGCTGATTCAGACCAGCCGGTCAGAGATTGAGGCCTGGATGGAGGAGAACGGCTTTCCCTGGTGCGAGGATTCCACCAACGGGGACACGGACTACACCAGAAACCGCATCCGCAATCAGATCCTCCCCCTGGCCGCCGGGGTCAATTCCCAGGCGGCCGCCAACATCGTCCGCGCCGGTTCTTTCATCGCCCAGGCGGACGAATACCTGGAAACCCAGGCGGCGGACCTGTGCGCCAGGCACTGTTTCCGGGACGGGGAGTCGGTGGGGATCCCGCCCTGGGCCATATCCGGGGAGCCGCCCATCCTGCGGGCCTACGCGATCCGGCATATGCTCCGCCTGGCCGGTTGCCCCCTGCGGGATGTGGGAGCCGTCCATTTAGAGGCGGCGGCGTCCCTTCTGGGCGGCCAGGCAGGGAAACGGACGGAGTTTCCGGGCGGCTATGGAGCCTGGAACGGCTACGAGGCCTTTTTCGTGGGGCCAAAGCCGGAAATCAAGGAAGAACCGGCTCTGCCCCGGCTGCGAATTTCCGTGTTTCCCCTGGAAAAAGGGATGGAAATTCCCAAAAACCAGTATACGAAATGGTTCGATTATGATAAAATGAAAGATGTGCCGTTTTTGCGGTTCCGGCAGACAGGAGACTATTTTGAGCTCCCCGGCGGCGGAAAAAAGAGCCTGAAGGCTTACATGATCGACGAAAAGATTCCCCGCGGGCTGCGGGACCGGATTCCGGTGCTGGCGGAAAAAAGCCATGTGATATGGATGATCGGCTACCGGATCAGCGAATACTATAAAGTGACGGCGCAGACGAAACAGATAATGGAAGTGACAGTGGACGGAGGAAAAGAATAATGGCGGATAAGATTCGTGTATTATTGAAGGAAGAAGAAGTAAACGCCCGGATCAGCGAGATCGCGGCTCAGATCAGCCGGGATTATGAGGGAAAGAGCGTGCATCTGATCTGCATTTTAAAGGGCGGCGTATTTTTTACCTGTGAGCTGGCGAAACGGCTGACGGTGCCGGTGAGCTTAGACTTCATGTCCGTGTCCAGCTACGGCAGCGGCACGGTGTCCAGCGGCGTGGTAAAGATCGTAAAAGACCTGGATGAGCCGCTGGAGGGCAAGGAGGTCCTGATCGTGGAGGACATCATCGACTCCGGCCGCACCCTGGCTTATTTAATCGAGGTGCTCAAGCAGAGAAATCCCGCCGGGATCCGCCTTTGCACCCTGCTTGACAAGCCGGAGCGCCGGGTAAAGAAACAGGTGAAGGTGGACTACACCTGCTTTACCATCCCGGACGAATTTGTGGTGGGATACGGCCTGGACTATGACCAGAAATACCGGAATCTGCCATACATTGGAGTAATTGAACAATAAGGAGGACATTTGTGAGACAGCAGTCATACAGAGGGTTCGGCTTTATCCTGCTCATGATGGTGCTCATCTACATGGCCATGATTCTGCCGAACAGAATGTTTGTGAACAAACGGACGAACCAGCAGCTAATCAGTGACCTGTCCAGCGGACAGGTGAAACAAGTACAGATCCAGCCCAACAGGGAGACGCCCACCGGCGAGGTGCGCTATGTGATCGGCGACGAACAGTTCATATCCTATGTATCCGACGTGACGGATCTGGAGGACATTCTCTGGAGAGAGGGTGTGGACTATGACATGATGGATGTGCAGCACGAGAGCTACCTGATGACGGTGATTCTTCCCATCGCCCTCACGGGAGTGGTAGTGGTGGCCATCTTCGCGTTCATGAATATGCGCTCCGGCAGCGGCAGCACCAATGCCAAGATGATGAACTTCGGCCGCAGCCGCGCCCGCATGAGCCGGGACAACAAGGTAAACTTCAGCAAGGTCGCCGGCCTGGAGGAGGAAAAGGAGGAGCTGGAGGAAGTGGTGGACTTCCTCAAAAATCCTCACAAATACACCAGCGTAGGCGCCAGAATCCCCAAGGGCCTGATCCTTGTGGGCCCGCCTGGAACGGGAAAAACCCTGCTTGCCAAGGCGGTGGCCGGAGAGGCGGGAGTGCCCTTCTTCTCCATTTCCGGCTCTGACTTTGTGGAAATGTTTGTGGGCGTGGGCGCCTCCCGTGTCCGCGACCTGTTTGAGGAGGCGAAGAAAAACGCCCCTTGCATCGTATTTATCGACGAGATCGACGCCGTGGCCAGACGGAGAGGAACGGGCATGGGCGGCGGCCACGACGAGAGAGAGCAGACCTTAAACCAGCTTTTGGTGGAAATGGACGGTTTCGGCGTCAACGAAGGCATTATCGTGATGGCCGCCACCAACCGGGTGGACATTCTGGACCCGGCCATCCTGCGCCCGGGCCGCTTTGACCGCAAGGTGGGCGTAGGCCGCCCTGACGTGAGAGGACGGCGGGAGATCTTAAACGTCCACTCCAGCGAGAAACCTCTGGCGGAGGACGTGGATCTGGACCGTGTGGCACAGACCACAGCCGGCTTTACCGGCGCCGACCTGGAAAATCTGATGAATGAGGCGGCCATCGTGGCAGCCAGGGAAGGACGCCGTTTCATCGTTCAGGCGGACATCGACCGGGCGTTCATCAAGGTGGGCATCGGAGCGGAGAAAAAGAGCAAGCTCATCTCCGACAAGGAGAAGAAGATCACGGCCTACCACGAGACGGGCCACGCCATTTTATTCCACGTGCTGCCGGACGTAGGCCCGGTGCACACCATCTCCATCATCCCCACGGGAACGGGGGCGGCGGGCTACACCATGCCTCTGCCGGAGAAGGATGAGATGTTCAATACGAAGAACAAGATGCTCCAGACCATCATGGTCTCCATGGGCGGCCGGATCGCCGAGGAAATCATTTTCCAGGACGTGACCACCGGGGCCTCCCAGGACATCAAGCAGGCCACCGCCATCGCCAGAGCCATGGTGACCCAGTTCGGAATGTCAGAAAAGCTGGGAATGATCAGCTACGGCAGTGATGACGATGAGGTGTTCATCGGCCGGGACCTGGCCCACACCAGATCCTACAGCGAGCGGGTGGCGGGAGAGATCGACGACGAGGTGAAATCCATCGTGGACGGCTGCTACGCCAAGGCCAAGGCCATCATCATGAAACACGAGGATGTGCTCCACTCCTGCAGCAAGCTGCTGATGGAAAAGGAGAAGATCGGCCAGGAGGAATTCGAGGCCCTGTTCGCGGCCAGCGAGTCTGTGAAAGAGGCCTGAACACGGGATTTCCCGGGACTTTCCCAGGGTTTTGTGTAAAATTTCCCCCGATTCCGGGACGGGAAAAAAGGCGGGCGTGATTTTGCATAAAAAAAGATTTTGAATTCCTGGATGTTTGTGCACACTTATTTTGGGACTTATGATACTATAATTAACGTAAACCCCCCCAATACATTATATAGTTTTTGCTACACCCCATAAGAAACGAAATACCTTCTCCTGAAAGAGCCGGCTACCCCGCCGGCTCTTTCTCTGTCTAAAAAACGTCAGAAACTTTTCTATTGTATAATTTCCCTGGATAGGATAAAATAATAGTATAGATTGGCAGAATGGAAAGAGATAAGAGAGGTATGCCCATGAACAGAGAGGCATTGTTTGCTGACGAGACGGAGGATTACCGGATCCCGGCAGAACCGGATGAGGGACAGGAGGTCTGTCTCCGTTTCCGTGCGTTAAAAAGCGGGGTGGACCGCGTTTTTTTTGTTCGTCTGAATAAGGGCATTCAGGCGCGGATGAACAAGAGAAGCTCCGATGATATATTTGATTACTACGAGTACAGGATGACCCTGGGTGCCGAGCCGGAGTTTTTTTATTTCCGGGTGGACGCCGGGGGAGAGACCTGTTTTTATAACCGCCTGGGGGCTGTGGATGCCGCCGGGTGGGACTACGCGTTTCGCATCACTCCCGGCTTTCACACGCCGGACTGGGCCAAGGGGGCGGTGATGTACCAGATCTTCGTGGACCGGTTCAACCGGGGCGAGACATTCAACGACGTGGAGAGCGGCGAGTACATCTACATCGGCCGCCCCATTTCCCAGGTGACGGACTGGGGGAAGTACCCGGAGACCATGGACGTGGGCTGCTTTTACGGAGGCGACCTGCAGGGAGTGTGGGATAAGCTGGACTACCTGCAGTTTCTGGGGGTGGAGGTCATTTACTTCAATCCCCTGTTTGTGTCCCCCTCCAATCACAAGTATGACTGTCAGGACTACGATCACATCGACCCCCATTACGGGGTCATCGTAAAGGACGGCGGAAAACGGGCAGTGGAGACCGGCATGGACAACTCCGAGGCCACCCGCTACATCCTCCGTTCCACCGACCGCAGGAATCTGGAGGCCAGCGACGCCTTCTTTGCCCGGATGATGGAGGAGATCCACAGGCGGGGCATGAGGGTGATCATCGACGGCGTGTTCAACCACTGCGGTTCCTTCAATAAATGGCTGGACCGGGAGCGGATCTATGAGAAATCCGGCCAGTACGAGCCGGGGGCCTACGTGTCCGCCGACAGCCCGTACCGGAGCTTTTTTAAATTCAACAGCGACAACTGGCCCTACAACGGCAGCTACGACGGCTGGTGGGGCCACGACACCCTGCCGAAACTGAATTATGAGGAATCGCCGAAACTGTACCAGTACATTCTGGACATCGCGAAGAAATGGGTTTCCCCGCCCTACAACGTGGACGGCTGGCGGCTGGACGTGGCCGCCGATCTGGGCCGCACCAGCGAGTTTAATCACCGGTTCTGGCGGGATTTCCGCCGGGTGGTGAAGGAGGCCAATCCCGACGCCCTGCTTCTGGCGGAGCACTACGGCGATCCCACCAGCTGGCTCCAGGGAGACCAGTGGGATTCGGTGATGAACTACGACGCCTTTATGGAACCGCTTTCCTGGTTCCTCACCGGCATGGAAAAGCACAGCGACTGGAGCAGCGACGAGCTCTACGGAGACGGCGCGAAGTTCTTTGAGTCCATGGCCTACAATATGGCCAGGCTCCAGACTCCGTCCCTCCTCACCGCCATGAACGAGCTTTCCAACCACGACCACTCCCGTTTCCTCACCAGGACAAACCGGGTGGTGGGGCGGCTGGGCACCATGGGAGCCAAAGCGGCGGAGGAAGGCATCGACAAGGGAGTGTTCCGGGAGGCGGTGCTGGTTCAGATGACCTGGCCGGGGGCGCCGACCATCTACTACGGCGACGAGGTGGGCGTGTGCGGCTGGACCGACCCGGACAACCGCAGGACCTATCCCTGGGGCGACGAGGACATCGAGCTGATGGACTACCACAGCTATCTGACGAAATATCACAAAAAGCTGAAATCCCTGAAAAAGGGCTCCATAAAGCCTCTGGCCTGGGGAGAACAGTACATCTGCTACGGGCGCATGAAAGGAAAGGAAAAATGCGTGGTGGCGGTGAACAATGGCAAGGAGGACCGGGATCTGGAGATTCCGGTGTGGCAGCTGGGGATCCCTGACGGAACGGTGCTCACCCGCCTGATGTACACCAACCGCTACGGCCACAACGTGGGCCGGGTGGAGTACAAAGTGAAAAACGGTTTCGTGATGATCGACCTGGAGGGCACCAGCGGAATTCTGCTGGCCTGCCGGGTGGGCGGAATCATGGATGTGTAAAACCGGAAGTCCGGCATAGAAAAATGTGGATAAAAAGGCGTCCGGGACGCCGCATGAGAGAAAATGCGGTGTCCCGGACGTTTTGTTTTTCATTCAGTCTTTAAAGAACTGGGGCAGGTACTCCTTGTGGGCCTCCAACAGCTCGTCGATCACCACGTTTGCCAGGGTGTCGCTGGGGCAGAGCGGATTTAAGTTCAGGGCGGCTACGGCCAGGTCACGGTTTCCGGTGACGGCGGCGTCCACTACCATGCGCTCAAAAGCCTTCATCATCTGCACATAGCCGCTGATGGGCAGTTTCAGGCTGCCGGTGGCCAGTGGTTTCGGGCCGTCGGCGGTGATGCGGCAGGCCACCTCTACGGCGCTCTCCGCGGGCAGGTCGGAGATGGAGCCGTTGTTGCGCACGTCCACGTACTGGATGTCACAGGTGTCGTTGTAGATGGACTGGATCAGGTTGCAGGCGGCGTCGGAGTATTTGGCTCCGCCTCTCATGGCCAGCTGCTGCGGTTTCTCCGCCAGCTCCTCGTGGCTGTAAAGCTCAAACAGCTCCTCCTCCGTGCGGCTCACCACTTCCCCGCGGACGGTGCCGGTCTTAAACTGCTCCAGCTCCTCCTCCAGCTGCTCCTTCGTGAAGAAGTAGTAGTTGTGGTAGGGGCAGGGGATGGCCCGCAGTCCCTTGATGAAGGACGGGGAGTAGGGCAGGGATACGAAGTTCTTCATCTGGATCGTATCCTCGTTTGTCAGGTGGGCGTATTTCTCCAGCAGCTCCTCAAAGCGGGACTCGCCGTTTACAAACACGTCCGTGGCGAAGATGAAGTGGTTCACGCCCTGGAGCTCCATGGTCACTTCCTCCTCCTTGGCGTCTAACATCTTGGCGAAACCGGCTACCATGTTCACCGGCACGTTGCACAGGCCGATGGCCTTTTTAAAGTTGGTGTAGCGGTAAATGGCCTCGGTGATCATGCCGGCGGGGTTGGTGAAGTTGATCATCCACGCGTTGGGGCACAGCTCCTGGATGTCCTTTACGATGTCCAGGATCACAGGGATGGTGCGGAACGCCTTGAACATACCGCCGGCGCCGTTGGTCTCCTGTCCGATCAGCCCGTGGCTGAGGGGGATCCGCTCGTCCAGGATACGGGCGGGAAGACGGCCGATGCGCATCTGGGTGGTCACGAAGTCAGCGTCCTTTAAGGCCTCTCTGCGGTCATAGCTTAATTTGATTTCCATGGGCAGTCCGGCTTTTTTCACCATGCGTTTCGCGAGGGCGCCCACGGTTTCCAGTTTCTCACGGCCGGCCTCAATGTCCACCAGCCATAATTCCCGCACGGGAAGGGTATCATATCTCTTGATGAAACCCTCGATCAGTTCGGGAGTGTAGCTGCTGCCGCCGCCGATGGTAACGATTTTTACTGGATTTTTGTTCATTACTGGTTCCTCCTGTTTTTTCTTTCACGCCGCGCGCCGCGTTTCGGGCGGCGTGCTCTGCTATGGTATATACCATGATAGCACAAGCCCTGGGGGATGTCCATATTTTGCAGGAAAATATTCCGTGGAAAAAAGGGTATGGAATCTAAATTGACGAAAACTTCACAAACTTGAACGGGGGAAAATTGGAATATATGTATTGCTTTTGCGGATTAAAGCGGAAAAATTTGTGGAATTTATCCTTAAAAAAGGGAAGAAAACAGTTGCATTATTTGAAAAACATGGTATGATTAAAATTATGAAAGAATGGTCTATACCATAGAAGGAAGTACACGAATTATGACGAAGATTTTACTGGTATGCTCAGCGGGAATGTCCACCAGCCTGATGGTGAACAAAATGAAGGACGCGGCAGCCAAGAGAGGTCTGGAGGCTGAGATCTGGGCCGTTGCCGACGCGGAGGCAGCTAACAACATCGGAAATGCCGACATCATGATGTTAGGGCCGCAGGTTCGTTTCCTGGAGTCCAAGATGAAGGGCATCGCAGGGGACAAGCCCGTTACCGTGATCGACATGGTAGCCTACGGAACCATGAATGGGGAAAAGGTTCTGGATCAGGCTCTGAAGATCCTTGGCAAGTAATAGGAAAAGGGAATACAGGTATAGAAAAACATCGAAAGGAATTTGAGTATGGACGCTTTTATGAGTTGGAT
This sequence comes from Lachnoclostridium sp. An14, assembly GCF_002160755.1. Lineage (GTDB taxonomy): Bacteria > Bacillota > Clostridia > Lachnospirales > Lachnospiraceae > Lachnoclostridium_A. Next base: position 18,448 of record NZ_NFLE01000046.1, read on the forward strand.
GGAGCGGAACTTCATGCCCGTAGCGGCAAAGATCGGCAGCCAGAAACACCTGGTTGCGGTTCGTGACGGATTTATCTCCATCATGCCGGTTACTATGGTAGGAAGTATCGCGGTACTGTTGAACGTATTTTTCAGAGATCTGCCGAACTCCTGGTTCGGCGAAGGAAACTCCTTCGTGGCAGCGATGTCTCAGATCATCAATATCAATGGAAACGTGTATTTCGGTTCCATCGTGATCCTGGGCATGGTATTTACGTTTTCACTGGGGTATCATCTGGCGAAATCCTATGACGTGAACCCGGTGGCCGGCGGCGTTATCGCCTTTGCCGCGGTTGTGACTTGTATGAATCAGAACGCTGTGTTTGATTACACCCTGGGAACGATTCCTCAGGACGTGGTAAACGGAATGACCGCCGCCGGACTGAATGTGGTGGTCAATAATTCCGGAGCGGCAGTGCTCCAGGGCGTGGCAGAGTGGGGCTACATGGGACAGGCTTACACCGGCGCGTCCGGCCTGTTCACCTGCCTGATCGTAGGTTTCCTCGCCTCCATGATCTACATAAAGCTGATGGTGAAGAAGGTTACCATCAAGCTTCCGGACACCGTTCCGCCGGCAGTGAGCAACGCCTTCGCGGCTATTATCCCCGGCGTTGTGGCGGTATACGTATTCGGTATTGTTACGCAGATCTGCGTAGTGCTTACGGGACTCTACCCCAACGACCTGATCGTGGAGTGGATCCAGAAACCTCTGATGGGACTTTCCCAGGGTTTCTTCAGCGTAATCCTGGTAATGTTCCTGGTACAGCTGTTCTGGTTCTTCGGACTGCACGGCTCCAACGTGCTGGCTCCCATCATCGAGGGCATCTATACTCCGGCTCTGCTCCAGAATATGGAAGTCTGGAATGCTACTCATTCCTGGGCTGATATGCCTTACATCTGGACCAGAGGCTCCATCGACGCTTACGCGCAGATGGGAGGCTCCGGAATTACTCTTGGACTGCTGATCGCCATTTTCCTGTTCTCCAAGAGAGAGGACAGCAAAGCGGTGGCAAAGCTGTCCGCCCCCATGGGTGTGTTTAATATCAATGAGCCGGTGATCTTTGGTATGCCGATCGTGCTGAATCCGGTATACCTGATTCCGTGGCTGATCGTTCCGCCGATCTGCGCGGCTGTAGCTTATATGTTTACGGCTGCAGGCCTGATCCCGCCGGTATTCATTCAGGTGCCGTGGGTAATGCCGGTCGGCATCTACGCCTTCCTGGCTACGGGCGGAAACGTGCTGGCAGCGGGAGTGGCGATTTTGAACCTGGTAATATCCTTCCTGATCTGGACGCCGTTTGTCATGCTGGCGAACCGGATGAAAGACAAGGAACAGGCTTAAATTCCAAGCGGGAAGGATATTTCTTTCCCGCTTTCCTTATTTAACAGGAAACTGGCTGCTGGCGCAGCCGCGCTCCGGCGCGAGTTGATTCATGAAATCTGTAAAATTTATAGAAGAAAGAGAGGACGTTTATTATGAACATGGAAGATCTTGAGATGATTTGCTTTAACATTATTTCCAACGTAGGGATGGCAAGAGGCAGCTACATCGAGGCCATTGACCTGGCTACCGCCGGCAAGTTTGAGGAGGCTGAGGCAAAGGTAAAAGAAGGGGCGGAGTTCTTCCTCCAGGGCCATCACGCCCATGCGGACCTGATCCAGAAGGAGGCTGCCGGTGAGAGAACGGAGCTGATGCTGGTGCTGGTACACGCGGAGGATCAGCTGATGAGCGCCGAGGCCTTTAAGATTCTGGCGGAGAAGTTCATCGCCCTGAACAAGAAGATCGAAGGAAAGAACTAATTATGGAAAAGAAAGGCTCCTGGCAGCTGTTTTTCATCACCTTAGGGCTTTTATTTATCATGATTTCTCCCCAGGCGGAAAATCCTGGGGTCATGATCACCGGCGGCCTGGCCATTGTGATCATTTCCGTGATCCAGTGGCGGAAGGCCGTGAAAAAGGACAAGGAGAATCATAAGAAATGGTAAAATTTGCGGATAACTTTTATTTTGGTAGCGCCACCAGCGCCACGCAGTGCGAGGGGGCGCATACCCCCGCGGACAAGGGAAAAGACATCTGGGACGTGTGGTTTGAGCAGGAACCGGACCGCTTTCACGGCGGGATCGGACCGGATACCACCTCCACCTTTTATGAGCATTACAAGACGGACATTCCCCTTTTAAAGGCGACGGGACAGAATTCCTTCCGCACGTCCATCAGCTGGTCCCGCCTGTTTCCGGAGGGACGGGGAAAGGTCAATGAGAAGGCGGCGGCCTACTACCGGGATCTGTTTGAGGAGCTGCGGAAAAACGGGATTGAGCCCTTTGTAAACCTGTTCCACTTTGATATGCCGGCGGCCCTGCAGGAGATCGGCGGCTGGGAGAACCGCCAGGTGGTGGACGACTATGCCAACTACGCCAAGACCTGCTTTGAGCTCTACGGGGACATTGTGAAACGCTGGTTTACGTTTAACGAGCCCATTGTCCATGTGGAGTGCGGCTATCTCACCAACTATCACTACCCCTGTAAGGTGGATCCGAAGGCGGCGGTGCAGGTGGCCTATCACACGGCTCTGGCCTGCGCTTCCGCGGTGAAGACTTACCATGAGCTGAACCAGGGCGGAAAGATCGGCATCGTGCTGAACCTGACACCGGCCTACCCCAGAAGTAGCAATCCGGCGGACGTAAAGGCGGCGGAGATCGCGGAGCTGTTTGCCAATAAGAGCTTTCTGGATCCGGCGGTCAAGGGAGAGTACGATCCCAGGCTGATCGAGCTCATCAAGGAGCAGAACCTGATGCCGGAGTACACCCAGGAGGATCTGGCGACCATCCGTGAGAACCGGGTGGACTTCTTAGGTGTAAACTACTATCAGCCGGTGAGAGTGTGCGCCAGGGCGTCCATGCCCAATCCGGAGGCACCGTTCATGCCGGAATACTATTTTGACCACTATGAGATGCCGGGACGGAAGATGAATCCCTACCGCGGCTGGGAGATCTATCCCAAGGGCATCTACGACATCGCCATCAACATCCGGGACAACTACGGCAACATCGAGTGGATGATCACGGAGAACGGCATGGGCGTGGAGAACGAGGACCGGTTCCGGGAAAACGGCCAGATTCAGGACGACTACCGGATCGAGTTTTTCAAGGATCATCTGACCTGGCTGGCAAAGGGCATTGAGGAGGGCAGCAACTGCATCGGCTACCACGTGTGGACCTTCATTGACTGCTGGAGCTGGCTCAACGCCTATAAAAACCGCTATGGACTGGTAGAGCTGGATTTAAAGACCCAGGAGAGACGGATCAAGAAATCTGGCCTCTGGTTTAAGGAGTTGGCGGAGAATCACGGATTTTAAGAACGGAAGGCCGCCGGGCGCGCAGTTGCCCGGCGGCAGAGCCGTTTTCCAGCATGAAACCCTGGTGAGAAGGACGGAACAGAAAAAGGACAGCATGGGAGGAGACTGGTATGATACAGATCAGAGAAAAATTGAAAGTGGGAGCGGCGGAGTTTTTCGGCCAGCTTCGGGAATCGGTGGCCTATGACGCGTCTGAGGCGACAGGCAGCCCCGTAGCTTTGGAGGAGATCCAAACAGGATACAGCTACGAGAAACGGATGAAAAACCGTATGGGCAGCGCGGGCAGCGTAAAGGTACAGATCACAGAGTGGACGGCGGACCGGTGCTATGAGGCGGAATTCATTTCCTCTGGCGGCACCAATCGTTTGAAATACGTGATCGAGGAGGACCCGGAGGGCGGCATCTGGGTGGACTACACGGAGGATTATGTGGGCAGCTCCAAATCTCTGGAGTTGAACTACAAAATTGTCAGTGTTTTCATGAACCGGGGAGCGAAAAAGAGGGCACGGCGTCTTCTGCACGCTATCGAGTCGTATTTACTGGAGAAAAAGGAGAGATAGCGCTTGGGAGCTCCGAGATATTTGGAAATAAAAAACCGTCTGCTGGAGGAGATCGAGAAACAGCCGCCCAATTCCCCCATTCTGTCAGAGCGGGAGCTGGCGATTCAGTACGGCGCCAGCCGCATGACGGTGCGCCGGGCTGTGGATGAGCTGGTGGTGGAAGGGTTTCTCTACCGCAACGGGAATAAAGGCACCTTTGTGGCGGCCAGAAATACCATAAAGAAGAACACGGCCACAGGCTCCATTCTGGCGGAGGAGCCGGAATCCACGATGATTTATTTCAACATCAAGAAGATTCCGGAAATCGCCCCGTTTTTGGACATTTTGGAGGATGAGGCAATCCTGCGCATTGTGCGGGTAAACCATATCGGGGAACGGCTGCTGAGCGTGGAGGAAATCTACTATGTGCGCAGCCTGATTTCCGACGATGACATCAACGACTTAAAGCATCTTCTGGATCTGAATGGGTTTGTGAAACAGGGGACGATCACCCAGCGGTTCGTGCCCATGCTTTTGCCTGCCCACTACGCCACCCAGCTGGAGCTGGCGCCGGGCACGCCCATTATCATGGTGGAAAGCCTGATCCGCAGCCGCAGCGGAGTGCCGGTCATCTATGTGAAAACCTACAATAATCCCTATGAAAACGCCATCGAGATCACGTATTAAAATCTGGGGCGCTCCGGGCGGCAGCCTGCCCGGAGAAACACCGCCGGATCTGAGAGGGGATCAGAGGCGTGGATCAAAGACCTGGTCAGAAAAGTTCAGAAAAAGCCAGGCCAGAAAAATGAAAAAAAGGCTTGATTTTTGTCCGGCGCTGTGATACACTAAATGTCGCTTGAATAAGCAAATATGGATGGGTTCCCGAGTGGCCAAAGGGGGCAGACTGTAAATCTGTTAGCAGTGCTTTCGGTGGTTCGAATCCACCTCCATCCATTGACGGGGATGACCCGTTTTCATATTTCTATATGAATGCCGGCGTGGCGGAACTGGCAGACGCACAGGACTTAAAATCCTGCGGGACTTACCTCCCGTACCGGTTCGATTCCGGTCGCCGGCAGTAGAAAACCCTTGAGAAATCAAGGGTTTTTTTGTATTGTGTTGCATCTTGTGTTGTATAGCCCATCAAAATGAGCGTTGGCCACAGCGTCCATGGCCACGGTCTGATCGCTTAGAGCGTGCCGGTATACGTTCTTCAGTGTGGAGTCTGACTTCCAGCCACCACGGCGCATGATGTACGCGTCCGGGATTCCCAGGGCGTGCTGGATGCTGGCGGAATAGTGCCGGAGGTCGTGGAACCGGAAGTGAGGCAGGCCGGCACGGCGCAGGACTGTGGCAAATCTCTCCGTGATCATGTTGGGGTTCAGCTCTGTGATCCGGCCGGTGATGCCTTTCCACTTTTCAGCCACGAAGTCAGGGTATTCTATGTAGCGGTCTCCAGCGTAAGACTTGGGCGCTTTGATGGTCCACTCACGTGCAGGGGTAAGTACCATATTTCGGCAGACGTGCACCTGGTTGCCGTCTATATCGCTACTGTCCAGGGCGCAGATTTCACCACGGCGCATAGGCCCGAAGGCTGCGAGCAGCACGGGGAGCTCCAGGGCAGTCCCGCGCACAGAAGATATGAGGATCTGGATCTCTTGATCAGTCGGGATATATAGCTTTGACGCAACCTTTTGCGGGAGGGCCGTTGTGAGGCGCATATCGGGGCGATACTGGGCCAGTACGGCAGAGATCAGGCCGTGTGTATTGCGCACACTTTTGGGGCTGTGATGGACCGATTCTATGTTGATAGCAGCCTGTATATCGCTTTGCGTGATTTTGTTTAGTTTTATCGGCATGAGATTCTGGACTTCATTTCGGCGGATGCGCTTGTAGTCCATGATGGTCCGCGGGGACAGGATAGCCTCTCTGGACGCGATATAGGCATCCAGGGCGTCCCCGAAGGTTATGGATGGAGATTTTCCGCGGCGTTCCTTAGAGGCCGCGAATTCGGCCGCCATACGCTCAGCCTCGCGCTTGCCGTAGGAGGACGGATCATCACAGGTGAAAGACTCGTAGATCCTTCGCTGCTTTTGCTTACCGTCTTTACCCAGCACGGGGTGGCCGCGATCATCGGTCACGGGTTCACTGTGGCTGTACACCAGACAGCGCCAGGAACCGGATGGAAGTTTCTTTGCTTTTGCCATAATATCATTCCTTTCCTGAATTTTGGGTGCAAAAAATACGCCTCTTGACCGGGGCGCTCCAGGGATGATATAATGGGTGTTGCGATAACCATTATATCATTCTGCTGGAGCGATCCGGCAAAAGAATCTATGTGAAAGCCGTTCGGTGTTGGTAGCACCGGGCGGTTTTTGCATAAAGACAAAGGAATTACCATTCTAGGGGCATATGTCCTTTGAATATCCTATCAACCACTTCTTTGTTTGGTATAATGTATCTTTCGGTAATGATGCCAAAAATTTTGTGATAAATATTTAATAATGGCTCCAGAGAAGTTTCTTCCACAGAAAAGGAATAATTTCCCAATTTGATTGTATTACCGTGCATCGATCCCCATTGACGTGCAAACCAATGGGTGTGATAGTCACTGGAATACCAGGATTCCCGATACTTGTGATCTTCGATAGTTAATTTATCATTCATATGTTCTAAATTATTGCGAAAGAATTTTACTGTTTTGTATGCGTTAGATTCTCTTATTTCTTTTACAGTTTCCTTCTCTTTTAGAATTTCTAACATCCGCATTGACAAAGAGTAGGCTTTTTCCATAGAAATTAACATAAAATGAATATCGCCGAACATAATATTCATACAATGATGCAATTCTTTTTTGCTTTCTGCATAATTTTTTAAACTGTCATGATTTTCCTTGACACGATCGTATTGATTTATGGTAAGATTAAGGTAATCTTCCAAAAAACAAAAGAGATGGGAAAGGTGCATCCGTTCTCTTGCATCTTTTTCATCGTCAACAAGTGGTTCGATATATAAATATATTTTATGGTAATTTTCAAAAGTTTGCATGGTGTTATCCTCGCCTTGAAAGGAAGTGTTCACATGAAAATTTCTACTCACACGCCCCGCGTGGGGTGTGGCTGTGCAGCCAATTACAATGAGATAGAAGCCACGTTTGAGTTTACAGATATTGATGGAAACCTTGTGCGGGGGATCCATTCACGTGCTACGGTATTGGAATTGCTGGAATCACTGGGGGATGCAATGATAGAGCAGTTCCATCATACCAGAAACAAGCCGGTTTCCTGGATGAACGGGATTATTGACACATCAAAGCCGATTAATATTATTATTCGTTCAACAAGCGCCTCAGAGTAGAGGTGCTTTTATTTTTTATGTCACAAGCTGATTCAGCCTTAATTCAATTAATCTTTTTTCATATCCAAGTAAGCGGGATAATTGTTCTGTGGTATGGTCGCGGTATTCTAGTAAAATATCATCTCCAACGAGTAAATTCATAGCAAACGCATCTACCTGTTTTTCGTATTTATTTGTGTTAAATCCTGTTCGTGTGTCCATAAATATGGCATTTGCTTTCTTGTTGAGGTTTTGCAAGTTGGTGTAGTTATAACTCAAATGTAGTTCCTTCATATCGTCGTACTGCTATTTTGTTCATTAGCATTTCAAATTGATTCATCTGGAATGTTTTCTTGTCGGGATTTCCTATAGTATATGTCAAAAAGTTTATTTCTTTATTTTCACCATCTTTTGATTCATACACAAGGGTTCCGATCCAAGAAATTTTTGAATTGCCTTTTTTATGTAATGCACCTGCAATTCCACCTGTAGTTCCGAAAAGGGCTGTTCCTATTAGCATTCCTCCAACACTTATTTTCTGGGATGAAAGTGTTGCGGCATCATTTATTGAAAATCCAATAATTCGGTCATACGGTAATTCAAGTTTGTTTTTTCCAGAAACCAGGCTGATTTTTTGTTCGTTGGGGTGCATTTTTATGGTTACGACCGATTGGGATGTGATAGGGCCAAGATTCTGCAATGGGTATCCCATGTACGATGTACCCTTTTCCATGATTTCATCTTTTTTTCGTTGTTCGGCAGCTTTTTCATCTGCACTTTTAAAAAATAATCCCATAGTACCTCCTGTTTGCTTTAATATAGGCCATTTCAATCTTGGTCAAAATTTTCCTCTAAGCTCCACAACCCTACCTAGTATACGAACTGGTATTTCTGTGATTTCACTATTACTGAAAAACATGGGCTTGTAAGCAGGGTTATTGGATATAAGTTCAATGCCATCTCGGTACTTACGGAGACGCTTGCAGGTGGCATCCGTTCCGTTGACGGTGGCGATCACAATGTCACCGGATTCCGCATCATCTTGCTGGCGGACGATCACAACATCTCCGCTACTGATCCGGGGCTCCATGGAATCCCCGCGGATTTTCAACCCGAAAAAATTGCCGGTGGCGGCCATTTCCTCAGGAATTTCTTCCGTGTCTATAATATCTTCGATAGCCTCTATGGGGATGCCGGCGGCAACTCTCCCTAAAACCGGGATTGAGACACCGATTTTTTTCTGCTTAGTGCCTCCAGATATGGGGGCGACGTTGCTATCCCATCCCATAAGGTACGCGGGGGAGACATTAAATACTTCTGCAATTTTTGCAATATTATCACGCCGCATATTGGCAATCATTCCATTTTCCCATTTTCGTACTGTACTTTTTCCAACACCGACTTTATCGCCGAGCTGTTCTAACGTCATATTATTTTGGATACGCAATTTTTTTATTATCTTTCCAATATCGGACATTGTATAGACCCTCCTTATATATGAGTGTAGCATAAAAGTGTCTTTTTTGCAACGTTAATGTGTCTTAAAAGACAAAAAACTATTGACAAGGGGACTTGATCGTAATATACTGTAAGTGTCTTAAATGACACTAGAAAGGACGGTGATAGAGGTTGGACAAAGAAAAACTGGAAAAGGAAATGAAGGAAAGGGGAGTCAGTAAGGAAAAAATGTGTCAGGAACTTGGTATAAGCCGCTCTGCTTTTTATAGAAAATGCAGAGGTATGTCGCAGTTTACGTTAGAGGAAATCCAGGCAATCGTAAAAATTCTTCATTTGGAATCTCCGGTGGATATTTTTTTTAATTAAAAAGTGTCTTTAATGACACTCAAAAAGAAAGGAGCGTGAGTAAATGCCAAAATTAAAGACGTCTGACCAGGAAGAACGTGCCCGTGTTGTTCGGGCGTGCATCGTTGGGAACCAGGAGCGCCAGGGGATTGATGATGCCTATATGGCAAAGTATCTGAACGTGTCCATGGACACTGTCCGCACACGAAAACGCCGTCCGGAGACATTCACCCTCCGGGAGCTGCAGGCGGTAGGACGGTTACTGAAACTTTCACCGATCCAGGCAGCCAGCATTGTTTTGGGGCGGGATCTGATGGCGTCAGAGGTTCGGGATTTTATTGTAGGGAGGTGAACACATTGGAAACTGTGGAATGCAAAGTGGTGGAAACCCGTAAGTGGCGGGCGATGTCCCGCCACGTGGACAAGCTCCACGGGCAGCTGGAGGAGGCCCGGAGGTGGAACGTGGTTCAGACCATCATAATAGCGCTGCTGGCTGGGGCGTTGACCTATACGCTGATGTGCGGCGTGTGAGAGGAGGTAGATTATGAACAAGGTACGAAGAAAACGCCTTCAGGAGGCGTTCGATCTGGTTGCCAAAGCCCAGGAAATCCTGGCCGAGGTGCGGGAGGAAGAACGGGAATCCCTCGAAAACCTTCCGGATAATTTCCGGTATGGTGAGCGGGGCGAGGAGATGGAGGCATACATCGAGATGATTGACGAAGCAGATGGGTATCTCGATGACGCCAAGTCGGTCATCGAGCAGATTTGAGGAGGCGGAACCATGAGCAAGCGCAAAAACGGTACCCTGCGAGCAGCCAAGCAGCTGGGGCTTAATCCCTACGGCTGGGGAAATGGCCGCGGGAAGGCGATGCAGGCAATGAAAAAGGCCCGCCGGCGGCAACCGGGCAGGGCCATGAATCAATAAACACAAGCCTATTGTAGGGCATAAGAGGAGGAAAAGTCAAGATGACCATGAAAATCAATCAGCTGGAAATCGAAAACGTCA
>NZ_NFLE01000047.1 GCF_002160755.1 Lachnoclostridium sp. An14
GAGGTGATGCCGGTGGACAAGCAGATACTGTACCAGTACATAGACGCCTGCGAGCTGGTCAAGGAAACTGAGGAGGAAATCGAGAGGCTCCAGCGCCGCCGGCGGGAGACCGTCACGGATAAGGTCAGGATGTCAGACTATGATTTCCCTTTTGGTGAGATCAGCTGCACCATTCACGGCGTGCCCTATGACGCCCTGGATCACGATGCACTGGACCGGAAGGAGCACATCCTGGAGCAGCGTAAGGCCGCCGCAGAGGCGATCAAGATACAGGTGGAGGAGTGGCTGGTGACGGTGCCGCCCAGGATGCAGCGGATCATCCGCTACAAAGTCTTTGAGGGGATGACCTGGGGGCAGGTAGCGGCAAAGATGGGGCGGAAGGCGACAGAGGCAAGCGTAAAAATGGAATTTCAAAGATTTATGGCAGAAAAGTAAAGTTTGTTACGATTGTTACCAATGTTACGAATCAAAGTGTTATAGTGTAAACTGGAGTCAGTGAATAAACCCATTGATTTAGCCCTCCTCAGAAAAATCCCCCGTCAGGTGTCACAGCCTGGCGGGGGATTTAAATTGTTGACGCAGGGTGGAGGAGTTGGAACCTTGCCGGGTTTATGCCCCGGAGAGCGCCGGTTCGAGTCCGGCCCCTGCTACTTAATTTTGGCACATGATTTAAGCGATTGAGAGGTGGTGATATTGCCAAGAGCGCCGGATCCCCGCGTGGAACAGGCAGAATCCATGTTCCAGAGTGGGAAAAAGTTGATTGAGATCGCCGAGGCCCTGGGCGTTCCAGAGGGGACGGTTCGAAGCTGGAAGAACCGGTATGGGTGGGGCAATGCAACGCTGCAAAAACCAAAACGCAACGTTGCGAAAAAGAGAAAGGCAGAAAGAAAAGCTGTTGCGGAGGCGGTGGATCAGGTGATGGAGAATCCGGATCTGACCGATAAGCAGCGGCTTTTTTGCGTCCTGTATGTTCGGTGCTTTAACGCCACGAAAGCATATCGGAAGGCCTATGGTTGCAGCTATGAAACGGCCATGGCCAACGGATCGGCGTTGCTAAAAAATGCTAAGATTCGAGACGAGATCACCAGCCTCAAGCAGGCACGTCTCAATCGCGAGATGCTGGACGAGCACGATATTTTCCAGAAGTACATGGACATCGCCTTTTCGGACATTACAGATTTCGTGGAGTTCGGCCGGGAGCGGGTTCAGGTCATGGGAGCTTTCGGGCCGGTTGAGGTGAAGGATCCTGAAACCGGCAAAAAGATCCCGTTGACGAAAGAAGTAAATACTGTCCGGTTCCGCGAGTCATCGCAGGTGGATGGTACCCTGATCGCCGAGGTGAAACAGGGAAAGGACGGAGCTAGTATCAAGCTTATGGACCGCCTGAAAGCCCTTGACTGGCTGGCCGATCATATGGATCTGGCCACAGAGGAACAGAAAATGAGGATTGCTACTTTGAAGGCAAAAGCGGGATTCGGCGTAGAGGAAGAAACAGAGGACGATGGATTCCTGGATGCGTTGAAAGGATCCGGGCAGGAAGATTGGGCTGGGGCAGTGCCCCTGGAAGGAGTAGAGACAGAAAATGATGAAGACCCGCAGACCGATATTTAAGTTTAAGCCATTATCTAAAAAACAGCGGATGGTCCTGAACTGGTGGACAGAAAACAGCCCGGTGAAAGATTACGATGGAATTATAGCTGATGGCGCGATCCGGTCCGGAAAGACCGTTTCCATGTCCCTTTCTTTTGTGTTTTGGGCCATGTCGTCTTTCAACGGCGAGAATTTTATAATGGCTGGAAAGACCATCAGCTCCTTCCAGCGCAACGTGCTCACGAACCTGATAACCATGCTGCGCAGCAGAGGCTATCATTGCACCCACCACATATCAGGCGAAACGCCGAATATGCTGGAAGTATCCAGAAAAGGCGTGACCAACTACTTTTACATCTTCGGCGGCAAGGACGAGGGCTCCCAGGATCTGGTGCAGGGCATCACGGCCGACGGCGCGTTCTTTGACGAGGTGGCACTGATGCCGGAATCCTTTGTCAACCAGGCGACTGGACGATGCTCAGTAGAAGGCGCCAAATGGTTCTTTAACTGTAACCCAGGAGGGCCGCTGCACTGGTTCAAAATTAACTGGATTGATAAGTGCAGACAGAAAAAACTCATTTACCTGCATTTTACTATGGACGATAACCTGAGCTTGTCTGAGAAAGTTAAGGCTAAGTACCGGAGTATGTATGCCGGCGTGTTCTATCTGCGGTATATCAAGGGACTTTGGAAAACCGCCGAAGGTTTGATATACACGATGTTTACAGACGCTAATATGTATGACCAACTGGAGGAGCGTACTAGGCACGTGTCCGCCAAAAGCATTGCAGTTGACTACGGCACTACGAATCCCTGTGTATTCTATGAGATATGGGATGATGGGGAAGTCCTGTGGGTGGAAGACGAATACCGTTGGGACAGCCGGTCAGAGGAGGCCAGGCGGTCGGCAAATCCGCAAAAGACAGATTCCCAATATGCGGATGATATGGAGGTGTTTATGGGAACGCAGCCGGAAGACCAGTGCATGATTATTGTTGACCCTTCAGCTGCCTCTTTCATTCAGGAGCTGAGGAGCCGCGGATGGGTAGTAAAAGAGGCAGACAATGATGTGCTTGATGGTATCCGCAAGACGGGGGCACTCATTGCGAAACGAAGACTCCGCATTAACCGCAAAAAATGCAAAGGTCTGATTGCGGAGATGCAGTCTTATGTATGGGACGATAAGGCTGCAGAGAGGGGAGAGGAAAAACCAGTAAAGCTATTAGACCATGGGCCGGACGCGATCCGGTATAAGGTAAATTCATTGCCGAATTGGAGGATTGGAGCATGAATGGTGAGAAGAAAAAGGTGAGTTTTTTGAACAGCGAGTTGGTTCTATCGGTTATACAGGCTGTAGAAATACAGTATAGAGCGTATCAAAAGTTTTTGGATCTGACGGGGAATGAGAAAGAGGCAAGATTGCAAACAATGACCTATATGATTGCGTTTCTGCATAGTCCATTCCCGCCGAATGAAGGAGTGTAATATGGCCAAGAGAAAACGGGCCCTGGACCGGGCAAGAAAATCGAACAACACCAGGCAGGCGCCCGTCAGTACGATGGATGCCTTTTCCAATCCTGCCGCACGGATCGGATTCGGGACCATGGACCTTTTGCAGGCCACCACGTACCCCATGACCAGGATGACGCAGAACTATGAGCTGCTGACCAGCTTGTACCGGGATAACTGGATCGTGCAGAATATCGTGGCCACGATCCCCAATGACATGATCCGGAAATGGTACGAGATTAAATCCGGAGTGCCCCCGAAATACATCGACCAAATGACAAAGCTGGAGCGGCGGACGCAGCTACGGAAAAAGCTCCTTCTGGGGATGTACTGGGGGAGGCTATACGGTGGCGCAGTTGGTGTGATCCTGATCAAGGGCCAAAATGATTTAAGTCAGCCGTTGGATCTGGATATGGTCTTTCCCGGCTCTTTCCTGGGCCTCCAAATCCTTGACCGCTGGTCCGGCGTGTATCCGGAGGGCGAATTGGTGACAGACCCATCTGACCTAGATTTTGGTTTGCCTGCCTATTACACGATCCGGGACGATACCACCGGATACATGGTGGCCAGAGTACATCACAGCCGGATCATCCGGTTTATTGGCCGGGAGCTCCCCTGGTTGGAGCAGGTAACGGAAGTCTACTGGGGAGAGAGCGAGCTTGAGGCGATTTATAACGAGATTGTCCGGCGGGACAATGTAGCCGCCAATATCGCAGCGCTGACCTTCCGGGCCAATGTTAATTACATGGAGACGGATGGACTGGATCAGCTGCTGGGCACCGCCAATACGGAGATGCAGCGGCGTTTCTGGAATGTTCTGGCCGCACAGTCTGTCATGGAGAGTAATTTTGGTACCAGAGTGATCAATAAGGGAGATGCGATCCATAACACGCAGTATACCTTTACTGGCCTGCCAGAGGTATATGATCGGGTGATGATGGATGTGTCTGGAGCTGCCAGAACACCGGTAACAAAGCTCTTCGGTCGCTCTCCTGCCGGCCTAAACGCTACCGGAGAGGCCGACATGCAGAATTATTATGATTACATAGACGGCTTGCGGGAAAATGACCTGCGACCTATTATTGAGCGTTTATTGCCTATCATGGCGCTGTCGGCCTGGGGAGTGATACCGGATGATCTGGACATTAAATTCCCCGCAATGCAGACCGCTGATGCCAAGGAACAGTCCGAAATCACCGAACGGAATACGGCATCCATCCTGTCCGTATATCAAAATGATTTAATGGATGCGGCTACAGCCATGCAGGAGCTGAAGGCGATGGGCGAGGAAACCGGAATATTCAGCAAGATTTCCGATGAGGCCATCGAGGCCGCCCGCGGGCAGACGTATACCAACAGCAAACTGATGGCTGACCCGCTGGCAGGGCTGGAAATGGCCGGGAACCAGCCGCGGGAGCCGAGTGGGGAGGAGCAAAATGCCATTTGAGGACAAAGAAGAGATATTCAAAGACGGGACACTCTGCATAGACGGGGAAGAAATCGAGATTCTAGGTGGTTTTAAGAAAGAGCAGCTGGAACTTTCTCTTCTTCTTGAGGAGCTAATCTATACTTTAAAAAAATGGGGTGAAACATGGGAATCTTGAAAATGATTAGACAAAAACGCTGTAAACATCATTATGTGAAACACTATGACCCGAAGCAAAAGGGATATGTGCGGCGGTGTTCTATTTGCGGGAAAGTGGAGGAATATGGGGCTGTCAAGAACGTGTAAAAGGTGCAGGTGCTGTCCTAAGCGTGAAGCCTGTGATCTTAAGCGCATGGAGAGCCTGGGATATTTGGATCCTTCTACCTTTACTTTCCCCGTGGAAATACATGTAAATGTCGACACGGGCGCTGATATCTCCAAAATTTCCGAAGACATCTCAAAAGTATTGGGAAAGGTGGTTTTACATGGCGATTAAACTTATTCGCCCGCCCGAAACCAAAGACCTGACATTGTTTCTCCGGCAGCTCTTTTTGCGAGCAGAGCGTCAGATCATTGATGAGATAACCCGCAAGCGCGCCGCCGGGTATGTGGACTATGCAGAGGTCGCCGCCCTGGAACGGGTGCAGCAGATTCTGCAGAACATGCAGGACGAGTGCTGGGAGTATGTTCCTGAGATGATCGAGAAGATCTTTTATCGGTCGGATAAAGATGCCGCAGGATATCGCAATGCCAGGACACTCACAGCGCCGCAGACAGCCGCAGTAAATCAGCTGTCCTACAATCTGCTGGGAGAGATCGCAGAGGCGTCAGAAACGGCCTACAAGACGGTGCAGGGCTTTTACACAATTGCCAGGCTGGAAACGGATCCATATCGTACCGCGGCATTAACGCAGGTTGCACAGCAGGAGGCCTCCGGCATTGGATGGACGCAGACCAGCGCCCGTATGGCCCGGGAGCTAAAAAACCAGGGGATCACAGCGTTTACGGACAAGGCCGGACGGAAATGGACACTATCGGACTATTGTAATATGTGCGCCCGGACCACTGCCCGGCAGGCGGAGGTGGCAGCCGTGCTCACAGCAGACGATCATGACCTATGGCAGATCGTTAAGATCGGGAGTACCTGTCCGGTCTGCGCTCCATTGGAAGGGCGGGTGTACAGTAAAAGCGGCACGAATCCGGATTATCCGCCGCTTTCTTTGGCGTTTGGAAAGATAGACCCAGCGGGGGCAGAGAGTTTGGAGAACACATATTTAAACATCCATCCAAACTGCTTAGTCCCTGGGGGCTCTATACTTTGCGAGAGCCTCGTGTCTGCGAGCCGGAGGTATTACACAGGGAACGTAATCACTCTCATCACTGCCAGCGGAAATAAAATCACCATCACTCCAAATCACCCGATATTGACGGCGGAAGGATTTGTCGCTGCGGGAACGCTCAAGGAAGGCGATGAAATCATTGAGGCAGCCCGGAAATATCGTAGACTCCTTAGAAAGGCACCAAATAGTATAAACATTCCAACCAGAGTCGAAGAGATATTTTATTCTTTCATTAAGACGCGCGGCAGCACGACCTTCAGCATGGAAGGCTCCCCCGTACAGTTCCACGGCGACGGAATTTCCAATCGCAAAGTCGATATTGTATTTCCCGCAAGCTTTGGAGTAGGTGAAGGGAATATTGTTAGCAGTGAGCCAATCATTAAAAATGACTTCCCACCTGCTCATCTTAGGTGGCTTTCGCTCCTTGCCAATAGCGCGGCGACAAAGGTCATCATAAGAGCGCTTTTTCCCTTTTATTGCTTCGTGAGCAGCTTTGGTTTTGTAGGCGGTATCAAAACTATATCCATAAACGGTAAAAAGCTTTCCGACTTGAGATGGAGAACAACCGCAGGCTTCAGCGATTTGAGTATAGGTCATACCTTGATTGTGAAGTTCAAGAAATTTCTCAAATTGTTCTCTATGGGTTTCAAGGAATACCGGAGAGACATCATAAAATTTCCGGTGTCCTTGCCGAATTGGCAAAGGTACTCCAAGTTCATTTTCGGCGTGTTTAAGCGCTCGAATAGGAACGTTATAGTCCCGGGAAACTTGAGCACGAGAGACTCCTTTGCTATACAAAGATTGAAGAAGTTCTTTGGTGATGATTGCTTTATCGTAAGCAAGCTTACGCATATTGAAACCTCCTATTACGATGGTTATGTTTATAACCTTGAAACTCGGCAAGGTTACTATGTATATAATAACATAGTGACACATAATTGTCTACATAGCCTAGTCAAATATACCACCATCGGCAAAACGGATAAGCAGATTAAACGAGACAGGGATTTTTCCGATCCGGCTCTTAATCCTCTGAACCGTGATCCTCGAACTAAAAAGCAGATTAAGGCTTACCAGGAAAAGGAGCGAAACAGACGGAAACTGCTGGATGATATTCACCAGTGGCGCCGGTATCGGGCTGTACTGGGGGATAAAGCCTACAAAACCTTTAAGACCTTCCAGGAGCACAAGCGGGCGGACGATGATGTGTACAAGAAGTTACAGGTGGAGTACCAGAAACAGAATAGAGAGATAAAGGAGACGCTGAGTGATAACGAAATTTAATAAGCGTGGCAGCCTCTACTATGATGGAACTCACTGGTACAAGCCATGTGTTCAGGACGGAAAAACAGTTTTAGAGATTTTGAGCGATGATGAGGCTGCGAAAATTGTGAAAGAAAGGGACTTATATTATGGCGAAATTCCGGATTGAGTGTGATGGTAATAGAACCCAAATATGGATTGGGAACGAGGAAATCAGCAAAACAGTCGAAAAGATTGTGTTTGAGCAGCGGGGAGATTCACCTCCGCGGGTAAAGTTAACATTTTATCCCATAGACTTCGATTGTTTTGCTTACACAAGTAAGGGTGATAAAGATGGATGATTTTTTAAACATCTTAGAAAAAGCTGCCGCCGAGGAAGCCCAGGCCCAGCGCCTGTATGCGGCCATGATTCTTCTGGCTCCGGATGAGGATAAGGCCCAGCTCTTAGAGATCTTTAAAGATGAGAGTGATCATGCCGTAAAAATCCAGGACATGCTGGTGCGGTACACCACAGGGGAGCCCGGCACAGTGGCAGAGCAGACAGGGGAGGTGGACTGATGATCCAATATTACGGCTACACCATAAGCCCAAACCAGATTGAGACGCACGACGGATTTTTGATCTGCCGCAATGTCCCGATTGCCCGAACCGGTGACCAGGATTATCTGGGGAGCGAGATCGGCCTGGATGGGACAGAGGCCGGGAAGGTGCTGGCAGTCCACCGCAGCCCAGAAGAAGTTTTTTCTCAGGCCACGCTGGCCAGCTTTGAGGGTAAGCCGGTGACCAATGACCACCCGCCTGGAATTATTGGCCCGGACGATGTGCGCCTTTATGAGATGGGTCATGCAGAGAACATCCGGCGCGGCGCCGGCGAGTGGGCAGATTACATCCTGGCAGACCTCCACATTCATGATCGGGAGCTGATTGACGCAATCCAGGGCGGAAAACGGGAAGTCAGCTGCGGATATGAGTGTGAATATGTCCCCAATGAGGATGGGAGCTATAGCCAAAAAAATATCAGAGGGAATCATATAGCAGTCGTGGATCGGGGGAGAGCCGGGAAGCGGGCTGCTATTTTAGATTCAAATACAATTCACCCGGCGGAGAATCCGCCAGAAAGGAAGGTAACTATGAAAAGTAAGCTTTTGGAATGGTTTGGCCTGGCGGTGAAGGATAAAACGCCGGACGAAATCGCCAAAATGGCCCAGGATGCAGCCGCTGCAATGGACGAGGGCACATTACCAGCAAAGGAGGATCCAGCAAAGGAGCCACCGAAAGAGGAACCCACGAAGGACGGCGGAGCTTTTGACGTGAACAGCCTGGATGATGCATCCATTGATGGCCTGTTGGAAAAACTGATGGCCCGCAAAGCAGCGAAAGAAGCCGCCACAAAAGAGGCGGACGGAGACCCGCTGGAAGAGACCATCAAGGCCCTGACCGGGGAGACCGCCGGTGATCCGGAAGGGGCCCATGTAGTGCCCGCGGAAGAAATGGACGAAGGCCGCGGCGCCTGTGGAGCCGGTGCAATGGATAAGGCCTTGGCAGCTGGAATCCTTAAAGCCATGCGCCCGGTAGTGGCTGGGATTAAGGACGATAAACAGCGCGTGGCTGTGTCTGATGCCCTGATTAAATGCGTAACGGCCCAGGACGGTGCATCCGATATCGCAAAGATCATGCAGGCGGCCCAGAACAATGCGCAGAAGGCCGCAGATTCCCGTCCGAACCAGCAGAAGATTATTGATGAGGTGCAGGCGGCGTATGATGCCTGCAATCCCCACAAAACAAAAAAGGAGGATAAGCGATAATGAGAGGACAGACGATTGGTAAGACAATGCCCCACGGCTATGCGGGATCTTATGCCCGACAGCCAGATTCCGTGATTGATTCCCATCCTTTGACCGGGACGGCAAATGTGCCTTTTGGCCTGGCGGTGGTACGGGATACTGCAAACACCCAGGCAGTGGCACTCCCCACCGACACATCTACGGCAGCCCAGTTCTTGGGTGTGGCTGTACGCGAGATTAAGTCTGCTACAGACTACTTAAACCAGAATATAGGCCAGTATACCCCCGGGGAGGCCGTACCGGTAATGAAACGAGGATGCGTCAATGTTAAATGCCAGAAGGGTACGCCGGCCGTGGGCGGTGCAGTATATCTGCGCGTAAAGGCCAATGCAAGTTATGAGGATGCAGTGGTGGGCGGATTTGAAGCGGAAGCGGATACCACAAATACGGTACAGCTGACCAATTGCCAGTGGAAAGGCATTGCGGACGCCAACGGAATCGCTGAAATGCGGATCATGACGATTATCAACGCATAAGGAAGGAGAGAAATAAATAATGCCGAATTTTAAGAATGTCGGAACATTTGACTTGGGCCGCAATACAAGCGGTCCGGTTAGGGCTTTTGCGATGGACGATGCAGGCATCGCATCCGGCCAGGCGTTTTTAACGTCCGAGCTGGAAAAGAGGGACATGATGGTGCGGACACCCCTTACCAGTTTTACATACACAAGGGACATCCCCATCCGGGTGGGTGGCGGATGGGCCGAATTTGTCTCCGCCATGCAGGTAGGATATGGAATTACCGGAGGCTCCGGAGATAATCTTGTTACTGCCGGTGCAGCCAACGGCATCCCGATGGTACAGGCGGACTTTTCCAAGGGGCTGTTTAAGACCCATATGATTGCCGCCGGCACCCGCGTACAGTGGATTGATATGCAGCGCGGCAACATGACCGGCCGTAACCTGGACAGCCTGCTGCGGGACGGCCTGCGCATGACTTATGACAAACATATGGATGAGAATACCTATGTTGGCTTTAAGATCTATGACAGTACGGGATTACTGAATGATCCGGATGTCCTGGTTACCGATGCGGCATCCAACGGCGCGACCTCCCCCTCGACAAAGTTTAAGGATAAGACGCCGGATCAGATTTTGGCGGATATCAACGATGCGATTTTGACCGCATGGGCACAGGCAGAATATGACCTTGACGCGATCCCGAACCATATCATTATGCCGTATGAGCAGTACAACTATCTGGCGACCACCCGTGTGTCCGAGCTGGCGGAAAAGACAATCTTGACCTTCCTTCTGGACAACAACGTGGCTAAACAGAACGGCTCCGACCTATTCATTGGCGCTACAAACTGGTGCAAGGGCGCCGGTGCGGATGGCTCCGATGACCGCATGGCTGTCTACTCTAACAAAGAGCGCTACCTGGCGATGGATGAGCTGGTGCCGCTGACCAGGGCCATGACCAGCCCGAACACGGCGCATTTTTGCTACGATACGGCATACGCGGGCAACGTGTCCGAGACAGAAACGTTTTACGCCGAAACCATTGTGTATGTAGATGGGATTTAAGGAGGATGCAATGTTTATACTTTCCAAACGGAATTTCAAAGTGAGGCGGGCCGACGGCTCGTCTTTTTTAATCAAAAAGGATTTTATTGGAGACATCCCGGAGGATGTATTTAACAGCCGCTTGATCCAGAAGGCAATTAAGGGGGGCCTGGTGGCCGCGCCGGCGTCGCATAAGGACAAGGCACTGTATGAAGCGGATATGGAAGCTGCGGACAAGGCGGATGCGGTGGATATCCGGCCAGATGCCAAAAACAAAGAAAAAGCAGAAGAGGACAAGAAAACCCCCAAAAAGTAAGGAGGTGGCGGCATGTGGCCCTATGATTATATCAATCCCATGATCCCATATTTTGAGGGCGCAAAGCAGACAGCGGCCAACGTGCCGCAGCCGGAAGAGCACGGGGACTATACAGTGGAGATGTTCCGGACGGACTTCCCGCAGTTTTACAGCACTGGGGATCCGCAGGGACCACTCCTGCCGGAAGCCATGCTCCAGACATTTATTGACCAGGCAAATGACAGCGTGCTGCCTTCCAGATGGGGCTCTATGTGGCGGTACGCTGCGGGACTGTACGTAGCTCATTTTGCTGCCATGTACTTAAAGACCTATTCACCCAGCTCTGACAGCGCGTCCCAGGTAGCCAATGGGGCCGCCCAAGTGGGCGCTGTTAAGACAGCTACTATGGGGGATACCTCCATCGGTTACGATAACAGCGCGATTACGGCAGGCACCGAAAAATGGGGCACCTGGAATGCTACCCAATATGGGGCCCAGCTGGTGACAATGGCCCGCATGGTGGGCATGGGAGGGGTGTATGCCATATGATTTTTGACAATCCAATTTTTGCTGGATGGTATACGGATGCAGCGGATGTGTACCGTGTAGTTAATACTACAGTGGGGAATGTGGACACACAGGAGCGCAGGCAGGTAGGCGCTGCCATTCCCTGCCGGGTGTACAGCAGCCAGAAAAATGGCCCCGCCATGCAGGACACCGCCGCCCGGGTGCAGTCCACGGACAAGTTGTCCTGCGATGTGAGTGCGGATATCCGGGCCGGGGACGAGCTGCTTGTCACCCGCGGGGGAGCCTTGGGGCGCGGCGGCGAGCCGGAGCGCTATTTTGCGGGCAATCCCCAGCATTATTATGACCCTGTGGGAGGAGCGCTTACGGGACTGGAGCATATGGAGGTTGGGCTGCTGCAGCAGAATATTGTGAGGTGATGGGATGTCGAGCTTTGGGAGTCAGATGCGCAAGCGCTTTGCCGAGCTCAACAAGGCCGGTAAGGATGTGCCGAAAATCATGGCAGAGGTGGCCGAAGCAGCGACCATAGCCGCTGTGCAGGTGGCTGCTCAGAATACCCCTCCCAACGGCTCCGCTATCGCCGGGACAAATACGCGCAGCGGCCAGATGGCGCAGCACTGGGAGCTGGACAGCCAGACTAAGCCTGTTATGACCGGCGGCAGTGCGCAGACCGTGCTTGCCAACAACAAGCAGTATGCCTCATATGTCAATGACGGCCATCGCGTAGATAAACACTATGTTCCCGGCCTGATTAATAATGGCGGGCTTTTGGAACGAGTTGATCCTGATGTGGGAGGTATTATGGTTGGGACAAAAACCACCTACGTCCCAGGTCTGTACATGAAAGAAAAGGCTATAGGGAAATATCGGTCTGTCGTCCGAAAGGAACTGGACAGGAGAGTGAGGGAGCGGATGAAATGACCTTTACGATTGCAAATGTAATTGACAGTATCGCAGGAGTGCTCAAGGCCGGGTATGATTGCCCGGTATATTTGGGACCAAACCAGCAGGGGACTGATTACCCCTGCTTTTTTATATTTCTGATGCCCTCTTCTATTTCAGACGAACCGGATGGAAGATATTTTCGGAATTTGGGACTGGACGTGGTGTATGTTCAGGAGCGTAATGCCGCGGGCGGAAATGCGGAAATTCAGGCCGTGCAGGAGTATTTGGATGAGCACCTGCTTATGTTCGATTACTCAGACGGTACCGGGACCGTGTCGCTGCATACCTATGAGCGCGAGGCAAGTACCGAGGATCAGGAACTGCATTATAAGTTTCATATTCGCCAGCGAGTATCGCTTCCGCGTGATTCGAACCCCATGAGGGTGATGGAGGAAAACAATGTCACAGAAAAAAGCTGAGAAAAAATATACCGCCGAGAAGCTGCTGGGAAGTAAGGCTTTGGCGGGTTACCAGAAGGATTTTGCCAAGGTAATTTTGGGAAATGGAACCTACACCATTCAGGAGGCGAAAGCCGCCCTGGACAAGGTGCTGACCCCTGGAAAATCCGGAGAAAAGAAAGGAGATGGAGCAAACGCATAGCAGGCGGAACATGGACAAGCCAAAATAAAGTACTTCCTGGCGTTTACATCAATGTAAAAAGTCAAGGGAGCGTTGTAGCAAACGTAGGGAGCCGTGGAATAGTAGCCATTGCAGAACCGTTATCTTGGGGCCCTACGGGGGTAGTGCAGACAATTATCCCCGGAGAAGATTTAAGGCCGTATATCGGCTATGATATCACGTCAGAGAAGGCACTGTTCTTGCGTGAGATGATGAAGGGGAGCGATACCACAGCAGGTCCGAGTAAAATTTTGCTGTATCGCCCGACCGGCACCGGAGGTGTGCAGGCAAAGGCGACGGTTGGGGCGCTGACTGTAACGGCGTTGTATCCAGGGGCGCGCGGAAACGACATCAGCATTATTATTTCTGAGCAGATAGATGACGAAGGTACTTATGACGTATCTACAGTGATCGACGGTACCGTGGTAGATAAGCAATCCATCACCAATCTGGCCCAGTTAAAAGCCAACGCATGGGTGGGATTTTCCGGTACCGGAACCGAGATCACAGAGAGCGCGGGGCAGCCGCTGACAACTGGTGCAGACCCGACGGTGGCGACGGCAGACTATTCCAATTTTCTGGCAGCTATTGAGCCGTATCAGTTTGACATCCTGGTATACGACGGGACGGACTCCACAACCATTCAGGCTTTTGCGGCGTTTGTGGAGCGTGTATCCAACAACGTAGGCCAGAAGTGCCAGGCCGTTATGGCCGGGGATACGGCGGCAAACTGCAATTCGGAATTTGTCATTGCTGTCAAAAACGGCGTTAAACTGGATGACGGTACACAGCTTACTGCTCAGCAGGCCACCTGGTGGGTGGGAGGGGCAGAGGCCGGCGCATTGTATTATCAGTCGCTGACCTATGCACAGTATCCCCACGCTGTAGAGGCGAATCCAAAATTGACGGACACCCAGGCGCAGGAGGCGGTGGAAAGCGGCTGCCTGTGCTTTATTGACAGTTTCGGAAACGTGAAGGTCTGCACCGATATTAATACCCTGACCACATTTACGGTGGAAAAGGGTCAGGAATTCAGCAAGAACCGTGTCATGCGCGTGCTGATGCAGATCTGTAATGATACCTATGAGCACTTTTCCAATTATTTTATCGGCAAGGTGGACAACAACGAGACTGGCAGGAACCTGCTCAAGGGCTGGATTGTCGGTTATCTCAATGAAATGCAGGCCAACAATGGCATTCAAAATTTTGACGCTGAGGATGTGACCGTGGAGGCCGGAAACAATGTTGACGCGGTATTGATTAACGTCAGCATCCAGCCTGTGGACAGCGTTGAGAAAATCTATATGGAGATTACGGTGGCCGTAACGGCTGAGAGTGAGTAAGGAGGAAAGAGTACATGGCATTTTTGTTGGAGCGCGATGCCCTCAATGGAAAGAGCGGCAGCGCGTTTATGACCATTGATGGCCAGAATATCGAGATGTTCGGCATGAAAAAGTTCCAGTCTGATGCAGAATTCCAGGAGGCAGATTTCAAAGTAGTAGGCACCACACTGGTACAGAAAAAGACTACCGGGGTTTCCCTGAGCGGATCTATGACGATCTACTACGGAACCCCGCATTTTATCCGGTTGCTCCAGGATTATTTGAAGACCGGACGGCTGCCGTATTTCACGTTACAGATTACCAATGACGATCCCAGCACCAGTGTGGGGACGCAGACAGTGGTACTGTATAACGTGAAACTCCAGAAGTTGCCGGTGGCCATGCTGGATGCGGATGCAGACTTTTTGGAAATGGAGGTAAGTTTTTCTTACACCAATCTGGAAGTACTGAACTATTTCAATGACCAGCCCACACAGTTGGGGAATTAAGGAGGATATGATATGGATTTAAAGGCGTATATGCAGCCGCTTGTAGTAAATGAGACAAAGACGGTGTATCCGTCCAAGAGATTAAAGGGGGCGGATGGGAAACCGGCCCCCTTCGTGATCCGGGTTATTGACCAGGAAACGAACAACAAACTGATCAGGCAGGCCACGGAGAGAAAGAAGGTCAACGGCCGGCTGATGGAAGAACTTAACGGGGAAAAGTATGGAAACCTCCTGATCCAGGCGTGCGTAGTGGAACCGGATCTGAAAAGCTCCGATCTCTGCGCCTATTACAAAACGGTAGATCCGGCTGATGTGGTGAACCGGATGCTCTCCGTGGGCGAATACAACCGTCTTGTCCGCGCGATCCGGGAACTGAATGAGATTGATGAGCTGGCGGACGATGCCACCATCGAGGCCATTGATGCTGAAATAAAAAACTGATGGCGGGGAACTCCTTGAACGTACAGCTCTGCCAGCGCTTGCTGTGCGATCATGGAAGGTTTCCCCATGAAGTTCTGAATCTGCCGTTAAAAGAGAAACTCCTGATGCAGAATCTGTATGAGAAAGAACTGAAAGAACACGAGGAGGCGAAGAACCGTAGGAGCTATTAATGAGACATTAACATTGACAGACGGGTTTTCCGCCTCCTTTCGTATTTTTGAGGCGGCTGGAAACCGGGCGATTTCCATAACAGCCCGCTTGGATGACAGCATCACCAACCTGATGAGCCAGAACGCAGCTATGACCGTCAACGCGATTGGCCAGGTAGGGAGCGAGGTTAGCCGAACGAATCAGCTGATTACACAGGCCAATGAGTCGGCGGCCAAATTTAATAAAAACCTTACCCATGCTCTGGGGAAATCAGCCGGGGCGACCATCGGCTCTATCCGGCAGATTGGGGTCCAGCTGGAGCAGCAGCATCAAACACTGCTGAAAATCATTGAAGATCAGAAACGGCACAAAGAAAAGACAGATGATACGGAGCGGTCTGCGTCGAAGTTGTTAGGGACACTGAGCAAAATAGCGGCGGCCACCGGGGCGACGGCGCTGGTAAAGTCTTTCCTGAATACATCAGACGCCCTGACTCAAACCAATGCCAGATTGAACATGATGAATGACGGGGCGCAGTCCACAGCGGAGCTGAATGAGATGATCTATCAATCAGCGCAACGTTCCAGGGCCGCATATGATTCCACTGCTGATGCCATTGCCAAGATGGGACTGAATGCCGGAAACGCATTTAACTCCAATCAGGAATTGATTGCGTTTATGGAGTCGGTCAACAAGCAGTTTGCGATTGGCGGCGGTAGTGCGGCAGCCATGGAAGGGGCCATGGTCCAGCTGACGCAGGCCATGTCCTCCGGAGCTCTGAGAGGAGAAGAATTGAATTCCATTCTTGATGTTGCTCCCGGAATCGCGCGTAACATTGAACAGTACATGGGCTGGGCATCAGGGTCCATCAAGAAATATGCGGAGGAGGGGAAGATCAGCGCCGAAGTGGTAAAGAACGCGATGCTTGCGTCGGCGGAGTCGATCAATGAGCAGTTTAATAGTATGCCTATGACACTGTCCCAGGCCATGACTCAGGTTCGCAATCAGGTACAGCACAGTTTGCAGGGAGCTGCAATGGACTGGAATGAATTTCTGAATTCAGATGAGGGTCAAAAACTGCTGACGCAGATGATCAACTTATTCTCGTTACTTGCGGAAATGGGAGTCGATGCTTTATCTGCGATTGGGCAGGGGGCCTTGTGGGCGTCACAAAACCTTGATTTTATTTTGCCGGTACTGGCTGCTATTGGGATAGCGTACGCTGTTTTACATAGACGGGCGATCCTTACGGGGCTTGCAAATATTAAGAGCGGTCTTGCCAGCGCGGCAGCATGGTCGGCTGCGCATTGGCCGATTATTTTGCTTGCGGTTTTATTGGCATCTGCTCTTATTGCTGCGCAGCAATTTGGCTTTGGCATGGAAGAAGTGGGAGGTTTTGTGGGGGCGGTTTTAGGGACGCTGTACGCTGTGGGGTACAATGTATTTGCATCTCTTTGGAATGTCATAGCTGCTTTTGCGGAATTTTTCGCCAACGTGTGGGACGATCCTTTGGGAGCCACGGCCAGGCTGTTTTTTGATATATTCGATACAATCTTAGGGATTGTAGAAACTGTCGCAGGAGCGATTGACGCGCTGCTTGGAACGGATATGGCCGGGGCGGTGTCCGGTTTCCGTGGAAAGATGGCCGGATGGGTAGATGATACGTTTGGAGAAAGCGCGATCCAAATTAAACGGATGTCGGATCTGGATGTTGCCGCTACAGCAGCCCAATGGGGGAACATGGGATCGAACATCGGCTCTAAACTGGATAATATGAATCTTAGCCTGGATGACATTGCCGGAGGAATAGGCGGACTGGGGGATTTTGCGGTTCCGACGTCCGGGGAGCTGGGAGATATCGGCGATGTGAAAAAGGTGGGAAGTGTCAAAAGTGTCGATGGAGACGTGAAACTCTCCGACGAGGACGTCAAGATGTATCGGGACCTGGCAGAGCGCCGGTATATGAATAATATTGAATTGCAGACATTGGCGCCAGTCATCACCGTTAATGTCCCCAAAGGCTCCGGAGATAATATCAGTGAAGACGACTTAGCGGACAAGCTCAAAGACATTCTGAACAAGCAGCGGGCGGCCCACACATCGGTAGCCCATGGATAAGGAGGCGACGCCATATCAAAAGTCAGTCCTGACGCAAAGATTTATCTGAAATTTGGCAGCCGAAAAATGGTGCTGCCGGTTAATCCGGAAGAAATTTCCATCAGTTACCCCACCGACAATAAAGAACATGACGTGATTGGCATCGGTCAGGTCGTAGTGCAGAGAAAGCCCGCCTTAAAGGAAGTATCCTGGGAGGGCTTTTTTCCGTCTTCTCGATCGGATCCATACGTTAATTCGAGCTCAGATGATCCGGAAGATTATATCAAAAGGATTGAATCTGCGATGAAGTTAAAGCAGAAAATCCGCCTGATTATTTCCAGGGATCGGCTGCATGATACAAATATGCGCTGTATCGTCTCAGAGTTTGAGACGACTGACAAGGGCGGGGAACCCAGGGATATCTATTACAGCATTACATTTCGGGAATATCGGGACTACAGCCCCAGGACAGTGAGCATTATCACAACTCCGGCGGCAGGACAGGAGACGCAGGCGGCAGAGGCGACAGCGGAGGCAGCGCGGCCGGTAGAGACCCCGGTTATGCGTGTAGGGGCTACGGTAATTGCCAACGGAGAATATTGCTATGACAGCTACGGAACAAAGCCGCATGGGACAGCGAATAACCTCCAAACTACCGTATCACGGATCGTGGATGGAAATCCATACCCAATCCTGATCGGGTCCTATGGGTGGATCCGGGCAGACCAGTTGCAGATTGTGGGGTGATAACATGGACGATTTTTCCTTGCAGGTACAATCGGTCAGCCCGGCCCCAGGGGGAGCCACGCAGACCGCCATTACAGACTATTCCAGCGCCGAGACAAAAGCAGAATTAACAACCAACCGGTTTGATTCCCCGGCGAAACTGACGTTTACGGTTCTGGAGCAGGGCGGAATATCCATTCCTGAAGGCAGCAGCGTAGAGCTCGCGGTTGATGGGGTGCATATGTTTAAGGGATATGTATTCACTGCTGAACAGAACCAGGACGGAGAAGTGCAATACACCGCGTATGACCAATTAAGGTACCTAAAGGCAAATGCCAGTTACACGTTCGAAAACATGACATTGGGACAGATCATTCAGCAGATTGCCGCCGATTTTGGATTGCAGTGTGGTGCACTGGAGGACACGGGCTATATATTCCCGTGCCTGATCAAGGAAAATGAGAGCTGTCTTGACATCATCTTCGATGCCCTGGCGGAGACTATTTATATGACCGGGAAGATTTTCGTGTTCTACGACGATGTCGGCGCACTGACACTTAGAGAGACCCGGAATATGTATACAAACATACTGATCGGGGACAAAAGTTTAGCGACAGATTTTACGTATCGCCGGGACATTGACAGCGATACGTATAACCGGGTGAAACTGGTTCGTCCAAATTCCGAAACTGGGATGGCAGATACGTACATCGTGGAAGATACCGCCACGCAGGCTCAGTGGGGGCTGTTGCAATACTATGATCAAGTGGACGAAAACCTGAACGCGGCGCAGATCGAGATGATGTGTGAGATGTATCTGAAATATTATAACCGGGTCGTACAGGAGCTATCCATAAGCGCTCTGGGGGTTCCAGGATTCCGCGCCGGTATGATCGTACCGGTGAAACTCAGTGCGGTGGATTCTTTGTCCGTCTCCAGATTGCTGCTGGCGGAGAAGGTAACGCATAGTTTTGACGGGGATGATCACACCATGACGGTGGAGGTCAAAAACTTTGATAATTTGGGAGGTGACATACAGATTGTCTGATTTAATTGATGTTATTCACTCCATAACGCAGGACAGTGTAAAAGGACAGAAACCTGCTGATGTGGCATACGGAACCGTGATCAGCGCCTCCCCTCTATCCGTGCAGCTACAGACAACCATGCAGCCGATCCCGGCTGCGGCGCTGATCCTGACGGCCGGAGTGATTGCGAAAACGGCCCAAGTCCAGGGAGGTCAAGGGGGGACTGTGACGATCAATGAAGGGCTTGCAGTAGGAGACAAGGTTCTCATGTTGCGCGTTTCAAAGGGCCAGCGTTTCATTGTGCTCTCAAAAGTATAAGGGAGGTGCGGATATGTCAACATTGCCGCAGGGGGTGGGGATATCGGCCCCGATACAATACGTGGACCGTCCTACCAATACTTTTATTATAGACTGGTCCTCCAGGCAGATCGCCGGCACCAGTACTGGGCTTTCGGCCATGCGGCAGGCGATAGAAATTATATTGGCTAATGAACGTTTTCGCTGGCAAATCTACAGCAGTAATTTCGGCGTAGAGTTGGAGGAATTGGTTGGAGAAGATTTCTCCTATATTCAGTCCGAGCTCCCCCGCCGGATTGAGGAGGCATTTTCTGTGGACAATCGGATTCTGTCTGTGGATAACTACGAATTCAGGAGAGAGGCAAAGGGGGCTATGAGAGTGACATTTGACGTTCAAACGGTATATGGAACTGTTCAGGAGGAGGTGGTTATCAGTGATTGATCTCAGCGGGTACACGCAGAAAGCAATCGAAAAGCAGATGTTGGAGAAAGTACCATCTGGCATTGATACCAGGGAAGGAAGCATCATCCAGACTGCGGTAGGGCCGGCGGCGTGGTTTTTAGAAGGTACCTATATCACTTTGGACCAACTGCAACAGAACGCATACGCGGATACGGCGGTAGGTGTATCGCTGGATTATAGAGTGGCGGAACGCGGATTGACTAGAAAGTCCGCCACGCCGGCAGTGCGCAGAGGAATATTTGATGTGGAAATCCCGGAAAGTTCCCAATTTAAAACCATTAATGGCGCGAATTCCGTGATCTTTGTTTCAGGGGAGCAGGTAGAGGCAGATCCGAGCAATGACGAGGAGACGGGAAAAAAGGTGTACCTGATGACCTGCCAAACGGCGGGAGTCGTCGGAAATTCCTACACGGGGAATCTGATTCCCATTACGGCAATCGCTGGATTGACGTCAGCGGTGATTGGCAAGATCGTGACACCCGGCACGGACGAGGAGACGGACGATTCTTTAAAAGCGCGTTATTTTGCGTCTTTTGATGTGGCGAATTTTGGGGGAAATATCGCGTCCTACCGGAACACCATCCTTGCGATGGACGGCGTTGGGGCGGTGCAGGTATATCCGGCCTGGCAGGGTGGCGGTACCGTGTTGTGCAGTATCCTAAGCGATCAGTTGACACCGGCAGAGGATGGGGTAATTCAGGCGGTACAGGATGCAATCTGTCCTTCGGAGGAAGGAGGATCTGATCCATCCGCAAACGGATATGGTATGGCGCCGATCGGGGCGAAGGTAACGATTACGACGGCTACCAATATCACACTTAATATCGCTTGCAACATTCAATTCTCGGCAAAAGTGGTATCCGGGGAGGAAACCTTCCAGGCTGAAGTGGAGGAGAAGATCCGGGAGTATCTTACCTCCGTATGTCAGACCTGGGGGAGCGCGATTAAGGGGCAGAAGATCGAATATGTTGTTGTAGTGTACATATCGCGCATTGTGGCAGCAATCCTGACAATTCCCGATATCGTCAATGTGTCGAATGTAACTATTAACGGATCCGCAGCGGATCTGATTCTGACGGAGACTGCGAGCCTTCAGCAGATCCCGTCTCTGGGGACGGTGACGATCAATGGCGGCTGATCTGATGGAACAGCTCCCGGAATATTTCCGGCCGATTGTGGAATTTCAGCAGATCATGGCCGTGCACGGGAGCGCAATTAATGATCTGGAGAAAAATGTCACACAACTTTGGGAAAATCTATTCATCCAGACCTGCGACGAAGCAACACTGAAACTGTATGAACAGCGGTTTGACATTACTGCATCGCCCAGCGAAACGCTGGAATACCGGCGGCAGAGGATCTTGCAGAAGTACAACACCATTGTTCCGTTTTCGGAACCGTTCCTGCGCAGTCGGTTGACGGAACTGTTCGGGGAAGATTATTCCATGAGCGTTGATTCGGCAGCTAGCAAGATCACGATATCTGTAACATCGGCCAGATATGGAGCGGTGGATCTGCTGTATGACTTGTTATGGGATATTATCCCGGCGCATCTGCAAGTGATATCTAATCAGCAAGTTACCAATTATATTTCTGGCAATATTTACGTGGATGAAGTGATGGCAAGAACATTTGTTCAAAGTATTTAGGAGGAAACCTTGGGAGCATATAAAAAAGCAATAATTACAGAGGCCGGGAACCAGGTCCTGGCCAAAGTGGTGGCAGGGGAATTGACGCTGAATTTTTCCCATGCCAGAACGTCCAGCTACGCATATGCAGAGGGGACGGATTATACAAAACTGACAAGTCTGCAAGATGTGAAACAGGAAATCATCCCGTCAAATGTCAAGGTGATCAATGATACGGCAGTATCTGTCCGGCTGTTGTTCGGGAATGAAACTGTAGGATCGGAATATTTGATTCAAAACATTGGTTTGTATGTTATGGATGGCGATGAAGAACGGCTTTTCTCCGTGTCAGCAGCAACGGATCCGGATCAGATGCCTGCTTACGATGGAGTGGCACCGTCCTCGTTCATTTATAATGTCAGTATTCCGGTATCACAGGCAGAATCCCTGACATTGCAGATCAATCCTGCGGGAGCGGCGACAACAGAGGATATTCTGGAACTGGAGGCAGGTATACAGGGTCTGGAGGTGAGCAAGGTGACTGGCGACGGCGGCGCCATATCCAATACGGAAACCACCATATCGGAGCCGACGAACGAGGTCAAGTATCCGGAGATCACGGCATCCGGAGGAACGACAAAAGCGGTATTGGGATGGCTGGCCAGGTGGGTGAAGTCGCTGAAGGCGGATAAGGTGGATGTGTCTGGCGGGGATATCAAGGATACGAAGGTATCGGAGTTCACAGCATCCACTGCCCAGTATCCGATTCCAGCAGCGGGAGACAGTTTCAAGGTGTTTGCGGGAAAAGTCCTAAAGTTTGCGCAGGACATTCGCAGCACTGCGATTGGAGCGTGCTACATAGGGCAGCTGGTGTCCAACACCTCCACCAATAACTCCAATTTGCCAGCAAGTGCGGCAGCGGTGTACCAATTAGGGCAACAAATTGCTCAGTTAAATAGCGATAAGTTGAATAAATCAGCTGTCGTATCTCAGTATAAAAAGCTACAGATCAATAACGTGTTGATCCAGTTTGGTCGTTTAGAATGCTTAGTTGATTATTATGGCCGTGCAAGCATTACATTCCCAGAATCGTATAGCGATGCGGAGTTGTACAGCTGCATCGCCGTCCCTATGGCGCAGAATTATGCCGTGCGGTCCATAATCAATAATGGAGCCAATAATTCCTTGGCGCTGCTCATGGATAACGAGGGCGCCTTTCCAGAATACCAAAGCAAAATATGGATGCAGTACATCGTTATAGGAACCTGATGATATAGCGATAAAGCTCCGGCAAACCATAAACACGATGGAATATATCTACCGGTGTGGTCTACCCGGATAAATTCCGTCAGTTTCAACGGCACCATGAATGCGCCTGTTATGTATATTGACAGCACCGAATATCCATTAGTCAAGGGTCCACAAGGCGGCAATCGTACCGTTCGCACGTTATCTGTCCAAGAGCACCCCACCACGAAGAAAAATACACTGCGTGTGGAATGGTGGGTAGACGGCTCCGTGAAATATAGCTGGTGCGATCTCTACGATTAGGGCGATATATCGCCCTAAGTTGGCACAGTGATATGCCAATTTAATTGAGTATTTTCGGGTGATTGTGCGTTATCTCAGACTCCCTTATGCTATAAGGGAAAGGAGGGATAGGCATGATTGAGAAAATCATACAAGCCGTAAAAGAGGCCATGATGCCGGATCTGACGGATACACAGATGGAAAAGCTGGAGAACGTGCTATACATCCAGTTTCATGGCCGAAAAGTGGTAGAGGAGTGTAGCGAACTGGCTCCGACCGGCACGGATGGCGACGTAGCAAAGATCAATATGTTTCTGGGCAGTAAGAAAACTACCGGACGAGCTGACAGCACATTGCGGCAGTATAGCCGCGAGATCTACAATATGCTGGATTTCGTCGGAAAACGCCTGGAAGATATTACCGCTATGGATCTACGCTACTACTACGCAGTAATGCGCGAAAAACGTGGGATCAAAATGAGCACCATGCAGACCCGGATCCATTATTTATCCAGTTTCTGGGATTTTTTGACC
Organism: Lachnoclostridium sp. An14; assembly: GCF_002160755.1. Lineage (GTDB taxonomy): Bacteria > Bacillota > Clostridia > Lachnospirales > Lachnospiraceae > Lachnoclostridium_A. Next base: position 23,586 of record NZ_NFLE01000047.1, read on the forward strand.
TTGGAGAAATTAGTTCCCAACAATCCGGTGCGCCAAATTGGGAATCTGAAAGTATCAATCACAATTAAGAAACCGTTTGCCCAGGAGGAACTGGAGGCGCTGCGGTTACACTGTGATCGGAGCCGGGACAGGGCCATGATAGAGTTTTTATTGGCTACTGGTCTCCGTGTGTCGGAAGTCTGCCAGTTGAATGTGGAGGACATTGACTTCTATAAGATGGAATTTTACGTTCGCGGAAAAGGCAACAAAGAGCGTATATGCCTGTTGGACGATGTTGCAAAATTCCATTTGAAACGATATTTGCGCGAGCGCATGAGAAAGGAGAGGGTAGGAGAAGATCTACTGCAAATGCGGCCACTATTTGTGACAGCGAAGGCCCCGTTTAGTCGCATGACAATAGCGGGGGTGCAATATTTATTGAAAGCGATTGGAGAGAAGACATCGGTGGAAAATGTCCATCCGCACCGATTTCGACGAACATTTGCGTGTGACATGATCTCTCGCGGGATGCCGGTAGAACAGTTGATGGTGTTAATGGGGCATAATAAGATCGAAACTACTATGATCTATGTGACTGTTAAGACATCCAGTGTCTGCGATACCTACCGACGACTACGGGCAGGGTAATGCGATAAGGTAGTCAATATGTTTTTTTTGACCGGCTACGAGGCGGTCTTTTTTGCGTGGGAGAAATACGGGAGCGTAATATACAGAAATAATGAGGGCAAGGGAGAGGGTGGCATCGTAAGATTTTCGCGGTTATATTGGCATATCAAAAGGATCCCCAAGCTGACCAGGATCCCGGTGCAGCACGTTTCCGGTATCGTACCGCGCCGGTACCGACACAGAGCTGCCCTTCGCGAGGTGTTCCGTTGTTGTGGTCATATATGCCTATAACGATGGACCAACGCACGGCATCCTCGACGTTGGCAAACGATAGGTATGGTACAACGCTCCACCCCGTCACCTGAAAATAGCTGTTGGGATCGTCAATGTAGGATCCGTGGATCCAGCACAGGCTGCCAATTTTTATGTCCATTTCAGACCTGGTATAATACCGGTCATCATGTACGTGATTCGCCGGAGCTTTATCGCTATATTACCGTCCTTCGGAAGATGAAGGCGAGTTGGAGATCATACACGCCGGAGCGGTTGGCCGACACCCGAACAAAATCGTTTTGGTGGACCGACACGACAGCGTTATCGTTCCAGTTGGAACTCAGGCCACACGCTACAGGTAACACAAGGACTGTTCGGTCCGGGCGGTCGCCGGTTTCCGATAAGGAAAAAATGTAAGAATAGCCCCAGGATGATTTTTCATCCGCGGACAGAGTTATCGTATAGTCCTTCGTGGAGACGCCCACCATATCGCTATTTAAAGGTCTTTCCAAGCCGATGCCGCTCCAGCTGAATAGTTTCTCGTTTGGGGATTACTTTTGTCAGTGAGACTGTAGGCCAGCTGTTTCCGGGTAATGGTGTCACCACAGGATATGATCATCCACCAGCCGTCCCCTGGACCATTTGTAGGAGCTTGCGCCAGCCAGATGCCATTATACAGGGTATTGCAATCCATTGTATTCTTGCGCCCGATGAGATTCAGCAAATCGCTATTTCAAAAAGAAAAAGGAGAATTATTATGGAAAAAATAAAAATCAAAGATCAGGAATACGGAATAAAGTCAATGTCCCACGTGTACCTGAATGTCATTAGAATAGAATTTTTTGACGAATTTCCGTCTGTCACGGAGTGGGGCGGCGATATATCCATCTACACCGCCGGCGGGGTGTTGGCGGACACATTGACCGGCTGGGGTACGGTATACCGCGACGAAGGTCAGGTGGTGTACTTGTCCAATGACGGCAGCACCTATGACCCGCCGGACGAACCCGGAGAGCTGCCGGAAATGCCATATGTGCCAACACTGGAGGAGCTGCAAGCGAATAAGCGCCGGGAAGTATCAGCGGCCTGTGAGAGGGCCATATACAACGGCGTATCCGTCACCCTGGCAGGTGGTAGCGTAGAGCACTTTGCACTGACAGAACATGACCAGATTAACCTGTTCGGCAAGCAGGCCCAGCTGGCTGCTGGTGTGGAACAGCTGGAATATCATGCAGACGGCCAGCCGTGCCGGTATTACCGTGCGGCGGATATGCAGGCGATCATCACCGCGGCTATGTGGCACGTGAGTTATCATACCACGTACTGCAACGCCATTAATATGTGGATCGCAGGCTGCGAGACGGCGGAGGAGGTGACGGCCATATTCTACGGGGCAGATGTGCCGGAGGAGTATCAGTCAGAAGTGTTGCAGGCATACCTGACGCAGATCGCAGCTATGGCAGGAGGTGATAGCGATGAGAACGGGGCATAAGCACCTGATCCTGGCCATTATTGGCGGCCTGATCTATGTTCTGATCGAATTAGTCTGGCGCGGGCATAGCCACTGGACTATGTTCCTGCTGGGCGGTGCCTGCTTTCTGGTGTTGGGACTGATCAACGAGGTGATCCCCTGGGATATGTCGCTACAACTCCAGGCCTTTATGGGGGCCTGTATAGTGACTGCCTTGGAGTTTCTAACCGGCTGCCTGGTCAATCTGTGGCTGGGGTGGGGCGTCTGGGATTACAGTGGGCTGTCGGGGAATATCCTGGGGCAGATTTGCCCGCAGTATTTCCTGCTATGGGTCCCGGTATCGCTGGTTGGCATCGTGCTGGATGATTGGCTCCGGCATCTGTTATGGGGCGAGGAACGCCCACGGTATAGATTATGAGGAGGTGAAAGACTGTGACAGATGAAGATATTGCAAAGGCCCTTGAAGGATACCGGCACGAGATCGCCTCCCTGAAACATCGGATGGACGACGTGGAGCGGATCGTGGACGCCGTTCACGGCCTGGCCCTGGAAATGGCCAGGCAAACGGAAGAAATCAAGCATATGAACGAATCCATCAAACAGTTAAACGAGGATGTGGCGGCACTAAAAGCTAAGCCAGGGAAACGTTGGGACGGGTTGGTGGATGCACTTTTAGGGGCGGTTGCCGGGGCGGCAGCAGCCTTATTTTTTAAATAGGAGGTGAAAATTATGTTAAAGAACTGTGTATGGAAACCCAGTGTAGACACTGTAAAGTGGGCTAAGGCGGCCGCTGTTAGGGCGGTCAAGACCATGGCGCAGACATTCGTGGCCACCATTGGCACCGCGGCGGTCATGGGTGACGTCAACTGGCAGATGGTAGCGTCTGCGTCCGTTCTGGCCGGGATCCTGTCGGTGGCGACGTCCATCGCTGGAATCCCGGAGGTAACAGCAGATTAAGGAGGTGATCCCCCATCTCCGGGCCGGGCGGTATCCCGGCGGCCTGCGGGCCAACTCCAAAACCAAACCATAAAATGAAAAAAGGAGAACAGACTATGAAGAATTGGAAACCGATCAATGTAAAGGACATTCCCGCTATTGAGGAGAAGTTGAAGGCAGCCATCCG
>NZ_NFLE01000048.1 GCF_002160755.1 Lachnoclostridium sp. An14
AGCCGGCGCACAGGCAGATCTCTTGTCGCAAGAGATATAGTCCTGAATTCCGGCGAGCAGCTCGTCAATTACAGTCTGGGAACTTTCATGGAGCACCAGCCGCAAATCCGATGCCTGGCTAATGGCGATAGCGCCCATCAGCGATTTCGCATCCACGGCCCTGTTCCCGCTCACCAGATCTGCGTTGCACGAAAACCGGCTCACCTTCCCTACAAAATTCATCACATCTTCTGTCCGTCTGAAACTGACAGAGACTGTTCTCATGTTTCATTCCTCCTCTCTGAATTCTGAATTTATTATACAAAATTTCCCAGCTTTTTGTTAGAACCTGGATTGTAAAAAAAGTGACATATTTTGCATTTTCCGTCTTTTTTAGACGATTTTTGCAAAATTCCCGTCTTTTTTTGCACATCTTTCAAAACCTGTGGTATAATTTTGTTAATCTTATTTTTCCCAGAAAACAGGTGCTTAATCATGAAACAATCCATTATTGAACAGCTGCGGGAAATCAGCCGTCAGGAACGGACCATCCTGCAGTCCGACAGTCCCGTACTATCCCACTTTGCCGCGGAGCCGGATCTGGTGACGGAGGAAACGGAGGAGATCCCCGCTCCGGCCAATATGGTCACGGTCCTGAAACACCCACGCTTTGTCCCGTTTCCCTTCCACATCCACAGCTATCTGGAAATGAGCTACATCGTGACGGGAACCCTCCGGCACATCATTTCCCCGGACACGGAGCTGACCCTGGAGGCAGGGGACCTTCTGTTCCTCCAGCCGGGCACCCGCCACTCCACTGCTGAGGCGTCCTACGGCGATCTGGCCGTGCACTTCCTTATCAGCCCGGAGTTTCTGCGTTTCCCCTGCGAAATGCTCATTGAGGATACCATGTTCCGCCGCTTTATGACGGACACCATAAACGGGACGCGAAGCCAGGAGCCCTTCCTCCTGTTCCATCTGCAGAACATGACGAAGGCCCAGAATCTCCTGGAAAACCTCATTCTCACCCTGTCTGAGAACCAGCGGAACCGCCAGCGGGTTTTAAAAATCACCACTGCCGCTCTCATGCTGGAGCTCACACAGCTCACCTACAAGGTAACCGTGGGAAATCCCAGCTCCTACGAGCAGGAGCTGGTGTTAAAGGCTCTGTCCTACATTGAAAACCACTACCGCACCGCCAGCCTGGAGGATTTCTGCCGTAGTGTCAACCGGCCTACCTATTACATCAGCCGCCTGATGAAGCGGTATTCTCCCTACACCTTCACCCAGTACGTCCAGAGGCGGCGCCTGGTGCAGGCCGTTTACCTGCTGACGGAGACAGACATTCCCATCGAGGACATTATCACGGATGTGGGGTATGAAAACTCCAGCCATTTCTACCGGCTGTTCAAGCAGACGTACCACATGAGTCCCAGGGAGTATCGGAAAAATTATCTCAATAAGCTGTAAATCATTTGTGCAACAGGGAACTCGGTCTCCTGTTGCACAAAAAAATCGGCCCCGGCGCGCCCTGCGCGCCGGAACCGACTAAAAAGGGGAGGATAAGTATTCATTTCCTCTTTTGTATCTGTTAGTAGTATGGGCTCTTTTCTGGAATTTATTCAACTCTTTTTAAAATATTTCACTGCTGGGAGTGCACCTCCGTCAGCTCTGTCCCATCGTAGAAAAATCCCAGAATCTCGTCATAAGCCTGCCCCTGCTCTGCCATGCCCTGGGCACCGTTCTGGCTCATGCCGGCGCCGTGGCCGTAGCCGCCTCCGTAGATATGGAAGGAATTTCCGCTTTTCTCAATGGAGATGAAGGCGCTGGGCAGCGTTTCCTGGCCCGTCATGGTCTTGCCGTTTTTCATTTTGATGGTGAGGGAACGGTTTCCCAGCAGAGAGCGGATCTGGCCCTGGCCGTTGATGGTCTTTACGCCCTCGGAGCCGGTGATCTCCAGCTCCTTCGCGATGCCTCCGGCCCCGCGGGACTTTACGGCGATGGTTTCCACCTGTCCGATCCCCGTCACCTTCTCCGCCAGGATCTCGCTGGTGGTGGTGGTCTCCCACCGGAACAGGGAGTAGCCGGAATCGTAGGCCTTATAGCTCTTATCCCGGATAAAGTTGTCAAAATCCACGTTGTTTTTCAAATCGTAGCCATTGGGATTGCTGCCCAGGAGCTTGCTCTTTAAATAGGGCACCGCGTCCGGGTCGCCGCCCCAGATGCTGCCGTCTGCGGTGGCTCCGCAGGAGGTGGAAAAGTAAAAGGCCTCCACCGGCTTTCCCTCATAGGTGAGAATCTGACCGTAGGTCTCATCCACAGCGCTGTCCGTCCGGCTGTCGGTATTGATGTTATTGTACACCTGATAGGTGGTGCTGTCATCCACGTGGGCGCCGTACTGGCTATAGCCGTTTGCCTGGATCTGGCGATAGGCGTAGGTGCGGGCGCATACTGCCTGGGCCTTGAGCGCCTCCTTCTCGTAGCTGGCCGGCATTTCACTGGGAACCACCTTTTTCAGATAGTCCTCCAGATACAGCTCATTTACCAGCACCAGGCCGTTTTCCTGGGCGGCAATCTCCAGCCGGCCGCCGTAGGACGGCGTACCCTGGCTGCGCTCCACGCTGGGGACAGAAATCTCCATTCCCGCCTCCGGCTCCACAATCAGGCGGCCGCTATTTAATCTGGACTCCTCACTGGAAATGGAAAATTCTTCTCCAGCCTCCACCGTCTCCTGGCCGCCGTCTGCCCAGGTGAGGGTCATGTTTCCTTTGCTGGAGAGGATGATTGTCTGGTGGAACAGGGATTTAAAGCCGGTGTCCATGAGCAGGACCCGGATGGTGCTGGCGTCAAAATCCCGCACAATGAGGGCGGCGCACACTTCCCCGCCGGACACCACAAACTCCTGGTTGTCATAGCCCACCAGGATGTCCTTCGGCTGTTTTTTCTCAAATTTCCCGTAAGTTTTAAACACCTGGAAGGTGGGGCTTAAGGGCAGCTGGCCGTAGCCTTCGATCTCAATGGAATCCGATCCCACAGAGAGCACCCGGCCATAGAGCCGTTCCTTTTTCACCACTGCCTTCTTTACTCTGCCCTTGTCCAGGTAGAGATCTACGATGTTGTTGTAAAGCTCCTTTTCTTCTTTCTCGTCAAAGCCGGTCTTCAGGCTTTTCGTGATGCCGCCCACATAAACCAGGCATTTTCCGTCCTCGCCCTCGGTGATCCACACATTTTCATAGACCACGCTGTCTGACTCCGGCTCCTCAAAGCGGATCAGGCTGCCGTTCCGGTAAAGGGCCTTCCCCTCCCGGTCCACGAAGTGCTCCAGCGTCAGTCCCTCACAGTCCAGGACTCCGGCGCTGGTGTAGGCCTTCCAGAGGGTTCCCTCCTCCTCATTTCCCACGGCATAGAGGGCCAGCTTTCCCTCCCGCACCTGGCCGTCCCGGTCTACCACGTTTAACATGGAGTCGTAAAACAACCACCACTCGTCCTGAGGGATGGGCTTTTCCCGGTTGTTCACCGTCGCCCGCGCCTTCCCCTTTAACTGGGAAGAAATGGCGCCCGCCAGGCGTTCTACCTCCCCGTAGGTGATGTAGCCTTCCGCGCTCTCCGCCGTGGCGGGAGTGTACTCCTCGTCCAGGCAGCCGTTTTCATAGAGGTAGTCCATGTATTTTACATACCACTCGTCCGTACTTCCCGCCTGGAAATGGGACGTTCTTCCCTCCAGGAAACTCTCGCACTCCTCCTTTGACACCAGGGCCAGCGCCGCCGCGCGGGCTGCCTGAGCACGGGATACCCCGTTTTGAATCGGTTCGTAAATTACAATGCAGATCATCAGCACCACAATCAGAATGGGGATGCCCATGATCCAGCAGATCGCTTTCCAATCCCTTCTCATTTAATCCTCTTGCTTTCTGACGTACGTTTTCTGTCCATTCTCTATATAGTCTAGTCCCGCGTAGTCCTGGGTATTACAGGATAATCCCTTCTTCCGCAGAAAATGCTCCAGCCCGTCCTTCGCCAGGCTGTAGAGCACGGCAAAGGTAGGCACGCCGATGAGCATTCCCACAAAGCCGAACAGCCCCCCGAAAAGCAGGATGGAAAACAGCACTCCAAAGCTGGAGATGCCGGTGGAATCTCCCAGGATCTTCGGCCCCAGGATGTTGCCGTCAAACTGCTGCAGCAAAAATACCAGCAGAATGAACCACAGGCATTTCATAGGATCCACTAACAGGATGAAAAAGGCGCTGGGGATCGCCCCGATAAAGGGTCCGAAAAACGGAATCACGTTGGTGGTACCCACGATCACACTCACCAGCAGCACATAGGGCATATTGGTGACGCTCATGAGGAAAAAGCACAGAATTCCGATAATCAGGGAATCCAAAAGCTTTCCGATGATAAAGCCGCCGAAGACCTGATGGATGTAGCGGGCCTCTCCCACCACCCGGTTTGCCAGCCGGAGGGGAAACAGCGCGTATGCGATTTTCTTTCCGTGGGAACAGAAGGAATCCTTGATATTTAACATATAAACCATGACAATCACGCCGATAAACACATTTTTCAGTACCGTCATAATTCCCATGACTCCGCTGGAGACGCGGGAAATCACGCTGCCTAAGTTCTGCAGGGCGTTTTCGTCTAAGTTTACCAGATTGGGGAGAATGTTCTGGTTGATCCAGCCCTGCATCTCCAGGCTGGTGGTGTTTAACCATACCATGACCTCGGAGGCCATCTGCGGGTTGTCATCCAGAATGCCCATGAGCCATTGCTCCAGATTGTTCAGATTGGCGGGTAGAGAGGCGATCAGCCCCTTGACGCTGGCGATCAGCTGCGGGATCAGAATCGCCAAAAGGCCGCTGACCACGGCAAATAAGACCACCAGGCTCACGACAGTCGCCGCAGCCTTGCCGGCCATCCTCACGCGCTTTTCTTCCTTTATGTAGCCGCGAAGAAAGCGCGCCGTGCCCTTCAGCACCCGGTTATAGATGGGAGTCAGCAGGTAAGCCAGCACCGCCCCGTAGATCACCGGCATCAGAATGTCGATGAGAAAGCCTGTCCCCTGGCGCACCTTGTCCATATGGATCATGGTAAATACCAGCAGGACGCAGGCCGCCACCACCAGGAACGCGGTAATGCCCCAATAGATGTAAGTTGAAAATTTCTGGTTTTTCATGTTAATCTCCACTATCTTTTTTTCTTTTAGTCTACCATACTTTTTAAAAAAGTAAAGCGGCGATTGCTCGCCGCTTTTCTCTTTCGTAATCCCGAAATGCCGTCTCTTACTGTTTGACTCCTAGCATTGCTAGGTGGGCAACCTCACTTAAGCTTCTGCCTTCCACTCAAAGGAGGCCTGACATCCGCTTAAAAATATTGGAATCCCTTATGTCATACTGTAGGTTCAAATTAGGTAAGAGGGTCGCACACCCCAGGAATCACAAACATCTTTTTTAACTGTAACCAATTATACAACAGTTCCTCTTATTTTTCAAGCTGCATTTCTTGCCACCCCTGGTCAAATTTCTCAAATGTCTCAGTGGGGAGCATCGCAGCCTGTTTCCCTGCGAAAAACGGATCAGGAGCAGAGAGCGCCGGCCTAGCAGGCCGCAAATTCGCGCTCCAGTTTGTACTGCTCCATATAGAGATCCAGATCTTTCAGCAGGTCCTCGCAGGAATCGCTGAAAATCCTCAGCTCCGATGCCTGAAACGCATGGAGCGATACCACGTCTAAAAGTGCCTTCGCATTGACCGTCCTTTCGCCGCACACCAGCTCTGCCTCGTAATCGTGACGGCCGATAATCTCCATAAACTGCATAATGGAATCCATATCCCAAAAAATAATCTTGGTTTTCGTCATGGGGTTATCTCCTCTTCGCTTTTGTACTTTTACAGGATCTTCATTTGCTCACACTACATTATAAACAGAGGCCGGGGAAAAATGCAATATTTTTTAACAGAATTTTTATTTTTTTGAAGTTTTTTCCGGGGAAACGCCGTTATAATAAGTAGGACGGAAAGGGGGCGGGACCATTAATGCAAATGAACATCTGGAACAGATGATCGACCAGTATCAAAATCTGGTCTTTTCCATCTGCTACCGTCTCACAGGAGATTACTTTGAGGCGGAGGACCTGGCCCAGGATACCTTTCTGTCCGCTTACAAAAGCCTGAGCTCCTTTGACGGAAAAAATGAGCGAGCCTGGCTGTGCCGGATTGCCACCAACAAGTGCATCGACTATCTGAAACGGGCCGGGAGGCGCTCCGTCCCCACGGAAGACAGTTTTTTTGCCGCCGTCCCAGTGGATGACCAGTCCCCGGAGGCCGCGGTTCTCGATCAGGCGGTCCGGGAGGAGCTGAAACGCTGCTGCCTGGCTTTAAAAGCACCTTATCAGGACGTGGCCATGGACTATTTTTACCATGAGCTGGAAATCAGCGAGATCGCGGCCAAAACGGGCCGCAACATAAAGACCCTGCAGACGCAGATTTACCGCGCCAAGGGTATGATACGAAAATTGTGGAAAGGAGGAGACGTATAATGGAAAACACAAAATGGACACTGGAACTGCTTTCCGCCGCCGCGGAGGACGACGGTCTGGCGGAGGAGCTAGCTGGCTACGTGGAGCGGGAGTGTCTGATCTCCGCGCCCAGGGATCTGAAAACGTCTGTGATGAAGCGGTGCAGCCAGCCGGACGTGCAGCTGGCCGCCGGGGCCAGAACTCTTTCCCGGAACACAAAACTCCTTCTCTACAGCCTGAAAGTGGGGACCGCCGTGGCGGCCAGCATCCTGCTCCTCGCCCTTCTTCCCGTCACCGCGCCGGACGGGATGGAGCGGGAGCGTTCCGTCCCCCCCGGCATCCTTTCCCTTTTGCCGCCGGAAACCGGAGATCCGGATTCCATGCCTTTCTACGGGCGGGCGCGCCGGCTGACCCAGGGTCTGAACCGGCTGTCCTATGAATTATCAAACTGGGAGGTTTACTTATATGACGAGAAAGAAGAATAAATTCCTGGCCTTTTGTTTCTCCCTGATCCCCGGGGCCGGGGAAATGTACCTGGGTTTTATGAAACAGGGCGTCAGCCTCATGGGCGCCTTCGCCCTGATCTGGGCGGTCAGCGGAATGCTGGATCTGCCGCCCCTGATTTTCGCGCAGCCGGTGATCTGGTTTTACAGCTTTTTCCACGTGCACAATCTGAACTCTCTGCCGGACGAGGAATTTTACGCCATCGAGGATGATTTTCTGTTCCACAAGAAGGATTTTCCTTTTCTGGACCGGAAATGGCTCGAGAAAAACCGCCGCACCGTGGCTGCTGTGCTGATCGTGTTCGGCATTACGCTGCTGTGGAATTACCTGTTGGATTTCTTCTATGTAATAATGAGGTATCTCTCCCTGTCCCATCAGTGGTACGGGCTGCTGCGCTCCTTCGGGACGTTTTCCATCCGGGCTCTGTTTTCGATCTGCGTGATCGTTCTGGGCGTTCACCTGGTCAAGAACAAGAAACAGGAGCTGCAAAGCGAAGACACGCCTCCGGATCCGCCCCTCCTTCCGGGGGGAGACGACAGGGATTGTTAAAGGCTGTTTGCCAGGCAAACAGCCTGAGGGGTGGCAGTGCCACCCCTCGCGCTCCGGGCGGCCTTTGGCCGCCCGTTTCCTCTATTCTGATGTTCTTTCTCAGCCGCAGTTTCCGCAGCCGCAGCTGCCGTTATTTGCAGTTTCCACACCGTTTACGAACGCTGTGGAGAGGCCGCCAGACCATCCGCAGCTTCCGTTGCAGCCGCAGTTGTTGGAGCAGCTCTCCTGTCCTCTCTGGAATCCGTCGTTAAAGCCGGCGGAAAATCCGTTGTTGAATCCGTCGTTCCAGCCGCGGCCAAAGCCTGCGTTAAAACCTCTCCGGAACTCCGTAAGCGTTGTATTATTATTACAGTTACAGCACCGATTGCCACATCTGTTACACCACATATTCAATTCTCCTTTTTTTGATGTTTGTACTATATCGTATGTGGACAGGGGGAAAAGTGTTCCTGCTGTCACCACCGCCCCATTCCCTCATAAAATGGTATTAGATCAATTCCCAACTGGAAAGGAGTATCCTTTTATGGATCAATATATGTCACGGATCGCTCCTGCTCCCCTGTTCCGCCCGCAAAACGGCGCCATGGGCCAGCAGCTCTTTGACCTCTCCCGTTTCCCCGTTGCCATGGCCTACGTGCCCATGCAGCGGTGGCAGCAGACCTATGACCTGGGCCTGGGATTTTCCCGCGGTACCATTTTCCCGGATTTGGATCTTCCGTTTGAGATGGGGAGGTGTCAGTAAATGATGGATCACAGCAGATTTTTCGCGCCGTCCATGACCGCCATGCAGGTGGGAACGGCTCCCACCTCCGATGCCGCCCAGATTCTGCAGGCCTTAGATCAGGCCAGCTTTGCCCTGGATGATGTCATCCTGTTTCTGGATACCCATCCTAACGACACGGAGGCCCTGGCCTACTACCAGTACGTGAGAAGCCTTCGCGCTCAGGCCATGAACGCCTACACGGACCAGTACGGGCCGCTTATGAAGGACCAGGAGAACTCGACCACGGATTGGACCTGGGTGAACGGCCCATGGCCTTGGGAAGGAGGTATGAACTGATGTGGGTGTATGAAAAACGACTGCAGTATCCCGTAAATATTAAGAATCCGGATCCGCAGATGGCGACGTTTATTATGAGTCAGTATGGTGGGCCGGAGTGCTGAAACAGATAGTGTTGGAATGGGTGTGAGTCTCCTAAACAATATAACAGTGATTCTGGAAATCGTACTGCTCAGCGATCCGCAGTACCCCGCGGGTGTCGGTGATCATGCACTGGCCTTCGTGGATGCCGTCCGGGCAGAGGAAGAACCATTCTCCTGCAGGATCCTGCTGGTAGCCGGTGAGCATATAGCCTTCGGCGTCGAATAGATACCAACCGGATGTGCCTCCGGTGGCCTCGGTGAGCCAATACCAGCCGTTGGCTGCATAGCTGCCGTCTGCGTACTGATACCACCAGCGACGGCCGTCCGCCGCAGGTTTGAACCCTTCTGTGTAGACCGGATCCACGCTGTAGTCAATGTCATGGAGTTTCAGCGCTTTTTGCCAGGTTGTAGCGGACACTCTGCTCTCGATTGTCCCGTAGTCAATGCCCTTAGCCTCGATACAATAGCCATCGCCCATGTACACACCAATATGGCCGGGTTTCCATAGTGCCCAGCTGATCATGGATTCATCCAGGGCACCGATGGCCACACGCTGATCCGCAGTGTCGTGGTAGTTGTAGCTGCCGCGGATGATGCCGGTGTACCAGCTGATCAGGCCGCTGCAATCGGTGCAACGCTGGCCGATATACTTCCGGGCTTTCGCCATATAGGCGCTGGTGTACACGGATGGATTCTGCCGTTTGAGGACTTGCAGGCGTTCTTCTGTCAGGATTTCTCCCTTGGCTCCATATACGTAGGGGGTTCCGATTTTGCTTTCGCAGAACGCCACCAGACCGGCGGCTTTTCGTTTTTCTGACATAATTTCCTCCAATCAAAAAAGGAGCCCAGGATCGCTCCCAGGCCCGTGGTGTTGCAGCATCGCAACAGTTACTGTTTCGGACGGATGTCTCCGTTCTCGTCGGCGTACCAGCCGGACATGATATGTACCTTTCCGCTGTCCTTGTCAAAATCCAGGCCGGTAGCAGGCCCCTCGTACTGGGCCGCAAAGTCGGCGAAGGTGTTGGTACGGACGGCTGCTCTCAGTTTCTCCTCGATGGCGGGAATTTCCTTTACGTTGATCGGTTTCCAATTGTTGTTCATCATTCATTTCTCCTTTTCTTTTTCTGATATTCTTGAAATTTCTTGATTGGCCTACCGGCCGCCGGGATACCGCCCGGCCCGGAGATGCGGGATCACCCCCTCTACTCTTTATTCTTATAAGCGGTACGCTGCCAAATCTCAGAGACTTTTTCCCATCCGCTCATAGCCACTAACGCAACAATACAGGCTGCAATCATGCAAGCAAATATCATATACCATTCAATCGGCCTCCCCTGCCAGTACATCAGAGCTACCAAGCAGGCCGGGCACAACACCAAACTCAACACAATCACTACCGCCGAGGTGGGCAGCTTGTCCAACCCCGGCCAGGACTTAATCACCTGGGTAACAGCAGACACCAAAAAGCCATCACACCGATGGCAATCAAAACATAAGACACATACTGCATAATCAGATTTACATCCATATTCATTCCTCACTTTCCTCTGGCTCTGTCGGCATTTCCAACAGTTCGTTTTTTAATTTTGTCGCCACATCATTTCCGCCCAAACTGTGATATGCGTCATACATTCGCTTGACGCTCTCTTTGCCGTATATGGGGCAATACCCCTTGTCATGATAATGATTATAGCTCTGTATGATCCGGTCACGCAGGAGGGCCTCTACGCCCTCCCGCAAAGCCATATTCCTGGCAGCCTCCTCCTGCTGCTGTTTCCGGAGCTGCCGAAATCCATATCCCAGCAGCGCAAATCCGGCAGCAAATAGCCATTCCACCCAGTTTGCCTGTATGTAACTCAAAATCTGCACACCGTTTACACCTCCTTTGCAATCTCAAAATAAACTCCCACCAGGGTGCTGGGCATTTGCGCGATGGGAATGCCTGTCCCGCGGGTACAGCGGTACACGGTGCCGTCCTCTCTGTAGTACTTGCCCTCAAAATATTCCATATTGGGAGCCGCCGGGATCGGGTCCTCCAGCGTGCCGGTGTGGGCCTCATTGATGGTCTCGAACAGCGTTGGGGCGTCTGCGGGCGTCCAGGTGGCCTGTTTCTCGTGGGATGTTGTAACCTTATGTAATCGTCCCTGATACCGGACACGCTGACCAGTCTCCAAGTGTGTGCCCGCCGGAAGGTCGTCCCAGTCTGGATACAGCTCCTTGACGGCCAAGGCCTGGCTATCCGTAAAAGTTTCGGCTGCGAATGCCGCCGCCGTATGAAGGATCTTGGTTTCTTTGATGTTTAAATCGTATAACTGTTTAAATCGCTCGAGAACTTTTTTATCTATAAACGAATAAAAAGCAATTCCTGTATGGATTTTATTTCCCTCGTCATCTGTCTTATAAATGATATTTCCCTGATCATCATATTTAAGACATCCGTTTTCATCTAATTCCGGATCATACTGCGGTTCGTATTTGTATCCGCACAGTACAAAAAACGGAAAAGAATCGAACTCGGAGTCCTCTACCGTATATTCATAAGCATAGCCGTCCGGAATGCAGTCGGGAGATCGTCCGATAATTTCGTGCTGTTCATTCGTAAATATTTTCACAAAAACACCTCCGATCAATATAATCGTATTTGATATATATAAATATTATTAAGATCGCGTTGATTGTCGAAAGGGTCTCCGGTAATGGATATACCTATCTTTGTAGTCAATGAGTGAGCTCCTTGATCAAAAGGAATAAGCCAATCTTTTTCAGTCAAAGCAAAACCAGAATTGCTACCGTCATCGTTTCCAACAGTCAATTTTCCAACGACGATTTCGGTACCGCCGCTATTATAGTGATTAGTTTTTGGAGTTCCAGCGGTTATCTTGATCGATCCATTTCTACTATAGTATCCGTTGCTCTAAGCCTTATAGCAACGCCGGTATACCCAGTTAAATTATACGAAACGCTAGACAACAGACATCCATATAACGAAGCTGAACTTACATCTGTGTATTTGATTTGATCAGTCTGGAACGATGCGGTTCCATAACTACCAGAAACCTGAGAAAATCCTGCGGAATTAACTCCTCTATAATACAGATCCAACGCATTCGCCACATACCCTTCCCACGTCCCTTTCACCCCAAATATGGTCACATTCTTCTTGATATTCGCCGCCACCAGGTTCGCATCCCCGGCAATCGTCTGCACCCCTGTGAGATACTGATTTGCCGCAATGGTTTGAGCCGTCGTTTTTGGTGTATAGGTCGCTGCTCCTTTCTCCGCCATCGTTCCTGTCGCATTGGACAGCGACGCCGTGGAGAATGTCTTGCCCTTCCTCACATCTGCCGCCGCGGCGTTTCCCAAGCCCTTGTAAGTTCCCGTCAGGCCAAACGCCGACTGTCCCTGTGCCAGTTTTTCGGCAGTGAGGCTCCCAGCCGCCGCCATTTCCGCTTGAGGGATACCAATCAGCGTGTTCGGCTGAATAATGGCTTTTCCCCGCACACTGCTGCCATCATAACGGATCAGCGCCCGTTTCACACCATCCGTATTTGACTGGACAAACGCTGCATCTCCTTTAATGACCGGTGTGGTATTGCCATCTGCATACTGGGTATCGGGATTCTGGGACAGATTCGTCAGTATACCCGTCAGCGGTTCCCCGTCCGGCCCCACAATCACCTTCCCGGCCTCGACGTTGCTTGCTCCAGCCGTCACCACATCCAAATCCGCTCCGCCACCGCCTCCAGGCATCCATATCCTTCCCATACCTTACACCCCCTTCAGACCCACGATACAATCCGTGGCAGGTTTCTTATACACCTTAAAGGTCGCCGTACCATCCCCCAGCGACGCCACCCCAGAAGAAATAATCCCAAACGCCTTCGCATACACCTTCTGTGCATCCACCCCCGCATCCTCATCCAGGGCGCTCACCAGGATCGCCTCCATGTCCTCCGTGGCCCCTTCCACCGTCACCGTCTGCACATACGGCGCCGCAGAGCCTGTCCAGCCGGCGGTGGTAAGGGTCACCGAGGTGGTATGGTTCAGGCGGTTGACAGCGGCGTTGGTCGCGTTGATGTCGTTCGCGCCAAATGGATCCCCCTCCTGGGTGTAATCCGTCTCATCCGCAATCTTTGACGTCCCATCCCCATTCGCCGTAATCCGATATTTCCGGTCTCCATCAAACATCGCGTCCTTATAGTCCACCTTCAAAGCCATCAAAATTCACCTCCATTCAGCACAAACGCCAGCATCCGCCGTCCGTTGATCCGGCTCTGAATATTGCTGTACATCAACCGGCACGCCTCCTCGATCCGGTTCAGCTCCTCCCACGTGATAAACGGGGTATTCTCATAAAACGTCTGTTTCTCCCCCACCGCAAACGGAAACGTCCCCTCACAGATATGCTCCACATTCTCCTCAAACCGGTTGATCTCATCCGCGTAAAATCCATAATCCTGGTACGTCTTATCCGCTCCCATCTCCTCAAAAGGAAAATCCGGCCACAGCGTCAGCGCCTGCACCCGGATTTCATTCAAATTCCCTTTAATACGGTTGTAATCCTGGATGTTAAAATAATCATCCGCCTGCCAGTCGGTTTTTGGTTCTAACCAGGCCACTCATATCCCTCCTCGCCTTCATACTCCCGGACAATGCGCCGCCCTTAAAGTTCAGCGTGTGATCATAAATCCGGATCAGCAGATCCGGGACATACTTATTTTCCAGGAACGCAATGTCATTGGCGTCAATCCTCGGCTCCCCGCGGTAAGACAGGTCATACTCCCGGTCCGACGCCAGGTAATCCCCAACCCACTGCGCCAGATCCTGGGCCATCCCCGCCTCTGACACCAATGGATTTTCCCAGGTCTCCACCGTCCCCGTCGTGTGGAGCTGTCTCACGGTTCTGGCCTGGGTGACCACATACTCCCGGCCGGTGACCGCGATTTCCGCCGCCCCTGAAACGCCCTCCACCGCTACCGTCACATAGTAAGCGCTGCTGTCCACAACCTGGACACTCTGTCCTTCCGCGGCATCCGTAATCACCGCAGAAAAACCATACGACGCATTGGACAGATAAAAGGTATACTGGCTGTTCTCCCCGTCAAAGACCACCGTCTCCTTCGCCAGTTCCCTCTCCTCCTCACTCTCCCCATACAGCGTCCGGAATACCTGCAATTCCTTCACCCGCGTCAGCTGTGCCCCTCTCGGCGTCTTAGTAAGCTCAGAGCCATACTCCAGGGAATAGTCCGTGCTGTCTCCGAACAGGATATTGTCCAAAATCACCCGGTTATTGGGAGAGCCTTTCGGGAACTCCAGCACCAGGCGGTCAAACTCCGGAAACTCGTGAGAGATCACGGTAATCTGCTCCAGCTCCGTCACCTGATAGCTCTCCGCAAGCTCCTCATTATAATAGGAAAACAGCGTCACCGCCTGGGGGATGTTTCGGCCAAACTCCAGCGTCAGGCCAAAACACTTAAACGCCGCCTCCAACTGCACCGTCAGCCGGGGATTCTCCGTGAAATTCCCCTGGCTGTCCGCCGCCTCCCCGCTGACATATCCCAAATGCAGGGAAACCTCCCCGCCGTTCCGAGACAGAAAATACTGCGCCGCCCCCGTCTTCGTGTAATCCTCACCAGTCAGGGCATATTCCCCCTTCGGCAGACCATCCAGCACATTTTCCGCCTGGCTGAAGTACGCCTCATCCTCCGCAGACGCCGCCATATCCGGAATAAAGCTGGATTTCAGAAATATTTTCCCTGACCGGTCCTCATAAAGGATGCAGCGCCCCGCGTTGGCAATCAGCTGCAGCGCCTCCTTGTGAGTTACCGCCGGAACCGGATTTTTCACCAGCACACCCTTCAAATAGGGATCAATGGAATATTCCCGGCTGTCCACCCCCGCATCCTGGAACACATCGTCCGCCAGGTCATACAGAGATACTCCCTCAGGATCATACTTCCCGCGATAATACGTGTCCTCCATCGCGTCAAACCGGTCTGAGGCACTGATTTCCAGCTCCTCGTCATCCGCCGACCAGTCTTTCAGGGCCAATTTTCCCCCCAGCATCCACTCCATCGAGCCGTCCGCCAGCTCCTGACCGTACAGCACCTCCACATTCTGACCAATCTCCAGAAACTGCACCGACGACTCCGCGTTCTCAATGTCAAACTGCCTCTCCCGGTTTTCCGCCGTCATAGAAAAATCAATGGCCGGCAATTCCTCCGTGATCGGGCTGATGTGCTCCTTTTTCGTGGCCGACAAAATCTTCCGGTTGTCAAAATAAATCCCGATCCCCATAGTGATCTGATGGATCCGGAACCGGGACTGGCCATTGACCATTTCCCCCGGTTCAAACCGCAGGAATGTGGCCTCGTCAAAGATTTCCTCCGTCACAAAATGCCCGTCCCCGTTTCCCGTAACCTCCACCGTTTTCTGATCCGACACAATCGAAAATTCCACCGGATAGGCTTTCCCAAACTCCACCGTAAGCCCCTTGATAGAAAGCGCCACCGGAAACCGGATCTCGATGGCGCCAAGCAGCTCCTCCGTCACCAGACCGGCATTTAACACCACATCCGCCTTTTCCCGCGGCAGAAAATACATACTCCCATCCACCGCGGTCCAATCCTGGTCACAGGACACGTACAGCTCCGTCACCTCATAATTGTCAAACGGTTTCGTCAGCGCAGAAAAATAAGTAAACGCCTCCGGATCCGCCACATGGGCAGATGCCTGCGCCGTCTGATTAATCACGCCGATGGTCACCCGCATAAAACTGTGGTTCCGGAGGGATTCCCTCATCGCTTGTTTGTATGCCGCGCTCGCCGCCTGCATTACTCCATCACCCCGCAATCCACCAGATTCACTTTACAGTCCTTATACCGTGTCGGCAGACCGCCGGCGTCAAATTCCACCGGCGTAGCCGTGCGGTTGCCGGGATACATCCGGATAGTCATCCAGCAGTTATTGACCATGTCCGGGATCCGGGCCGTCACCACAAACTGATCAAACTCCTTCAACATGGCTGACCACGTTTCCGCGTCCAGAAACTTCCACTGCAAGGCGTCAAATTTATACTGATCCCGGCCCACTTTCTGCCCGACAAACTCCCCGCTGGCATTTTTCCCAGCCGAAACATTTGTGGCAACCACCAGGCTGCCGCCCACGTCCGGCGACGGGAACTCCTTGCCATTAATTGTAATTACTGCCATCCCATCGCCTCCTCTACGTCGTTCTCAAGGTGTACCCGGACCGTTTCTCCAGATCCACCAGTTTCTGTTTGATGTCCCGTACGTCAATGCTCACCGTCAGGTCCATGTTCTCAATCAGCTCAATGATGCGCTGCAACAAGTCAATCACGATCCGCAGATACTCGTCAGACATTCCGGAATTCATCCCCGCCGCCATCATAGCCGCCCGGTCCACCATCTCCTGCATCTTATCCTCCGGCGCCACGATCTCACCGTGATGACGGTTGTCACCGATCATGGCAAGCTGCGGGGTATTCGCCCGCACAAAGCCGCCCTCCGCCAGACGCGGAAGATGCAGCTCCGGAATGGTGGGGATCAGGTCGTCATCAATTCCCGGCACGTGATCTGCTACGTCGTTGACAGCCTCAATCATCTTGTTGATCGCCTTCACCACTCCGTTTGCCATCGTCTCAATACCGCCCAGGATCTTATTGATGATCCCTTTGATCGTGGACCAGATCCCTTTAAAAATATCCTCGACCTTTTCTTTCAGATTCTCCCAGGTATCATTCCACGCCTTCTTGATATTCTCCAGGGCCGTGGAAATCCCGGTTTTAATGGTGTCCATCACGCTGCTGATCTTCATGTGGATCGCGTCGATCAGCTGGCTGATGGTATCCCGGATCGCCTGCCAGATGCCCGCGGCAAACTCCTTGATCCCGGTCCAGACCGCGTCCCAGTTGTTCCGCACCGAATCCATCACGGTCTGAATGATCGAGGAAATGGCCTCCATCGCCGCAGACACCAGAGATTTCATCAGATCCCAGATAGAGGACAGGAAGGCTTTAATGCCCGTCCATGCCTTTTTCCAGTCGCCGGTAAATACACCGGTGAGGAAATCCAAAAGGCCGTTTAAGGCATCCAAAACGCTGTCAAGGATACTGGAAACCTGTTCTAAAAACCAGAAAAACGCATCAACTACAAGATCGATTGCTCCTGTAATATACGGCGCCATCGCATTGATGATCCAGTCCGCGAACGGTATCAAATATCCATCTAACAGAGCTTGAATCTGACCAGCCACAACTTGTACCAATTCAGAAACCTTTCCCACTAAAGAGTCGAACGTATCTGCTAGCTGAGCAAAGGCCCCCTCTCTCAGTTCCTGAATCTTATCCCCTATGTGCTGCAAAGCCGGCAAAAGCAAGGTGTTGAACGCCTGTAAAATAATGCCTACTTTGTCGGAGATCAGCTGCGCTATGAATCCAATAACGGGAGAGATAACCCCATCATATACATCATTAATTACCTGGCCAACATAAGTAAACGCATCTGCTATCAGGCCAATCGCCGGCGCCAGTAAATCGCCAAAGCCAGCTAAAGCCTCAACGATCTTATCCTTATTTTCAATAATGGGAAGTGCGAACTTTTCGAAGGCATCTGTCTTAACTCGTAAAAAAAGCTCCGATAAATTTAAAACAGTATTGCCAACAATCTCTATTAAAGACGCCCCTATATCTTTAAAAGAATCCAGCCGCAATACCGCAAAAATCTCTGAAACAGCCTGAGAAAGTTCTCCCGCTATCTCACTGACTTCTGAGCCAATATCAAATAACGAGATAAGTTTTTTCTTTAAAAAACCACTGTTTTTACTCAGATATTTGTCTACGGAACCGATCAGAAAATCGCCTATGCTGGCTCCAATCGAGGCTATGCTGCCAGTCACCCTTCCAAGGTTTTGCACAAAGGAATCGATAAATTGATCGGCTGCCTGCTGTACAGAACCATCTGTAAAAATCTCTCGCAGACTGACTTTGATATGCTCCAAATGCGCCTGGATACTATCCAGCACAGACGCATCCCCAAATCCCGCCTGGAATCCTTCCCGAAACAGCCCCTGCAGCTCCTTCACCCGGTCAATCAGAGCCTGATACCTGGCATCCACCTCGTCATCCAGCGGGGCGATCTCCCCCATATCAAACTGATCTGCCTGGTATCCGCCGCCGGCATCTGCACCGCCTGATCCGGATCCGCTGTCCCCCTGGTCGATGATATTCAGTTCGTCAATGCCCGTGGTGGCGCCTTTGATCTCCTTGGCCGCCTTCTTTGCCGCGCTCCCGGTTCCCCCGATGGCAGCGCTGGCATCCTCCGCGGAATCTGCCACCGCCTCCATCCCGGCAGCCGCCACAGATGCCCCGGAGCCTCCTGCCTTCCCGGTGAACATTTCCGTAAAGGCTTTAAACGCGTTGGCCAGGCTCAGCAGCTTGCCAATCAGGGTATTAATCACCTTGATCACCGGCGTCAGAACGCGGATCAGGCCCTGGCCAATGGTTGCCTGCAAGCTCTGAAACTGGAGCTGCAGCACGCGCACCTGGTTCGCCCATCCGTCAGAAGTCCTGGAAAAATCCCCCGCCGCCAGGGAAAGCTGCTCGGTAACAAACTGGTACCGCAGGGCAACCTTCTCCGCCTCGCTCATCTTGGCCGTCACCTTGCCGTAACCATTGGCCAGCGCATAGCTGTCCAGAGCAGTCTGGGTCATGACGATACCCAAATCCTTTAAGGTCTCCGTCTCACCCGTAAATACCGATTTCAGCTTGGTGTATGCCTCATCCTGGCTGATATTGTAAAAGGATGCCACATCCCCAGCCAGACCAGTAAGCGCTGCGGACATCTCATAGGCGGACTGCTCGTTAAACCCGAAGGCCTTCGCCATAGAGCCAAACGTACCCGTAAACTTTTTGGCCATCGTCTCCGACAGGCCAAACTGGGCCGCCGCGTTCTTCGCGAACGCGTCCACCTGTTTCGACATCTGCGGGAAGGTAACGTCCACTACGTTCTGCACTTCAGCCAGGTCAGAACCCAGCTCCACGCAGGCCGCCCCAAAATCCCAGATCTTTTTTACAGCAAAAGCGGCGGCCAATGCAGCCCCCGCCTTCTTCGCCAGGCCCTGAATCCCTGACATCTGCTTTTCAAAAGCCTTCTTATTCACCACCAAGTCCAGATTGATCTGACCGGCGTTTTCCTCTGCCATTATTCCTCACCTACCTTGTGCCTTGTCAAAACAAGCAAAGTAGGCTCGGACGCTACTCAACGGTGCGCTTTATGTGCTCTCCCCTTTGCGGATATTCTACCTGGTTAATTTTTCCGCAGCGCGGGCACTTGATCTCCCCCTTCACCAGCTCCACCAGCAAAAGAGTGCGCCCGCACCGCTCACATTTTATTTTTTCAATACCGCTCTCCCCCCTTACCCACACAGCTGGGCCATCATTCGCTCCAGCTGCTCCATCTGCCGCTCAAACGTCTCCGGGGTGACGGCCGCCGCCTGTCCGGCCCGCCATTCATCATAGATCCGTTTCTGATCCTTTGAAAAATGCCGGATCACGTTCTTGTCCGTCTCCGACCGGATCGCCACAACCCGCCCCAGAGGGGTTTCCGGAGCGATTCCGGCAAGCAGCGAACGGAATTCATCCCAGCTCACCGTTTCAAATTCCTTCGTCCGGATCCGCAGCCCGTACTGCGTCAGGAAACTGGACACGATCAGATCCCAGTCCCCAAAAAGATCGTAGTACGGGTCACCGCTCCCCCCGGCCATTTCCGTCGCCCGCAATTAAGGCCACTGCCTCCTGGATCACCACAATCAGATCCGCGAAATTCAAATTCACCTTCTCCAGCTCCTTCCGCGCCGTGCCGGAAAACATCAGCTCGAACACATCCATGATCTCCTTCACACCAGGCTCCCCATCCATCAGGTTCATCACCTTCAACATCGTGGGAGCATCCGCGTTTACCTCAATCGTTTTCCCCTTGATTGTCAGGCTGGGGTTCCCGTCAAAGCTCAGCTTGTCCGTAATGTCCACAACTTTTGCCATCTCTCACATCCTCCTTCCTTATGATCCAGATCCCGCAGACGCCGGCGTAAACGTCGGCTTGCCCTTGCAGTGCACCTCAAACTCCAGGCCGTCCACGTTCGTGCTGTCCCCGCCGGCGGGAGTCGTCACGCTGATAATAGCCGTAAACGCCACCTTCGCTCCAGAAGGCATCTCCCAGGCAAAGGGGGCCACCACATCATTTCCGCTTTTCCAGGCCAGACCCGCGATAAAATCATTTCCCGGATCGCCATAAGTCCGCTTGCCCTGAAAGCTGAAGGACAGCTTTTTGCTGGTCATCATGGCATCTCCCCAGCCCTCCGCCTCCATGGCGTTCCACTCCTCAATGCCCCCGTCAATGGAAGGGGCAAAATTCGTCAGGTTGGCGATCACCGTGTCCGCCTCGTCAGAACCGCTGATCCCCACTTTAAATTTGTTGTTAAAGACCGGATAAACCTTTGCAGTCTCGCTCATGTATTCCCATCTCCTTCCTTATTCACAATCAGATCCAGCCAGATCACGTATTCATACACCCCATTGTCATCCGTCCCCACATCAACAGGCTCCGGAACCTGCAAAATCAGGCCGCTGACGAACGCGCCTCCAATGGACAGGCTGGTCACACGTTTCAGCTTTTCAAACAACTCCCAGGCCGCCGCCTCTGACTCCGGTTTGCTCTTGTTCCAGTGCACCAACAGGGAAAGCTGCCGCACCCCATAAGAAGTACAGGAAGGGCCGCCCAGCGCCGTCACCGGCGGCCCGCTGCCCTTCCGCTCATATATCCCAATGGATTTCTGCTGCTTATTGTCCAGCTTGCCAATGTACACCCGTTCATCTGCCGCAAGCCCCATCCCGGCAATCCATTGGCGGATGCCTATCAGTTTCAGCATCACACTCCACCCACCTTTTTATAAAATCGCTTAAATGCTTTTTGCGCGAAATCCTCACTGATTCCTCCTTCCAGCCAAGGCTCATACCATCGGCCGCCTGCAAACGGATTTTCGTCTGTCTGGAAATGATATTCTGGATGAAAATATAACCGGCGCGCATAAGGGGTGCTAGAAACCAGAGACACCTTTCCTCTCTTAGACTTGCTGTAATCCACAAAAGTGGCATCTTCCTGCAAATGCCCAGTTTCAAATGGCATGAGCTGGGCTTGCACAACTTCCGTGTGCAGTGCCTCCGCCGTCATTTCCAGCGCTGTCACCGCCGCCTCGTTTAACTGCCGGATGCGGGGAAAATTCATTTTCACCGTGAATTTCACCTTCATCACATCACCTCCAGCGTACAATAGTTAACCGTCCCGTCCGGGTTGCGGTTCTTCGTCCCCTGGACAATCCGGCGGGTTTCCCCGAACACCGTCACCGTCCCGCCGCTTAAAGACGGCATCTCCGGGGCGATGTCTCCGGGAAACAGGGCCGTTCCCGTCACCTGTACCAGCTTTTTCTCTGCCGTCAGGATCGTCTTTGCCCGGTCCTGAAAATTGCAGGAAAGCTTCAGATCCGCAGTGTGTTTCGGCCCTCCCAGGTTGTTCAGCTCCTCGCTCTCCAAATGGACCCTGATCTTCGTTTTACAGAGCCTCTTTGGCACCAGACACGGATACTTCATCGCCCCACCGCCAATCTGCAGCACAGGCCGGTCTGGCAGAGCATGGCGTACACATCCCGGCGCATGGCGATCCCCTTATCCGTAAACACGTTCCAGGAACTGCCAAACTGGGCGGAAACGCCGTTGATACTGTAGCTCTGGAGAATGGTGTCGATCTCGTCGGCGTTCTCGTACTCAAACTCCGCCTGCCGGCAGACCACCTCCTTCACCATCTCCCGCTGAAACTCCGTCAGACCGGAAAATCCCTGACCCACCATCCGGTTATAGGTCAGGGAATCCACATGGCGGCTGGCCTGCCGGAGGAACCTCGCTGCCTCTGCCTCCGGGAGTACCGTTCCTCCAAAGTCCGCGTACTCCTCCGGCGTCACATACGGTTCATAGGCCATGTTCCCGCCCCCTTTACGCTCCGGTGTACTCCGTGGTATCCACGTCAACAAAAACGCTGTCGATCTTGCCGTCCCTGCCATTGGGGAACACAAACACGTCAGACAGGCTGCGGTTCTGGTACAGATACCCGTCCCCCTTCGTGTGGCCGCCCGGCTCAAAATAGTAGATGCTGGAGATCTTCGGAACAATCTTGCAGGTCTGCCCGCAGGCTACCAGCACATTGATCTTGTGGGCGCCGGTTACGCCATCTCCCGCGTCCTCCTCACTCTCCGCTACCTTTTTCCGCGGAAGGAATCCCCCATCCGCCGGCTCCCAGTCAAACGCGTCCCAGAACCGCTCGTCGTCGATCACTTCCATCACCGGCACGCCGTCAATGTCCGTTACCCTGGTCTCGATCCCCAGACCGCCCTCCGCAATCTGCGTCATCTCGATCTTGCGGGTAAACTCCGTGGACTGCTCCAGGGCGTCCATAATCGCACTGGTCACGTACATGATCAGGCTGCCGTTTGCCTTATACCGGCGCAGCTTTCCCTTTGCCAGGATGTCCTTCAACATCCCGAACACCTTCGCCTTGGTATAGGAAGATGCCGCCGTACTGGAATTGTACCCGGCCGTCGCCTGGGCCTTCTGGGCCACCTTAGAGAAGAACAGCGCGTCCGTCTCCGGCACCACCTGGGTCTGCTCAAACACGCGGGAAATGTTCTGGATAGAGGCCGTGGCATTGGTCTCATCCACATCCGCCTTGTCCACCAGAAACTCCACGTCCCGGTCGTGGGTCAGGGTAAACGGTACATCCGTCTGGGTATAGGTACCGGTGTTCCAGCCGCCGTTCCGGCTGTGGTTTTTATATCCGCTGGTGCTCATCTGGGTGAAATGGAAGGTCTTGGCGTCCAGCCATCTCACGTTACTGGTTACAAACGGGGACGTCAGGGTCCCCTGCATGAGGATATCTAAAAGCTCAGGCTCCCAGACCTGGGCATAATTTACATTCGGCATATATCATGCTCTCCTTTCTTAATTGTTAAACCGGTTCCAACGTTTTGCCGGCACTGCTACGGGCGGTGTGTGCGCCGTCTGCTGGGCCTGCTGCGGGGAATTGCCGGCGGCTCCCACCTGGACAAACCCGGTCTGGCCAGCTGCCTGCGGTTTCAGTCCAGGGACATCCTCCAGGGTCTGTTTGAGGGCGTTCGTAACCGCCTCCGCGTTTACATTCCCATCCTGCCCCACCGCCTGGCTCAAATCCGTCATCTTGATCAGGTACGGGATCGTCTTGGCATCCACACCCAGCCCCACCGCCGCCAGGATGGCCGCGTTCTCCACCTGGGCTTGTCTGGCCGCCGCCTGTGCCTGGGCCGCCTGGGCCTGAAGGGCGCCTACATCCGGCTGACTGGCCGCTTTCTGGGCCTTGAATGCCTGAATTGCCTGGGCCATCTCCTCCTGGGAGAGTCCCTGCTGCCTGAAATACGACTTTAACACCGTATCCTCTTTTGCAGACAAGGTTCCGTCCAGCATCTTCTGGATCTTATCATAATCGATCGTCGGCGGGGTTCCCTGCTGATTGCTCTGGGTCTGCTGCCCGGTTCCACTGGTTCCTCCCGTCTGCTGATTGGTCTGCTGGTTATTCTGGTTTCCTTCCATCGTCGTGCTCCTTTCCATTTTGAGAGTGTCACTCTTGATCCATCCATTTTCATCGGTGTCACCGGCCGCGCAGAGTTTAATGCCGTGCTCGCGTTTGGGCATAAAAAAGAACACGCATAGCTGCGTGTCCCCTAATCCTTACTTTTCGTGATCTTTTATAATTCTCCGTAGTTGTTCTTTCCAATCCTCATAGGTATAATTGGCACCTATACGAAACACCGTCGGTTCCCTACTGCCGGTTAGCTCAATCACTCTCCGTTTTAGCTCCTGCAATTCTTTATCGTTCCTCATCATTTCAATGAACTCAGGTTTCAACATATCCGTCACCTATAATCCCCATAAATGCCCTGTAGATCTCGGAAAGTTCTTCTTGAATAAATGCTACGGTTTCCGCATCTCCTTGATACAAGGCTGAAAAATATCCGCAAATACTTCCAGCTCTGTATATCCCGGAATGCCTATGTACTGCGAATCATGTGAAAAATTCCCTCTCACCTGATTATCTGTAATGCATCCAAGTATGTCGCTGATAAGACTATTATACTCGAATACACCATCTTCATCAAACAGTTTGTTATATTTTTCCGCGGCTGCTACAATCTGTTCACCTGCCTCGTAAATCGCCCTTGAGAACTCCAGGTGCATCGGACTTCCGAATTCATTTTGATCAATCCGATGGGCTAGTTCATGAATCATAGTCTCTCTTGCATCCAGGTAGGCATACTGTGGATGAGCTGGGTTAACAACAACCGTATCTGTATCGAAGTCATAAGCAAAAGCGCTTTCAGATGTTTCATCTAAAACAACAAACTCATCATTGGTATATTTTTCTACCAGGTCAACCATCTTAACAGGCGTGTCATCCCGATGCATCTTTATCTCATCTGAAACCGCATATCGTTTCCCTGCTTTCTCATCCCATTCTTCAGATTTCTGTTTATATTGTTTTTTATTATCCTCATCCAACGAATACGTAGCCAGCCTGTTATACTTCTTCACCTGCCGCTCTGCATACTGTTTCCGCTCATCCTCCCTGCTCGCCTGTCCGATCGCCTCCAGTTCCTCCTCTGTCCAGGTATCATCAGCCGTGGAGATGCCGGGAAAATAGGTGGTGTGGCTGTCCTTGCATCGGGGATGATAAAGACCGTGGGCAATGGCCTTGCTCACTAATGGATACCGTTTTCCCGTCTCCGGATCCACCCCATCCTTTGATCCCCCGCTCCACACGTCATCTATGAGCACCTTCCCGCAAAACGGCAGGCACTTCGGGCAGGGATTCCCGCGCTTGTTTACGATGACCGTCGCGATCCCCCACTCCTGCCGTTTCTCCCCCTCTCCCTGAAGGTAAGCCCGCTTGCTGGCTGTCCGGACCGCCATGTCCGCATAGTCCGATAGGGTATGTCGGGCACCGTTTGCGTAGACCACGCAGTTTAATCCACGGGACAGCAGGTCCTTTGTGGCCATATCCACAGCCTTTTCATAAGTCCCCGCCCCGGTATTGGCATACACCTGAGCGTTGAAAATCGCTTTCCGGTATTCGTCATCCGCCATCCGGAGCACCGCCGTTTCCGCCCGCTCCATGTCCGAAGTTGTGGCCTTGATCAGTGCCTCCAGTTTCCGCTCATTTAACCGGAAGAACTCCCCCGACAGCGCCTGATGGGCCGGGGAATGATTAGTACCAAACCCTTTAAAGCCCCTCCGGATCGCCTGCAGGATCTGTTTCTCCTGATCCATCCCGCCGGTCTCCTTCGCCTTCCGGATCAGCGCCTCGATTTCCTGGTTCATGGTCTGAAACTGGCCCTTGTACCGTTTCCGGTTCTCCCTCTTGTACTTTTCCAGGGCTTTCAGCTGCTCCGCCTGCCACATGGCCCACTGAATCCCTTCCGCCGTCTCCTCCGCCCGGTGACGGGCCATATTCCGCATCATAGAGGCAATCAATTCGTCCTCAATCGCCGCAAAGGCCGCGCCGATGCTGTATTCATCCCGCACTGATCAGCGCTCCTTCCGCCCCTTCAACGCCCGCCTCCTTAAGGCCTTTCCGGTTGGCATAGACCTTAAATCCCTGGGCCTTAAACTGCCTCGTCAACGCTTTTAGCTGCGTTATGCTCTGGCACTTGTCGCGCCGCAGTTCCGCATATCCCTGTTTCTCCAGGGCATAAATTCCAAAGGGAACCTGCTCACTGGCCATCTGCAACATTCCCTCGTACTCCTTCCGACTCATCCGGTACACCCGGCTCAGCACTTTCACCCGCATTCGGCTCTCCTCCTTCCATGCGAAGCTGGAATGGCCCGGCTGCCCTGCCAACTCCCGGCTCCTCTACTTCCGCGATCCCCTGCTCCGCCTTCAGGCGCCGTACTTCCTCCGCCTTCCACTCCTCGTCCCGACTGTCCCCGTAAAGCTCCTCCACCTGGGCCTCCACACTCATCACCGGAACCCCAGGGCGGGCCTTCGCCAGGGTCTCCACCTGGCTCTCAAAGGAGGGGTTGGCGTACTCCCCAAAGGGAATGTCCACCTTCACCTCCTCCGGAGCCTGCCCGGCCAACAGGCGGCAGCAATTCAAACAGGCCGCAACCAGCTCCGGCAACGTCTCCTGGAGCGCCTCCACGATGGCGTTGCGGGTGTACAGCGTCGCCTTCTCTTTCTCCCGTTGCGCCTCCGCATTATCCAGCTTTTTCACGTCAATCCCCAGCGTGGACGGGCTGATAATCCCCTGTAAACAGAGATCCAAAGCCGTCACATAAGAGGCCAGATAGCTGTCATGGGGAATGGATGGCTGTTCTGTCTGTACCTTATTCTCCGCTCCCTCTGCCATGTTGTTCTCTCCGGCAAAGAAACGGTTGTCAAAGGGGTTGGGGCGGATCGGTTTTCCGTTGTACGGGTCTTTCGGCACCAGACTCTCCGGAATATACGTCCTTGCCCTGCCGGCCCGGAGGGCATCCAGCCACTGGCTCCACACCTCATCAAAGGCGTCAAAGCTGTCCAGCTTGCCGTCAAAAATGCTCCCGCCGCGTCCCTCCCACTTAGAGCTCTCATACACTTGCAGGGGCACCGCCAGCATCACACGCTCATGGAAGGTGATGTCGTGAATGCCTTTCGTGCGCTCCGTGGCCGTCATTGCCGCCTCGCGCTCTCCCTGATACAGCTCGTTGCGGATGTAGCCGTATCCGTAATACTCATACAGCACATACTGCCGGCCTCGTTCCCGGAAGGGGGTCTTAAATACCACTTCCCGTAAATCATCCCCGTCGTATGTCAGCTCAATCCGGTCACCGGGATACCACTGGATCACAGGATACTCGCTTTTCTTGGTGTCCAGCGTGATCTTCCACGCCCCGTCACCGATGTACAGCACCTCCCGCAGCACCCGTTTCATCCGGGTCCGGAAATGATTCTTCTTCTCGATCTCCTCCCAGAGCTGCTCCTGCTTACCGGAATCAAAATCAAAGTCATTCATATCCGACAACACCACAGCCGTCAGCACCCGGACGATCAGAGACGGCAGCCCCGGATAGTGTAACTTTACCTGGGTAATTTCAAAAAATAAAAAATAAGACGACCTCTTTTTATAGTATAATGTAATCACCACAAAAACACATACGAGAAAAGAGGTCATCTTATGTTAAAT
>NZ_NFLE01000049.1 GCF_002160755.1 Lachnoclostridium sp. An14
CCCCCCCCCCCCCCCCCCCCCCCCCCCCCCCCCCCCCCCCCCCCCCCCCCCCCCCCCCCCCCCCCCCCCCCCCCCCCCCCCCCCCCCCCCCCCCCCCCCCCCCCCCCCCCCCCCCCCCCAAATTACTCTGTCTGTAACATGACCTCTGCTATACTCGTAGGGACAGGCGGTATTCGGGCC
This sequence comes from Lachnoclostridium sp. An14, assembly GCF_002160755.1. Lineage (GTDB taxonomy): Bacteria > Bacillota > Clostridia > Lachnospirales > Lachnospiraceae > Lachnoclostridium_A. Next base: position 181 of record NZ_NFLE01000049.1, read on the forward strand.
GTCTGTTAAGGATAAAAAGAAGGAGTGAATGGCAATGAGAGGTCAGAGCAGAAAACGGCCGGTGCGCAGGAAACGCTTACAGAAAGCACTGGTGCTGGCGCTGGCCGGCGTAATGGTGAGCAACAGCGCCGGCGTGGGAATGCTGGAGAGTTTCGCGGATGAGACAGAGCTGACGGGTTCCCTTGGAGACAACGGCGAGACCGGCGGGACGGAAACGGGAACCGGAACGGAGAACGGCGGCGGAAACAGTGAAACCGGCGGAAACAACGAAACCAGTGGAACGGAAACCGGCAGTGGAAATGACGGAGCCAGTGGGACGGAAACCGGCAGTGGAAATGACGAAACCAGTGGGACGGAAACCGGCAGTGGAAATGACGGAGCCGGTGAAACGGAAACTGGCGATGGAAATGACGGAACGATAACTGACGGCGAAGGTGACGGAACGGTAACCGACGGCGGGGATGACGGAACTGGAACGGATGGCGAAGACGAAGGAACGGAAACCGACGGCGAAGGTGACGGAACTGTAGCTGATGGCGAAGGTGACGGAACGGTAACCGACGGCGGGGATGATGGAACCACAACCGACGGTGGGGATGATGGAACTGGAACGGACGGTGAAGATGACGGAGCGGGAGCTGACGACGAAGATGACGGAACCGGGACGGACGACGAGGATAGCGACGCCGGCACCGATGATGAAAGCGGGGCAGTCGGAGATTCCGGCAGCGCAGGAGGAGCAGGCAGCGCCGGAACCGGCGGAGAGTCCGGAACAAACGGCATTGTCAGCGAAGACGGAACCGATACGGAAAAGGACTCCTTTATCATTGATTACTACTGTGATGAGGAGCTTGGAACGGTGAGAGGCCCGCAGCGGGTGGAAAAGGGCGAGAGCCTGTATTTCACCGTAGTTCCCAGAGAGGGAGCCGTGATCGTCAGTGTCACCGCCAACGGAATGGACGTAGCCCCCATCGTCACCGCTACCGGCAGCGAACTGAAAAACGGCACCGGCCGCCAGAACTACGTGCTCATTGATGTGGAGGAGGACGTGGAGATTGAGGTGGACTTTGCTGTGGCTGGGGTGATGGCGATGTCGGCGGAGATTCCGGATCCGGGTACAGCAGGTTCGGATGTGGATTATCAGGAGATGTCATCGGCGTTTCGGATTGATTATGACAGTATTGTGTTTGATTCAGAAACGAAAAATTATTATATAGATGTTATAATAGAGGAAACTTCTGAAAATGAATTAACATTTTCTATTAGCGATGCAGTCTTAGGCGTTGTAGCGTGGTATGAAGATAAAGATTATAATGGAATGCAGCCTGGAGATTATATCAATCTTTGTATACGATTTATTAATGAGTCAGGAAATCAATACAGTTATCAGAATGGCAGTTTAGTGGTAGCACCTCCTGATTTACGAAATCAAGTGGCAGCAGAGGGAGATATTGCTCATGCTATCGGGTTTGACGGACAAGAGGTATCTTTGAATTATGCGGCAGCTAGGTATCCGAATCAAGCTTTGCAGGAATTATTTGGTAAAAAAGAAGACAAAATATCTCTTAATGATATGTTAAATTTGTATAATGTTCTGAGGGAGAAACCGGAGTATGCTGAGTTAGAATATCCATTGACACAGTGGTATTTAGATTTTTACAATGATAAGTATTTTCTTAGGGCAGATTGTATTGCAGATTTGACAGAGAGAGCAATTAGCGATATGTTAGGACCTGCTAGAGGTGTTAATGCTATTTTCGATGTTCCCTATGAGGGTAGCAGTTTTGAGGAGGCTTATTCTAAATTAGAGAACGCATTTCCTTATGTACGTTATTGTCGGGTTATTGATTATCCAGAAAAGAAGTCGTTCTCTGTTCAGATAGCTGAAATAGAACCAGAAATTGGAGCATTGATTTATAATGTTTATTTTCAGCGATTGATTGGAATTACTGTTGGGAGAAAGACTTATCATGAAGAAGCCAATTCGATGAAACTTTCTAGAGCTGTTGCAGTGTCACAATATATGACTGAGAATTCGGCGGTATGGGAAGAAGCCAATCAGGCACTGTCTTCATTGAATATAGAAAAACTCGGTACGGGTGAATTAGATACAAGTATAATTATTAGTGGAGAAATGAATAATACGTATCAAAATTATCCCATAGATTATTATGCTACCATTAAACTGGATCGCATCATCACCGAAGGCACCCTCACCATCCACAAAGTAGACGACGACGGCAACATCATCGCCGCCCCGGCCACCTTCCAGCTGTTCAAGATGGATGGCGACCAGAAACTCTACTACACCGGCAGCGACTGGAGCACAGATGCGGCCCAGAGCGCAGACTTTGTGACGGAGAACGGAACCGTGACCATTCCGGGACTGGATCTGGGTGTTTACTACATCCAGGAGGTACAGGCGCCGGAAGGCTACGAGCTGGTGACAGAGCCCTATCAGGTGAGCCTGGAGGGAGAGACGCTGGAGGTCAACTTCTCCAACAAGATCCAGTACACCATCATCGTAAACTACTACGAGAAGGACACCAACACCAAGCTGGCGGACTCCTATGTGAGCGGCACCTACACCAGAGGCGAGGCCTACGACGTGACCGAGCAGATTCAGAAGGCAATCGAGGGCTATAATTGGGACAGCTGTGATTCCGCCGTTTACGCGGGCACAATGAGCGGCAACCTGATCTTCAACGTGTACTACACCAAAACCCCCACCACCGATGAGCCCGATAACGAGCCTTCCGGCGGAAGTCCTTCCGGCAGCGGCGGTGGCGGCGGTTCCAGCAGCGGCCCCAGGGATCCCTACAACCCCGGCGGCGGCCCAGGCGTGACCATTGAGGAGGACGCCGTACCCTTAGCCCCCCTTCCGGAAAATAACGAAGCGGTGGCAATCAACGAGGACAACGTGCCTCTGTCTCCCCTTCCCAAGACGGGACAGGAGAGAAGTGCGGCGACGTGGCTGGCCATGCTTTCCGGCCTTGTGACGGCGGCTTACGTGCTGTTTAACAGAAAGAGAGAGCAGAACTGACCCATTGTCATAAAAACTGAGAACAAAAACACAGGCGGCTGCGGGACGAAAATCCCGCAGCCGCCTGCTGCGTTTTCCTCTGCCTATCAGCCCTCCAGGGCCTCCATAGCCAGCTTTACCGCTCCCATAATGCCCTGGTTGTCGTCCAGGCTGGGAAGGACGATGTAGTTCTCCAGATCGTGCATTTCCGGGGTCTCCACATAGCCGTTTAACAGCTTGGCCACCTGCTCCCGGATCATGGGCATCAGCTGCTCCTGGTGCATCACGCCGCCGCCCAGGATGATTTTCTGGGGCGAGAGGGTGAGAATGTAGTTGACCAGGGCCTGGGCGATGTAGTAGCTCTCAAACTCCCACACCTGCTGGTTGTCCGCCAGGTCGTAGGCCTTTTTGCCCCAGCGGTCCTCGATGGCGGGGCCGGCGGCCATGCCCTCCAGGCAGGTGCCGTGGTAGGGACATTTTCCCTTGTAGTGGTCGTCGGGATGAGGGATGAGGAGGATGTGGCCCGCCTCCGGGTGGAGCATTCCGTGGAGGAGCTTTCCTCCCGCCAGGACGCCTACGCCCACGCCGGTGCCGATGGTGATGTAGATGGCGGTGTCAAGGCCTTTCGCGCAGCCCCAGGTGGCCTCACCCAGCATGGAGCCGTTTACATCCGTGTCAAATCCCACGGGAACGTGCAGCTCGTTCTCTAAGTATCCCACAATGTCGCAGTTTCTCCAGGCCAGTTTCGGCGTGGTGGTGATGTGGCCGTAGGTGGGAGAGTCCTTGTGGACGTCCAGGGGGCCGAAACAGCCGATTCCCAGGGCGGCGATGTCTTTTCCCTGGAAGAAGGCGGCGATGGCCGGAAGGGTCTTTTCCGGCGTCTCTGTGGGGATGGAGATCCGCTCCAGGATCTCTCCGTTTTCGTTTCCGATGGCGCACACCATCTTGGTGCCGCCGGCTTCTAATGCTCCAAATTTCATATGGCAGTTCCTCCGGTTTTTATTTTTTGAAAGCCTGTCAGGTGTGAGAGGTGATCAGGCTGACGTTTCCTTCAATGAGACAGTCGCCGTAGCCCCAGGGAAGGAGGAAATGGTCTCCCTTCCGGATGGGATGGCCGTCGGCGCGTCCTTCTCCCTCCAGTACGTCCACGATCAGGAACGGGTGGTTCTGGGAAAGGACGGCGGAGCCGGTCACGTCCCATTTGTCCACCTGGTAGAGGGGGCAGGTGATTAAGGTTCTGCGGGTAAATCCCTCTCCCTGTACCGTTTCCGTGCCGGTGGCCGCGTCGGTGTGGGGACAGCGGATGACATCCTTGCTTTTTTGCAGGTGCAGCTCTCTGGGCTTTCCGTCCTGAAGGCGGTCATAGTCGTAGAGGCGGTAGGTGATGTCAGAATTCTGCTGGGTCTCTAAGATCAGGGTGCCTTTGCGGATGGCGTGGACGGTGCCCGGCTCGATCTGGAAGAAGTCCCCCTTTTTGATGGGGCGGATCTTGATTAAATCCATCCAGCGTTTCTCGTCGATCATCCGGCAGAGCTCGTCCTTTGTCCCGGCGTTGTGGCCCACCACGATGGTGGCGTCGGGGTCACAGTCCAGAATGTACCAGCACTCCGTTTTTCCCAGGGAGCCGTTTTCGTGTTCCCTGGCGTAGGCGTCGTCAGGATGGACCTGAATGCTCAAATCGTCCCTGGCGTCAATGATCTTTACCAGCAGGGGGAATACCTCCTGTCCGGTGTTCCCAAACAGCTCCGGATGGTTTTCCCAGAGCCAGCCCAGGGTTTTGCCCTGGAAGGAGCCGTTTTTGATGGGACAGTCGCCGTTTTTATGGGCGCTGACTACCCAGGCCTCTCCGGTGTGGTCGCCGGGGATGGGATAACCGTACTCCGTGCCCAGGCGGGAACCGCCCCAGAGCATCTGCTTGAATACAGGCTGAAGAAAAATCAGTTCTCTCATATCTGTTCTCCTTGCGGTTTAATCTCTACCTTTCATTATAGCGGGATACGGGGAAAATGCAACCGGTTCCAGAAAAAAGCGGGGAAGAAGGTCAGACAGGGGAGAAATAGAGGAAAATGGAGAAAAATTCTGTCTCCCGTATGGATGTCTGGGCCATGGGAAACGGAACGCCCCATGGCATGGAAATGTTCGGCTCAGGAAAGGTTCGCCCGGAGCGGGACGGCTGTTTGCGGAAACCGTGCTTTTTGAGGATAAGAAATGGTTCTGTGATAAAAAGAAATACCTGCCGCCGGGAAAGAATTCCAGGTGACAGGCATTTTTCCGTATCAGGGCAGCCGCGTTCCGGCGCAAGTGTGCGCTGCTGCGCACACTTATTACAATTAGCTTTCCGGATCGTCCACAGGTTCTGCGGACGTTGACGGTTCCTCCGATACCGGTTCTGGCTCCGGATCCGGGTAGACGGTCATGATGTCCTCCACCCGGCACTGCAGGAGAAAGCAGAGCTTTTCGATCGTGTGCGTGGACACGTAACAGTTTTTCTTCAGCCGGTCAATCTGGCTGGAACTGACATTACAGTAATGAATCAGGTGATACTGGGAAACTTTCTTCTTTTTCATCGTTTCCCATAAACGCTCATAGGTAACCATAGCATCGCCTCCTATTATCATTAAACTGTAAATATCCAATTTTGCATATTATCCATATCACGACAATTTCCATATATAGATAATAGAACAGATATTCAGCTTAAATAGGCGCGCATGGTCTTTAACGCGTTTTTCTCCAGGCGGCTCACCTGGGCCTGGCTGATGTGGATTTCCTCCGCCACCTCCGTCTGGGTCTTTCCCTCGAAAAACCGCAGGTCGATGATGTGGCGCTCCCGCTCCGGAAGGCGTTTCATGGCCTCATTTAAGGAGATGTTTTCCACCCAGTTGGACTCCAGGTTTTTCTTGTCGCTGATCTGGTCCATGACGTAGAGGGGATCGCCGCCGTCGGTGTAAACCGGCTCGTAGAGGCTCACCGGGCTTTGGATGGCGTCTAAGGCGTAAGTGATTTCCTCCTTGCTGATGCCCACCTCCTCGGCGATCTCCATGATGGTAGGTTCCTTTAAATTTTTCTTCATCAGGGTTTCCCTGGCGTAGATGGCCTTGTAGGCGGTGTCCCGCAGGGAGCGGCTCACCCGGATGGAGTTATTGTCCCGCAGATAGCGGCGCACCTCCCCCAGGATCATGGGGACGGCGTAGGTGGAAAAGCGCACGTTCTGGGTGATGTCGAAGTTGTCGATGGCCTTGATGAGGCCGATGCAGCCGATCTGGAATAAGTCGTCTACGTTCTCGCTGCTGCTGGAAAAGCGCTGGATGACGCTGAGCACGAGACGGAGATTTCCTTTGATGTAGTCTTCCCTGGCCTGCTTGTCGCCGGCCAGGATCCGCTGAAACAAAGCGTCCTTTTCTTCATTGGTGAGCAGGGGGAGCTTTGCGGTGTTCACCCCGCAGATTTCTACCTTGTATCCGGACATAGGTTCCTTACCTCCGCATCTTAGTTGTTATACAGGAATCATTCACCCAGCCGGAGGCTTTTATACTTCCAGATTCTGTAATTTTCCTTTACAAACCAGAACGGCTGTGCTAAAATTTCACGTTGTAAGAGAAAACGGGGAGCCTGTCCGGCAGGCTGAGAGGAAAGGAAGTTTCGACCCGCAACCTGATTTGGGTAATGCCAACGTAGGGAAATAGTGAGACAAATCCGGCTCCCGCTGTACCTGCGGGGGCCTTTTGTGTCATAGGAAACCGGGCGCAGGCCGCGCGGAGGAACATGGTTTCCGGCGCAGCCGCGTTCCGGCGGGCGTGGGCGGGATCACTCACACGTTTGTGTACCGGAGGTGTTTCCCCAGGGGAGAGAAACGAGGTGAAAAGATGGAAAAATGGAAAAACCGGGCGGCTCCGGCGGCCCTGATCGCGGGCCTTCTGGTGATATGGGAGGCAGTGGTGCGGATGAAGGACATCCCCCTTTACGTGCTGCCGGCCCCCAGCCAGGTAGTGACCTGCCTGATAAAGGAATTGCCCACCCTGGCGGGCCATGCCCAGGTGACGGTGGGAGAGGCCTTCGCGGGAATGGCCATCGCCCTGGTGCTGGCCCTGGCATTGGGAATCGCCATGGACGCCTTTCCGGCGGTGAAAAGCGGTCTGTACCCGGTGCTGGTGGTGACCCAGACGGTGCCCATGATCGTGCTGGCGCCGATCCTGATCATCTACATGGGGTTTGGCATCGCGCCGAAGATCCTGACGGTGGTGCTCATGTGTTTCTTTCCCGTGGCGGTGAGCTTTACGGATGCCTTAGGGCAGATGGATGAGGAGTACGTGCAGCTGGTGCGCTCCTTTGGAGCCGGGAAATGGGAGGCCTACCGTCTGGTAAAGATCCCGGCGGCAGTGCCCGGCCTGGTGTCAGGCCTTAAGGTGGCGGCCACCTACAGCATCAGCGGCGCCGTGGTGGGAGAGTGGATCGGTGCCCAGAGCGGCCTGGGCTACTACCTGCTGCGGGTGAAAAACAGCTATATGCTGGACAAGGTCTTTGCCTGCGTGCTGGTGATCGTGGCTTTGAGCCTTTGCATGAACGGGCTGATCCGCCTGTACCAGGCGGTGGCCATGCCCTACGCGAAAAAAAACGAAGAAAAGAGGAGGAGAACAAGATGAAAACGAGAGAAAGATTTTGTGCGGCTGCGCTCTGCGCGGCCATGGTGATGGCGGCTGCCGGCTGCGGCGGTGGAAACGGGGCCAATGCCCCGGCAGAGAGCGGGACGGAAACCTCCGCGGCGGAGACCACAGCCGTCCAGAGTGAGGAAACGGAGCCTGTAGAGGACGAGGACAGCGCCCCGATGGAGGACGTGACCGTGATCCTGGACTACGTGGCCAACACCAACCACACGGGAATGTACGTGGCGTTAGACCAGGGCTACTATGAGGAGATGGGACTGAATGTGAACATCGTGGAGCCCACAGAGGGCGCTACCGCTACGTTGGTGGCCGTGGGAAAGGGAGATTTCGGCATCAGCTACCAGGAGGACGTGACGGTGGCCCTGGCATCGGAGGATCCCCTGCCCATCAAGGCCATTGCCACCCTGATCCAGCACAACACCTCCGGCTTTGTGGCCTACGAGGATAAAAACATCACCTCCCCCAAGGATTTTGAGGGCAAGACCTACGCCGGCTGGGGCGGACCGGGGGAGAGCGCCGTGCTGAACGCGGTGATGACCCAGGCCGGAGCGGATTTTTCCAAGTTAAACATCGTGACCTCCGACGGGGCCGGCTTTGCGGCTCTGAAGGACCAGGTGGACCTGATGTGGTTCTTTGAGGCCTGGGACAACGTAAAATGTGAGCTGGAGGACTTCCCCATCACCTATATGCCCCTGCGGGATTTAGACGAGCGCCTGGACTACTACACGCCGGTGGTGATCGCCAGCGAAAAGACCCTGGAGGAGCGCCCGGAGATGGTGAAACGGTTTTTAAGCGCCACGGAGAAGGGCTATCAGTACGCCATCCAGCATCCGGAGGAGAGCGCGGAGATCCTGCACAAGTACGCCCCCGACTACGATATGGAGCTGCTGAGCCGTTCCCAGGCCTATCTGGCGGACAAATACATGGAGGACAGTGAGACCTGGGGAACCATGAAGGACAGCGTGTGGGACAACTACACCGATTTCATGGTGGAGTACGGGGTGATCGACAAGGACATTCCGGCGGCGGACTGCTACACCAACGAGTTCCTTCCGTCTGCCCAGGCGGAATCATGACCGGGAACGCCCGGAGAATGGAGGAGTTATGAAACTGGAGGTATCGGGGCTTTCCTTTTCCTACCCGGACCGGGACGTGCTGGAGCATCTGGATTTCCAGGTGGGCGAGGGAGAGTTTGTCAGCATTCTGGGAGCGTCCGGCTGCGGAAAATCCACCATACTAAAACTGCTCACCGGCGTCCATACCCCGCAGGAGGGGAAGATTTTTGTGGACGGCGGGGAGGTGCGGGGGATGTCGGAGCACTTTGCCTATATGCCTCAGAACGACCTCCTGTTTCCCTGGAAAAATATCCTGGACAACGTCTGCCTCTACGGGCGGATCCACGGAGGCCTGGAAAACGCCAGAAGGGAGGCCATGGAAAACATGGCCGCCTTTGGCCTTTCCGGCTATGAAAAGGCGTACCCGTCCGCCCTTTCCGGCGGAATGCGGCAGCGGGCGGCCTTTCTGCGGACGGCCCTGTGCAAGTCGGACATCCTGCTGCTGGACGAGCCCTTCGGCGCCCTGGACGTGATCACCCGCGGGGAAATGCAGGACTGGCTGCTGTCCATGCGCCGGCGGATGAATCGGACGGTGCTTTTGGTAACCCATGACATGGACGAGGCCATCTATCTGTCAGACCGGATCCTGATTTTAGGGGGACGTCCTTCTCACGTGACCTGCGAGCTGAGGCCGGAGACGCCGGCGGAAGGCCGGGACCGGGACTGGCTGTACGGCCAGGGAGAGCTCAGAAGGCGGATCCACAGGGAGATTATGGGGACGGACGGCCCAGCTGGCGCGGAGATGGAACCAGGTCGGAAGGAGGCCCGCTCATGAGCGCGAAAGCCACCGTCTGCGACGGCCACGCCCATCTGGGAACGGAGGAGGAACGGCGGTTCCGGGAGCGGGAAAATATCCCCACCATGGTCTGCGCTGGAGATGAAAAAGAGGCGGCAGAGCTGGCGGGTCTGTCCGGCTCCTGGCTGGTAAAGGCCTATGGCCTCCACCCCTGGAAGGCGTCCCTGGAGGGGCTTACGGCCATGGAGCCGTGGCTGGAACAGGCGCGGATCATCGGGGAGATCGGCCTGGACTCCGTGTGGTGCCAGGTGGACGAAACGGTGCAGCGTCAGGTCTTTGAACGGCAGTTGGCCCTGGCCTTCGCCGGGGGAAAACCGGTGGTGCTCCACGTAAAGGGAAGGGAGCGGGAGGCGGCGGAGCTTATCCGGCGCTATCCAAACACCTACCTGGTGCACTGGTATTCTGATCTGAAATGGCTGGAGCTTTATCTGGAACAGGACTGCTTTTTCACCGTCGGCCCGGATGTGGCGAAGAATCCGGCGGTGCAGCAGGTGGCCCGCATGGCTGACATTTCCCGGCTGATGGTGGAAACGGACGGCCTGGGGGCGGTGAGATGGGCTTTAGGTGAGAACATTCCCTTAGAGGGGATCCCCGCGGTGCTCTCCGAAAGCGCCCGCTGGATCGCCGCGGAAAAGAAGATGGAGCCGCAGGCGGTTCTGGAGCGGCTGGAGGAGAATTTTTGGCGGTTTGTGGGGGATGAGGAGTGAGTTGTGAGAGGGAGACGGTTCTGCGATGGAGGGCGGAAAGGTCTCCCTTTGAATCACAGAAAGAGTTGTTTCTGACGAAAAAAGCCTTTGGTAAAGGTGTACTCTGCATGACAAAGTTTGTGGTAACAAATTCACAGCCCTAATTTTAAACCTATCGAATTCGATAGGTTTAGAACAGAAGATTGTAACGACGGCCGTTCCCCCTCTTTTTCCCCATTTCAAAAGCAGGCGCAGCCCACAAAAGCCCCGCCTGCCTCTTTCAAATTCAATCCCTTTCTCAATTACCCATTCTTCTGATTCTTCTGATACAAAATAAACAATCCCTTCAAAAGCAGAGCATTGTCAATCATAATCTCGTGCCGGCACAGAGGCATGACGAAACGGGAGAGGCCGCCGGTGGCGATGATGGTGGTTTTCCGTCCCAGTTCCTCCTCCATGCGGTCGATGATGCCGTCGATCATGGACGCGGTGCCGTACATGATGCCGGAGCGCATACAGTCGATGGTGTTTTTCCCGATGACCTTTCCGGGGGTGTCCAGGCTGATCTGGGGCAGCTGGGCCGTCTTGCTGCTCAAGGTGTCCAAGGAGATGCGAAGGCCCGGCAGAATCACGCCGCCGATGTAGTTGCCCGCCGGGTCGATGACGGACATGGTGGTGGCGGTGCCCATGTCAATGATGATCAGGGGCGCCGGGTACTCCCGCAGGGCCGCCACGGAATCCACGATCATGTCGCTGCCGGTGGTCTTAGGGTTGTCCATGATGATGTTTAACCCGGTTTTCATCCCGGAGCCCACCAGCATGGGAGCCTTTCCGGTGATCTTTTTGATGGCGGTGATGAGGGTGTTGTTTAAGGGCGGAACCACGGAGGAAATGATGGATCCCTCGATGGCCGAGGGGGAGATGCCGTGGATCTCCAGAATATTTTTCATGGCGATGGCGTACTCCAGGTTCGTCTTGTTCCGGTCGGTGGTGACCCGCTCCTCAAAGTAAATGCGCTCGCTGTCGATCCCGCCGATCACGATGTTGCTGTTTCCCATGTCGATGGCCAAAATCATATAGGAACTCCTTTCAAATGGCAAAAAACCATGTTATACTTATTCTCATGATGCCAGGGTCAAAAGGTCGGAAATCCGATGCAAGCTTGCTTGCAAGAGGATTTTTGACCTTGGGATCCGCCAAAAACATGAATAAGCAGCCATTTTTCGTAGAAAAATGAGCGGATTATGAATGTTTTTGAGGATTGCGGGAGCACGTAGTGCGAAACAATCCGGTATCATAGGGGTCAAAATACCTTTTGACCCCAACATCATTCTCATAATTTTATACCATAACCATAGAAAAAACTCAATGGGAGGCAATACTATGTTAGAAGGAAAAACAGTGGTTCTGGGGGTGACCGGCAGCATCGCCGCCTACAAGATCGCCAGCCTGGCCAGTATGTTAAAGAAACAGAAGGCCGACGTGGAGGTGATCATGACGGAGAACGCCACCAATTTCATCAACCCCATCACCTTTGAAAGCCTGACGGGAAATAAATGTATGGTGGAGACCTTCGACCGGAATTTTCAGTTCAGCGTGGAGCACGTGGCCCTGGCGAAACGGGCGTCGGTGTTTCTCATCGCCCCCGCCTCGGCCAACGTGATCGCCAAAGTGGCCCACGGCCTGGCGGACGATATGCTAACCACCACCTTTTTAGCCTGTCAGTGCCCGAAACTCATCGCCCCTGCCATGAACACCAGGATGTTCCAGAACCCCATCCTCCAGGACAATCTTGAGATCTGCCGGAAATACGGGATGGAGGTCATCCAGCCGGCGGAAGGGTACTTAGCCTGCGGCGACACTGGAGCTGGGAAAATGCCGGAGCCGGAGGAGCTCTTTGACTATATTGTGAAAGCGGCGGCCTATGAAAAGGATCTGGCCGGGAAAAAGGTGCTGGTCACCGCCGGAGCCACCATGGAGGCCATCGACCCGGTGCGCTACATCACCAACCACTCCACGGGAAAAATGGGCTACGCGGTAGCGCGGGCCGCGGCCCTGCGGGGGGCGGAGGTGACCCTGGTTTCCGCCCACACGGAGGTGGCAAAGCCCCGGTTTGTGAAGGTGGTGGACGTCACCAGCGCCAGGGAGATGTTTGAGGCGGTGAAGGCCCTTTCGGGAGAACAGGACATTGTGGTCAAGGCGGCGGCGGTGGCGGACTACCGCCCGGCGGAGGTGGCCGCGGAGAAGGTGAAAAAGAAGGATGGAGAAATGGCCATCCGCCTGGAGCGGACGGATGACATTTTAGCCTGGCTGGGAGAGCACAGGAGAGAGGGGCAGTTCCTCTGCGGATTCTCCATGGAAACCCAGAATATGCTGGAAAACTCCAGGGCAAAGCTGGCTAAAAAGCATATCGACATGATCGTGGCCAACAACCTGAAGGTGGCCGGAGCCGGGTTCGGAGTGGACACCAACGTGGTGACCATGATTACCTCCGGCAGAGAGACAGAGCTACCCATGCTGACAAAGGATGAGGTGGCCCACCGGCTTTTGGACGGGATCCTGGAGGAGATGGAAGCGAGGAAAGCGTGAGACGGGGATACATGAACGTATTCCGTGGAGACGAGAAGGAGCTCACGGCCCTCTGCATTTCCGGGGACTCCCCGGAGCTGGAAAGAGAGGACAGGCCATGAGACAGGTGGTTTTATTTATCGCCGTCAGCGCCGACGGCTACATCGCCGGGCGGGACGGAAACGTAGACTGGCTGGAGAGCCAGGAGGAACCGGAGGGGGATTCCTACTCCCGGTTTATTGAGAATGTGGACACGGTGCTTATGGGATGGAACACCTATCATCAGGTGGTCACGGAGCTGTCTCCGGGAGAATGGCCCTACGAGGGCTTAAAAACCTGGGTATTTACCCACCGGAGGCCGGAACCGGCGGAGGGAGTGTCCTTTACGGACGAAACCCCTGCGGCCCTGGTGAGGCGGCTGAAGGCGGAACCGGGAAAGGACATCTGGGTCTGCGGCGGCGCCGCCCTGGCCCGCCAGCTTATGGAGGCGGACGGGATCGACCGTTTCCACCTCTCTGTGATTCCGGTGTTTCTCGGAGACGGGATCCGGCTCTTTGAGGACGGCAGGCCCAGGCGCCGCCTGCGTCTGCTGCGGACGGACACCCAGGGCGGGATCACAGAGCTGATATATGAGCGGGCCCCCGGTTGACTTTCCGCCTTTTTCATAATAAAATGGAGAAGGCGTTTCCAGAAAACGCCTATTTTTAAGCAGATTTTCCGTGGAATCAGAGAAAGCGGAATCAAGAAAACGAACCAGATACGGAGGACATACCTTGGCTAATATAGCGGATGAGATCAAGAGAAGAAGGACATTTGCGATTATCTCCCACCCGGACGCAGGAAAGACCACCCTTACGGAGAAATTCCTGCTCTACGGAGGGGCGATCAACCTGGCGGGAACGGTAAAAGGGCGGAAGGCCACGAAACACGCCGTTTCCGACTGGATGGAGATTGAGAAGGAGAGGGGAATTTCCGTCACCTCGTCGGTGCTCCAGTTTAACTACGAGGGCTACTGCATCAACATTCTGGACACGCCGGGACATCAGGATTTCTCGGAGGACACCTACCGGACCCTGATGGCGGCGGACTCCGCCGTCATGGTCATCGACGGCTCCAAGGGCGTGGAGGCCCAGACCATCAAGCTGTTTAAGGTGTGCGTCATGCGGGGAATCCCCATTTTCACCTTTATCAACAAGATGGACCGGGAGGCCAGAGATCCCTTTGAGCTGATGAGCGAGATCGAGAGCGTGTTGGGCATCCGCACCTGCCCCATCAACTGGCCCATCGGCTGCGGAAAGAATTTCAAAGGCGTTTACGACCGGTTTACGAAGAAGATCACCACCTTCACTGCTGCCATGGGCGGACAGAAGGAAGTGGCCTCCCAGGAGTTTGACGTGGAGGGCGAGGAGGTGGAGTCCGTGATCGGGCCCATCTACCATCAGCAGCTGATGGACGACATCGAGCTTTTGGACGGGGCCAGCGACGAGTTTGACCAGGAAAAGGTGAGCGCCGGACAGCTTTCCCCGGTGTTCTTCGGCTCTGCCCTCACCAATTTCGGCGTGGAGACTTTCCTGGAGCACTTTTTAAACATGACCACCTCGCCTCTGCCCAGACGGGCCATCACCAGGGAGGTGGATCCCTTTGAGGAGCAGTTTTCCGCCTTCGTGTTCAAGATCCAGGCCAACATGAACAAGGCCCACCGGGACCGCATCGCCTTTATGCGCATCGTGTCCGGCCGTTTCCAGGCAGGCATGGAGGTAAATCACGTCCAGGGCGGCAAGAAGATCCGCCTGTCCCAGCCCCAGCAGATGATGGCCCAGGACAGGAAGATCGTGGAGGAGGCCTACGCCGGGGACATCATCGGCGTGTTCGACCCCGGCATTTTCTCCATTGGAGACACCCTGTGCAGCTCCGGGGAGAAGTTTGAGTTTGAGGGCATCCCCACCTTCGCGCCGGAGCATTTCGCCAGAGTGCGGCAGATGGACACCATGAAGCGGAAACAGTTCTTAAAGGGCGTCAACCAGATCGCCCAGGAGGGCGCCATCCAGATCTTCCAGGAGTTCAACACCGGCATGGAGGAGATCATCGTGGGCGTTGTGGGCGAGCTGCAGTTTGAGGTGTTGACGTACCGCCTGCAGAATGAGTACAATGTAGAAGTAAGGCTGGATAAGCTGCCCTACGAGTACATCCGCTGGGTGGAGAACGAGGGCGAGGTGGACGTGGCCAGGATCCAGGGAACCTCCGATATGAAACGGATCCGGGATCTGAAGGGCAATCCCCTCCTCCTGTTTATCAACAGCTGGAGCGTGGGCATGGTGCTGGAGAGAAATCCCGGCCTGGTGTTAAGCGAATTCGGCAAAAACTAAGGACGGATTGGAAAACCGGGAAACGGCCTTTTACGGCCGCGAACCGGTGCCCCGCGGGAAGGGGCCGCCGGGAAATGGGATTCCTGCGGCTGTTTCCACGGGGAGCGCGTAGTCCGGGCGGAGTCCCCGTCCCGGCAGAAAGGAAGGAAAGACATGAGCAAGATCGACGTAGTGAGAGCCGCCATGGTGGAGGCCATGAAGGCAAAAGAGAAGGAGAAAAAGGACGCTCTTTCCATGCTCCTTTCCGCGTTAAAGAACGCGGAGATCGACAAGCGGGAGCCCCTCACGGAGGATGAGGAGAACGCGGTGGTGAAAAAGGAGATCAAGCAGTTAAAGGAGACCTACGAGTCCGCCCCTGACGGACGGGATGACATCAAAAACGAGGCGGAGTTCCGCATGAAGGTCTACCAGCAGTTCGCCCCGGAGGACATGAACGAGGAGCAGATCCGGGAGGTGATCAGCCAGGTGCTTTCGGAGCTGGGCATTGAGGCCCCCACGGGGAAGGACAAGGGACGGATTATGAAGGAGCTGATGCCGCGGGTAAAGGGAAAGGCCGACGGCAAAGCGGTGAATCAGGTGCTGGGCGCCATGCTCCAGTAGAGTTCTGGCGAAAATGACGAGAATCGGAGGGAAGACAATGGAATACCGTGAGATCATAGAGAGCTACATCGACAGCCACAAAGAGGAAATGTTAAACGACATCAAGGCCCTGTGCCGCATCAACAGCGAGAAAATGCCCTACCGGGAGGGAATGCCCTACGGCGAGGGCGTCTGCGCGGCCCTGGGGATGGCCCTGACCATGGCGGAGGGCTACGGCTTTTCCGTCCGCAACTATGACAACTACGTGGGAACCGCCGATTTAAACGACAAGGAGCCGGGGCTTGACATCCTGGCTCACTTAGACGTGGTGCCCGCCGGCGAAGGCTGGCAGGTGACGGCCCCCTTTGAGCCCCTGGAAAAGGACGGCAAACTCTACGGCCGCGGCACGGCGGACGACAAGGGACCGGCGGTGGCCGCCCTCTACGCCATGCGGGCCGTGAAGGAGTGCGGCATCCCCGTTTCCAAGAACGTGCGCCTGATCTTAGGCACGGACGAGGAGTGCGGCAGCTCTGACATCCCCCACTACTACGCGGAGGAGAAGGAGGCGCCCATGACCTTTTCCCCGGACGCCAGTTTCCCGGTGATCAACACGGAGAAGGGCTCCCTGCGGGGCCATTTCACGGCAGAGTGGGAAAAGAGCGAGGTTCTGCCCAGGCTCTGCGCCATCCACGCCGGCCTTAAGATCAACGTCCTTCCCGGAAAGGCGGAGGCCGTATTCCAGGGCGTGTCCCCGGAGGTGCTGGAGGCTGCCATGAAGGAGGCGGAAGGCGCCATCGGCGTCCATTTTGAGGCGGAGTACAGCGATTACACCGTGGAGAAGGGGGACGAGATGGCGAAGGTGACGGCCATCGGCGAAGGCGCCCACGCGGCCCATCCCGACGACGGAAACAACGCCCTCACTGCCTTGGTCTACCTGGCAAACCGCCTGCCCTTAGCGCCCTGCGGCCAGACAAAGGCCTTAAAGGCCCTGGAGGAGCTGATCCCCCACGGCGACTGCCGGGGCAAGGCTCTGGGCGTACAGATGGAGGACGAGGTTTCCGGGCCTCTGACCCTGGTATTCAGCCTTCTGGAGGTGACGGAGACGGGCCTGGAGGGCTGGTTTGACAGCCGCTGCCCCATCTGCGCCAACGAGGAGAACGTGTTAAAGCCGGTGAAGGCCGCCATGGAGGAAAAGGGATTTCAGTTCCTCTCTGACAGCATGAACCCGCCTCACCATGTGCCGGGAGACTCTCATTTTGTGCAGACCCTCTTAAAGGTGTACGAGGCGTACACCGGCAGGAAGGGAGAGTGCAAGTCCACCGGCGGCGGCACCTACGTCCACGACCTGAAAAACGGGGTGGCCTTCGGCGCGTCCATGCCGGAGACGGACAACCGGATGCACGGCGCCGACGAGTTCGCGGTGATTGACGAGCTGATGATCAGCGCGAAAATCTTCGCCCAGGCCATTGTGGAGCTGTGCCGGTAAAGAGGGGAAAAACGGAGAGCGGAACCGGAAAAAACGGCGGTTTTTCGCGGGCGGAGGCGTTTTTGTTTCCACGTTCGTTTCCGCCCTGTGCAAATTTATGCTTGACAGATGGATGATTTTGCAATAGAATACACCATAACAAAGGCAGCCGGAACACCGGAGGCCGTCTCAGGAGGAACCAGGATGTTTGCAGCGAAGGCTATGAACAACAGCATGATGATGGATATGATGATGTGCGGCATGATGATGGTCATGTGCCGTATGTTTGAGTATGCCAAAATTGAATGCAGTTGTGACAATGGTTTTTGTGAGCAGGCGTAACGGTTTCGTTTGAGACGATCCCAAAACAAGAATTTTTCAGCGGGCCCATGGAGAAAGACCATGGGCCCGCTTTTGTGTTTTGAGATACCAGGGGATAAAGTTCAAAACCCCGACGCAAGCTTGCTTGCAGGAGGGATTTTGAATTTTAGACCCGCCAAAACCATGAATAAGGAGCCGTTTTCGCAGAAAACGAGCGGATTATGAATGGTTTTGCAGGATTGCGGGAGTGCGGAGCACGGAGCAATCCGGGATCCGGGACACAGTTCCCATAGCGCGACCCCGTTCCACTGTCTGAAAAAAGGAGAATCAAAAAATGGAGCAGAGAGAACCGATCATACGGTTGACCAATCTGGGCAAGGAATTTAAAACGGCGAACGGCACCGTGAAAGCCCTGGAGGACATTAATCTGGATATTTATGCAGGAGAGATTTTCGGCATCATCGGCCTTTCCGGAGCGGGAAAGAGCACCCTGGTGCGCTGTATCAACTACCTGGAGGCGCCGACCTCAGGAGACGTGGTGTTTGAGGGCACCAGCCTAAAGAGCCTGGGCCGGGCGGGCATCAATCAGGCCCGCAAGTCCATGGGAATGATTTTCCAGCAGTTTAACCTGCTGTCCCAGCGGAACGTGCTGCGGAATGTGTGTTTCCCCATGGAGCTGCAGAAAACACCGAAGGACGAGGCTGTAAAGAGGGCCAGGGAGCTTTTGGAAATGGTAGGCCTTTCCGACCGGGAAAACGCCTATCCGGCCCAGCTCTCCGGCGGGCAGAAACAGCGGGTAGCCATTGCCAGAGCCCTGGCCACCAACCCGAAGGTGCTCCTCTGCGACGAGGCCACCAGCGCCCTGGACCCCAACACCACCAAGGCCATTCTCCAGCTCTTAAAGGAGATCAACCGGAAACTGGGAGTGACGGTCATCGTCATCACCCACGAGATGGGCGTGATCGAGGCCATCTGCGACCGGGTGGCCATCATTGACAAGAGCCACATCGCCGAGGTGGGAGCCGTTTCAGAGATTTTCTCTGATCCCAAATCCGCCATCGGACGTCAGCTGATCATGGGAGACACGGTGCACACCGACTTCGGGGATTCCAAGCTGGTGCGCATCATCTTCGACGGCCGGGCCTCCAATGAGCCGGTGCTGTCCAACCTGATCCTGGCCTGCAAGGTGCCGGTGAACATCATGTACGCCGCCACCAAGGACGTGAACGGTACGGCCCTGGGACAGATGATCATTCAGCTGCCCAAGGATGAGGGTGAGGAAAAACGGGTGTTAAACTACCTGGCTACGGCCGGAATTCCTTACGAGGAGGTAACGAGAGATGATTTTTGATTCTGCCACTGTCAATATGCTCATAGAAGGAATTGGGGAGACCCTTTACATGGTATTCCTTTCTTCCGCCCTTTCCTACCTGATCGGCATTCCCCTGGGAATCATCCTGGTGGTCACCGATAAGGACGGGATCCGCCCCCTTCCCATTGTCCAGGGCCTTCTGGGCCTGGCCATCAACCTGCTGCGGGCAGTGCCCTTTATCATTCTGCTGATCATGGTGATCCCCATCACCAAGGCCCTGGTGGGTACCCTGGTGGGGGCCAAGGCCATTGTGCCGCCCCTGGTGATCGCGGCGGCGCCTTACATCGCCAGAATGGTGGAATCCTCCTTTAAAGAGGTGGACGCCGGGGTGATCGAGGCGGCCAAATCCATGGGGGCCAGCACCTTTCAGATCGTGTGGAAGGTCCTGCTTCCGGAGGCAAAGCCCTCCCTGTTAGTGGGAGCGGCCATTTCCATCACCACCATCTTAGGCTATTCCGCCATGGCCGGTTTCGTGGGCGGCGGCGGCCTGGGAGCCATCGCCATCAATCACGGCTACTACCGCTATGAGGCGGGGCTGATGTTTGTGACGGCGGCCATCCTGGTGATCATTGTCCAGATCATTCAGGAAGTGATGATGCGGCTTTCCAGAGCCACGGACAGACGAATCCGGTAATCCTGCCCTGGGCGGTTACACATATATGCCGGGAAACGGCAAATAAAATCAACAGGAGGAACACAATTATGAAGAAGAACATCGGACTTGTAGCGGCGGCGGTACTGGCCGCGGCAGCGCTGGCGGCCTGCGGAGGCCAGAAAACGGAGACTACGGCTGCGGAGACCACGGCCGCAGAGAGCGGGGCGGAGACCACCGCGGAGAGCGGAGAGGCCACGGAGCCCGCGGCAGACGCGGAGCTGGAGAAACTGACCGTAGGCGCCAGCCCGGCACCTCACGCGGAGATCTTAGAGGCGGCCAAGGAGGCTATGGCGGCCAAGGGCTACGAGCTGGATATTGTGGAGTACGTGGACTACGTACAGCCGAACCTGGCCCTGGAGAGCGGCGACTTAGACGCCAACTACTTCCAGCACATCACCTACCTGGAGGATTTTAACGCGGAGAGAGGCACTCATTTAGGAAACGGCGGCGCCATTCACTACGAGCCCTTCGGCATCTACGCCGGAAAAACTGCCACCCTGGAGGAGCTGGCGGACGGAGCGCAGGTAGCCGTTCCCAACGACGCCACCAACGAGGCCAGAGCCCTTCTGCTCTTAGAGGCCCAGGGCTTAATCAAGCTGAAAGAGGGCGCGGGCCTGGCAGCGACGAAGAACGACATTGAGGAGAACACGAAGAACCTGGAGATCGTGGAGATCGAGGCAGCTCAGATTCCCAGATCCTTGGAGAGCGTGGACGTGGCCGTTATCAATGGAAACTACGCCATTGACGCCGGCTTAAGCGTAAGCGACGCCCTGGCGGTGGAGGCCTCCGACTCTGAGGCAGCGGAGAAGTACGCCAACGTGATCGCCGTTCAGGAGGGCCACGAGAACGATCCGGCCATCCAGGCCCTGGTAGAGGTGTTAAAGAGCGACGAGATCAAGACGTTTATCGACACCACCTACGGCGGCGCTGTGGTTCCCTTAGACTAATCGGGAATGTACGCGCAGGACGGACAAATCAGACAAAACAGACAGAGGGAGAGCGGTGCGGCCTGGGGCCGCGCCGTTTTCTGCATGGGTGCGCCGGTGTAGCCGCGCGGAGGAAGATGGCTGCTGGCGCAGCCGCGCCTCGGCGCACTCCGCGCAAGGGAAGATGGCTGCTGGCGCAGGCCGCGCCTCGGCGCGAGTGTGCGCTTGGTGCACACTTTTTATGAGGAGGAAGTATGAAACAGATTCTGATTGTGCTTGGCGGAGGCCGGGCGAGGGGGAATACGGCTCAGCTGGCGGAGGCCTTCCGCAGGGGAGCGGAGGAGGCGGGACACCGGGTGGAGACGGTTTCCCTTGTGAAAGAGGAAGTGAAGGGCTGTCTCGGCTGCAACGCCTGCCGCTACGGAAAGCCCTGTGTGCAGAAGGACGCCTTCAACAGCCTGATACCGAAAATCCAGGGAGCGGATCTGGTGGTGTTCGCCTCGCCCCTGTATTTCTGGACCGTGTCCGCCAGGCTGAAGGCTTTTATCGAGCGGTTTTACTGCATGGCCGAGGAAGATCCCAACCCGCCCTTCGGCCGCTACGAGAAATACCCGGTGAAGGACTGCGCCCTTCTTATGACGGCAGCGGACAATTTCTTCTGGACCTTTGAACAGGCCGTGTCCTACTACCGGTTCGCCCTGGTGCGCTACATCGGTTTTCGGGACCGCGGGATGGTACTGGCCGGAGGCTGCGGCGACACCAATGGACGTCCCAGAATCCAGGAGACGGACCATTTGGAGACGGCGTACCGGTTTGGGCTGACGGTGTACGGCAGGGATGGGGAGTAGGGGAAATAGGAAAATGCGGAAAAGGGATATGTGAACCCCCGTGATGCGATTTCCTATGGAATAATAGAGAGAGTCAAGACCACCGGCTAAGCCGGTGGCTTGCACTGTCTTTATAAGGGCCTTTCTTAGTGTTTCCTTTCTCCGGTGCAGCCCCATATGGGGCTTGCTGGTTTGCTTTGACTTCCTACCACCACTCCAAGTGGTTTATTTCTTGTGTTTCCTTACCGGCTTTCCCGTAAACGGATCTATGTACTCTACTATCGACATCTGGTCATATTCTAAATCTTCTTTCAGTTGATTTTGGATAGACGCCTTTATCGCTGATACATCTTTTCCCACTGTATCTATGAAATACCCTCGGCACCAGAAATGTCGATTCCCATACTTATACTTTAAATTTGCGTGTTTTTTAAAGATCATTAGGCTTGATTTCCCTTTCAAACATCCTACGATTTTTGATACTGAGTATTTTTAGAGAGGGATCCTTACCAGCATATTTATATAAAAAATGACCTATCACACGATAGGTCAAAATAAAAACGCTACAAACACTCATTTTTTTATTTTGATAGCAGAAATTCAATTAACTAATTGATTTTTGATATTATATTTCCTCGGTTTTTGAAAGAAAAAATGACCACTTTTTAAACAGTAGCCATCTTAATACTTTTTATAAAGCATTTTCAAGTTCATCTTCCGTATAGCCAAACATATAATCTTCATCTTTACCATGTGATGCCCAGATTGCCGCAGCGTCCCAAACACTCAATCTTTCGCCCTCATCATCATCATAGTCATGCCCAGCACCTTCAATGCCATAAATAGTGCCACATTTAGTACATTCCCACTCTCTATTACCGATATACTTCATTTCACCGCCACAATCAATATAAAGTTCCATCGCAATGTCCTCCTTTGATTATATGTTATATTATAGCAGTCAAGAGGAATAAGCACAAGTGTTATTCATGCGATACCGTTTTATTCGATAGTGTAACTTTACCTGGGTAATTTCAAAAAATAAAAAAATAAGACGACCTCTTTTTATAGTATAATGTAATCACCACAAAAACACATACGAGAAAAGAGGTCATCTTATGTTAAATAGTATACAGCATTTTACAGAAAATGGAATCCCCCAGTTAGAAGAAATCATGAAAAAGTTTATGCAGAATCCTGCTGATCTGAATCAGTTTGTGGACCAAGTAAAACAGGTTATGTTGGAATTCGGCTGCCACATTGT
>NZ_NFLE01000005.1 GCF_002160755.1 Lachnoclostridium sp. An14
ACCACAAGGATTTGATCTGCATTTTTGACGATGGAAAGGGTATGAGCAATCATTACCACAGTCTTTTTCTCTTTCAGCAGATTGGCGATGGCCTGCTTTACTGCCAGCTCGTTCTCGATATCAAGGGACGCTGTTGCTTCATCCAAAAGCAGGATCGGGCTGTTTTTCAGGATAGCGCGGGCGATGGAAATTCGCTGACGCTCACCGCCAGAGAGAAGGTTTCCATTCTCACCGGTCGGCGTATCATAGCCCTTTTCCATCTTGCGGATGAAGCCGTCACAATTAGCCTCCCGGCAGGCGGCCTCGATTTCCTCGTCCGTGGCATTGGGGCGGGCGTGCCGGATATTGTCCCGGATGGTATCGTCAAAGAGAAATACATCCTGGTCTACCATAGAGATTTGTTCCAGTACACGCTCTGCGGCCACATGGTTGATTGGTTTGCCGCCGATTGAAATGGTTCCTCCATCCGCCTCGTAGTATTTTGCAATCAGGTTCAGAATGGTAGATTTGCCGGAACCAGAGTCCCCGACAATGGCCGTGAGCTTCTGGTCTGGCACCGTAAAGGTGGCGTGTTTCAGAACCGGCTCTCCGGGTACATACGAGAAGTCCACACTGTCGAAGGTGATTTCATGGGTGGCCGTTTGAAGCGGCTCCATACTGCCAGTTTCCTCTGGTTCGTTCATCACACCCAGGATTTTGTTTTTGGAAATCATCAGGTTCTTATAACTTGTCAGGTCTACAAAAATAGAGTTTGCCAGCTTTGCACAGAACAAAGGCAGCATACAGATCAGAAGATAAGATACTGTATCCAGTGTTCCGGCAGCCCAGGGCGCATAAGCTGTCCAGATAACAAGCGGGCAGGACAGCCAGCTTAAAATGCCAAATCCAGCGCCGATAGGAAGGACTTTCGCTTCATACACAAAGCTGATCCGGCAGAACTCCCGCATGGCGCCTATAACGGTTTTATTCTTCAAACCACCTACGCCATAGGCCCGGAAAGTTTGAATACCAGACACATACTCTACAATGCTGCTGACATTCTCCGCACAAATATCATTCTTTTCTTTACCATACTTCCGAACCATACGGAAAGAAAGCCACAGTCCAGGGATCAAAAGCAGGTCGGCAATCAGCAGGATCATTCCGGCAGGCACATAAATGGTCATCACAAAAATAATCAGCATGAGCGAAAGCGCAAAATTCTTTGCCAGATCGCCGATCTTATGGGTCAGGATTTTTTCATAGTTGTTTACATCACTTGTGATGGTATTGATATAATCGCCGGTCTGTCCCTGGGTAAACCGGGACAGCGGGATACGCTTCAAATGGTCGCCCATAAAAAGCCGGATGTTTTTGCTGACCTCTGCGCCGCCAATCTGCGCTTTGGTATAACCATAGCTGTAAATCAGAATACGGAGCAGGAAAATGACCGCAATTACACCAGTCAATATCAATGCCCGGTTCATATCAAACTGCCCTGACCACAGAAGCTGCATGACAGAGTAAAGAAGCATGAACAAGCTGCCGGAAAGAAGCCCTTCCAGAACAGTCCCGCCAACGCCAATATAAAAATTGCAGTTCTTTTTCAATACATCATGGCCCAGGCCACCCTCTCTGGCTCCTTCAGAGCCATTCACCTTGTGCTCACTCATTCTGCTCGCCTCCCTCCAACCGATAAGTTATATTCCGAGCTGTTTCGTAGTCCTCCCACGCCTTCCGATAGTAAGCATTGTTCTTTCGGACTTCTTCATGGGTTCCGACACAGGTAATTGTGTGATTTTCAACTACTGCTACACGCTCGCACATCTTCAACGCGCTCAAACGATGGGCCACCACAATAACGGTCTTTCCCTTGCAGAGATTTTGAATGGCTTTGTCAATCTCCATCTGATTTTCCGGGTCAGAGGCGCTTGTGGCTTCGTCTAAAATCAAAATGGGGGCGTTCTTCAGGATAGCGCGGGCAATGGCAATCCGCTGTTTTTCACCGCCAGAGAAGCGGGAGCCGAAACTGCCCACCTTTGTGTCATATCCATTTGGCAAAGACATGATGAAATCATCAATCTGCGCCTCTTTTGCGGCGGCCCGCACTTCTTCCAGAGTGGCGTTACTGCCCATGCGGATATTTTCTAAAACGCTGTCACGGGTCAGGAAGGTCTTTTGGAACACAATGGCGATATTTTTCAGGATAGTATCATAATTGAGTTCCTTTACATTTTTCCCACCAATCAGCACTTCGCCTTGCTGCACATCATAGAACCGGGAGATCAGCTCAATCACGGTACTTTTGCCGGCACCAGACTGCCCTACAAGGGCCATACGTTCACCATCTTTAATTTTAAGATTGACGCCTTGCAGTACATCGGTCCTGCCGTCACGGCCCAGGCCGCTTTCTCTGTCTCCTTCGGAGCCATTCACCTTGTAGGAAAACCAGACATTCCGAAGTTCAATCTCGTGATTTTGGGGAAAGTCCGTTCCACCCTTGTAAATCGGAATATCCAGGATTTCTTTGGTCTTGGTCACAGCGTTCAGCACATTGGCAAAATTAGTCCCCAGTTCCTGCAGGGGGCGGATTTCTGTCAGATACATGGAACCTACATAGACGAACAGCAAAAAGGAGCTGGCCGCCAGCGAGCCTTTCAGGAAAAACATTCCGCCGATTGGAACCATCAAAAGCATCCCGCATTCGATGATAACTACGAAAGCTGCATAAGGCGGCCCCATGCGCCGGGAAGTTTCATTCCACATGGCGTTTTCTTCCTGAATAGCGTCTGAAAACTTTTGAAACGATTTGCTTCCCATGTTATAGGCTTTAATCAGTTTCATGCCGCTGATGTACTCAATCATAACCGAGTTCAGTGTGGTAATGGAGCGATTGGCCCGTTCCATCAGGTCATCCGTGTTGCGGAACATCATTCCCATTACAACAACAGCAAGGATTAGCGGAATCAGGGAAATCAATGCCAGAGGAATATTAACGGTCATCAGATAAAGAAAAATGACTACCGGCCCCACCAGATAGCACACAAGGTCAGGAAGATTATGGGCCAGGAACAGCTCCAGCTTTTCAATATCTTCATTCAGAACTGTTTTTATGTCCCCGGTGCGCCGTTCATTCAAGGCCCCCAAAGGCGCTCTGGCCATGTGTTCTGCAACCATGCAGCGCACTTTGAAAAGAGCGCCGTAGGCCCCTTTGTGGGCTGCTACGCCGGAACAGCCAAAGAGGGCAAATCGCAAAGTTACCGCCGCCGCAATCATTGCCACGGTCTGCACAACCAATTCCTGCGTGCAGGCATGATTGAATGTTGCGTCCATCAGCCGGTAAATTCCAATGTAAGGGACGATAATGCAAAGGCCGCTGACCGCCGATAGAAAAATCGCCAGGAACAGCCAGATTTTTTGCTCACCGGCCCAATGGAGCAGCAAAGCTACTCTGTTTTCTTTTTTCTGTTTCATAGATCACCTCTCCTTTCGTTGTCTTGACTCGACAAGTGGTTTGTGATATCCTCTGGTTAGAAGCTGCTAACCGTCATTTAATACAGTACGCTCGTATCGAACAACATGCAATAGGTTCCAGCGATGTTCGTCCGTTCCTTTCAAAAGTTCGTCCAATCGTTGCAAAAAGGAGGCGGTCTATTTTTATGTCCGAAATTATCGACAAGCTGTATACACCTCTTCTGATTAGTCATGGATTTATCCGCGATCCAGACAATCAGCAGTATGGTGATTTGGGGATATGCTGGAAACTTTCTCCCGAAGTTGGAGAAGGCACTTACTGGACTTATGGACAGAAAGACCTTTATGACATTAAGATACACAACTTTTCATTCCATGAGGATTTTATGTTGGAATTTTCTTTGCCGGAATGTTTGAGTATTACACGCTATGACTCGATTTCCGGTGAAGAACTATCTCCATACCGCAGATTGTCTGCTGGTTGTATCAAAACCTTTATTGGAGGCTACACACCCTATAAAGTATTGATCCATAAGAATATTCCGATCCGTTCGATTGGGATTGAGATTGCACCGGCGTATTATGAAGATTACCTGAAGAAGCTGTACCCGGAGGCGCAAATCAATCCAGTTGACGCTTTTCGGAAAATCGACCAGACTTCTGACTTTCCAGAAATGTCGCGGTTGCTCACAGAAATCAAAGACTATCGTGGGGAAGGGGTTGCCGCAAAACTTTTTTACGAGGGCAAAGTAGCAGAGGCCGTTTCCATGGTGGTTGAGTATCAAAAGAAACATCCTGAAAAAACGGCTCACAAGCTCTCGCAGCAGGATATAGAGAGTATTCAGACGGTTGCCTCGTATTTAAGTGACCATTACGCTTCGAATATTTCCCTGGAACGATTGACGCAGATTGCTTGTATGGGAACAACGAAGCTGAAGACCTGTTTTAAGAAATACTATGATTGCACAATCACCGAGTACATCCAGCAGCGGCGAATGAGCCAGGCAGAGTATCTGCTGGCATATACAGAGCTAACGGTAGGACAAGTCGCTCAAACAATAGGGTATTCTACATCAAGCCGGTTTGCCGAATTGTTCCGAAAGAGTACAGGTTTATTACCACTTGAGTATAGAAAAACAGCAAAGCGAAAATAGAATAAGCGCCAGAATTGTTTCCGACGCTTTACGGGTTTGATTTACTGATATGGTTCCTATGATTTTAAAGATAGATATTTGCAGCATTACAACCGGCTCACCATTTGAAATCGAAATGCAAGGGCCTGTTCTGTACTTTTTTCTTGAATTTCATAAAAAGCATGTGTATAATGCAACACATGAAAGGCTGTTTTAAATAGAAAAATCAAAGACAGTTCTTTTTTTGCCATATGGTTAGCGTTGCCTAACCATATGAACTTTCATTTGTGCCAAAAGGAGAGTGAACAGGATGGAGAAAGTCGCCATGGAACTGACAGAAGAACAATTCCGGTATCTGCGATTGCTTGACGGGCTGCAGGAGGATGAGAAATATACGGCAGCCGATTTAGCGGAACGGACCGGAGACAAGGAGCGGAATGTCCGGCGATATCTGGGCAGTCTTGTGGAAGAGGGATATTTACTTCCCAGAACCTATCAGATTACAGAGAAAGGAAGGAGGATCTTTCGCAAGCATCTTCGGTGGTGGCAGGGTGTTTACTGGTTTGTAGGCACCTGGGGGATAACCGGCGAGGAGGCGGTCAATCTGGCTGACCAGCTGTTTTTTACCGCTTCCAACCAGCTGTTGGAACATATCCAGGGAAGATATTCCATGGAGCAGATGCGGGGACACAACCAGGCCGAGATGGAGATTATCGACCACACGGATTTTTTTGGTCAGATTAAAAGCGGAATGTATAAGGAAGGTATCTGCCTTTGGGACCTGGAGGAGAACGGCGGATACTTCCGCGGGCTCTCTCCGGCCGGCAGATGGTTTCATCCTGAAGCGGAACTGATGATTGAACTGAAAAAAAGCTGTCTTGTACTTCACTGGCATAGTGAAGAGGCAGTGCTTTTGGAAGTATATTTTGATGTGTATGGAAAAGAACGCGTAAGAAAGCCGCAAGAAAATACGCTGCAGCTTCCCATTGATGCCTTTACCTTTATCCGGGTGCCGAAATATAAAATGCTGGAAGGAAGGCTGGAACTTAAGCTTCTTGTTTTGGAGCCGGAGGCAGACGGAAAAAAACAGCAAAAGGAATATAAAGCGCTGCTGGAGCTGCCGATGATTGCACAGCACTCTTGTGAGTATGAGAAGGAGGAGCAGGAGGAAGGATGAATACAACAGGGAAAATACAGGAAAATCAGGCAATGGATTATCTGATCGCTCTGGAGCAGAATGCGTCAAAAAAGCAGGATGGGCGCCCATCCATCCAGGAAGTGGCGGAGCAGATGGGAGTCCACCGGTCAACTGTATATCGTTTTACGGAGCGGTATATCAAAGCCGGCATCCTCGATTCGGACTACCGTCTGACGGAATACGGCTATGACTGGCTTCAGAACTGGAAGATAAAAAAACTTCGTCTGGAAAAATGGCTGGAACATTGTAAGATTAATAAGAACAGCATCGCCTATAATGTCAATATGATCATGGAAAACTGCACGGATGATTTGATCACGTCTCTGAGCAATTCAGTTCTGACCTGCCGGGGCTGCAAGTTTCATCCCAGCTCGGCTGCCTGCAACTGGTACAGTGTAAACGGCGAAAACTTCAAAGAAAAACTGGGACTGCATATGCCGGATGGGCGGTATGCCATTCCCTTCACGCTTTTAAAAGACAATGACCAGGAACTTTTGGAATTGTCCATGGCCCATCGGGGCTTTTTGCATCCGGCCGTGCTGGAAATCCGCGATGGGGAAGGAACCATCCATTTGACCCTCCGCATGATGGAGCAGCAGTCTGCCTCCGGGAAGTGGTTCCGGGGAGAAGCGGGAAGCGTCCGATATAAAATGGACGGGGAGTGGATGGAAGCTCCCTTGACAGAGGGAACCGCATTGCTGCCCATGTCTGCATTCTGGCTGTCCTACGAAGGGGAAGATTTTAAACTGATCCGTGGAATGACCAGCATCCGCTTTTCCTGTTCCTCCGGAATGGAAGCAATGGGAGAGCGTGAAGCTCTGATGCAGATTCGCATCCGCAGGGGATTGACATAGAAATGTAAAACGGCAAAAGTTTCATTTAAAATTCTAATATATAAATAAGTATAACTAATATATTTGTCGCAGCCCTGCGACATTGAAAACCCCGTAAATACAAGAATGTGAAGTTTTTGTGAACACAAAAAAAGACTGTTTTGACACGAATTGGTAAATCGGAAATATGTTTCAGCCCTTGCGACAACTGGAAAAAACGCGTTGACGCAAGGGCTCAAATGTGTTAAAAAAAGAGTTAGCCAAGGATAACCAGGATGAATTAAAGAATATTCGCAACTGTTCGTGCGACAGAACCGTTACCAGTATTCTTATTTTTAAGGACAAAAGTTAGCTAAAGCTAACCAAAGAGTATAAAGGGAAGGGCCAAACTATGAATTTTGAAAAAGCATTTCGTCAATTTCAAAAAAAGTGGAGACAGGGAAAATATAAATCACAGGTACAGAAAGGCTGTGTGGGCGTGGGGGCAGTCTGCGCGGTGGTGCTGATCGCCTATTTTATGCAGGCAAGACAGGATGAGCAGGCGATTGAAGTATTGCGTCAGATTCGGAATGAGGCTTCAGAGGAAGATAGTAATCCGGATATGGTATTGGGAGACCAGCAGATTTTGGCGCAATACCAGGAGCTGTTCATGCAGAATCCGGATTTAATCGGCTGGCTGACTATCGACGGCACCAGTATTGATTATCCGGTGATGTGGACGCCGGAAGATCCGGAGTATTACAGCCACAGAGGGTTTGACAAAGAGGACAGCAATAATGGTCTGCTGTTTATGGATGAGCTTTCCAGCGTGGATGAATTCGGCGGAAACGTAATTATCTACGGCCACAACATGAAAAACGGTTCCATGTTTGCGGATTTGCTGAATTATGAATCGGAAAGCTACTGGGATTCTCATAAAACGATTCAGTTTGATACGCTGACCGAGTCGAGGGTGTATGAAATTGCCGCAGTGGTAAAGTCCAACGATGTAGAGGAACTTCCTTTTGAATTTACAACAGCCAGAGACGATGGGGCGGAGGATGTGATTGAAAATATGGAAAGTGCTTCCTTGTATGACACGGGCGTGGATATGGCCTATGGGGACGATTTCCTGACCCTGGCTACCTGCGACTACAGCGTGGACGATGGCCGGCTGGTGGTTATGGCAAAGCGGATTCAGTAGAGAGGAGCGAAAGGATGGAGAGAACAGTCAGAAAAATCAGACGGAAAATCCTTTGCTATGCAGGTGCGCTGATTGCAGCCCTGATTCTGTCCGCACTGCCGGCTCGGAACGCGTTTGCGGCACAGTCTCCCGGAACTTACACTGTCACGGTAACCCCTTCTTACCGCGACCCAGTGACCGGAGATATTGAAGATCCGGGAAACAATGAGGCCATCGGACAGGGAATGACAGAAAACTTGTGCGGCTCCACCGGACTTTTGGAAGTAGATGAAAATGGAACTGCATATCTGACTGTCCGGTACTATCTGGATCAGTTTATCGGGGATGTGACGTTTGAGGAACGGACAAGCGGTTCCAGTTCCTGGTCCAATTTATCCTACACGGAAATGCAGAGTCAGAGCGGCAATTCTTCCGCAACGGATATTCATGATAAATACGGTTTTACCGATTATCGGATGCAGATTACGGATATTACTTCTACCTTCCGCGGGGGAGCCTATGTGGACCCCATGGGCCGGAGTGTCATCTATTACTTCCAGGCCTCAAACCCGGTAGCGGGAAGCGGAGACTTCATCACAAGCCTTCAGACCTTTGAGCTGGAAAATGAAACTGTGGCCCCGCAGACAGAGGCTCAGGAGGAGCTTTTGGAAGAGGAACCAATCTACGAGGAAGAAGCGTACGCTCCAGAAGAAGAGCTGGAGGAAAGCCGCTCTGCTGTACATTCCGTCAATGGCAGCGGAAATGTGGATGACCCTGTGACGGGAATACCAGAAAAGCCAACGGCAGGCAGCGGGATGACGGCGGCCGGGACAGAGGAAGGACTTTCTGCATCCACTGCGGATGATGAGGAGTATCATCTGGAAACCTCCTACGATTTGGCCTCGGTTTCCCTTCGGGAAGCGCGGCTTCTGACCGCACCCATGCTGGAGGAAGCGGTGGGCATCACCGGATTGACCGGTGATACGGATTTAGAAGATCTTACTTCGGATGATAGCGTAACCTGGAGTACGAACCAGATGATTATGGTGGTTCTGTTGGGGATATCCGGTATCCTGCTCCTTCGATTTACGTATGCTGCTGTGGTTCAAAGCAGAAGGCAGGCAGCGGCTGCCGCAAAAAAGGCAGATGACCGGAATGGAGAGACAGAGAAATGAGAAGGAAACAGAGGACTGTATGGATGGCCGCATTCAGCGCGGCGGCCCTGCTTTTATCCGGATGTGTGAACCAGAATGCTCATACAGCGGCGGCGGGGGAAGCGGACGAACTTCGGATTGTGGCGACCAGCCCTGCCGTGGTGGATATTATGGCGAGATTGGATATTGACCTGGTAGGAGTCCCAAATTCTACTTTATCGGAAATACCAGCCCGCTATGATGATGCTACCCGGACAGGGACGGCCATGGGGCCGGATATGGAAGTGATTAAGACGTTAAATCCGGACTGGGTGATCGGCCCCGCCTCCCTGCAGACGGATATGGAGCCAAAACTGGAAGCGGCCGGACTCAACGGAATCTTTTTAAACCTGGAAAGCGTGGAAGGACTGTATAAGAGCGTGGAGCAGCTGGGCGAGCTCTTTGGACGGCAGGAGGAGGCGCAGGAGATGATTGACGAGTTTTCCGCCTTCTACTACGAATACAGCCAGGTGAACGTGGACAAGGGAAGTCCCACGGTGCTTGTACTTATGGGCCTGCCAGGTTCCTATGTGGTGGCTACGGGAAAATCCTACGTGGGCAGCCTGGTGCGTCTGGCGGGAGGAACCAATGTGTATGAGGATGAGGAAACAGATTTTATCATCGCCAATACGGAAGACATGCAGACGAAAGCCCCGGACATTATTCTCCGGGCGGCTCATGCCATGCCGGAAGATGTGGTAAACATGTTTAAGGAAGAATTTGAAACCAATGATATCTGGAGACATTTCCGGGCAGTGGAGGATGGCTGCGTCTATGACCTTCCCTACGACCAATTTGGGATGAGCGCCAAATTCAATTTCCCGGAAGCCCTGGACACCCTGCAGCCGATGTTATATGGAGAGTAATAAGATGACAGAGACAATGACAGAGACAGCGACGGCGGAGAGCCGTATGACAAAGAAAAAGCAAAGACATACCGGTCTGTGGTTCCTGGTGATAATCCTGTTGTTTTTGCTCATGATTTACATAGCGGTCAATACGGGAAGCCTGAATGTATCCATGAGCCAGCTTTTCCGGGGATTGTTTGTGGCATATGATCCGGATGTGGCTACCGTGTGGGATCTCCGGTTTCCCAGAATCTTCATCGCCTCCCTGGGCGGGGCCGCTCTTTCCGTATCGGGCGTGCTGTTCCAGGCCTGCATGAAAAACCCCATTGCAGACCCGGGAATTATCGGAGTCAGCGCCGGCGCCAGCTTTGTGGCCGTGCTGATCGCAGGATTGTTCCCTTCCCTCTATTTCTTTACACCCCTTTTATCCTTTGCGGGAGGAATTCTGGCCTGTGGTCTGGTCTATCTGCTGGCTTTTAAAGGCGGATTGAACCCCTTGCGGGTGATCCTGGTGGGAGTGGCGGTAAACGCGGTGTTCACCGGATTAACCCAGGCGTTTAACTCTATGACTGGCGGGAGTTTAAGCGGCGTGGCTTCCATTGCCAATGCCAACATCTCGCAGAAGACCTGGGACGATGTCTATATCATCACCGGATATGCGGTACTGGGACTGGTGCTGGCCTGGATGAGTTTTTATCAATGTGACCTTCTCTCTTTGAGCGATCAGACGGCCCGGGGTCTGGGAGTCAATGTAACGATGACGCGCATCGGCGTATCGCTGATTGCGGTGGTGCTGGCCAGCATTTCCACAGCGGAACTGGGGGTAGTGTCCTTCATCGGACTGATTGTACCCCATATTGCAAGAATTCTGGTCGGCTCCAGCCATAAGATTCTAATCCCCTTTTCTATGATTGGAGGAGCGTTCCTTATGCTGTTGGCGGACACCCTGGGACGGACCATTGCAGCGCCCTATGAGATTTCCGCCTCCATTCTGCTTTCAATCGTAGGAGGCCCCATGCTGATTATTCTGATTCGAAGGAGTGAGAAGACTTATGGAGTATAGCGAAGATACGGTAATGGAGACCAGAGGCCTGACATTCTCCTATGACGGCGAACAGAATATCCTTGAAAACCTGGATTTTGCCATTCTGGCAGGGAAGGTTACCGTTTTAATGGGAGCCAACGGCTGCGGTAAATCTACCTTATTTAAATTAATGACCAAAAATCTCTACCCCGATGAAGGCTCCATCATTCTGGAAGGGGAAGACATTGATGAAATGCGTCTGAAAGACTTTGCCAAAAAGGTGGCTATCGTCCATCAGAATAACACGGCTCCGCCGGATCTTACGGTAGAACGCCTTGTAGGATACGGACGGACGCCGTATCTGGGGGCCTTCCAAACGGCCGGCGGTCAGGAGGACGAAGAAGCGGTCGAATGGGCGATGGAAATCACCGATGTAAAAAAGCACCGGAATAAAAGTGTGGCGGAATTGTCCGGAGGCCAGCGGCAGCGGGTTTGGATTGCCATGGCCCTGGCCCAGATGACGGATGTGCTGTTTTTGGATGAGCCCACGACTTATCTGGATATCCGGTATCAGATTGAGATTCTGAAGCTGGTGCGTGATCTAAACCGGGAATACGGCATCACCATTGTCATGGTTCTCCACGATATCAATCAGGCCATGGAATATGGAGACATTTTCGTCGGGATGAAGGATGGCCGGATTGTGGTGGAAGGAGATCCAAAGGAAGTGGTAAGCGCAAAGATCCTGCAGGAACTGTATGGAATCCGGCTCCCGGTGGCGGAGATTGATGGACGCAAATTTGTGATAACCGTATAAGCGGTCAGAAAGGGCAGAATATGGAAAAGACTCTGATTTTATATGAAGGGAAATACGGGCATTCTGAGAAAACGGCGAAGATTCTCAGGGACTCCCTGCCGGATGCACGGTGTCTTCCGGCAGCGGAGGCGCCGGAAGGCCTGGATGATGTGACGAACCTGTTTCTGGTATTCGGTTTCTTGGCCTACGATACGGCCCAGGTGCTGAAGCCTTATCTGAAGGCACATCAGGAAGAGTTAAAGGATAAATTTATTGGCGTTGTGGGCGTGGGACTGGCGAAACAGGCGCTTCCCGCATTTTTAAAGATTATCCAGGAGCCCATGGGACGGGAAGCGGATGGGAGCTGGTTTGTCATGGGAGGATACCGGATTGAGCAGCTGACGCCGGAGGATAAGGAACTTCTGGAGGAGTTTTGGGGAAAGAGAGGGGTTCCGTTAACAGATCAGCTTCATTTTCAGGAGGAGAATGTGAGATGTATTGCAGAGGAGATTCGGAAAAAGCTGGAATTATGACAAGACGCCTTTTTCAAAAGAGGGAATGTCCCTGATAAAACAGGGATTCTAATCCAGCTGCTTCACCAATGGCGGCAGCATTGCCGTAAATCTGTAGTCGCGAATACAGAAAAGGGTGGTGCAAAGCAGTGTTTTGATGAAACTTTACAACTGAATAAAGCTGCGGAGACATGGAGGCCGGCGGCGTAAAAAAACGCTATGCGAAAGAACATGGCAGCATCCTGAAAGCGGATAGCAAGACAATTTTTTATTCCCCTTGGAATGGGGAGGAAAGGAGTTCTTTATGAAAACTTTAAAGAGATTCGCAGCAGTGGCAATGGCAGGAGCTATGATGGTTGGTGGAGCGATGACCTCTATGGCAGCAGAAACGAATTATTTTTATGTTTATGAAAATGGCGTTTTTGGGCCGGCAAGAATGGGACAGGATTGTGTAGAAAGCGTAACCGTAAGAGGCAGCAGGGTTACCATGAACCTTCAGGATGCTCAGTATGGTCCATATGCAGGGAGAATCACAAATGCGTTTGTGGATGCTGATAATGATATGGTTTATGATGAGGGGGAAACGGTCCTTTATAATGAAACCTCAAATGCAATTGTTTACAATCAGAATCAGCTTAAAACAACAGTTGAGGATGAGGAGTATGCTAATTTCTGCATTGTTGTAACTATCGTTGATAGTGAAGATGCGCCGGTTTATGAGCATAATCCGCAGAGCGTTTATGTGCCGATGCAGTAATTGCATTTTACCTAAAGCGTTCGTGTGATTGATTTTAGGGGAATGGGCTGAAAGACTATCAGCCCATTCCTGAATATTGTATAGTACTTCAAATATTTTTTTGAATTGCATTTATTGGCACAAAATTTTTAACTAATTATGTATGTTTAGAATCGCCTTGTTAAAAATTAAGTTTGCTATCATTTTGGAAGAATAAGCGTTAAATTATAAAAAGTTTACTTGATTGGTAGGGTGTGATATGAAAAACAAGCAATGGTTTATCTTTATTTTTGTGGTACTGTTGTTGGTCCCTATGTATTCATTTGCAACAACAAAAAATGCGAATAATATTCAAAATACATCAGAGACAAGTCTGGAATCATATGTTCCAATAAAAATAAGTAATGGAAAATTGGATAATGTAGGGTTTAGTGCGTATTCTCACTACCGTAACCAAATTGGTGAGATGGCTAAACTGCAAGAGGAAGATGATGGCTATCGTATCTCAATAAAAATTGGAACTTATAGCTGTTTGGATTTAATACAAATTATAAAACCCGAAAAATCTAACGAAGTATTAGACATTGGATTAAATAAATTTCCATTAGGTTCATATAATAAAAAAGAAGAATTCGAAGATATTTTAACATTTGACGAGACTGTAAACGAATATTATTTACCGGAAGAAGAAGTAACCATCGAATCATATAATCACGAGAAAGATACAGGCTTAATAAGCTTTCATATACCGGATTTGAATACACCCCTGATATTGCGTACATATTCAGCGGAAGGTGATTATTTTGCAATTAATCAAGTCCTGCAAATATCTGAAAATGATATTTTCCAATTTAATGAAATAACGGAAACAGAAGATTCTTTTAATGCACTATGGATGGGATATACAGGAAATACTCCAACAGTGAATGCAGAATTAGCAAGTAGAAACGGGACGGTGACCAATGGAAGTAATCTATTTGATATAGGTTTTGATAAAGATGTGACTGTAAAAAGAACTGCGGATGGTTCTATACAGGTAAATATTAAAGTTAATACTTTAGAAGGAAACAATAAAATTCAAAAAATCGAAATTGATAAAAAACATCCTACTGAATCAAAAGATGATACTTTATTTCTTGATTTTGGAGACATTTTGAATGATTATTGGGCAGAATATGAAGAAGTGCCTATTCAAAATGGAAGTATAACATTAACATATACTTCTTTTGAAGATATGGCTATGGGAATTGCTTTAAGAGTCACAACAGCAGAAACAGAAGAGGCAAATATCGGAATGGATGAAGCATCACAAGAATATTGGTTTTCATCCCTGTATATTACACCTAAAAAAATGAAAATCAACAAATTACAGTTACAGATGGAGATGTAAAATTTACATACTGGGACAACGATTTCCCAGAGGGAAGTCAATTTACTGCTGATGAAGTAAATCGAGATTTTAGAGATACACAGTTCAAAAGTTACACGACATTTGCAAAAGATTATAGAGTGTATGCATTCTCTGTTTTGGATGAAAATGGAGAAGAAAAAGATGCATCTCAGTTAGTTAATATAGAAGTACCAATCCCAGAGGAGTGGAATTTAGACCGAGTATATGCTATTACCACAGATGGAGTTAATATTGCACCTGCAAGGCCAGGAGACCGACTAGATAGAGAAAACAGAACCTTTACATTATCATCAGTATCGAAAAATACTTTAAATGGAAGCTTGTTGCTATATGACGCTGGTGAAGCAGAAGATTTATCAAAACTACAGAAGGGAATTTATCAATGTAAGGTAACAATTGCCAATAAATCAGATCCATTACAGACATCCATGGCTAATGAAGCATTTTCTTCAACGCCAGCATATCTTGAAATTGGAGAAAATGGAAAAATTTCTTTATACGCCGAGGTGGGAGGGGTAAATTTAGGCGGTCAGTTCGGTTACGTAAGCAATATGTTTACTGGAAATATTGACCAGGATGACAAGCAGGAAGTAACTTACTTAGCTTATCAAACGGAAAATGGAGAGCCTATTTGGGAAACTGATTTACAGACTTATTCTGCACATAATATTAAGCGTGTTTGTGTAGAATTGACAAATCCCTTGCCGGAGGATTCCAATTATCCTTATGCTTATCAAGTCGGGTTTTATGTCCCTATTATGGATGGTATGACAGGTGGTACACCCGGAAGCGGCACTGGTGCGCAACCGGCATATTTACGAGTAAGTGATATAGAACCTGCTTCCGATGGAGTTAATCCTTTAAATACATATGATCGTTCTGTGGCTAAAGTATCACTTGACAATGCAATATATTATCAAAAAACGGAGAAATTGTCAGAAGAAAAATCATTATATGTTAATAATGCAATTAAGCAAGCAGAAGAGGAAATTACAAAGTGGGAAGATGATGTAGAAGAAGACGAAATTTTAAATGTTTGCCATTCTCTTCAAACCGCGATGAATTCTATAGCGCTAAATGAAGGACGCTATCAAATACCATTTTTGGAAGAGTCAGATTTAAAGGATTTCGAAAATGCGGTAGCAGTAATAGAAGACGGCATGATGACAATATCTTTAAGAAGAACAGATAGCAGTAGATTGCCTGAAATAAAATATTGCTTAGAGTATGGAGAACCATATAGTGATGTGATATATTCCGATGATGAAACAACGGTCACATTTACTTTCCCGTATACAGAACGGTCTTTAGTTTTGATACTTGGCGAAGAAATTTGTGATATGGCAATGGACTTTGAAAATGCTGTACTTCTCAGTGCAGATATGTCTGCGCTGAAAAATTTGCTGGAGGAAGCCAATGAAAAACTCGAAAATAAAGATAAGTATACGGTTAATACAGTTGAAACTTTAGAAATAGAAATTCGAAAAGCAGAAACTTTGTTAACTGATTTAGATGCTGAACAAGTAGCGGTGGATTCTCAAGTCAATTTATTGAGACAATCCATAGACGGCCTCAAAGAAAAGGCATCTGACGACCAGCTGACAGAGTTAAGCCAGTTAAAGCGTGAAATCGCTGCCGCTATTAACGATGAAACGTATACTTCCGCCAGCCGCGCCGAACTAAAAGAATTCTACGATGAGCTGACCGAGTCTACCGCTGATACGGACAATATCAGTACGGAAGACTACGAACAATATGTTCTCTCCATTGAAGCCGCAATGGCAGCACTGGAGGAAGCGACCGACGACCCGGATGATGATCCGGACCATAGTTCCGATAATCAAGTGCTTTCTCTGGTGGAGGATTACCGTTCCTGGCTGGATGAGTCTGACTTTACAGCTGACAGTTGGGCTGCGTTTTCAGAAGTACTGGATGCGGCGGAGGCTCTTTCCCAAAACGAGCTGACAGAGACAGAAATACAGGAAGAAATTGATAAAATTCTGGAAGCCAGAAATGGATTAATCTATCAGACGAATTATGAAGACCAGATTGAAGAACTGGCCGCTTATCTGGATGAAGTGGAAGCGGATGTGGAAAGTCAGGGATTCCCGGGCTACATTGGCTATGATTCTCTGGTTTCCGCGATAGCCGCGGCAGATTATGGCGTTGCAAGAAACTTCTATTTATCTGAAAACCAGATATTGGCATTGAAGGATTCCGTAACATTCCATTACGATGCCCTGCTGGAAGAAGATAATATAGAAGAGGAAGCTGCTAATTCCATTATGCTGCTTGAGAACTATATTCCGGAAGTCATCTTAGATGAGGAACTGGTGGAAGCGGAAGAAGTTCCGGAGGAGCTTGACGCTGAAAAAGAAAGCGCGGCAGAAGAATCTGAGAGTTCCAGCGTGACAGAAGAAAGCTCCAGTGCAGCCGAAGAGAGTACCGGGGCGGCGGAGGAAAGTACTACAGCTGCCGAAGAAAGCACTAGTGCGGAGGAGAGCACTGATGCGGCTGAAGAGAGCTCCAGCGCAACAGAAGAGAGCACCGAGGCAGTAGAAGAGAGTTCCAGCACAGCTGAAGAGAGTACCAGTGCAGCGGAAGAAAGTTCCGACGCGGAGAAGGAGACTTCCGGTTCTGCAGAAGAGAGTACCGGTGAAACGGAAGCGGATTCCAGTGCCGATGAGGAGACGGCGTCCCCAGATAAGGAAGATTCTGCGCCGTCCCCGGAAGAGAATCGGGAAGAGAAAGAACCCGCTCAGGAGGAAGAAAATATTTCAGAAGACAGCCTTGACAGCGCCGAAGAGTCCGAAGATGTTTCCGCATCCGATTCGGATGAAGAGGATAATAGCAGTGAAGAAGAGGAGGTAACAGAGAAGGAAGAAAAAGCAGACAAGTCCGATGAATCGTCGCAGGCTCTGACCGTAGCCACCATATCCCCGCATATTACATACCGGGTAACTGCCGCAGCGAGCCGTTCCAGCGATTACGAGGATGGAACCTATTATGTGGATTATGACCTGTGGAAGTGGGATGACGACAGCCTGTCCATGGGAAATGCAGCTCTTGACTATGGCGACCAGTTGGGACGGATGATCCTGGACGATGGAACCTGGACCTTATATATTCATTTCAATCAGCTCCAGTATGATGGAATCGTGGGTGAGCTGAAGGAAATGAAGCGGATGGTAAATATTAAGCAGACCAGTGATGGCTTAGATTATGACACCAGGGATGCGGAATATCCGGAAATCATTGAAGATTATCCATCGGTTCTCGGATTTACCACAAGCCAAAGCGAAGAATATATTCCCGTTGAGGTCAATGTGCCTCTCATGACGGCCGGCCCGATTCAGGTAGCCCGCCTGATTGTAGACTGGGACAGCCTGGATTATATCAACGGCTCTACGGACATCAATTCTTCCATGGATTTGAGCAAGATTGAAGACGCGATGGATGAAGCGGAGCGCCTGAAGGAAGCGGACTATACAAGCTGGTCCTGGCAGGTAGTAGAGGACAGCCTGAATGCTGCTGAACAGATGATCCGAAATGAATGGGCAACCCAGGCAATGATTGACACAAGAGCGGAGGCATTGGAAGCAGCGATCGATGCACTGGTTCCGGTAGCTGGAAGCAGCGACAAGCTGAAGTTAAGCGATGCATTGCTGGAAGCTTATATCATTGACGAGGCCGATTACAGCAGCAATGCCCTCCTGGAAATAGGAAGAGCAAGAGAAGCAGCAGAAGCACTGGAAAATGCCGATGATGTAACGGCTCCTATGATTGAGACTGCAATCCGGGAGTTGGAAGAGGCCCTGTCAAGAAGCGGAACGGGAAGCGGAGAGGATTCAAATGACCCGGATGACAGCTCATCTGTTCGTTATACCACTCTCCAGAGCTTGATTCAGCTTCTGGAAGGGTATGACAGCAGCCAATATACGGCCTCCAGCTGGAAAAATCTGCAGACGGCATTGGAAAGTGCGAAAGAGGTGCTGGAGTCAGCCAAAGACGGACAGGCAACTCAGGATGAGGTTGATGACCAGGTACAGCTTTTGAAAGATGCCCGTTCGGAATTGGTATTAACTTCCGGAGGCGGAAACTCGAATGAAAATCTGGTGAATTTCAAATATTTGAATTCATTGATTTCAAGAGCTAAAACACTGCTTTCTATGACCAGTTCCTATACGGAGGCTTCACTGAGAAATCTGCAGACAGAGTATGATCTGGCACTCGTTATGCTGGACGATGAAGACGTTACACAGGAAGATGTGGACGAACAGAAGGAAAATCTCCGTTCGGCCATTAATTCGCTGGTAGCTGCTTCAGGAACAAGCACTGTAGACGACACGTCTGATGCAGAAGATGACGATACGGATGATTCCGGCAGCAATGAAGATGAAGGCTATTATGAGGTGGATGTGGACCTCTGGCATGCAACATTGAACAAAGCATCCATGGGAGACCCCGCAGTCAACAAAACTGCATATGTCCATATCGACGAAGACGGCGATATCACTATGCGGTTAGTTACCAAAAAAATGACCACCAGCGGTATTACCACCCACCTGTATGATTTCTATTATTATGAAGATGGGGACTATGAGGAAGCTGAGTTAATCTCATCTGAGAATAGTAAATGGATTTTCGAATTCCCGTTGCCAAATGATAACGACAAATATTATAAGTGCAAAGTGGACCCCAGAGTAGACGTAATGGGCGATGATCCGGTAAAAGCCAGATTGAAAGTGGACTGGGATTCTTTGGATGAGGTGGATGAAGACGACTGGGATGACCTGGAGGGAGATGTAGATGACGACGATGATGATACAACGTCTTCAACTACCTCCAGTACCTCCAGTAACCCCACTCTTCAAAGCGGTGAAACTGGAATCCGCATCTATGGAAATGTGGGAGGTCCCGGAATCGTTCTGGAGGTTGTCAAAAAGGAAAATGGCGCAGAATATGATATGACCCACGGTTCTATCAGTTCCCTTGTTAATCAATTTGTCCTTTATGATGTCAAATTAAAATCCGGAACTGGTTATGTGCAACCCACAAGCTCTGTAACCATGCAAATCCCTATTCCTACCGGTTATGATACCAGCAAGCTGGTGCTTTACCGGATCGGAGAGGATGGAAGCTATACGACCATAAGTGGAAAAGTGAATGGAAGCTACTATGAGGCGACCGTGGATCACTTCAGCCTTTACGCATTGGCGGAGAGCAATCAGGTAACAGAGACCGCTGCTTCATCGGGAAATGATTCCTCTTCAAGCGGAAGCAGCAGCGGCGGCAGTTCCAGCCGTACCAGAACGACTTCTTCACGGACAAGCAGCAGAACCAGTTCTGTACAGAGCAACAGCTCAGACACGTCTGGAAATCATGTAGCTGCTGGGCGGGAGATTCCCTATACGGGCGATCCCATGCCGGTGAAAGAGTTAGCCGGAGTTGGATTCCTGGCAGCTGTGATATGTCTGGGAACGGTGCTTCCGGATCTTAGAAGGAAGCTGGAATCCAGAAAGCAGCAGGAAGAATAAGAACGGAATTACAAGGTTGACGGACGCTGCCCTCTATAAGAGGGCAGCAGATCCCGTCCCGGAATCCTTCTGGTATTCCGGCAAAAACCGCATAAGACAGGAATGTTGCCCCAAATGCAGTTGTTGCCGGAGCCTCAGAACGAACGAGCAAGATGAGAGAGGAGAAATGATATTTATGAAACGAATAATCAATGGAGTTTGTGTTGTGCTGGCGTTTATCTGCATTGGACTGGGCTGCATCGGTATTGTCCTTCCGATTCTGCCAACGACACCGCTGTTTCTGCTTGCAGTCGTTTTGTTTGCAAAAGGTTCCAAACGGTTTCACCGTTGGTTTTTATCCACCGGTCTCTATCAGAAATATCTGGCCGACTTTGTGGCCACCCGTTCCATGACGAAACGGACAAAGATTCGGATTCTGGCCTTTGTGACCGTGCTGATTGCCATTGGATTCTGGTTCTCTCCGGTTTTTGCAAAGGTCATCCTGGCAGCTGTGCTGCTGTTTCACTATGCCTATTTTCTCTTTGGAATTAAGACCATTGATGAAAAGGCAGATAAGGTAAAGAACCGGGAAATCCGGGTCGAATGAGGTTCTGCTATGATAAAAAAACGACTGCTCGCGCTTATGGCGGAATCAAAAACATATATCATTCAAAATATTTTCTGGCAATGGCTGGGGCTTTTGTCCTCCATCATAACCATGGGGACGGCAGGTTGGCTCTTTCAAACCGTTTGGGACGGCTTCATATCCTTGTCTGATTGCCTGCCAGCGGCCATTGTCATCGTTCTTTGCATCGGCCTGCGGGCTTACTGTTCCCGCCGGGCATCGGCAGCTTCTGCCAATGCGGGAAACGATGTAAAACAGGAACTTCGCCAGCGCCTTTATGAAAAGCTGACTCGTTTAGGTTCTTCCTATCACGAAAAGGTTCCCACGGCCGAGGCGGTCCAGGTGGCTGTAGAAGGAGTAGAGCAGCTGGAAGTATATTTTGGAAAATATATTCCTCAGCTGTTTTACAGTATTCTGGCGCCCATTACCTTATTTGTCGTTCTCGCATTCGTCAGCCTGAAAGCCAGCCTTGTTCTTCTCATCTGTGTCCCGCTGATTCCTCTGACCATCATGGGAGTACAGAAACTGGCAAAGCGGCTTTTGGGCCGGTACTGGGGAATCTATACAGAGCTGGGAGACAGTTTCCTGGAAAATCTTCAGGGGCTGACTACATTAAAAATCTATCAGGCGGATGGGAAAAAGGCAAAGGAAATGGATCAGGAGGCGGAGCATTTCCGAAAAATCACCATGAAGGTTCTGATGATGCAGTTAAACTCCATCATTGTGATGGATGTGGTGGCTTACGGCGGAGCGGCTCTGGGTATGATCGCGGTTTTGCGCGAATTTGCCTCCGGCACGGTTTCTTTAGGCGGCACCGTTACCATGATTTTGCTTTCCGCGGAATTCTTTATCCCCATGCGGCTGTTGGGCTCTTTTTTCCATATTGCCATGAATGGCATGGCGGCATCCGACCGCCTCTTTGCTATCCTTGATTTAGAGGAGGGACAGGCAGGGGAGGAATGTCTTGGGAATGGCCCTGCGTCTGTCATATTCCGTGATGTATGCTTTTCCTACGACGGGGAGAGGCAGATTCTGGATCAGGTGTCTTTTCAGCTTCCGGAGAATGGACTCATTTCCCTGGTGGGAACCTCCGGCTGCGGAAAGAGTACCATTGCCGGTCTGCTCACCGGCCGAAATCGGGACTATCGCGGAACGGTTTGGATTGGAGGAAAGGAATTGTCACGGATTCGGGAGGACAGCCTGCTGTCCCACGTGACAATGATATCTCACAATAGTTATTTGTTTAAGGGAACGGTCCGAGAAAATCTTCTGATGGCAGCTCCCATGGCGACCGAAATAGAGATGGAGACCGTACTGAAAAAAGTAAACCTGTACGAATTTCTGAAAAGCCAGCGAGGTCTGGATACCGAACTGATGGAGCGGGGCAGCAACTTTTCTGGCGGCCAGTGTCAGCGGCTGGCTCTGGCCAGAGCTCTGCTGCACGATACGCCCATATACATTTTTGATGAGGCTACTTCCAATATTGATGCAGAAAGTGAAGAACAAATTATGGAAGTGATTCGGGAGTTGTCCCAAAACCACTGTGTTCTCCTTATTTCCCACCGTCTGGCGAATGTGGTGGACTCCCGGAACATTTACGTGCTTTCCGGTGGTCGGCTCACGGAGGAGGGAACCCATAACGAACTGATGGGGAAAAAGGGAATCTATGCAGCCCTTTATTCGGAGCAGAATATACTGGAATCCTATGGAAGCGGAAAGAAGGTGGAAGCATATGCGTAGGCCGGGAATCGTCATTATGGGAAAGCTAATCGGATTAATCCGGCCGCTGGTCTTTTTTATGGTGATTGCCGTGATGATGGGAACGGCAGGGTATCTGTGTGCGTCGTTCCTTACTATAGCGGGCGC
This sequence comes from Lachnoclostridium sp. An14, assembly GCF_002160755.1. GTDB lineage: Bacteria > Bacillota > Clostridia > Lachnospirales > Lachnospiraceae > Lachnoclostridium_A. Next base: position 22,307 of record NZ_NFLE01000005.1, read on the forward strand.
CGCCGGGGCGTTGATGGCATTGGGACAGCCTTTGCCGGCCATTTTTCCGCACACATTTCGCGGTATCTTCCTGCTGTTAGTCTGCCTGGGAGTTCTTCGGGGAGTTCTCCACTACTTTGAGCAGGAATGCAATCATTATATCGCGTTTAAGCTTCTGGCCATCATCCGGCATCAGGTATTTGCGGCTCTGCGCCGGCTCTGTCCGGCAAAGCTGGAGGGAAAAGACCGGGGAAATCTGATTTCATTGATTACCAGTGACATCGAGCTGCTGGAGGTCTTCTATGCCCACACCGTTTCTCCCATTGCCATTGCCTTTCTGACCAGTCTGATTATGGTCTGCTGGATCGGAAGCTTCCATCCTTTGTGCGGGGTACTGGCTTTGGCAGGTTACAGCACGGTGGGGATTCTTCTTCCCCTATGGAATGGAAAGCGTGGAGCGGCAGCGGGCATGGCGTATCGCCAGCAGTTTGGCCGGATGAACAGTTTTATCCTGGACAGCCTCAGAGGTCTTCAGGAGATTCTCCAGTATGGGCGTCAGAAGGAACGGCTGGAGGAACTGAAGCGGGAGTCAGGGACCCTTGCAAAAGAAAATGCGCAGCTGAAACGTCATGAAGGAGATTCAGCTGCAGCCTGCGGCGCCTGCATTTCCCTGTTTTCCTTTGCCATGCTTTTTCTCAGTTTATGGCTGAATACCCGCGGCAGCTTAAATTTTTCCGGTATTGTCCTGGTTACAGTATCCATGATGAGTTCCTTCGGACCGGTTACGGCCCTGTCTAATTTATCCAACAACCTGAATCAGACGCTGGCCTGCGGAGAACGGGTCCTTTCTATTCTGGAGGAAACTCCTCAGATCGAGGAAATCCAGGGAATGGAACCGGTGATTTTTTCCGGGGCGGGCTGTCAGGATGTGGAGTTTTCCTATGGAGAAGAAAAAATCCTAAATCAGGTCGGCCTGGATATCCCAAAGGGCTGTATTCTCGGGATTCATGGCCGCAGTGGTTCCGGGAAATCCACGCTGCTGAAACTGTTCATGCGTTTTTGGGATGTACAGGCCGGAAGTGTCCAAATTTCCAGGCGGGATGTGAGAAACATCAATACTTCCAATCTTCGCCAGATGGAAAGCTTTGTCACCCAGGAAACGGTCATTTTTCACGATTCCATCGAGGCCAATATAGCGGTGGGAAAACCCGGGGCAACCAGGAAAGAAGTGATCCGTGCCGCTAAGAAAGCATCCATTCACGACTTTATTCAGACACTGCCCAAAGGTTATGACACGCTGGTGGAAGAACTGGGGGACAGCCTGTCCGGAGGGGAGAAGCAGCGCATCGGCATTGCCAGAGCATTTCTTCATGACGGTCCTTTCCTTCTTTTAGATGAGCCCACCAGCAATCTGGACAGCTTAAATGAGGGAATCATTTTAAAGGCCTTAAAAGAAGAAAAGGAAGAGAGAACCGTGCTTTTAGTATCGCATCGTCAGTCCACCATGAATATCGCGGATCAGGTTTATGAAATGGATGAAATCCGTGTGTCGTAAAGGGGGGGGGGTACACATGAAAGGCTGGAAATCTACAGGTAGAATCGAAAGAGGAAAATACAAAACGGGCAGTTCCTCCAAAAGAGGTGAGCGTTCCGATAAGAATTTCTCCCGATATTTTAAAACAGTAAGCCGGAAAAAAATAGGAGCATTCGCTGCCGTATTACTGGCAATTTCTGTTCCGGCAGAACCGGTTTGGGCATCAGATCTGATCGGTACGGTAAAGGTGGAGTTTTCCGAGGCCGGAAACACATATGAAAACGGGCTTCCGGAAATAGAGGGAGAAACAAACAGCAATAAATACAGTCTGAGTGAAGTGACAACCCTGGAAGAATATATGTCCCAGTGGGAAGATATTGATGAGGAAGAAGACGAAGAAGAGAATGACCGGAAGGATAACAGCGATCTGCTGGCTTATAATGAAACGTATCAAGTACTGCAGGATTATTCCCAGGTGGTCTACGCGGTGATCATTGATGCTGAAGAAGAATATTACTTTTCTTCCTCACTGGATCGGATTCAGGTATCCGGGCTGGGAGCGGAATGTGTGCGGGCAGAGCGGATCAATGACAAACATACCCTGGTTTTGTTTGTCCGGTTCGCAGAACTGGACTATCTGCCAGGGGAGCTTTCCGAAGCGAGATGGCAGGAACCTGGACGGGCTTTATGGAACTGCAGCGGCAATCCGAAAGCATATCACCTGCGGCTGTATCTGGATGGAAAACCAGTGGGCGGAATAAAAGAGACAGGCGGCCCGTCTTATGATTTCCAGCCCCTCATGCAGAAGGCAGGCGAGTACCACTATCAGATCCGAACGGTTTCCGTAGATGGAACGAAGGGGGACTGGGTGGAATCGGAGCGTATTTCCATCAGCGATGAGCTGGCCAGGCAGTATCAGACGGCATATGAGGTCATTCCGATTTTGGCAGAGGAGACGGAGCAGACAGGGCCAGTCCAGATTGTGGGCTATGAAAATACCGGCTGGCAGGATGGCGGGGACGGCAGATTCTGGTATCGGGAAACAGATGGTTCCTATCCTCAAAACAGCTGGAGCAGCATTGACGGCGCCTGGTATTTTTTTGACCGGGCAGGATATATGTGCGTGAACGCGTATATCTCGTGGGGAGATCAGACGTTTTATGTGGCGGAAGATGGAAGAATGCTTGTGGAAGGAAAGGCTCCGGATGGGAGAAATGTCCAGGCGGACGGCAGCCTGGCATGGCCGGAGAGTTGATCGGACAGGGGTGATTGGGTGTTTCATAATGAAAGCGGAGAGAATTACTTAAAGGCAATTTTTATCCTACAGAATACGCGGGGAGAATTCAGACGGTCGGATCTGGCAGACTATATGGGATATTCCAGACCGAGTATTTCCAATGCGGTGGACAAACTTATGAAGCAGGGATTGGTTAATTCCAGGGACGGGGTACTTCATTTGACAGAAAAAGGGACGCAGGCTTCGATCTGTCTGCTGGATAAATATGATTTCCTGGTTGAACTGTTGAAAAACTGCGGCGTGGATTTGGATACGGCGAAAAGGGAAGCCTGTGAAATTGAACACAGCATCAGCTATGATACGTATGTGAAAATGAAAAACAAATTGGGACGGTAAAAAGAAAACGGGCAGCCTTATCCCAAAATCCTGGAGGATGAGGGAGGGCTGCCTTTTTGCGCCTAAAAACAGGCTTATAGTTCATTGTTAAATTGCAGCAGCGTTTCGATTACAGCCTTTATGATCAGCAGCTGCTTGTCATTGCACTGAGACAGAAGCCGTGTGATAGATTCAATTTGATCAGATTCTGTGTGAAAAATCAAATCATCTAAGGAAACATTTAGGGTCTGGCACAGAGAAGATAATACGTTAAAACTGGGGACTGTACGTTTGTTCTCTATTTCTGACAGATAACTGGCGGCAATGCCTACCATTTCTGCTAATCGCTCCTGAGTTAGATGACGATTTTCACGAGCCGCTTTTAATCGGTATCCTAATTCATGGTCTGGGCTTTTCATTTCTCGTTCACCTCTTTGTTAGTTTAAATGGAAACTCAAATTTAATACATAGGTTATAAACACCATATTATTAGGGTGTATAGCGAATATAGATCCAAGTTGGATTCTCTAATGGATCCAGCTATAAAAACGTGTGGCATACGGATTTTATTGAGAGGAATGGTTTTTAACTGTTCCTCTTTTTACGTTCTATATTCGCTATACACCCCTTTTTATATGGGAATAAATGGGCTAAAGATTCGAGGGCCGCCATTCTTTCTGAATATCAAGAAGCAAATGATACTCAGGAGGAATGATTTATGAATGAGACAGCAAATGATCCATTAAAAAATATTTTTATCAAATATTTAGATACTGCTTTAAACCGGACAAAAGATAGATTTGTAAAACAGATGGAAAGACAGGGGAAATACGAAATTGCATTGCCAGAGGAAGAATTGCCCTATGATTTTTACCGTTTTCTGGAAGAGGAAGCAGATATACAGCGTTTGCCGGTTGGGACTGAGGCTTCCCAGATTCGCTCTTGGATTTGCGGCCAGACCCAATGGAATTTGGCCCATGCTTTCCAGCGTCTAAATGATCGTGAGGTGGTGATTGTGTACTTAAAAGTATTTGAAAAGCTCACTTTTGCAGAAATCGGGGAGAAACTCGGTGAAGATTGGCAAAAGACGGCTTCCTCATATACATATGCTAGAAAAAAACTAAGAAAGGGGATTGAAAATGAATTTTGAACAGTTGCTTAAAAGAGCAAAGAATAAGGATCCAGAGGCGAAAGAGCAGTTGTATGAGATGTTCCGGCCGCTTTTAATTCATCAGGCGATGATTTCCGGGAGATTTTCCGAGGATCTATACCAGGAATTGTCTCTGACCTTTTTATTTTGCATAGATTCTTTTAAAATTGAAAAGGCGCTCCGTTTAATAAAAGACAACGAAAACCGGCAAAAGAAGAGTAAGAATAAAGGAATGGAGAGCTTTTAAATGCATATGGAAAGGGAAAAATTTTCAACAAGACGCTTGACAGTTCATTTGAAAAGTTGCTATACTGCTTATTAAGTTAGGATAAACTAACTAAAAAATAAAAAGGAGGAAGATTCATGTCTCTCATCAATAAGGAAATCAGTGATTTTACGGTTCAGGCGTACCACGAAGGGGCCTTCCATACCGTTTCAAAAGCGGATGTGCTGGGCAAGTGGGCTGTCTTTTTCTTCTACCCGGCGGACTTTACCTTTGTTTGCCCTACGGAGCTGGAGGATCTGGCAAATAAATACGCGGAGTTTAAGGCTGCGGGCTGCGAGGTTTATTCCGTTTCCTGCGATACCCATTACGTCCACAAAGCCTGGCATGACGCCTCCGAGCGTATTAAGAAAATCGGATACCCCATGCTGGCAGACCCCACCCACGCCTTGGCGAAGGATTTTGAAGTTTACATCGAGGCGGACGGCGTCGCGGAGCGGGGAACCTTTATCGTAAACCCAGAGGGACAGATCGTGGCCTACGAGGTGAATGCCGGAAATGTGGGAAGAAACGCGGATGAGCTTCTGCGCAAGCTTCTGGCCTGCCAGTTTGTCCATGAACATGGGGACGAGGTGTGCCCGGCCAAGTGGCAGCCCGGGGCGGAGACCTTAAAGCCCAGCCTGGATTTGGTGGGACAGCTGTGAGGAATGGGACGATGAAAGAACTCTATGATGTCGTAATCATTGGGGGCGGCCCGGCAGGCCTTACGGCCGCCCTCTACCTGGCGCGCGCCAGATACCGTGTACTTGTGGTGGAAAAGGAACGGTTCGGCGGGCAGATCACCATTACCCATGAGGTGGTCAATTTCCCTGGGGTAGAGCGTACCTCAGGGGAGGCGCTGACAGAAACCATGCGCCGGCAGGCGGAGAGTTTCGGGGCGGAATTCCTGCTTGCTGAGGTTACGAGCCTGGATATGAGCGGCGATGTGAAGGTGGTAAAGACGAGCCGGGGCGAGCGCGCTTGCTTTGGCGTTCTTTTAGCCACAGGGGCGCACCCCCGCAGGGTTGGCTTCGCCGGGGAGGATGCGTTTAAGGGGAGAGGCGTGGCCTACTGCGCCACCTGCGACGGCGAATTTTTTACCGGGAGAGAGGTTTTTGTGGTCGGAGGCGGGTTCGCGGCGGCGGAAGAAAGCGTATTTCTGACCAAATATGCCAGCCATGTGACCATCCTCATCCGAGGGGACGGCTTTACCTGCGCCCCGGCCAGCGCGGAGCCAGCCCTGAACCATGAGAAGATTACGGTGCTGACCCACAAGGAGGTTTTAGAAGTTGCCGGGGACGACCGGCTGCGCAGTCTGACCTACCGCGATACGCAGACGGGGGAGGTGACGGAGTACCGGCCGCCGGAAGGGGAAACCTTCGGCGTGTTTGTCTTCGCCGGGTATGAACCGGCGACCGGGCTGGTAAAAGGGCTGGCAGAGTGCAGCGAACAGGGCTATGTGGTGACGGATCGGAGCCAGAAGACGACCTGCGAGGGGCTGTATGCCGCCGGAGACGTGTGCATCAAGCCGCTGCGCCAGGTGGTGACGGCGGTGGGAGACGGAGCCCTGGCGGCAACAGAGCTGGAGCGCTACGCCGCTGCCATGCAGAAAAAGACCGGGCTGTTCCCGAAACAGCCCCAGGCGAAGCCCTCCGTCCCCGCTTCGGATAGCGGAAACGCCCCAAAAAAGGAAGCAGAGCAGGGACTCTTTACGGAAGATATGCTTGCCCAGCTGCGGGCCGTATTTTCTAGGATGGAATCGCCTCTCGTGCTGACCCTTGACCTGGACGGCGGCGCCCTCTCTTCTGAGCTAAAAGCTTACATGGAGGGGCTGTGCGCCCTGACGGATAAGCTGACGGTTAAGAAGGAGAAGAAACCGGGGGATCATCGGCCCTGCGTGAAGGTTTGCCGGGAGGACGGCAGCTGGACGGGCCTGGCTTTCCACGGGGTGCCGGGCGGCCATGAGTTTACTTCCTTCATTTTAGGCCTGTACAATGCATCCGGGCCTGGGCAGTCCCTGGAGGAAGAAACGCGCCTGGCCATCGGTCGGATTACACGCCCTGTGTATATGAAGATCCTGGTTTCCCTGTCCTGCACCATGTGCCCGGACCTGGTGACGGCCGCCCAGCGGATCGCGGCGGAAAATCCAAATGTAACGGCGGAGGTTTACGACCTGAATCATTTCCCGGACTTGAAGGATCGATATCATGTGATGAGCGTCCCGTGTCTGGTGGTGAATGACGGAGAGACGGTTGCCTTTGGAAAGAAGCAGATTGGGCAGCTCTTGGAGCTACTTTCCGGGTATTCTTCGTAGGAATAGGAAAACAGATGCGGACGGCTACGAGCCGGATTGTTTAGGAGGTATTGCCGCCTTGCAGTCCGGCTTTTTTCGTGCTAGAATAGGGCCAAATTCCATTGTAAGTCGGCGGCAGATATCCGCAATGACGTTTTAGCTAAGAGAGTCCGGGAATTGAAGGAAACCCAGGAAGGAGTGGAGCATATGTGCAAGGAGATGGACCAGATCTACCAGGAAGGTGCGGTACAGGGAAGGAAAGAAGGAAGAGCAGAAGGAAGAGCGGAAGGAAGAGCAGAGGGACGAGTAGAGGGGCGAATAGAAGGCGAGATGACTGCCAAAAAAAATATGGCGATGTCCCTTGCGGGTATGGGGCTGTCGGCGGAGAAAATCGCGGAGGCAGCCAAAGTCAGCGTCCAGTTGGTTCAGGAATGGCTGATGGGGAAGACGGATTTGGCAAAATAGGAAGGAAAAAATAGGAAAGAAAAACGCTGCGGAGCGCTCTACCAATGCTCACGCAGCGTTTTTAGTGGGACGGGAATCCCTACTTTTTCCCATAAAGCAGCCCTACCCCGTAAAGCATCCAGGGAGCCTGGACATACTTGGGAATCCAGCGTTCCCGCTCTATAAAAGGGATGTAGTGGACTTCCTGAAAGCCTTCCCGGCGCAGTTCATCGGCAAATTCTTCCATATTGCTGTAGAGCTTCCTGTACCACGCGGCGTTTGTCCTTTTCGGAGCGCACCTCGTGGAACACAAAGTTACTGACAACGCATCAAAGGATTCATCCGGAAATTCCAGATGGGCGGCCTCTCCCTTTTGGAAGGATACCTGCCCTGTTTTTCATATGGATACTGTCTACCTGTATAAATCCAGTCATTTCATTGATTGAATGAAAAATCTACATCCGTCCAAATAACTCAGACGGAGTAAAGGCAACAACCTTGCTTTTCAGAAAATCCCGTATATTCCGCGTTACGATATAATCCACATGAATCCGTTCTGCCGTCACGCTTTGCAGGGCATCTTCAAAATCATCCCACTTCAGATGTGCAGCTGAGGTAAGATCAGAAGGAGATAATTCCGTAAAGGTGAAAATGAGGGAGAGTTTTTGTAAGACTTCCTCAATCTGCTCTGGATTTAGTTCTTTGCGCATAACATAGACAAGATTGGCGAAGGTCAGAGCGGAAATAAATCCTTCAGCTTGGCGGGTTTCACACAGCTTCCAGATGATGGATGAATCCTTTACGTGAGGCTCACGGTTCTGCAGGACATCCAGAATCACATTTGCGTCAATCAGTAATCTCATATTTTTCTTTCAGCCTTTCCGCTTTTTCTTTGTCAAGGTCATAATCTCCCTTTAAAATACCGGTCAGGGAATCCGTGAGATAGGAAATCGCTGAATCCTTTGGAATAAACCGGCCGACTTCCTTTCCGTTTTTTGTCACAATAATCTCCTGACCGGAAAGGACAAGGTTTAAATAGCGGCCAAAATTATTCTGCATTTCTGTGGCGGTTGCAGTTGTAATAATGCTCATGATAAAATGCCTCCTTTAGCTAATTCAATAGTATCATATTTTAGCTATTTAGGCAAGGGCAACACGAAAGTAAAAAAATATGCGTTCATATCCTATCGTATAATGATAGTACTACTTACCAGGTTATTGAACTTTAAATTGCACGGCAAATGACAAAAGATTGTGTAAAAATCCGATGAAAGCATCTGGAATCCGTGGAAATTGTTTGGTATAATATAGATAGTTAGTTTTGATTAACTTCAAATATAAAATCAGATTAATCCCAGAAACGACAGGTGAAAGAGAAATGCATTTATATGGTCATGAAATCAAACGAGGAGAACGGAAAACAGTTATACTTCCTGTGTCGAATGATATTTCTTTGGAAGTAATCTGCTGCTGTGGGGAACGCCCGGGGAAAACATTGGTTCTAACCTCTGGCGTTCATGGCTGTGAATATGTAGGAGTCGAAACGCTCAAGCGCCTTTCCAATACGTTGGAGCCAAAGAAACTTACCGGCAATGTCGTGCTGCTTCCGATTGCCAATCCCAGTGGCTTTTTTGAAGCAGCGAAACGCGTGGTGCCGGAGGACAAGATCAATCTGAACCGGGCTTTCCCGGGAAGAAAGGAGGGAAGCCTTTCTTCTCGGATTGCCTGGGTTATTGAACATGCCTTGTATCCGGCAGCAGACTTTCTGGCAGATCTTCACAGCGGAGACGGGGACGAAGCGCTGCGCCCGCTGGTATTCTTTCCTGTAGCAGGAGAAGAAAAGGTAAATCAGCAGTCACTGTCTGCAGCAAAGGTATTGACAGTACCCTACCGGGTTCGGTCCTCTGCGAAAAATGGCCTTTACAGCTGGGCGGTACAGCAGGGGATTCCTGCTGTACTCATTGAGCGGGGAGGTATGGGGTTATGGTCAGAAGCAGAGGTGCGGGACTGTGAAGCAGATGTTTATGCATTGATGCGTTTTTTGAATATTCTAGAAGACCGAAATGATATACCTCAGGAAAATGAGAAACAGCAGGAGGTGACCGCAGTGGTTTATCAGGAAGCGCAGCATACTGGTTTTTGGTATCCAGAGATTCATCCGGATGATCGGATTTCGAAGGGTCAGCTTTTGGGGAGAATGGAGAATTCCTCTGGTAAAATCATTCAGAAGGTAATAGCCGATTTTGACGGGATTGTCCTGTATCACAACACCGCTTTAGGAATACAGAGGGGAGAACTTTTGGTAGCATATGGCCGGATATAATAACAGAAGAAGTTTTGCTTAAGATATATCGTAAATGGTTGAAGGGTGATATAATTGAAAACACTGGTTAGCAATGACTAACTTTTTGCGAAGATTCCATTTTATCATTTCATAAAACAGCTTGGGAGGAGACAGAAAGATGACACTACAGCAGCTTAAGTATTATTGTGCGGTTTATGAGTGCCGCAGCATCACAAAAGCGGCCAGAAAAAACTTTGTGACACAGCCGGCCGTCACTGCGGCTATCCGGGAATTGGAAAAAGAATACGCGGTGCGCCTCATTGATAAGGACGGGAAGTATATCCGGATTACCAGAGCCGGAGATAGATTTTATGAATATGCGTCCCAGATGTTAACGCACGCGCAGGAATTTGATGATCAGGTGCAGGACATGGTGAGCCATTCCAGGAGCCTGCGGCTCGGCCTCACAAAATCAGCCGGTTCCTCGGTGTACATGGAGTATCTTTCGGGCAGATCGGAGGAGTATTCGGATATGGAGTTTAAGCTGACAGTGGGTTCTACATCGGAGCTTTTGGAAGGTCTCTGGGAAAGAAAATTGGATGCGGCCCTGATTTTAAACCATGGAAATGTTTCCATCGATAATTTTGAATGGGCCGAGCTAAGGACAACAGAAATGCTCTACTGCGTTTCAGCCATCCATCCTCTGGCACGGGCAAATCGGCTTACAGTGCCGATGATTGCGAATGAGAAGATGGTCTCCACAAAGCATGACGACTGCAAGACAGAGGCGCTGAAGCAGTTGTTTTTACAATATGGCTGTGAAGCGGGGCCGCAGGTTATCTGGCAGTTTGATCAGCAGAGTACGGCTATGAAAATGGTAGCCTTCAATCTGGCGACCGGCTATTTTCCGGCAGATGGAATCCGCCAATATGATGGAATTGTAGGTAAACTGCTGGAAGGCGACAAACCCATCCCAATTTGCGCAGTTTGGACAAAAGATGCATGGAAGCAGGAACATGTGCAGCAATTTATAAAAGGAATCGTAAAGTTTTATGAGGCGGCCCAGTGACGGACTGCCTTTTTCGATGTGGACAATCTAAAATGTTCCATTATTTTTATTTATGAATGGAAAATTTAATTGATTTTACAAATCAGCGAAAATAGTTTAAAGTTAGTCATGGTTAACTTGATGAAAAGCAGGAAAGAGGAGAGAGCATGAACCGAGGAATCATAGAGCATGAGAAAAGACTGGCTGTGGCAGCTATGGCGGTTCTTTTGATCGTTTTATTTTTTGTGCTGATCTGCGTCGGGCGTTATCCGATCAGTCCGTTACGAGCATTTGAGATTATAGGGAATGCGTTGCTTGGGAACCAGGAAGGAATGGATATTTATGAATCCAGCGTCATATTGAGCATACGCCTTCCGCGGATTCTCATGGGGATTTTGGTTGGTGCAGGACTTTCTGTTTCTGGCGCGGTTTACCAGGCGATCTTTGGAAATCCGCTTGTAAGCCCGGACATTCTTGGGGTTTCATCAGGGGCCGGTTTTGGCGCGGCCCTGGCCCTTTTGCTGTCTGCAGGCATGGCGGCGACCCAGGGAACCGCCCTTTTGTTTGGGCTTCTGGCTGTGGCAGTTGTACTGAACCTGTCGCGGATTAAAAAACACAGTGAATTATTTGTGCTGGTACTGTCGGGCGTCATTGTAAAATCTATGTTTGACGCGATGGTTTCTTTTATCAAGTACATAGCTGATCCGGAGGATAAGCTGCCTGCCATTACTATGTGGCTTATGGGAAGCCTGGCCAATGTCTCCTACCGGGATGTGGCGCTCTGTTCGGTCATCGTGCTACCTTGTCTGATTATTGCAATGGTACTCCGCTGGAAGATGAATCTTTTATCGCTGGATCAGGAAGAAGCCAGATCTTTGGGTATTAATGTAAAGAAGCTTCGTCTGGCGGCGATCCTGCTATCCACGCTTATGACAGCGGTCACCGTATCAGTCTGCGGGATCATCGGTTGGATTGGCTTGGTAATTCCACATATCGCCAGGCTTTTTATAGGAAACGACCACCGGACACTGATCCCGGCCAGCGCTCTCATGGGAGCGATTTACCTGCTGTTGATCGATACGGTGGCCCGTGCAGTCACAGCAAACGAGATCCCATTGTCTATATTGACTGCGATGATCGGCGCCCCGTTTTTTGCGGCGCTCCTTAGAAAAACACTGGGAGGAAGAGCATGATATTGGAGGTAAAAAACGGAAGCTTTTCCTATGGGAGCAGAGAGGTGCTCAAAGATATCTCCTTCCATTTGGAGGAAAGGAAAATTATGACGATCCTGGGGCCGAATGGGGTGGGAAAGACGACCCTTCTTAAATGTATTATGGGCTTTCTCCGGTGGAACAGAGGCGGAACCTTGATTTCAGGAAAGAGATTGACGGAGTATTCCGATAAGGAACTCTGGAGCAAGATCAGCTACGTGCCCCAGGCGAAACAGAGCGTATTTTCCTACGGCGTGCTGGAAATGGTCGTTATGGGACTGGACAAGGAAAACGGCTTCTTTTATTCCCCTAAAAAGGAACAATTTGAAAGAGCCGGTGAAATGCTGAAGGAATTAGGGATCGGCAGGCTTGCAGACCGATATTGTAACGAACTGTCAGGCGGAGAGCTGCAGATGGTGATGCTGGCAAGAGCTATGGTTTCAGGGCCGGAGCTTTTGATTTTAGATGAGCCGGAATCGAATCTGGATATGAGAAATCAATTGCGGATTCTGGATGCGATTGAATATGCCAGCAAAGAAAAAAATACCGCATGTGTGATTAATACGCATTTCCCCAGCCATGCGCTGAGGCTGTCCGATCAGACGCTGCTTCTGGGACGGGGCTTTAAGCAAAAATTTGGCTCTACGAAGGAAATTATTACAGAGGAGAATGTAGAGGAGTTTTTCCGCACAAGGGCAAAAATTGTCGATTTTGCTGCTGAAGGGAAAACGTACCGGATCATTGCGCCTTACAGGATAGCGGCCGCGCCGGAAAAAATACACGAGGAGGAAGCAAGATGAAATATGTTGTTTTAGGCCGTTCGGGCATTATGGTGTCCAGAATCTCCATGGGCACCCATCATTTGGATAGTCCGTCGGACATTGACAGGCATGTGAAGCATTTTTTGTATGCCTACAAGAAAGGGATCAATTTTTTTGAAACCTCTGTTACTTATGGAGACGGGTATTCGGAACTGATACTGGGCGAGGCCATAAAAGAGATGAAAAAGGGAACGCTGCCTTTTTTTATCATGTCGAAGACCCATGCGGGAGATCATGAGACTTTTCGCAGGGATCTGGAAAATTCCTTAAAACGGCTGGGGGTGGAATGTATCGATGCCTTCACCTGCCTTTGGGGAGTGAAAAGCAGCGGAGAATGGGATGGGGCAAAGGCCTACGGGGCTATCAAAGAGATGGAGAAAGCCAGGGAGGAGGGACTGATCAGGCATATTGCTATCTCCACCCATATGAGAAACCGGGAGCTTAAGGCGGTTATGGAAGATTACCCATTTGACTACAATGTGCAGGGATTCAACGCAGTCAACAGCGCTTATCGCATAGACGGCCTGCGCACCGCTTGGGAAAGCGGCGCGGGAACCATAGCTATGAATCCCCTGGCAACAGGGGACATCTTGAAATATGCGCATATTTTCGATGCAATCCGCATCCGGGATAAGCAAAGCCTGGCGCAGGCAGCTTACGCCTATGTGCTTTCAGTGCCGTGGGTACATTCCGCCCTTGGAACCTTTAATTCAGAGGAGCAGATTGATGAGGCGGTGGCTGTCCTTGATGAGACGCCTTACTGCAGCGAAGAGTTGGAGAGGGCCGACAGATGCTTAAAGGAGCGGATACGGAGCTGCCCGTTAAGGGAACGGATTGAAACCGGAAAGGCATTGCGGCAGCGGCCGTATATTTTAAGAGAGGAGGTAGCAGCCCTGATGGAGGTCTATCCGCTGAGTGTTTAAGCTGCATAAGCTGTGCGTAAGCAGATGATTATGGCATCAAAATAAATTTATATACGTAGGAGGAATAGAAACTTGCGAAAGATAAGGAATTTAATGTTTGCAGGAATTGCGGCTGTGTCCCTGACAGCGTGCGCCGGAGGCGCGGGAACTCAAGAAACGGCAGAAACGCAGGAGGCATCTGCAGCAGAAACGCAGGAGGCATCTGCAGCAGAAACGCAGGAGGCATCTGCAGCAGAAACACAGGAGGTCTCTGTGGTCGGGGACACAGCTGGAAGCTATACGGTCACAGATGTGAGGGGAGAGAAAATCACATTTGATGCGGAGCCCCAACGGGTAGTTACGGTGGAAAAGCCACTTCCGTCCATCTATTATGCCATTGAAGGGGCGACAGACAATATTGTCGGGTGCAATCCGTCTTCCATTAAGGCTTATGAGGAGAGCGTCCTGCGCTTTATGTACCCGCAGCTGGAAAATGCTGCTACAGACTGGTGCAATACGGATTCCACGGTAAATCTTGAAGAGCTCCTGAAGCTTCAGCCGGATGTGGTGTTTATCTATTCTACCGATGAACAGGAGATTGAGAAGATGGAGAGTGCCGGGCTTAAAGTAGTGGCCCTGCGGAGCGCGGAACTGGACAGTGTAAAGGAAAATCTGCAGATTATGGCTGCGGTTTGCCAAGAAGAAGAGAGGGGGGAAGAACTGGTACGGCTGATTGATGAGCAGATAGCGGAAGTGACATCCCGCCTGGACGGCGTTGCTGAGGAGGACAAGCCCTCGGTCATTGAATTTTACAGCGATATGAATGTTTCAGTCAGCCAATATGACCACTGGATGGTTCCAAGCGGAGCGCATAACCCTGCTTCGGGGCTGACGGGAAAGAAGACCGAGGTAGACATGGAGCAGATCCTTCTCTGGAACCCGGAGATTATTTATATTGGCAACCATTCCGATCTGATGCCTTCCGACCTCCTGGAAAATAAACAGGAAGGCAGGGACTGGTCTGTTGTCAGCGCGGTGGCGAATAAGCAGGTCTACAAAATCCCCATTGGCGCTTACCGTTGGGATCCGGCCGGAGTGGAGACGCCTCTTATGGTCAAGTGGGCTGCGAAAATCCAGTACCCGGAGATTTTCGCGGATATGGATATGGAGCAGGAGGTCAAGGATTTCTTTGAAATTGTTTATCAATATGAGTTGACGGATGAACAGGTTTCGGAAATTTTGGACAACAGACAACAGTAGTATAAAATGATTTGGAATCAGCAGAAAGGAGAAGTAAGACAATGGAAACAATTAAGGTACTTGAAAAGGGAAAAGAATTTTCTTTCAGTTTTGAGGATATGCTGAATTATCACGGAGTTGGTTATCCGGGCGGCGTGGCGCATGCCTTTCAGGTAATGAGAAGAGCTTTTCCGCTTTTGGATGACGGAAAACTTTTGGAGCGCAGGGAAATCGAACTGGTAACTGCGTTTCCTGGACCCGGAGGGAGAGATGCTTTTGAACTCGTGACACGCTGCGTTTCCGATGGCCGGATTCATGTAGACAAGGACATGCCGGAAGCCAAAGAGGTTCTGGAGAGTCCTCACGGAAGATATTATTTCCGTTTCAGTTACAGAGGGAAAACAGTAGTTGTCACAATCCGCCCTGGTTTCGTGCGTCAGGATTTTATTGACATGGCAAGGAAAGAAAATCGGACAGAGGCAGAAGAGGAAATCCTGGCACGGATGAAGCGGGATATGGCGGATCGGCTTTTAAAAGCCGGGCCGGAAGAAGTTTATGATGCGGTAATTGCTGGCTAAAAAGTCTTCCGTAGCGTTATATCTCTTATTAAAAAATCTAATTAACGAAAGCAACTGGGAAACTGGTTGCTTTTTTGACGCTTTCAACGTTTGACAATGGCCGTTCTTTATAGTAATATATAAACGATGTTAGCAAACAGTGTTTACATATGAACGATGGAAAGGAGGAGTGTTTGTGCCCAGAGACGGAACGGAGACCTATGAGAAAATTCTGCCGGCAGCAAAGGAAGAGTTTTTGGAGAAGGGCTTTGAGCAGGCCTCCATGAGGGAAATTGCTTCCAGAGCCGATATTAGTGCGGCTGGAATCTATCGCCATTTTAAAGACAAAGAAGAATTATTTGCCCGGGTGGTACAGCCTGCCATAGATGCACTGATGTCCTGGTATAATCGATACCGGGAAGTCGATTATGGTTTTCTACGCGAAGAACGTCTTGATGAAGTGTGGAACAGCGGGGCGGATGTGGAGATGATCCTGCAGGTTGTGTATCCCAACTTTGATTTATTTAAATTGATTATCTGCAAGGCGGAAGGTACCCGCTATGCCCATTTTATTCATGAGCTGGTGGAAATGGAGCAGAAGGAAACGCTGAATTTTATGGAGGAAGCCAAAAAAAGAGGAATTTCCGTAAAGGAGATTCGGCCAGAGGAGATGCACCTGCTGATGAGCGCCTATGTTACCGCTTTGTTTGAAGTGGTGGTGCATGATTTTCCACTGGAGGACGCAAGGCATTATCTTCGGACATTCCATGAATTCTTTTATCCGGCATGGAGAACCGTACTGGGATTTTAAAGACAGAGAGCAGAAACGGATGCAACATCCGTTTTTGTTAGCCTATCTTGTAAACAATGTTAGCTAACAATATTCACAAATAAAAAACACGTCTGGTATGACCCAGGCAATTCTTTTACACCATAAGTTAGCAAAAACTAACCCTATGTGTGATGAACCATACCCAAACTGGAAAGGAGCGATTGGAATATGAATGAAAGAACCGAGCATCCGATCAAGGTTTTGTTCCGTTTTGCCGGAGACCAAAAGGGGAAAATGCCTCTCTCCATTGCACTGGCGCTTTTGGGCGAACTCTGTGGGATGCTCCCCTTTCTGGCGGCGGCAATGCTGGCGAATGAAGCATATGCAGGAAGGGCGACCATCATAAGTGCCGGTCAATGGGCTGGCCTGGCAGCTGCGGGAGTTCTGCTGCGAACACTTTTTTGTACGATTTCCTCAGCCAGAAGTCATAAGATAGCTTTTACCATTTTAAGGAACATCCGGCGGGCCATTGCCGACCATATGCGGCGCGTTCCCTTAGGCGTGATGTTGGAGACACCGTCCGGAGTATATAAAACGTTAATCGTAGACAATGTGGGAAAACTGGAGGATTCCATCGCCCATGTAATTCCAGAAGCGCCCTCGCAATTAGGAGCGCCTGCTGCCTGCCTGGTTTTGATCTTTCTTCTGGACTGGAGGATGGGCCTTGCTTCTCTGGTGACCATTCCTCTCTCTGTTCCATTCATCATCGGCATGATGCGGGGGTACGGGGAGAAGATGGCAACCTACTTAAAGGCCGGAAATGAGATGAACGCCGCCCTGGTGGAATATGTAAATGGCATTCAGGTCATTAAGGCCTTTGGACAGACGGGAGTTTCTTTTGGAAAATATTCCAACGCGGTGAAATTTTTCCATGACAGTACCCTTGCCTGGTGGCGTCAGTGCTGGTTTTGGATGGCAGCAGTAAAGGCAATCATTCCATCTACCATGGTGGGAAGCCTGCCGGTGGGAACCTGGCTCTATATGAATGGCGAAATCTCCCTGCCGATTCTGATCGCCTGCATAGTGATTCCCTTTGGATTTATGGCTCCATTGATGAAACTGGCCTTTGGCAGTGAGCAGTTGACGGTAATTGCCGCCAATTTAAGGCCAATCCGGGAATTCCTCGCTATTCCGGAACAGGTGCGGCCCACCCAGCCGGTTCTTCTAAAATCCAGCGGATTTTCTTTTGAAAACGTCAGCTTCTCCTATAACCACTCCCGGGAAGTCCTTCACAATGTGAGTTTTTCCGCAGAACCCGGAAAGATGACTGCCATTGTAGGACCTTCAGGCTCCGGAAAATCCACCATTGCCAAACTGATGGCCGGCTTTTGGGATGCAGGGAAGGGAATTGTCCGGTATGGAGGCGTTGATTTGAAACAGATTCCCTTTGATCAGCTCATGGGCGAAATCAGCTATGTGGCCCAGGATAATTTCCTCTTTGACCGCTCCATCCGGGAAAATATCCGCATGGGGCGTCCGGAAGCAACAGACCATGAAGTGGAAGAGGCGGCGAAAGCGGCGAACTGTCATGAATTTATTATGCAGCTTCCCAATGGTTACGATACACCGGCAGGAGAGGCGGGAGACCGATTATCCGGAGGTGAGCGGCAGCGGATCACCATTGCCAGAGCAATGTTAAAACCTTCCCGTGCGGTGATTCTGGATGAGGCCACCGCCTACGCGGATCCACAGAGCGAGGCCCAGATACAGGAAGCGGTAGGAAGGCTGGTGCAGGGAAAAACCTTGATTGTAGTGGCTCACCGTCTATCCACCATTCAGAACGCGGATCAGATCCTGGTGGTGGATAAGGGATATATCGCTGCTTCCGGAACACAGAAAGAACTATTAGACAGCTGCCCTCTTTATCGCAGAATGTGGGAAAATCATCTGGGAGCGCAGAGTCAGGGAAGGAATCGAAAGGAGGAGTGAGCCCTATGCTGATGATGATCAAAAGAATTTTAAAGATTTCCGGAGCGTACAGCGGGAAAATTAAACTGGGAATCTTCTTTAATCTGATGAAGACTATTTCCATGTCTCTGATTCTGATAGCTGTCTATGTAGTTGCGGAAAATCTGAACCATCTTACTATGAATACAGTCTGGTCTGCCCTTGGAATTGTGATTGTCAGTATATTGCTGCGAATCCTCTTTCAGTGGCTGATGGATATTACCATGAGTGCCAGGGGATTTGATATGTTCCGGGATTACCGGCTGACCATCGGAGATCGGATGAGAGCTGCTCCCATGGGCTACTTTTCTGAGCAAAAGCTGGGTAGCATTCAGACGGTCCTCACTTCCACCGTCACGGAGTTGGAGCAGTATTCCATGATGGCCATTATGGATCTCACCGGCGGCGTGCTGATGGCTCTGGCAGTGACGGCATTTTTTCTGATCGTTCAGCCGCTGTTTGCGCTGATCACTCTGGTTGGCCTGGGCCTGGGGATGCTGATACTTCATATCATTCAATGGGAAGCGGTGAAACACACGCCCAATGTGTTGGCTGCGCAGGAGAATATGACCATTCAGGCGTTGGAATACATTCGTGGAATTTCTGTGCTTCGGGCATTTTCTCAGGCAGACGGGAGTGAAGGCGCAGTCTACGCCGCTTTTGACCGGAAACGGCAGGCGGATTTGGATCAGGAGTATGCTTCCCTTCCACTGCTAAAAATCTATTCAGCGGTCTATAAGCTGACCGGCTGTGTGATGATGTTTGCTGCGGCCGCTTTGTATGTAGCAGGTTCTATTTCCCTTTCCTACTGCCTGCTGTTTATCATCAGCTCTTTCATCGTTTATTCAGAAATGGAACAAATGGGAGACGGAGCATTTATGGCAAGAAAAATCACAACAGAATTAAACCGCCTGGAAGCAGTAACAGATATGCCCCGGATGGATACCAGTGAGTGGAAGTTGGAGCCGGAATGCTTTGACATTGAGCTGCGTGATATTTCCTTTGGATATGGCAGCCGAACTGTGATTGAACATGTCTCCCTGACGGTTCCGGAAGGAACTTCCTGCGCTATTGTGGGGCCATCCGGTTCCGGAAAGACCACTCTGTGCAACCTGATTGCCAGATTTTGGGATGTACAGGAAGGAAAGGTTTTGCTGGGTGGACAAGATGTAAAGGAATTTACGGCGGACAGCCTGATGTCTTATATCAGCATGGTATTTCAGAATGTATTTTTGTTCCATGACACCATTGAAAATAATATTCGTTTCGGCAATCCATCCGCCACGGAAGAGGAAGTGATAGAAGCGGCAAAACGGGCTCAGTGTCATGAGTTCATCTGTGCCCTTCCGGATGGATATCGGACAATGGTGGGAGAGGGTGGCTCCACTTTGTCGGGAGGAGAAAAACAGAGGATTTCCATTGCCAGAGCAATTTTAAAGAATGCGCCTATTGTCATTTTAGATGAAGCCACCAGCAGCGTGGATCCAGAAAACGAGAGAGAACTTTTGGCAGCCATCGGGGAACTGACCAGAGGAAAAACCTTGATTTCCATTGCCCATCGACTGACTACTGTAAGAAATGCCGATCAGATTCTGGTGATTGACCATGGCCGGGTCAGCCAGAAAGGAACTCACGAGGAATTGATACAGGAAGACGGCATTTACCAGACGTTCTGGAAGCAGCGGGAAACAGCGGCGGGATGGACGCTGAATCGATAAAAGAGTGAAACTATCTGCCTCTGCCAGTACTTTTTCTTTCTTGGTCTGGCAGGGGCAGAATATTTTGCGCTTTATATTGCCTGCTTTAGTTGATTATGTATTTTAAAAGCAAAATAGATGGTAACAAATGTTGTCAATAAATCTGCCACCGCCTGAGAATATATGACGCCATTCATTCCCCATATCGTTGGCAAGACCATAATGACGGGAATAAACAAAATACCCTGACGGCATACATTTAATATACCGCCGACCAGAGCTTTCCCCATCGCTAAATACAATGTGGAATAAGTAAACTGCAGGCCAAACGTAAAAAACATAATGGTATTCGCTCTAAGAGCAGGAACAGCAATTTCAAGCACCCGCACATCATTGCTGAATAGTGACAAGAGCGGGGATGCGAATAGGAAAATGATCATTGTGAATATAATGCAAAATCCAGTTGTCCATTTTATGCAGCTTTTGATGGCAGTTAATAAGCGCGGGTAGTTTTTCGCGCCGTAGTTAAAACCAGCCATTGGCTGAAAACCTTTCATATAACCAAATACAACATTTGCCCCTATGGTTACGATCCGCAGAACAATTCCCATGGCAGCGACGGCTTCATCACCATAATGACTGGCAGTATTTGAGATTAAACTCATCGATAAAGATTGAAAAAGCTGCAACAGCAAAGTTGAAATTCCAATCTTTATCATTTCAGAATAGGTTTCTCTGCTTGGCTTAAAATATGACATTCCAATTTTTATAGCCGTCTTGCCGGCAGCGAAAAATCGGATATAGATTCCCAAAGTAACAATTTGCGAAATCAAGGTTGCAATCGCCGCCCCCTCAACTCCCAGATGAAAGGGATAGATTAAAATGGGATCAAGAACCATATTTAAAATTGCTCCTGTCAACATGGCAGTGAGAGAAATGTTGGAAGCTCCCTGAGAGACGGCCAAATTGCCGGAAGTTACATTGACCGCGCTGAACACGGTGCTGATGATAAAAATAACAGCGTACTTTTTCGCAAAGGGCATAATCGTTTCAGTGGCACCCATGAAGGTTAATACCGGCGTCAACATGGCATAAATAATGCCGGCAGCGATGATGGATGTAAGAACGCTGCTAAACATAGCAGTAGAAGCGACCTGATGAGCTTTTTCCATGTCCTGTTTTCCTAAAAGACGCGAAATATACGAACCGGCCCCCACACCAAAAGTCAGCCCGATTCCTGAAAAAATGAATGAAATTGGGAAGGCTACGGATACCGCGGCTACCTGCTGTGTACCGAGACCGGATACGAAATAAGTGTCCACCACATTATAAAGTGCGGTAACAAGCATACTGACAACCATTGGGATTCCCAGTTTGAAGAGAGATTTAGAAACATCTCCTTCGCTCATTAGCTGCATACGATTTGTTTTCATGTCTGTACTCCTCTCACGATAGATTTGATTCCGGATGGGTTAGAGGCTTCTAACTAACCTGAGATTTATTCTACAAATCCTGCCGGAAAAAACAATAGATACGTTTTTTTAATCATACATTTTGTGATAGCACAAAAGATAAAGTATTTGCTGGGTTTTAAAGACATTTATGAAAATAAATTTTGTAAAATCCTAACGAAAAAAAATGAAATCCTAACTATTTTTTGATGATGACAGACAATCCTTTTATGATATACTGAAACCATAAGGGAGGAATGACTGTATGGGACTGTCCGTTGTAGATTACTTATTAGCTCTGCCTGAAATGCTTCATTTTATTAAGGTTCCGGAATTATCTACTGTCAATATGTTCATCTACCGTATGCTGACTGACTATGGAACAGGCTATTTCAAAATGATACGTTTTGAAAATAATCAGCTTTTAATATTAACCGCAGATTACACGCCAAACTGTACCTTTGAGAAGGTCGCGGAAGTTTCAGAGGAGTATATAGAAATCAGTCAGTTCGAAACGGACAGCAGTTCTTTTAAAGTAGGCGGAAAAAAACTCCAACAGGTCCACAAGGGGATTTTTTGTTATGTCAATACACAAAAAACCACGTATGTTTACTGTGAAAAAGGACAGCCCGTACGATTCACAAAGGTTTTTCTGACGAGAACGTATTTTGATACATATTTTCAGTCCCATTACGGAAGGAATTATCAAGAATCAATTTCCACGCAGGATTATATTTTAAGACATCCCAATCAGCCAGAATTAAATTTCGTATTTCAGCAGATCCGTGACTGCCAGGCAGATAGTCAAATTTTGCGGATGTATTTAGAGGGCAAGGTGCTGGAAATGCTGTCTCTCATTATAAAAGGAATGTCACAGCCGCAAAGACATATCCCGGTGAAACTGGATTACAAAGACATCCGCAATTTAAAAAAGACAGTAACCCTTATGCGAAATGACCTTGCTGCATATCCATCCGGCGAAAAACTGGCTCAAATTGCTGGAATGAGTCCTACCCGTTATCAACTGGCCTTTAAAAAACATTATGGAACAACACCTTATGAATACTTGAAAGAGCTGCGCCTTAATCAGGCATTATTTCTTCTGAAGAACTCCGATTATAGTATTACGGAGATAGCTGCAAAGGTTGGATATCATACCTCTGGATATTTTGCAAAATTGTTTAAAAACGCATATGGACTTGGCCCCAGAGAATATAGAAGAATGCAAGGGATCAAGTAATGACCGAAACGGTCCCTTTATAGTTTTCATTAGGTATGTTATAGAATAGACACAAATATGGAAAATCATAATGAGACACAATTGAACCGATTTAAGACTGTTCATGAATTGACTTGCAATTTACCATCTTTTATAATGGTAACATCAGATTTTTGAAAGGTCTGAGCAGGAAAAGCAGCTGGGAAACTGGTTGCTTTTTTTGTTGCCTGCAAAATCATGAAAAATAGTGAAAAGGAGAGGTGGTATGGCAGATGGCAAATGAATCGAAGTCCCTTGTTTCGGAAGAACAGGTGGCAAAGCCTGCCGTGAGAGTAGGTCCTCCCAGAGGAATCCTTACGGTCGATGCATCTGCTGCTCAGGTCCAAAAGCAGGAGGACTTAGTGTGGCATGAATTAACCAATGCGCAGAGGACCCGAAAAATATTATGCGGAAATCTCAGCGGAATTGAGCGCTTGGACGGAGGATGGGTAGTAGCCGTTATCTATTATAAGGGATACCGAATCCTGATTCCTATGGAAGAAATGATGATTAATCTGGAGGGAGACGGCAGAGAAAATTCAGACCGTTTGAATCGCCAGACCCGTCTGGCCAACAACATGCTTGGGGCAGAACTGGACTTTATCATCCGGGATTTGGACCCGGAGTCCGGGAGTATTGCGGCCTCCAGAAAAGAGGCGATGCTCCGTAAACGGGCACAGTTTTATCTGGAGCATACAGGAGATGAACTGCCCATGATTACTCCAGGGCGAATTGTGGAGGCACGTGTCATTGCTGTAGCACAAAAGGCAGTTCGGCTGGAGGTGTTTGGTGTGGAGTGCTCTTTAAAAGCCAGAGATATGTCCTGGGAGTGGATGCGAGATGCCAATGAACACTTTGCCATCGGAGATGTGGTAAATGTGCTGGTAAAGAAAGTAACTGGTGATACAGCGGAAGACCTGCGGGTTGAAGTCAGTGCAAAGGAGGCTGTCCCCAATTCCAATAAGACGAACTTGATGCAGTTAAGGCGTCAGGGAAAATACGTTGGCACCGTTACCGATGTCTATCGGGGAACCT
Source organism: Lachnoclostridium sp. An14 (assembly GCF_002160755.1). Taxonomy (GTDB): domain Bacteria; phylum Bacillota; class Clostridia; order Lachnospirales; family Lachnospiraceae; genus Lachnoclostridium_A. The sequence goes on from NZ_NFLE01000005.1 coordinate 45,863, forward strand.
ATTTCCTTTGTCTTGACTGTAAAGTCAATGCAGTAGCCCACTCCTGCAATACGGCAAGTCTGCCGGGACAGGGGGATGAGGTGGGATTTTTAGTAACTCGCGTGAACGAAGAACGGGAGGTGGCGGAAGGAATCATTACGAGGATCATCAAACGCCGAAGCAGCATATAAGACATATTTTAAGAACAGAATCAGGAGGAAAAGACAATGAGAGTAAAAGGAACGGTAAAATGGTTTAATGCCCGCAGAGGATTTGGATTTGTCTGCGATGAAGACGGGCTGGAACATTTCGTCCATTATTCCCAGATCCAGATGGAGGGCTTTAAAAGGCTGGGAGAAGGTCAGAGTGTGACTTTTGAGATAGGAGAAGATGAGAAGGGAAGAAGTGTGGCTCTTGAGGTCATACCGGAAGAGCAGGCACCTGTGGAGGAATTATGAGAAGAAGAGGAATTTATGTGAAGCGTTCACACGCTGCAGCGGCAATCGTGGTGGCCTGCTCTGTATTCAGTTTTCTTTTGGGGTTTAGTGTTCAGGCAGCGGAGCAGGATTCCTGGGAGCGGTTTCAGGAGGGGGAATCTCTGGCCGTCGAAACCGGTCTTTCGGATGGGTTTTCCACCATGAACTTTATCTGTCTGGATACGGATTACCGAGGGGGATATCTGTTTATCGCAGAGGATGTGATTCCCTATTCACTCAGTACCCGCTACGCGGCTTCCGATAACGCTTATGGGACATCGGATGTCAGAACCTGGCTGAACCAGTATTATGCAGATACCCTCTCTGTGGCAGATGAGCTTTTACCAATCAAGCTGGAGGAAACGGATGATTCTGTTTCTGATAGGGTTTTTTGTCTGTCTGAAGACGAAGTAAAACATGCGGCTTACAAAGAATGGACCAGAAAGAAATGGACGCCCCAGCGGGGAATGCGATATTACTGGACCCGGACAGCCAGAGAGAACACTTCCAATCAGGCATATCTGGTGCAGTATAACGGCCAGGTCGCATCCAGCCGGGTATCCTTGACAGAAGCGGGAATCCGGCCGGCTTTTGTCATCGGCCATGAGGCGCCGGACACCGGTCAGGGCCGTATCTGGTATGAGGGAGACACCCAGGAGCGGACAATAGACGGAAAAACCTATGTGTTTCGCTGTATCGACCCCAATTACTGCGATTCCGGGAGCAACCGGGTTGGCGCATTATTTTTGTGTGATTCCATTATCGGTGGTGATGTATGCCAGTTTGATGAAAGCTTAAACGCCTGGGAAGCGGCGGATCTGCGAACCTGGCTGAATGAAGAGGTTGAGAATACCGAAGGCATGGTACTGGCAGAGACTACCATTAACAGTACTTATGCAGGGAAAAGCAGCAACTATCAGATTTCAGAGAAAAAATTCACAAAAAGAAATCGACAGGGACAGAAAATCGAAGACCAGCTGTTCTGCCTTTCTTTGGATGAGGCGCTGCGCTATGCAAATTATTTATGGAAGTTAGATGGCGCCGCTACTGATAATTTTACCCTTGCAGGAAGCCATGCCATGGGATATTGGCTTCGTACGCCGGCCGCTAGGGGAGATCATCTGGCCTATGCGGTTACTTATGATGGGCTGGTATCGCCGCAGGAAGTGGATAATGATCGAATTGGAATCCGGCCTGCTTTTGTCGCAGTGCAGGAGTAGGAAGTTATAATTGATGTAAAGGAGAACGTATGAAGAAAAATTTAAAGAAGGGCCGGGCGGTATTATCTGCCTGGTCTTTAATTACGGCAATGGGACTGACCCCCGTTTTATCTGTTGCGTACCCTTCTGCAAGTGCTGTTGTGTATGCAAAAGAATTGCAGACAGATGATACAGAGGAAACAGAAGAGTCAGAAAAACAGGAACCGTATGCGGAGAGCATGACTGAACTGGCAACCCCGTCAGAAGCAGAAAAGGGGAGTGATGAGAAGACACAGTTGGATCAGGTACCAGATGAAGTTTCCGGCACAGAAGAGGAAGAACTGAATTTGCTGGGAGACGCCATTCAGACCATAGGTTCTGAAACTGTGGCAACGCCTTCCAACGCCATTATGCTGCTTGCGAATTCCAGCCTCTGGGGCGGGATGGAGATGAGCGACCACCTGGACGGAGAAGGGACGGAGGAAGAGCCCTATGAGATTAACTCGGCCAATGACCTGCGTCTTCTGGCCTACAATGTAGCAAACGAAGAGGTGGACGGTTATGCCGGCTGCTATTTTGTCCTGACCAGGGACATTTCTCTGAGTGATACGGCCTCCTGGCTTCCCATCGGCTATTTTGCGGAAACCGGCGATTCGGAGCCAATGCCTTTTAAGGGAAACTTTGATGGACAGGGGTACCGGATTTATAACCTGAAAATCAGCGATACCACACAGGACTATGCCGGCCTGTTTGGCAGTCTGCATGGAGCTACCATCAAAAATCTGACCGTAGACGGCCAGGTAAATGCTAACAGCAAAGCAGCCATCTTGGCGGGTGAGATCAATGACAGTATAATTGAAAAATGCACTAGCTTAGGTCAGGTACGGGGAGTGGGAGCCATTGGCGGTATTGCCGGCGAGGCCTATGACAGCGTCATTTTGGAGTGTACCAACACGGCAGGGGTTCTGGGAGGAACCGATGCGGGAGCAGAGGAGGAGGCTTTTGCCGGAGGAGTCTGCGGGTCGGCCCACACTTCTTTCATCAGTGACTGTACCAGTGATACTACGGATAGCTACAGCGCCTTGTACTCAGAGGGCTATGTGGGCGGAATTGCCGGAAATATTTATGAGACGGAAGTTTACAATTCTTACGTGGAAGGAAAAGTAGGAAGCACTTCTGCCGATTATATCGGCGGCCTGATTGGCCGGATGCAGAGCGGTCAGGTAAAAAATGGACGTTTTGCCGGAACCATTGGCGCTTCCACTTCCAGTACCCTAAAGACAGCGGGACTCTTTGTCGGCTATATTGAAGGTGGGACCATTGAATTAGGGGATGACCTGGCCTATCTCTTTACGGACAGCGAGGATAAATACTCCTTAAATCCGTTCGGTAACAAACTGACTCCGCAGATTCGGCTAGAGCATCATATCGGGGCTTATTACTCCAATCAGCGGGATTTCAGCCTTTATCAAATGGACGAATTTACGAAGCAGACCAACAGATATTTCTATGAAGAGCTGGAGGACGGCGTTCTTTCCATCGGAGAGGAAAATGTCCATCACTATGCTCCAAGCAAGACGGGGGACCCGGTGAGAGGATATCTGGTGTCGATTCCGGCCATTGACCACGGAACCCTGTCTGCCATGGAATCTCAGAATAACTATGCAAAAGAGATTGACTGGGCCAACCCCGGAGCCATCGCGGCAGGGACGAAAGTTTTAGTCTACACCAGTCCGGTGAATGAGACTGCTTCCGAACCGCCTGTATATTATGAACTGGAGCCGGATTCCCTGTTTTGGATATCCGATGATTTGGAGGAGCAGGAGGTCATCCAGACCGGAGGCGTGGAAACAGCATTCACCATGCCGGATTCCAATATCACCTTATCCGCCACCTACCGGGCCATGACCAATGGCGTGGTGCTGGACCGGACGGAACTGACTTTTGAGGTAGAGCAGATTCGAAGCGGTTCCCGGTGGAATCCCCAGATTGGCTGGAAGGTGACCGATCCGCAGAAACTGACGGCCACAGTCATTCCGGATTCTGCTGCCAATAAAACTGTCTACTGGAGCGCCAAAGACACAGACGGGGCCTCCACGGATGTCTTTACCGTATCCGATGACGGGGAAGTGACCGTGAATACCTCCGCCAAATGGATTACGGATTTAATCCGGGCAGCGGTAGCCAATCAGGAGCTCTACCCGGCCAAGCCGATTACGACGGAAGCAACCGATTATGCGACCGTCACAGTGACCACAGAAGCTGGTCAGAAACGGGCCAGCGCCTTTGTAACCGTTAACTTTAAGATTACGGACCAGACGGTAGTTCCGGTATCCGGCGTGGAACTGGATCAGGCAGAACTTGCTTTTGAAGTAGTGCGTACGCTGGAAGGCGGCCGACTGAATCCGACAGAAACCTATTCGGTGACGCCGGCGAAGCGTCTGTATGAAACCATTTCTCCAGAATATGCAGATAATAAAGAAGTGACCTGGTCCGTCGGCGATTCGGACATAATCCGGGTGGATGGCGAAGGCATGGTAAGCGTGCGGGAAGATGCCCGTTGGATTGCAGACCTGATCCAGGCAGAAAAGACGGCAAACAGCAATTCTCCTTATGCCAAATCTGAAGCTGCCGGAAACCGGTCCTCCTACGTGACGGTAACTACAACAGACGGCGGCAAACAGGCGGTATGCGCGGTGAATGTCTCGTTCCGGACTGTTGACAATACGGTTGCCCATGTGGAATCCGTATCTCTGGACCAGCAGGAACTTACCTTTAACATTGAAAAGGTCATGACCGGGCGCAGGAGCAATCCTACGGTGGAATATAAAGTCACGTCACCGGTCCAGCTGAATGCAGCGGTATATCCAGCGGAAGCGGAGAACCGTATAGTTGCCTGGAGCGTGGATGATGGGGACGTGCTCACAGTATCAGAGTCTGGTATGGTGACAGCGAGAACAGACGGGCAGTGGATTAAGGATTTGGAGGCTGCCAATCTTTATGGCGCGGCTGGAGAGAAAACAGCATTGGTTACGGTCACAACGGCAGATGGCGGAAAGCAGGCCCAGTGCAAGGTGACAGTTTCCTTTAAGACCACCAACAATACCACCAGCAGCTCCAGTGGAGGTTCCTCCGGAGGCGGCGGGGGCGGAAGTTCTTCCGGCGGCAGCTCCTCCAGGTCTTCTGCAGGAAGCAGCAGCGGCCCCGGTGCATCTGGAAATTGGATTATGGATGAAGTGGGCTGGTGGTATCAGTACAGCGACAGGACCTACCCGAAGTCCTGCTGGCAGCAGCTTTCCTATAACGGCACAACGGAATGGTACCACTTTGATGAGCGCGGTTACATGCAGACCGGATGGTTTACCGACGTGGATGGACATGTTTACTATCTGCATCCGATAGGAGATGGAACCAGAGGGCGGATGTATACGGGGTGGAATCAGATTGAAGGAAAATGGTATTACTTTAACCCAGTATCCGATGGAACTCGCGGTGCGCTTTTTGTGAATGGTCAGACGCCGGATGGGTATACAGTGGATGCAAATGGGATTTGGATTCCATAACTGCACATAGTAGGACAGATAAAATAGAAGATTTGTGCATACACTAAAAATAATACTTGAAGTACAGAAAACTGTACGTTATACTATAGATATAAGGTATATTTTGGAAAGGAGTGGATTGTATGTTAGCTGTGAATTACACAAATCTTCGTGATAATATGAAACATTACATGGATTGCGTCAACGATGACTGCGAGACATTGATTGTTACAAGAAAGGACAGACGCAACGTTGTCATGATGTCTGAAGAGGCTTATAATAATCTGATGGAAAACCTTTATGTCCGGGAGAGCCAGGCCAATTATGAATGGCTGATGGAATCGAAGCAGCAGTTGGAAACAGGTAAGGTATCCGCACACCCGCTGATTGAGGCAGAATCCAATGAATAAGCTATTTACAGATAATGGATGGCAGGATTATATATACTGGCAGACAGAGGATCGAAAAACTTTAAAAAAGATCAATCAGCTGATTGAAGATATCTGCAGGAACGGAAATACAGGGATTGGAAAGCCAGAGCCTCTGGTCGGAAACCTGTCTGGATATTGGAGCAGGAGGATCAACGATAAGGACCGACTGATTTATAAAATTGATGAGGACTGCGTTTATATCCTGGCCTGCAGATATCATTATGCAGATAAATAGGGAAGCCGGTACCTTATGAAATTTTTATGCTCCCCTAGACATAGGAACCATTTATTTGATAAGCTGGAAGAGAGGGGAGTGATACGATGAAGAGAAAGTATGTAGTGACTTGCATTTTATCTGGATTGCTGTGTTTTGCGGGAGCATTTTCTGCTTTTGCCGGATGGGAGAAACAAGGAGAGGATTACCGCTATCGAAATGAGGATGGAACCTATGCAGTTTCTCAGTGGGTAATGGACCAGGGAAATTATTATTACCTGGGAGCAGACGGAACCATGTGGTCGAATACCACAACGCCGGATGGCTATCTGGTAGCAGGAGATGGAAGCTGGGTACAGGATACGCAGGCATTGGGTGGATATGTGCGAACCCCCTATGATAATCAGCCTTATCGATACCGTGAGGACACCATGGCATATATTTTCGATGAGGAAACAGATGAACTGTGGGGAACCAATAGTTATATTCTTGCAGCAATTCGTGGAATTTACCCGGTAGAGTTACTGGACAGTCAGCAACTGCAGCTTTATCAAAAAGTAAATGAATATCTGGTGGGTTTTCCTTACGAGACAAGTGAATACGACAAAGCGAAAATGATTTTTGAGTATCTTCAGAGTATTGCGACATATTCACTTTCTAATGGCAGTGACGGACGCAATTCTACATATGGCGTTTTGATAAACGGAGAAGGTAACTGCGTCGGTTTTTCCGGAGCGTATAAGCTATTGGCCAATGCAGTAGGTGTACGCTGTGCAATTATGAGAGGAAACGGGCATCAATGGAATCGCGTATACGTGAATAATGAGTGGAAACCCATTGATGCCTCCGCATTCGGTTCCTATGCAGAAAGTTATCTGGATTTGACAAGAATCGAATGCCCATACTGCGGATATTTAAATATATTTCATGTACGGGAAACAGCTCATCCTTGCGCAGGGTGTAAGGAGCAATTAGAGAACCCTGGTTTCCGGTTATACGATAACTAAATACAAGATTTGATTGAGGCACATCCGTTCGGGTGTGCCTTACCTTTTGCAGGGAGGATACTATGCAATGCAATCGCATTTATATCCGACTGAAACGCAAGATTGCCTTTCTAATGGCGATGATTTTTGTGTTTCAGTCTTTTTTTAGTTCCGGATTGGGAATCATACCTGTTCAGGCGGCAATAGAAGGGAGAGGCTCCACGTTTGCTTATTATGATTCCAGTAATCTCTTAAGGCCAGGAGCCAGTTTTCCCTTTTATGGGAAGGACCATAACCGTGTAGGTTTATGGCCCTATGGAATTACCAATGTAGAAGACGGAGAACCGGCAGCCGGTTTTTGTTTGGAGCCTAATAAGTCCATGCGTACTGGGACGCAGGGCACCATTGTCAGCTACGATCTGGATACGGAAGGAGATAACCTGCCTCTTGGAATATCCAGAGAGGAAGCAGAAATTCTTTGGTATGCCCTCTCTTCCTCGGGAAATTTTGAAGGATATCAGGATGAGGTCGGAAAGATGGGGCAGGGCCATTATATCTTAGGTCAGGCGGCCACCTGGGCCATCATGTCAGGGCGTTGGGCAGGACTGGAAGATTTTCGGGAACAAATGGAGGTTCTACTGGCAAATTTAAAAAGTCAGACGCTTGCTAATCAAACCAGAGCGGCTTTGGAACAGTTCTTTAACCAGACGAATGGTGCTGTGGAGGAGAACGCGGTGCCGCCCTTTGCATCCAAATACCAGAGTACCGCCCCGGTACATCAAATGCAGAAAAATGAGGACGGCACATATAGCATTACCCTGGAATACAGTGAAGGGTATGACTGGCGGCAGTCGGAGCTGATTTATGATGTTCCGGAAGGATGGACAGCAACAAAAGTTGACGGCGGAGTAACCTTTACTTGCAGCACGGGAAATCCGGATGTAGGGTTGATTCGCGGACATTTTCCTGAAGGTTCGACGGCTGCAAAATATTGGGTAAAACCAAATACATTTAAAATCTGGTTTCCCGATGGCTGGGACGAAAGCAGTGATTCAGCCGGCCAGCAGGCCATGATTACGATGGCCGGAGAACAGGTGGAATGGGAAGTCTGGCTTGCGTTCGGAAAAGGCGGTACGCATTTTGAGACGGATAAAGGAGGCTACGAAATCCCATATACCCAGTATCTGCATGAAGAAACATTCAACCGTGATTATAAGATTGAGCTGGAAAAGCTGTGTGATGAAACCGGTAAGACTCTGGAGGGAGCGGAGTTTGAAATCCTGGAGCAGTTTGACTTTTCCCAGTTAAATGGGACGAACCTGGAAGAAGAACAATTCCGGGAAAATACTTCCACTTCTGAGGGAAAGTTTGAAGATTTAAGCATCTGCCAGGATTCCATTACAACCGATGAAAACGGACACTTTGAACATTCCGACCGGAAGACCTATGATTATGAGAAAACCTATTGCGGCGGCCATCCGGAGCCCATCATCCACTACGTGGAAACTTCCGATGATGCATCCGAAGAGGAAAGCGCAGCAGCAGAGGAAGAAAATGCCCGCCTGGAAGAAGAAGCATGGGCCGCCTGGCAGGCCTGTGTGGACTGGTGTGAGGAAAACTGTGATTTCCATTCCATTGACGAAGGAATTGCAAGAGACGCCATGGAAGCGGACCGGGACGAGGCCTGGGATACCTTTATCCATCTGAAACGCATCTACACCGTGCGGGAAATCAAAGCCAGGGTTGGCTATATTCTCCATGACCTTCATAACGATGATATTCCTGTGGAAATTGTGGAATTTACTTCTTCCCAGGCCGGCGGAGACAGCACCGTGATCGGAAGCTATCCTGGGAATCAGCAGGAAGGAAATACATTGCTGCAGGTTCAGACGGCAACCGCTTCCGAGGCCAGTATTTCTTCCAATGAGGTTCCGATGGTGCAGGCAGCAGCAACCCCATCCAATGCAGAGGCAGATTCAGATGGGGAGGCAAAGCAGGAAAAAGCAGAGGATGAGCCCACAAAAGAGAGCACCCCAACCTACAGCGAAGAAGAGCCTTCAAAGAAAGAAGCGGATCCTGCAGAGGCAACGCCTTCCGAGGCAGAAGAGCTGGCAACTCCGTCCAATGCACAGACCTTTTCTCTTTCTGTGCCCTCCCTGCTTTCAAAGGATGATGAGGAGGGGGATGGAGACTGGACCTGGGACGGCGTACAGGAGGAGAGTGAAGTGGAGCCGATTGACCAGGATTCCTACGATTCTGACCCCACCGGCCACACCTTTGTTGTCCGGGACCATCGGACAGAAGGAGAGCTGCACATCAATAAGCGGGACATGGAACTTTATGAACAGGATGCGGAAGACAGTTACGGCAAGAGCCAGGGTGATGCAACGCTGGAAGGGGCCGTTTACGGACTTTACGCAGCCGAGGATATCATCCACCCGGATGGGAAGACGGGAAAAGTCTTTTCCGCGGGAGAACTGGTCGCCATTGCCACAACAGATAAAAACGGAGATGCCTCTTTCCTGGTCATTACAGAGGAATCCGCAACTTCGAAAAATGTCCCCAATCTCTATGAGGATAATGCAGCCAACAACGGAAACGGCTGGATTGGGCGGCCGTTAATCCTTGGAAGTTACTATGTCGAGGAGATTTCCCGCTCTGAGGGCTACGAGCTTTCCCGAACCGGAAAAAATCTCTCGGAAAGCAACCGTACCGGAACACCGGTGGTGCTGGCTGCAGCGGGCAGTGCTTCCACGGACGGATTTTATCATGAGATCAATGAGTGGGACGGTTCTTCTTACGACTTTGATGTGGACTATTATGATACGGACGGATTTGAAATCCATCTCTCTGGTTTACCGTCAAACGCAAAGGTCTATGAGGTAGCAATGGAGGACACCACGACAACCGAACCGGTGGTGGTCGGGACCGAACGGGTCGAGAAGAAAGACAGCCAGGGAAATCCCGTCTATCAGACGGCGGAGGGCGGAGAATATAAGCTGGATGCGGACGGCAATAAGATTCTAAAGCAGGATGAGCAGGGAGAGATTGTTTATTCCGACATTCAAGCTGAGCAGACCGTAACGGCTGTGAACCGGCTGAATGTTTATGTGTCTTCCATTGAGCGGGAGGAGCCTTCTGACCCGGACCTGGAGGAATCCACGGATATCGACCCGGATTACATCTTGTGGGAGGCATACTCCGCACTGGCTATGTCCGGCTACAAAAATGGACTGACGGATGCGCCCTGGGCCATCCTGCCGCTCTCCGGCGATACCAACGGAGAGATGATCGAGGAAATCCTGGAGTACTGCGCATCCGACAGCTTTTGGGATGCCTACGATGTGGAAGAGGTCTATGAATCCGATGGAAGCTGGTATGCCAAAATCCGCTATGCCTACAAGGCGCTGGGCGAGGTGCCGGCTGTCTATGAGCGCGGAAGCGGCCGATTGGTGGTGCGCAAAACCTATGAGGCTGGCTACTATTATGTGATCTATGAAGACGGAGAGTATGAACAGAGTGGCTATTCCTTCACTGTAAAAGAACAGGAACTGGATACGGGAGCTCTTGCTCAGGGAAAGCTACGTCTGAAGCCGTCCTACAAGCCGGTTTATGAAACCTATACTGCTGGGGAGCTTTTACTGGACGGGGAAGGGAATCCCATCCCGGAGATGGAAACCATTCCGATCTACGAAGAACGGGAAGTAATGGAGACAAAAGAGACGCTGACCCTTATGGATTCAGCAGAAGAAAATGGAAGAATTTTAGTTTCCGTTGACACTTCCGATGAGGATTTTTCCGATGAAGCAACCCATACCCGCAGATTCCGGGTTGTCATCTCCGGACAAATCGAAGAGCAGCGGGACGCCGCCGTGAGCGTGACAACACAGAAACCTGAACTGGAGGAGGGTTCCTATGTGAAATACGCCCTGCTTTTGTATCCCGGCCAGTATGCCGTCTATCAGGATGACGGGACCAGGCTGGAACCGGTGATTGTGGAAGAACGGGTCATCAAACAGGCTATCAAGGTGACAAAGGACATTGCGCTAGATTCCTATGAGTATAACTCCTATGAGATTCACCGCGACCCCTTTACAGTCCTGTTTGGCGGATATAATGGAAAGGAAGAAACAAAGACCCTTCCGGGCTTCTTCTTTAAGCTATATCTGCGCTCAGACCTGATTGCAACCGGGAAGCTGGAGACAAAAGAGGACGGCAGCTACGACTATGAGAGTTTCTTTAAAGAAAATCTGGAGTATGCAGCAACCCTGGCTCTGGAGTGGGACACGGCAGAGCATGATGCGGACGGGGATATGACGACTGTTCATGCGAACCAGGGCGGCGGCAGGGACGATTACTGGGGTGAGAGTCGGATGCTGCCTTATGGTACCTATGTGCTGGTGGAGCAGCAGCCTACGGAGATTCCTCAGAAGCATTACCAGATTGATTCTCCAAAAGAAGTGGAACTGCCCTTTATCCCCCAGGTGGATGAGGATGGAACGGTTCACGATAAGATTCCGTCACCCGAATACCTTTACGATTCCGAACTGACGCCGGAAGAACTGGCGGAGCGCTACCTGATCCGGTTTAACGAGGAAAACCATGTGATCCAGGCCCATAACGATGACGGGGATTTTGAGGTATTCAAGTACGGTCTGGAACCGGACAGCGCAAAAGACTGCCAAAATGACGCAGTAGCGGCCTATTACCACTATGGTTCTATCAGCGAAAATGCAGGAACCATGGACGATGTGTACTATGAAACCTATTATGACCGGGACGGAACGATTTCCGACTATGGGGTTACCCTAGATAATGTGGCAACCATGACAGGCAAATCCACTGCCATTGACCGAAAGTTTGCCAAAGCCCTGATTCCCTGGAGTGTACTGGATCCCCGCTATGGCAAGGTCATTAATGATGACGGAGATATTGGAAATCGGGAACCGGGCCTGGAAGAGGATGGAAGTTTCAATTTTATCTCCTACGCCAATGAAGATGTGGAAAATGAGTTTTACAGTTCCAGACTGCGAATTGAGAAGATTGACTCCGAAACAGGAGAAAACATCATCCATGAAGGAGCGCTCTTTAAGATCTATGCAGCGAAACGAGATATTTCCGGAGACGGCTCAGACAATGTGACTGGAACTGGTAATATCCTGTTCGATGAGAACGGGATTCCCCTCTACAATGAGAGTGAGCAGATTGTGATGCAGGACGAGTCCGGCGCGGAAGTCGGGGTCTTTAAGGCCTATACCACCATACGGGACGGAGAGGTGGAGCATCCGGATGGAACGGTATCCACGGAGAAGCAATGCGTAGGATACATTGAAACCTACCAGCCCCTGGGCGCCGGCGCTTATGTGCTGGTGGAGGTGGAAGCTCCGGAAGGCTATGTAAAATCCAAACCCATTGCCTTTACGGTGTATAGCGACAAGGTGGAGTATTATGAGGACGGAGACGCCGGAAAGAAGGTCCAGGCGGTGAAATACCAGTATATCCGTCCCATCGGTTCCGACGGTAAGACCGTTGTGGAGGATATGCACCAGATCGTAGTCAAGGACCAGCCCACCCATGTGGAAATTCACAAGCTGGAAAAGCAGCAGGAATCTATTACTTACCGGGTGGAAGGGGACGAAGAGCAGTTAAAGAACCGGGGTGATGTTGAACTTCAATATCTTCCGAACGGGGAATTTGCCGGATTCGGGTATGTGACAAAGGAACTGGAAGTTTCTTCTGAGCCGGTTTATGTGGAGAATGCGACCCTGACCTTATATAAAGGCCTGATTGTCAAGCAGATCGGGGAACATGAATACGAAGGCGTTGAGGTTGAACGGAACCTGTTTGATTCCGTAACGGGGATTACCGCCTATGAAACCGGGTACAGCATGGACATCCGGCAGACAGGAACCAATGAACAGGGGAAGGCAGAATGGGATATTACCCAGGAAAAGAATCCTCCGGCAGCACTCTGGTACTTTGACTTAGAGTATGACCCAACCGAGTATGATGAGGAAACCGGTATTCTTTACGGTCTGGATGACTGGGGCAACCGGATCTGCATGCTGGATTCTGAAACCGGAATGGCCTATGTGACGGATGAACAGGGAAATATCATTGTCTGGCCGTTAGATGAAAATGGGGATAAGATCATCTCCCAGTCTGTGGACGTTTATACGGATGAAACCGGAAAGCAGACCATCAACAGCGACCTACAGCCGGTAGTGGATGAAAATGGACTGCCCATTTACTATAAGGACGGCGGCGTAACCTGGGTAGAGAACGAATGGATTACCACCGATGAAGGCGCCTGGGAGATTGCAAGAGTTCCTCAGGGAGCTTACATTTTGGAAGAAACAGCGGCCCCTCTTGGAGACGGCTATGTACAGTCCATGGCAATCGGCCTGGTGGTAAAGGATACTTCCGGGATGCAGTCATTTACAATGGAAGACGATTACACGAAGCTGGAAATTTCCAAACTGGATATGACATCCAGAGAGGAGATTGCAGGCGCAGAGCTGACCCTCTATGAGGCGTACCGGGTCTATGACGATACGGACCGGGGATGGCACCTGGAAATTCTGTTGGATACCGCTGGGGAACCGGTGATTGCGGCCAACTGGGTATCCGATGGCAATACCCCCCACTGGATCGACCACATCATGCCGGGGGATTACATCCTGCGGGAGACCAGGGTACCGACTAAAGCCGGCTATGTGACCTCGGAGGATGTAGAGGTCATCATCGAAGAGACCGGTGAGGTTCAATCCTTCGTGATGGAGGATGACCATACGGCCATTGAATTTTATAAAGTGGATTCGGTAACAGGAGAAGTCCTTCCCAGCGAGAATCCGGCTACTCTTGCGTTATATCCTGCGCTTTTAGATGAGGAAGGGGAACCGCTCTATGATGAAGAAGGGAACATCCGATACGATTCCAGTCAGAAAATCTACGAGTGGCAGACCAATGATGGCAGTCAGGTACGGGAAACCGCCCATTGGGTTACCATCGAGGGCGGCCACAGTTATCTGGCTTACGACTATGAGATCCTAAATGTGCCGGGAACGGAGCAGGCGATCACCTATGTAACAGAGACCGGTGCCCAGCGGTTTGAGTATCTGCCGGTCGGGAAATACGTCCTGGTAGAAGAGCAGGCACCAAATGGCTATGCACTGGCAGATCCCATGTATATTCTGGTGCGGGACGTAGGTTCAAAGGATGAGGTCCAGCAGATTACGATGGAGGATGAAGCAATCCAGGTGTTGCTGTCTAAAGTCAATGTAGCCGGAGGAAAAGAGATTGAAGGGGCAACCCTAGCAGTGTACCGGGCCGCAGAGGACGGCAGCCTGGTGAAATATCAAATGAAGGATGAAAACGGAAATCTTTTGTATCTTACGGATACGGAAGGCAACTTCCTTTATGATGAGAACGGAGAACTTATTCCTGCCATGGAGTACGATGAATCTTATCTGGTGGACCGCTGGATATCCGGTTCTGATGGCCGCTATACCCAAAGAGATGAAGAACAGGGGCTGATTCCGGATGGATATGAGGCAGGGAATTTAAGACCGCATACCCTTGAAGAACCACAGGCCGGGGACTATTACTTTGTAGAGGAGCAGACGCCCTTCGGATATGTCAGGGCGGCAGAACTTCCCTTTACGATTACAGAACAGGCAGGCATTCAGCGGTTTGAACTGGTCAATGAACTGATTTTGGGACAGATTGAGATTGTGAAATCCGATGCAGAGCAGCCGGACAAGCCGTTAGCCGGAGCCCGGTTTAAGTTTACCAACCTGGATACAAACACGGCGGTCATTTTGATTACGGGGGACGATGGCAGGGCAGTTAGCAGCAAGGTTCCCATTGGCTCCGTTGGCACCGATGGCTCTGTCAGCCTGTACTATTTCCAGGTGCAGGAGGTGGATGCACCGGATGGATATCTGCTGGAGCCGGAGGCCCATCCGTTCCAGTTCAATGTAACAACGGACCGGAAGGATACGATTGTGTTCCATTATAAGGCAGCCGACCAGCCAAACAAGGTCATCATCTCCAAAAAGACCTTGACCGATAAAGAGGAGCTGCCCGGGGCCCATCTGGAAGTAAGGCCAGTGACAGAATCAATCGATGAGGACGGTCAGACGGTGAAGGTAGAAGGAGATGTGATTGACAGCTGGGTATCGACCACAGAACCCCATGAGATCCGGAACCTGAAACCAGGTGAGTATGTCCTGATTGAAACGAGAGCGCCGGAAGGATATCTGGAAGCGGAAAAAATCTATTTTACCATCAAGGAGAACATGACTGCAGAAGAAATCCCGTATGTGGAAATGTTTGACGACGATACCAAAGCCGAGATTCGCAAGGTAGACGGGGAAACCAATGAGGCGTTGGCCGGAGCGAAGCTTCAGATGGTACGGAAAGAAACTGGGGAGCTGATCAAAGAGTGGGTGACCGATGAAACCGGAACCGTGGTATTCCAGGGACTTCCCGCCGGAGAGTATGAGATTACGGAAATCGAAGCGCCGGACGGCTACCAGCTTTTAAAGGAGCCTGTCACCATCACCATCACAAAGGATTACCGGGTACAGATCTTTACCATCGAAAATGAGCAAACGGAAACCCGGATTGAGAAAAAAGACCAGGAAACCAGAGAACCCGTCATCGGAGCCGTGCTACAGCTGTTGGACCAGGAGGGAATGGTACTTTACCAGTGGACTACTGCAAAAGAGCCGGAAGTAATCCGCGGTCTGACGCCGGGAACCTATCAGGTGAAAGAGGTAGAAGCTGCAGATGGGTATTTGCTTCTGCCGGAGCCGATGGAGATTGAGATTCGAAATGATACAGGGGTACAGACCTTTACGGTTACAAACCAGAAGCTCATAACGGAGATAGAAAAAATAGACCAGGAAACAAAGGAACCTCTTTCCGGAGCGAAGCTGCGGCTTGTGCGGGAGTCGGATGGGGAAGTCATCCGGGAATGGGTAAGCGCAAGCGTACCGGAGGTATTCAAAGGCCTTTCAAAAGGCGTTTACCTCTTGCAGGAAGTGGAAGCGCCGGAGGGCTATGCCATCGCAAAGGAGGTGCGGTTTGAGGTGACCGGACAGGAAGAAAAGCAGGTCATCACATTGGAGAATGAGAAGATCGTCACGGAATTTACCAAAGAGGATGGAGTAGAGCACACGCCGGTCATCGGCGCAAAGTTGCAGTTGATTCGTGATGCGGGGACGGAAAATGAAACCGTCATCCAGGAGTGGGTAACAGACGGAAAGCCAGTTACCTTTACCGGAATCCCGGCTGGAAGCTATGTAATCCGGGAAGTGGAGACACCGGAAGGATATGCTTCCATGGAAGAACTCACCATCGAAGTTCGGGCAGAAGAGTCACAACAGTCCTTTACGGTCTTAAATCAGCCAATCCAGGTGGAGATTGAAAAGACAAACTCCAATGGAAGCTCTCTTGGAGGAGCTATCCTGCAGCTGGTCTGGAAAGCGGATGGCAAAGTTATCCGGGAGTGGGAGTCAAAGCCCAAAGAGGCGGAGCATTTCATCAAACTTCCTACAGGAACCTACATCATCCGGGAAGTGAAAGCGCCTTCTGGCTATCGGAAGATGGAACCCCAGGAGATTGAGATTCTGGACACAGAAGACCTTCAGGAGTTTGCCGTGAAGAATTATAAGATTACCCATTCCGGCGGCGGTGGAGGCGGAGGAGACAATCCCGGTTCGGAAACCGACTATATGGAGCTTTACAAGGTGGATGGAAAGACCGGAGAGCGGTTGGCAAACGCGGAAATAACGGTATACCGGCCAGATGGCAGTGTCTATTTTACAGGAGTGACCGGTCCGTCCGGGACCGTTCGGTTTGAGAAGCCAGGCGAAGGGACCTACACCTTCAAGGAAACCAAAGCGCCAGAGGGTTATTACTTAAACGATACTGTTTACCAATTTACCGTGACTGCTTCCGGCGCTGTAGAAGGGGACCGGGAAATTCCCAACTATCAGCCGGGTACGGTCATCATCTCCAAAGAAGACGTGACAACGGCGGAAGAACTGCCGGGAGCCCAGATTGAAATCACCGATGAGGACGGGAACAAGATTTTCGAGGGAGTCAGTGACGAGCATGGAAAGGTCTACTTTGAAGCGCCGGCGCCGGGAACCTACTATTTCCGTGAGGTAGTGGCCCCGGATGGCTATGAGCTAAATGAGACCATCTTCTCCTTCACGGTCTTTGAAGACGGCAGTATCGTTGGAGACTGTACCATTCAGGACCAGAAACATTATGGGCGGATTACCGCTTCCTATGAAACTGACCGGAAGGGAGAGGGCGATGTGACCATTCAGGATCTGATTTCGGTTCCGAAGACCGGAGATACCAGTAATCTGCCCCTTCTTCTTGCAGTATGGCTGGCTTCTGCTACGGGTATCATTGGCCTAGCGCTGTATTACTGGAAAACAAGAAATACCAGGAAGAAGCAGAGAGGAAAAAAAGTGGGAATGTTCCTGATTTTATCCATCTTGATGGTTGGATTGCCGGCTGGAAATGCACAGGCTGCGGAGGAAAAAATCGAGAACCTTTATGAAGAACGGCAGTACACCACCCAGAATCCGGACTCGGATGAGGCGGAAAAACTGTTTGAAAAGGAACTGGAGCGGGACGGCGTGACGTACCGGCTGTCAGAGATTCAGACCGAAGTCATTAACGAGGACGGCGGCAGCGCAGGCTCTCCGCTGGAAATTGCAGGAACGCCGATGCTCAGGGAAAAAGCGGAAGAGAAAAAGCCGGAGGACGTAATCCAGTTGGATGGTGTGGACTATCAGCTGCAGGAGAGCACATTGGAGGAAACTACCATAGAAGCCCACGAGGAAACCGTGGAAGAAACGGTGACTTATGAAGCGGTGGAGGCAAAAGATGTCATACCATCGCAGATTTCGGTGACTGTAACAGATGATACAACGGGACAGCGCATGGAGGCAATAGCCTCCATTGCTTCCCAGAACTTTTCAGAGGAGCGGTGGGAAGATAACTTTTCTTTTACCGTAACTTTTCACGAGTACGGCATCGATGGATATTGGCTGGGGGACCAGGTATTTATGCTGGATGAAGAGAACCTGAATTTTACCGGTTATGAGGAGCTTCTGCTGTCGTTGATTGAAGCGGAGCCGGAAAACTACCGGATTCACAATGCGGAGTGGGCCGGAGAACCTTATGAGGACAGTGAAGGGATAACCTGCCGGGATGCCGTGGTATCCGGAGAAAAGCTGGTCCGGGATTGTGTCATTACCTATCGAGGGACAGCTGTATTTAAAGAGGAGCCTGGGGTGCGTTACCTTGCTTCCTATAAACCGAAGGAATCAGCGGAAGATGGAACCATTACCTATACTATGAAGGCCATTGGCATTTACACACCAAAGAACGGCAGCGCTGCCGCTGTGATTGCGGCGGTCGGCGTCACAGCTGCCGGCGCGGGTACGGGAGGCTTTTTATACTACCGGAAACGGAAACAAAAATCAACCACCAATGCCTGATACGCAGAATAATTTGGGAAAGAGGCGCATTTCGCTTCTTTCCCGCTTTTAGAAACACAGGCAATACTTAGGCAAAAATTTTTTATCATTTTTTTCGTAATTGCCCTTGAAAATGAAACAGGCGTTTTTTTACAATAGTATTTAGGAAGAAGGGAGGATGTGCGGTTGAGAAATCAGAAGGCGAGAGTCCGTTACCAGAAATTAGGGAAGGAAAAGGTTAAGGCACCGGTCTGTCCCTACTGCGGCAGAGTATCGGTACTGCGGCCTGCAGAATATGTACATGGAGAAAAGAATATCAATCCGGGAGAAAATCTGTATGTGTGCAGCGGCTATCCGGAATGTGACGCATATGTAGGGGTAGTCAGAGGCAGCCGAAAGGCAAAAGGTACGCTGGCAGATGGCGAACTCCGCCATAAGCGGATTTTGGCCCACCGTTTGCTGAACCAGATCATAGAGCAGGGGATAATGGGCCGGGATGCGGTCTACCAATGGCTGGCGGTCCGGCTGGGCCTTTCTTATGAGGATACCCATATCGGATATTTTTCTGCTGACTTGTGTGACAAGGCCATTGGACTCATGCAGGTTCGGTTAAAGGATACAAAGATGAAAAAAGCAGCATAAGGGTTTGTATACAGCAGGCCGTCTCCAGGACTTGGAGGCGGCCTGTAAATGTTAGGAACTGACGGAAGGGAGGAAATGATATGCGCTTTGAACCTTCAGAGGAAGCCATGTATCGGAGGATGGACCAGAAGGAACGAATCCTCTACCTGATTGCAGCCTGCGGTCTAATCGGCTCCCTTGTATTCCTTTTGGGCGTGATAAATCAGAACTGGTATGTGGCAGGCGGTGTCGTGTGTGCGGTCTGCCTCATTGTTGTTCTGGTATGGCGGTACCGGGCGTTAGGACAGAGGATTATGCCCTTAACAGGGTGCTTTTTAGAAGTACGGCAAGATTGTCTGCTGGTCCGGCAGCCGCAGTGGCAGGAGCGGTACGAGACCTGCCAAATTTTTTTATCCGAAATAGAACAGATTGTATGGAGTAGCAGGAAAGATGGGTTTTACGTCCAATTCCATGATAAAGGAAAGAGTTTGGTATTGCTGCGTGGAAAGCAAAGTGGCCCCATTTTTCATATTCGGCCATTTGGGTATCGAAAGGAGGAGATGGAGTCTGTCTACCAGGCAATCAAGGAAAGGCTTCCCGCTTCAGCAAGTGTTTTTGAGCCTTAAAGAATCTTTAGGAACCGTTCCCATTGTCCTACTAAGGCGGATATGGCTGGAAGCAGCAGGTATTCTGGTGATTTTGGTTGTTGGAACCGCGATGGAAACGATACAAGAGGGGCAGGGATTTTTAAGGCTGACGATATTCTGCGTGATTGGGCTGGGAATCCATCTTAGTTATTCGCTTAGGTTTTTGTTAAAACGGCAGTATTCAGTGACGGAGGGGAAAGTTGTAGAAATTAAATACCAAAAAATGCGGAGAAAGTGGGTAGAAGTTGAGATTAGGACAGAAACTGGTAACGAAGAGAAACTGCTGGTTCCTGCAGGATACGGTATCATGAAAGGGAAACAATATCGTTTCTATAGTTGGAATGGGATTTTTATTGGTATGGAAGAAGTGAATTAAATAGGTCTATGTGAAAGATGATTTTCAATAGTTACAATTTGTGATAATATAAGAAATATCAAGAGAAGTGTTTTGGGGCATCATGAATGATATAATCACAAGTAGTAGAAGGAAAGTGTAGTCATGGAAAATATACCAGATAATTCTATTATTGAAAGTCAATCTATTAATATTTTGAAGCCAGCACTGCAACGATGCCATAGATTAAAAGCTCAAATCACTGAAAATGATAAGACGCTTTCGTGGGATGGGACAGTTGAAGTATACCATTCAGATCGATTTTCAAAATCGACATTAGACGGAATCGTATCTGTACAGGTTAAGGGAAAATGGTGCGATGAGATTCCTAAAAATGATACTGTAAAATTTTATGTATCTACGAAAGATTTGAACAATTATATAAAAAGTAATGGGGTTATCTTTTTTGTGGTATATTGCAATGATGATGGCGGAAAAGTATATTATAATTCGTTATTACCATTAGATTTGTACGTTTTGTTGAAAGGTGTTTCCTCCTTACCACCCACAAAACCTATCAAATTAAAAAAGCTTCCACAAGAGAAGCCGATGGATGTATATGGAATATTTAAGGATTTTCTTTACCATTCCAAAAGACAAGCGCAGTTAGATATAAATATGATTGAGAAATTTTCCACGGGAGAATTAGATTCAAAATCTATTCCTTTATCATTTGGATATGGCGGTATTCCTGCAACTGGAGACAGAGAGGCAATCAATTATATGCTGTCACATCCCACATATATCTATACTCAACCTCCAGGCTTTAATATTGATGTTGCACTTGGAAAAATACAGATCGCAGTAATTAAAAGAGAATCGAATATGCCAATTATTGTAGATGGGGAAGTTTTGTATGATGGCATTACTACAATGTTTGATGATAGTGGTAATGAGGAAATACATATAGGAAATCATATAATACTTTCTTTGTGCAAGCAAAAGGTAACGTTTACGTTCTCTGACAAATTATCAGAACGATTAAGAGATCTGAAATTTATACAATATTTGGCATCAAATAAGCCCAGTATTCAACCAGATGTCCTATTATTTGAAAATTCCAATGGTGATAGTATAAGTTTGAAAAGTATTCAGGACATGATTAAATTTTATCAGGATTTACAAAACGCTTTAAAAACTTATGGTGTCCAAAAAGAATTTCTTTTTGGAGAAATTAAAGATAAGGATTGGGGAAAAATCCGGGCATTCATCGACGCTACCAATTATGCTAAGGAAGTCCCATATAGTTTTGGTGGAGATCCTGGAATTGGTATGCTAGAATTTGCAAATATAAACTTACTTGTTTGTTGCTTAAAAGGAGAAAATGGAAAATTTAAAATTAAAAATCCCTTTTCTATGCCAGAAATAGGTATACGATATGAAATAGATGAATCAGGAGAACTTTTTTGGGCATCTCCATTTTTTGAGGTACTTAAACATGACAGATTGTCTATAATTGATAATTTAAATGTGTCGGCAATAAAGGAGTCAGTTTTGAAATTTCAAGATAGTTCAGTTATTTATGCTGAACAGCTAACTCGATATATCCTTGAAATATTGTTGGCCTATGATAATAATTCGAATCCTGCTTTATTGAGACTAGCAGATGAACTACAAGGGGAAATTGATAAATTAGAATTGGACGGAATCCCTGGTGTATCGGCGATTGTAAATCGATTGCAAATTAATAAGCGTAAAGGACAATCAATAACTGACTGTGAAGTAGGTACTTTATTAAAAATCAAAGCTGCCTATTCAAGCGACAATCTAGTTTTAGCATGTTGTTGTATATTACTTCAAAACTTTCAAGAGGCAGATTACTACATTGGAAAGATGGCAACGAAAGAGCGTGAGGAGTTTAAGTCATTTCCAATTAATAACTTAAAGAAATAGAACCATCACAAGCATATATAAAACATTCAAAAGCACATTATACAGAAAATATAAAATTGACAACCACAACATATAGTGGTATCATAAATATGACATTGATTTCTATGCGCTTTAACAAAAGCCATATTACAATCTTTGTTCCAGCAGATGCTGGAAGCTAATTTTCAGGCGCAGGCCTTGTATCAGAGCAGAACAGGCAGAGTTTGTCTGTACTTTAAGGAAGACATCAGAAATTTTTATGAGTTTCTGGTGTCTTTTTTTGTTGCTCAAAAACAGGAAAGGAGAAGACATTGGAAAGAAAAAACAGGGAAGAAATCAACCGCACGGAAGTACTGCTTCAGGCATTCCGGCAGAGGATGGGAGACGGTTACCAGATTGAACCGTCAGAAGGGGACAGAAAGGAAGTGATATTTAAAATCATCAAAGACGGAGAACAGGAGGGAATCATCCTGTACCCAAACGCCAAAAAGATTCAGTTTTATTTGCTTTGCAGGGGAGCAGAGAAAACCGCAGCAATACTGGAGCAGGATTATCAGAAAAAGCGGGAGCAACTGGGGACAGTACTCTTAAATGGCTCGGAGTTGTCCATGGTCAAAGACAAAATCGTCTTTTCTCTGGTAAGCCGCGAGGAGTATCAGGAAGCGCTGCCGCATATTCCATACAAAACCTTCCATGAAATGGTAATCGTGTTTCAAATTGTAATCCAGGATGGAAAAGAGCGGTACGTTCGCATGATCAACAACGAAGATATGGAATCCTGGGGAATTACAGCTGAGGAATTAATGGAAGCAGCCCAGTACAATACGCCCAGGCTTGAATTTCCCTATGCAATAAAATTAAGAGATGAGGACGGCGTGTGGAGCGTGTTTCATCAGGAATGGCACGAAGAATTGTTCTATGCAGGCAGAAAACTAAGGCGGACGGCAAAAAGTATTTTCCCGGTCATTGGCCTGTTTGGTGAACGCAGTGCGGCAAACTGCATTTTGTATCCCGGTGTCCTGGGATTTGTTGCAAACCGCTGGAATGAAGATGTGATGATGATACTTGGAACGGAAATGGAGTGCTATTTATTTCCGGAGCATTTATATCTGGAAAACGCACAGATTGTGGAGCGGATTGCAGAACAGATCTGGAAATCGAATGTAGAGGAAAGGCCTTTTTTAACGGATTATGTATATCGGTACCGTTGGAATGAAGAAAAATTAGAGCAAACAGAACAGCGTATTCCATGGGAAAAGTTCCCACTTGGATAAAAATCAGCATGAGAAAGGAAGGAAAAACGAATGATGAACGAGGAAAAATGGGAAAACGCGGGAAGAGACCTGATTTCACTGGAAGAACTGTATGATTTGTATCAGGACGGATTTGAGTTTGTCGTAAGGAACGGTCACATTACTTCCGTCCTCTTTCAGGTATAGGAAGGTGGGGCTATGTATGTGCAGGACAGTTTCGCAAAAAACTTTGCAGATCGTTCCCAATTTATGAGCTTTTTGGATGAGATTGAGGAGAGGGCAGACTGGATGGTCTGCCCTACGGATTCCCTTTATCTCACAGCAGCGGAAATGAATCCGGCTGCCTGCAGGAAAATGAAACAGGCAGAGGACGGTGAGCAGCTCCTAAATGATACCCGGTTAAACACCGGGCTTTTCATCAAAGCCGATGGTATGGATTATCCGTTAGGAACAACGGCCATGAAAACTCTGCAGAACCGGGCAAGGATTTACGGAAATGCTTTGCAGGATATGGACCGGCCGACATTCGCCGGTGTGCTAAACGACTGCCTGCAGGTGACCTCCGGCCAGGCTCTGCTGCGGCTTCAGGAAGGCAAAATCCGTGCGGTCCATGGAGGAGACCCGAAAGACTATGCCGTGCTTCCCATGCCGGAGATTTTTGAAGCGGCCAATCTGTATTTAGAGGAAAGCTATGGAAAGGTTGTTTTCTCAGCGGGCTATTTTAGCCATGAGTTGGTGACCGCGGCCTGGCAGCTTCAGGAGCCGGAACTTCTGGATACTTACCGGGATTTATTGCTCCAGTATGGGGAACAGGCATCGGAAGAACTTTCTGCCTGTATCCGCGTACAGTCCTCAGATGTAGCTTCCAGTGGGGCAAATATCTGCTGTTTTCTTCAGGAAGGCCCCTATAAACGTCCCTTGATTCTGGGAAGCGAAATCAAGCTGGAGCACACAAATGGGGCGACAGTAGAGAAATTTTTCGGAAACCTGACACAAATCTTTTCCTGCTATCAGGAATCCATAAAGAATCTGGAGCGCCTGTTTCAGCTGGAAATCCATTACCCAGACAGTGCGATGGAAGGGACGATGAAAAAAGTGGGGATTGGAAAGCAGCTAATCACGCAGACCGTAGAGCATTTCCGGGCGACGCACGGGACCGGCAAAGCGAACGGATATGAACTGTACTGCGGAATCTGCGAAGCGGTATTCTTTGCCCAGTGCAAAAATCAATCTGCTAAAAACCTGATTGATTTGGAGGAAATGGTGGCCAGATGTTTAAGTCTGCGGTTTGAGGACTACGATTTTCCGGGAGAATACCGGTGAGAAAAAAGGAGGCAGAAAGAACACATACATGGAATTAAATTTGAATTATGAGCCGGAAACCTTTGTTTCGGATATTACCGCACTTTCTAATGAGGAATGGCTGCAGTACCGCCGGCAGGGAATCGGCGGCAGTGATGCGGCAGCCGCCTGCGGTGTTTCTCCCTGGAAAACAGCACGGGACCTCTATCTGGAAAAGGCAGAGGGTGTATCCCATGATGAACCAGAGAAAAACTGGGTCGCATTGGAAATCGGGAAACGGCTGGAAGAATTGGTGGTACAAATCTTTATGCGGCAGACAGGATTAAAGCCCTATGCGGTACGGAAGATGTTCCGCCATCCATTTTATCCGTTTATGCTGGCGGATGTAGACTATTTTGTAAAAATCAGGGAAGACATCTACGTGGTGGAATGCAAAACCTCATTTTCTTACCGGATGGATGAGTGGGCAGATGGAAATGTACCACTGCATTATGAACTGCAGGGAAGGCACTATGCGGCTGTAACAAATACCAAAGGCATCATTTTCCTCTGCCTTCATGGAAACAGCGAGGATACCTTCCTAATGCGGAAGATTGAGCGGGATTTAAAACAGGAGGCGGATCTGATTGAGCAGGAAGCCTATTTCTGGAATGAGTTTGTTTTAAAAAGACAGGCCCCAGAGTACACGGAACCTTCTTCCCTTGTGATCAACAGCCTGAAAAAGCAGCTGCAGATACGAGAAGAGAAGACGGTAGAGCTCTCCAGAGAACTGTCACCTAACATTCTTACCTACCTGAAATTGAAGGAGAAAAAGGAAGAAGCAGATGCCCTCTCGCGAAATCTGGAAAAGCAGATTAAAGGAATCACCGCGCCAATCCGGAGCGCGTTAGACGACGCCCAGATAGGGCAGATTAAAATTGATGGTGTTTCTTATCAGGCGGGCTATACCAAACGGGTCATTACTTCTATCCCCAAAAACAAGCTGGAGGCCATGCGCCTGCTTCATCCAGATATTTATCAGGAGTATGGAAAAACCACGACTTCTTTCAGCTTCTACATAAAGGAAGAGAAAGCCGGGTAATGGAGCGGCAAACGTAAGGCGTGCAAAAGGGGGAATGTTTTGGCAAAATCCGAACAATTATTTTTGGAATTGGAACTGGCCGCAGCCCTTCGGAAACTGAAACGGAACCGGGAAAAGGTTCCTATGGACGTATTGAGAACAACTTACCGGGAAGGGTATCGGCGGCTGTTAACAGAAATCCGTGATTTAGGAGAGCTGTATATCAAAACACTGCTGTTTCAGGGGGCGGACGGTTATATCCTTACGGAAGATAAGCAGGCGATGTTTCAGGAAATTGAGCGCCTCATCAACCGTCCGGAAATTTTAGCAAAGTTCCAGCGGGCTTTGTTTCAGACAGCAGATCTGAGACTGGTGCAGGAAACGGCGCTTTGCTTAAACAAAGAAATCAAGAAAATTACCGGGGCCTATCAAGACCGGGCAAAAAAGAAAGGAGCCGCAAATGGAAAAACAGAACGGACAGGCGGCATGTGGCAGAAAGCTGTCGCTGCAGCAAAAAATGGTTGAAATCCGCAAGATGATACCGGCACTGACAAAGAAAACCTACAGTGAGGAGGTCAGCTATGACTTTGTCAAGATTGATGACATTTTCCTGTACCTGACGCCTGCATTGAACAAATATGGGGTCAATCTGGATATCTTGTCGGAAAAGGCCACGAAAACGGATGAACGTGGTAATCCGATATATGTGCAGTATCTGGCCCAGTCACAAATCTGGATGTATGAGGTGGATCTGACGCTGCGCTGGGTTAACGCGGATGACCCGCAGGATATGGATGAGAGGACCATCCATGCCATTGGCACCCATGAAATGCCGGATAAGGCAAAAGGGAGCGCATGGACCTATGCGCTGAAATACTATCTGCTGAACCGGTTTTGTATTGATCAGGGAGCAAGCGGTGAGGACCCGGATCTGTATTCCCATCCGGTCATTGACGATATTGAACATCAGACAGGGGAAAGTGAGGATGAAGTGTATGCG
This sequence comes from Lachnoclostridium sp. An14, assembly GCF_002160755.1. Taxonomy (GTDB): domain Bacteria; phylum Bacillota; class Clostridia; order Lachnospirales; family Lachnospiraceae; genus Lachnoclostridium_A. The sequence goes on from NZ_NFLE01000005.1 coordinate 72,346, forward strand.
AATGAAAACTATGACAGACAGATGGAGCCGGAAGAAGAGAGACAAACGGCAGATCTGGGTGAATTCCAGACTGTGGAAGACGAAGAAATACCTTTTTCAGATGCAGAGCCGGCAGCTGCTGCGGGCAACACGGCCACACCCCAGAAGAGGGCAGAGATAACGGACGGCCTCTCCAGCATAAAGGGGGCTTCTATGCCATCCGGTACTGCAGGTTCCAACAGGGAGACGCAGACAAAACCGTCCCAAAAAGATGCGCAAACTGCCAGTAACGTCAACGCTGAAAAGCCGGTGAAACGGTCGGAATTCATTCCTCCGGCAAGTTCTCAGGTTCGCCCAGAAAGCGGGCGCATGGTGCAGCTTCCAAAAACAGCAGCAGCCAGCCAGCAGGATGGCATGACGGTGGAAGAAGCCAGTCAGGTCATCTGCCGATGTGGTACTTACCGGAACTGGCCCCTTGGCCGTATTGCGCAGGAGAAAGATGGAATCGAAACGTTAGAGTGGCTAGCCCATGATTATCGCGGAAAAGACGAGACTATGCGCCAGGGTGCTAGAATTCTGCTTCAGGCAGCCATGGCTGCGTAAAAGATAGGAGGTCTGTCTTATCAGCCCGTACAAGGTCGAATTTACGATTTCCGATGTTGCGGACCTTTTAGGAATTGAACGGCTTTCAGAAGGAAATGCCTTTGGCGTGGTATGCCCCTTTTGCGGCGACCGGCGGGGGAAGATGAATTTCCGTATTTTTAAAGGCGGAGAGCCGGCAAACACCTACCACTGCTTTAAATGCGGAGCCAGCGGAAATATGCTGACCTTGTACGCGGATGTAAGAGGCCTTTATGGTGCGGACCGGTACCGGCAGGCCTACCGGGAGATTAAGGAGGCTCTGCTGGGTGGAACTTATGCAGTCACGCAAAAAACGCAGCAAGAAGCGGTTTCCTGTGTGGAGGCCAGACCTGCCGAGCCTCAAAAGCTGGACCAGGTTTATCGCCGTCTGCAGGAACTGCTGCCGTTATCTGGCTTTCACAGGCAGAAGCTCCTGGAACGGGGCTTAACGGAAAAGCGGATTTCCGATTATGGATTTTGCAGCACACCGGTTTCCGGAACGGAGGGACTTGCGCGGAGGCTGATGCGGGAAGGATATTCCTTAAAGGGCATACCGGGATTTTTCCTCAATGGCCGCGGAAACTGGGACGCCGCTTTTTTTCGGAAAAACAGAGGTTTCCTCTGTCCGGTTTATGGGCTTGACCAAAATCTGTCCGGATTTCAAATCCGTCTGGATGAGCCGTATAACGGCCGGAAATATCTGTGGTTCAGCAGCAACAACCGAAATCAGGGGACCAGCAGCAAGAGCCCGGTGACTTTTTTAGGAGACCCAAACAGCAAAATTGTCTGCGTAACAGAAGGGATTTTAAAGGCGACCATCGCCCATGCCATGTCTGGCTATTCGTTTCTCGGTACGCCCGGCGTCAGCCAATATAAGGAAATGGAGCGAACGCTGAAGACATTAAAAGAGAACGGCCTGGAGGAAGTCTGGGAATATTTTGATATGGATAAGTTAATGGATGTATCCTGTCGGAGCGATTATAAGGAGCCGGTCTGCCATACCTGTCCTCAAAATGTGCAGAGCCTTTTGGAAATCTGCGAAAAAAAGGCACAGAAACGAGCCCAAATCCAGGAGGGCTGCAGGCACCTTTATGAGATATGCGGCCGTCTGAACCTTCGCTGTGTGCGGAAAATCTGGGATTTTGATGAAAACCATATCTGGAGAGGAGGATTAAAAGGAATTGATGATTACTGGCTGTACTGCCAGAGAAAGAGGAAGGAGGAACGGGAAAATGAATTTTTCAGAGCGGCTGCTGCTGGAAGCAGTATACCGCCATGCACGTAAAGATCTGGCGAAGGGTGAAGCAAAGACTGCCGCAGTGAAAGCAGCCGCATATGCCGCACTGGACACGATATACCGACGGGTGTATGGCTATCTGCAGGACTCGATTGTATTTTTTCTGGTGCTCATCATTATGATTGATAAAAGCCGGATGATTACGCAGGCACGTACCAAACAGGAACTGGCGGAAATTGTAAAGCCGTCCATACCACATTGGAATTATGGAACCTTCCGCGAAGGTCCTTATCATGTAAGGGCGGAGGAAGCGATCCTTTGGTCGAAAGCTTCCCTGGAAGCTCCATTAAACGAGGATGGCTTTAAACGGTATATGGAAGTATTCACGGAATTTTTTCCGGAATTTGAGAAAGAACTTTTAGGAACCAAACAATGACCATACAAAATGAGGAGGAACTACACATGGCGTTAAATCAGTGTACATTTTTAGGAAGACTTACCAGAGAGCCGGACATCCGGTATGCAACAGAAACCCAGATGCCCATTGCACGGTTCACCCTGGCAGTGGGGAGAGGAACGAAGAAGGAAAATGAAGCGGATGCAGATTTCATTACCTGCGTTGCCTTCGACAAACGGGCAGAGTTTGTAGAGCGTTATCTTGGAAAGGGAATCCGGATTGTTGTAAGCGGGCGCTTGCAAAACAATAACTATACGGATAAAGACGGCAATCGAGTATATGGGATGGAACTGCGGGCGGAGCATATTGATTTTGCGGATGGCCGGAACGAGGCTGGCGGAAACGGAAGCCAGCCGGAGCCCGGACAGGCAGCATCGCCAGCACGGCAGAATACCAGGCAGGCAGCGGGAAGGACTCCTGCACAGGGGACAGCGAATGCCGGAAACCGGGCACCAGTTCAAAGAAATGCGGCTCCCCAGAGAGGCACTGTTCCCAGAAGAGGTGCAGCACGCCCCACAGGAGCAGCCGGAAGCCGGACCGGAGCCGCGCCGGCCGCACGCGCAGCCAGCGCACAGGAAAGCTTTATGGATATCCCGCAGGGTGCGGATGAAGGACTTCCCTTCAACTAAATAAGGAAAAACCGACGGCTGCCAGAATGGATTCATTTTGGCAGCCTTTTTAGAACATGAAACGAATAAAGGAGCAGAATGGTATGAATATCAAACAGATTGAAACTCTGGCAGCAATTTTTCTGGGCTGTGCCCTGGGAAGTATTATCCTGCAGTTTGCCGCACCGATTCTTTTGGCAATCCTGGTCAGCGGCGCATCCCTTACGGTACCGTTTTTGATCTATCACCTGTTTGTAAGAAAGGGGTGGAGAATCCGCCTGGAGAGGGAAAAGGACGGCAGTGTTACACAAAAAGAGGAAGAAATTGAAAGCACATGGGACAAACCAGAGGAAACAAACAGGCCCAAAGCTTCAGAACAAAATCATGTGAATGAGCAGGAAGAGAATGATTCGGAGTCCGAGGAAGAGGCGGCTATGCTCTGGTATAACGAAACAGGGCGGAGCCGTTTGGATGAAATCGTGCAAAAATTAAACAGCCGCGGCGTTACCAGATGCTGGATTCGCAGCGATGGCATATGCAGCTATCGGACAGCAAAGGGATTCCGGCGAATCGGGATATTTTATGGATATCCTGGAAAATTATCAGCGTTAATTGCCGGACTTATGCGTGAAGATGGACTGACCGTTATGGAGCAGAAACGCTATCTTCGTCTATCCTGGGGACGGGAAGAGGAGGCGGCATGATGATATGTACATTTGAACATCAGCTGTACAAAAACGAGGGAAATGGCTATACCGTTGCCCGCTATATGGTAAGGAGTGCCGCTTCAGGTCGGTCAAACATGTCTTCAGTATTTACCGCAGTTGGAAAAGAGCTGCCCTGTATTGCCCATGCAGAGATTGAGATGGAAGGGAAATGGGTGGAAAGCCCCAAATGGGGGCCACAGTTCCGGGTTTCCTGGTTCCGGCTGATTCTTCCAAAAACGGAGGACGGGATTATCAGCTACCTTTCTTCTGACTTGATGAAGGGAATTGGATCGGTCACCGCGCGGGCAATCGTTAAAAGATTCGGTGTTCAGACGTTTGATGTTCTTGATAAAGAGCCGGAAAAACTTCTGGACATCCGGGGAATTACCGAACAGAAACTTTCTGTCATCCTAGAATCTTACTGGCAAAGTGAAGGTATTCGGGAACTGTTAGCCTGCCTGGCGCCTTTTCAGGTAACACCCAAAAAGGCGGAAAAGATTCAGGCACATTTTGGCGCCAATGCAGCCGCCATTGTTCGGGAAAATCCTTACCGCTTGTGTGAAGTAAAAGGGTTCGGATTTCTGACCGTTGACCCCATAGCCAGAGCCAGCCGGCAGTTTAAACCCAACGACCCGGCAAGAATCCGGGCGGCAATCCGGTATATTCTGCGGGAAGGTGAAAAGGAAGGAAATCTGTTCCTGCCAGGTACGGCAATTGTTGAGCAGGCTTATCCGCTGCTTAATCAGGGATTTTCCGAAGACTCCGTTACTCGGCCGGAAATTATGCGGATTGGAAATGAAATGGCCAGAGAGAAAATTGAGCTGGCTGCGGACGGTGTTAATATATTTTTAAAGGGAAACCGGCAGGAAGAACTGTATGCCGCCTATCATCTGGTACGTCTTTTAAAGGCAGAAACCGCAAAGCCAGATATTGAGCAGCCCTTGGAAGAAGCGCAAGCAGCCTTTGGAATTATCCTTTCCGAGAGACAAAAAGATGCGGTGCGGATGGTTTTTCAATCCAATGTTTCCGTCATTACCGGTGGACCTGGCAAGGGAAAAACAACGGTGCTGCGCGTGGTTCTGGAGGTCTTTAAACGGATTACGGGCAGAGAAGATTTTCTACTGTGTGCGCCAACCGGCCGGGCCAGAAAACGGCTTTCTGAAAGTGCCGGAGCACCGGCGCTCACTCTGCATAAGGCGATGTACTTAAACGGTGAGGAAGACCTTTCTGACTTAGCGGACAGTGAGGATCTTTTAGAGGAAGAACTCATTATTGCCGACGAGTTTACCATGTCGGATATGTGGCTGTCCAGCATTCTGTTTTCACGGGTAAGAAGTGGGGCAAGGCTGGTATTGGTAGGAGATGTGGATCAGCTCCCGTCCGTAGGACCGGGCGCCGTGTTTAAGGCGATTATTGACAGCGGTATTGTGCCGGTGACCGTACTGGATGTGTTTTTCCGCCAGGCAAAGGATTCAAGGATTATCCTGAATGCGGACCGGATGATTCGCAGCCAAAGAACTCTGATTTACGGTGATGATTTCCAGTTCCATCCGGCAGAAGATGATCATGAGGCCGCAAAAATCATTGCCTCCCTTTACCAGGCGGAACTTGTGAGGGCAGAAGGCAATCCGGATATGGTGCAGGTGTTGTCACCTTACCGGGTAAAGACAGAAGCCGGCGTCAATGCTTTAAACCGCATGCTCCGGGAGATTGCCAACCCTGCTTCAGCGGATACAGCACAATGGAACGTTGGTGGGCAGACATTTCGCATACAGGACAAGGTGATGCAGACAAGGAACGTGGATAACATATCCAACGGAGACATTGGAAGAGTGGTTCAAATCAGCCGGAGAAAGGACGGGAACCGCCAGCTGCAGGTTGATTTCGGCGAGGAGAAACGGATGTATCAGGAAGAAGACCTGGAAGACCTGGAATTTGCATATGCAACCAGTGTCCATAAAAGCCAGGGCGCGGAATACCCGGTTGTCATACTCCCGGTTTTAAAGTGCTTTTATCCTATGTTAAGGCGGGATATTTACTATACGGGAATCACACGGGCCAAAGCGCGGGTTCATCTGGTAGGCAGCAAATCGGCTCTGGCGATTGCGATCAGCCGGACGAATATTGGAACGAGAAATACCATGCTCGCGGAGCGGATCCAGGCGGAAGCCAAACGGCAGGGATATATTCCGGAGTGGAAAGCAGCATAGGAGGAATGAAATTTGGGACGTATTAAACTTTTTGAAAACTGGGCTTTTAACCGGAATCTGCCGGAACCATTTGCTCAGGAAATTGGAAAAACAGGAAAGAAATACACAACAGAATTTGAATGCCTCTCCAGGCATAACCACATGTTCAAGGGAAAGCGGGCAACGCTTCACGCAGCAACTCTTCAGGGCATTATGCATGCTGTCAACATCCTGACGGGAAAAGAAAATGGTGCGTTTGGTGTGCAAATCCAGAATGGAGATGTGAAACGATGCTATCTGGAGCATGAGCGGGCAAAAAACGGGGTTTCAGAGACCCATCTGTTAGTTTATGAACCGGCAAGCGGAGCCTGGAATGGGATGATTGCATCTGGTTCCACGCTGATCCATTATCCGCAGATTGGAGAGCGCGGGGCTTCCGGCTCTGAACTGTTTACCATGCTGCTTTTTGCCAGCATTACACAGGAAATCCGCTATGATTCGGAATGCGAGGAGGGATTTAGCCAATTCCGCCAACAAATGGAACAAGGCTATCCTGACATGGAAAAGGCTATGTGTGCGGCATTTATCCTCTGCGATAACTTTTATCGGAGAATTGAGAACGCGGAAACATTGAAGGGACAGGGACTGGTCTTTGACGGGGGATGCCTTCAGGCTGGCAATCTTCCGTTTATCACGGCCGCTAAGTTGAAGAATGGCGAATACGCTTTGACCAAAACTTATTACGGGAATTTTTGTGTATTCCAGGAAAAGCAGACAAAAGAGCGGCCTACGATTCGTGATATTGCCGGGAAATATAAAAGAAACCATCCGCTGACGAAAGCGGAGGAAGAGTTGGTGCCGGCACTGCCGGAAAACTATGAGGTTTCCCCGGAAACGCTGGAAATCGTGGAAGCGGTCTGCCAGACCCCCATGCGGGTCTTTATGATGGCAGGAGAGGCCGGCACGGGAAAGACTACCAGCGCAAAAATGGCAGCGCAGCTTTTAGGTCTCCCTTATTACTTTTTTACCTGTGGAGAGGCCACAGATGAAGTGGATTTGGTGTCTTCCATGATTCCCAATACGGGGCGCAGGGATTCGGTTGTTCCAGCTGTTTTCCCATCGTTTCAAGATATGAAAATGGATCCGGCAACCGCTCTGGAGCGAGTCACCGGAATTTATGAGGAAGAAACGAAAGAGGAGGAGGCATTTCAGCGAATTTTAAAAACGCTGTACGAACAGGGCTACCAGTGCGGGCAAAAGGAAAAAGACTATGTTTTAGTGGAATCCAGCATTGTGACCGGATGCCGCAGGCCATCTTTGATTGAGATCCAGGAGCCTTCGGTCATTTCAAAGCCAGGAACCCTGGTAAAACTCAATGGCCTTTTAGATGACGGGGCAGCCATTACACTTACAAACGGCGAGATTGTGCATCGGAATCCGGACACGGTGATTATTTTGACCACCAACATGGATTACCGGGGCTGTAAGGGATTCAATGAATCGGTCCTATCCCGCATGCGGATGATTCTCTACTCTGAACCCTTAACACCGGAAGAAATGGTCGCCAGAGTGCAAAAACGGGTAGGAAATGCCAATCAGGCGCTATTGGAAAAAATGGCGAAAACCGTATGCGAGATACAAAAGTATTGCCATAATGAAATGATCGCCGGCGGAGTATGCGGCTACCGGGAGTATGAGGACTGGGTTTGGGCCTATCTGATTCAAAAGGATGTGTGCAAGGCCGCCCTGCATACCGTGATCGCAAAAGCCTCTCCAAATAAGGAAGAACGGGATGAAATCTATAAAACACAGATTCTGACAAAGTTTCAGGAGAAGAATGAAACGCCCATCATGCAGGCGGCATAAACAGGAGGGAGAATTTGAATACAAGAAACAGGACGGCTGATTTTAGGAAACGGCTGAAAATCCGAAAAGAGCAGATTATAGACCAGGAACTATTTGTTTCTGAAGCCTACCGGGCGCCTCTCTGGCGCCTGGCAAAGGCGTTGGGCCAAAAGCCTTTTGTAACACTCGTAATCTTTTATGATGAGAGTCCGGGAAGCCAGGCTGCCTTTACCGATGGGAGCCAGATTACTCTGAATACAGGGAATCCGATTTCCCTGACTTTTCCCAGCAGGGAGGGAAGGGCCATAAGCCATGAAGGACTGATTGCCCATGAATGCGGTCATATTCGCTGCTCGGATTTTAACCGGCGGTCACAGTATGTGAACGGGTTCCAAAAAGGTCTTTGCTACCCGGCGGTTCCAGAGCAGCATGACGCGGCAGACCGGAGAGCCTGGAAAGAAATGAAGGAATATCTGGAGCAAAAAAATCCCGTTGCTGTATTCTGGATCCGGAAAATAGCGGCCCATCTGAACAATATTCTGGAAGACGTCTATATTGAGGCGTTTATGTGCCGGGAATATCCCGGCACGGTGCGAAATGCAATTCAGAAGAATGCAGAAATCATCATCCGTAAGATTCCATCCCTGCAGGAGCGAAACGCGGCGGACAGCAGCGAACTTGACATCATGATAGACTTGATTTTTCGCTATGCGCGGGCTGGAAAAACCGATGAAGAAGCAACATATCCAAAGCGATATCAGAATTGTCTGAACCGCTGTAAACGCTGGATTGACGATTCCACCAGAAACGATGACCCGGATATCCGCTACCACGCCACCAATCAGCTGATATTAAAGCTTTGGAAGTATATAAAAAAGGTGATTTACAGCGCAGACGCACAGATTGAAAAAGAGCAAATCAATCCAGCACAATTACAAAAATGGCTGGATGAATACTGGAAAGACAAGGTGCACTGGGTGAGTTTGTCGGAAGCAGCAGCGGAAAGAGAAAGTGTGTCCGAACCACCAGAAGGGTGGAGCGGAAGCCTGGAGGGGACACCTTCCATTAAGAAATCGACGAAGAACGAGGTGCCGGACGGACAAATGGCGGATTCCCAAAGGCCGAATCCGAGTGGGAGCAAGGAACAAGCGGGTACCGATGAGAGAGCAGACAATCAGAAGGGGAACGACCTTTGGAACATCTTAAATGACCTGCCAAAGGCCTTAAACCAGCTGGCCAGTTCTATGGAGGCCAGGGAGGAGGAGAGTGAGCGAAAGAATGTTCTTCAAGAGGAGCTAAAGGACATTCCCCAAAACAAAATCCATGCAGGCCGTCGTTACCAGTTTCACCGTGAGATTGATATTTCTGAAAATTCATTCCGTAATTACCATAGGATAGCTGGGGAGAGCAGGCATACTGCAAAGCGCCTGGAAAAACTTGCGGAGGAGATTCTGCAGCGGAAGGAAGGAGGAACCTTAAAAGGCCTTTACATGGGAAAACGGTTAAGCAGGGGAGAACTCTACCGAAGAGATGGAAAGCTGTTTGAGAAGAAATTACTTCCAGAGGAAGAGCCTTCCCTTGCATTTGCGGTTTTAGTGGACGTTTCCGGCTCCATGAATGGCGAACGGATTGAGAACGCACGAAAGACAGCGCTGGCGCTTTACTGGTTTTGTGAGGCATTAAGCATTCCTGTTCTGGTATATGGTCACAGTACTCACGATACCTATTGTTTTTCAGCGGACGAAGTCGTGGATATCTGCTCCTACGCGGAGTTTGACTCCATTGATGGAAATGATGCGGTTCGGATTGCCGGAATGGAAACCATTGGCTGCAATCGGGATGGTGCGGCATTGCGCTATGTGGGAGAGCGGCTGTCAAAGCGGGAGGAGGAAGTAAAAATCCTTATCCTGATTTCCGACGGTAAGCCAAATGGGAAAGGATATTCCGGGGAACCGGCACGAAAGGACCTGCTTGAAACGAAACATTGCCTGGAAAAAAGGGGGATACATCTCTTTGCTGCGGCAATCGGGGAAGACAGGGAATTAATTGAGAACATTTATCAGAACGGTTTTTTGAATATTTCTGATTTGGAGACCATGCCGGTAAAGCTGAGCAAACTTTTAATGGCCTATTTGCGCTAAAGGAGGAAACGGATGAAGCAGAACGAAAAGAAAGAAAAGGACTGGTCCAAAGAGGAGTCCTGGCAGATTGCGGTATATAAGACGGATAAGGCATTGCTGGAATTGTGCGACAGCCTGAAACCGTCCTCCAGGCTCTTCCCGGCCCACATCCATGCGTCCGGAGAAAAGTCAGAGGGAGGGGAACGCTCCTTAATCCGTGTCAATATGCTGGATTACAGCAATGGCACCGGAGAAAATAAAATTTCTGTATCCGATAATTTAACGCCGGAGGATGTCCGGTATATTTATTCCGTACTGTTCAGCCACCTGTTGGACTTTGACTTCCATCAGGAAAAGATTTTTGGCGATCCGAATGAAAACGGGCAAAGTATTGTGCGCAAGATGACGATTAGCCGATATGATCTGGACAGCCAGGGAGAAATCCGAAGGTATCCATGGTATGTAGAAATTCAAAATGGAGTTGGAACCATGGCATACAATGCCAATGGCGGAAGCTATTGCGAAAAGGGGACCTATCAATGTCAAAAGAAAGTTTCAATATACTTAAACGACCGGGATATGTTTGCTCTTTTCGCACGGGCAGAAGCCTACATCCGAGCCTTTGAGCTGGAATATGCCTTCCGACAGAACCGGATTGGGAACTTTACCAGCTTGTACTATCTGCTGAAGCAGGAAATCCAGCAGATTCCGGAATATTTGCAGGAAGGGGAGCTGGCGGCATAACCGGACATACGGTATAGGGGTAGGAGTTCATTGTTTGTTCACCGTAAAAATGTGGAAACTTTCAAGAGAATATGATATGATAAAGAAAACGGAGGAGATGATACAGCTTGCCAGAAGCAACGATTGCAAAACATATCCGTGTAGCAGACGATAAAGCAAACTATGACGCAGCATGTAAACGGCTGTTGTCTGAAAAGATTATTTTGGCATGGATCATGAAACATTGTCTGGAAGAATTCCGCAATTTTGATGTTGATGAGATTGCTCAGAAATACATCGAAGGACAGCCTCAGGTTGCGGATATTCCAGTAAATCCAGATGAAGGGGAGCTTGATAATCACCCAATGATTTCCGGCATGGAAACAGAGGATGTGACCATGACAGAGGGCCTGGTAACCTATGATATCCGTTTCAGGGCAGTGGTCCCGGTGTCAGGGGAATTGATCCAGCTCATTATCAATATTGAGGCGCAAAACGATTTTTATCCAGGGTATCCCTTAATCAAACGAGGGATTTACTATTGCAGCAGGATGATTTCTTCCCAGTATGGGAAAGAGTTTACAGAATCCCATTACGAAAAGATCAAAAAGGTCTACAGTATTTGGATTTGCATGAATCCTCCTAAAAACCGTGAGAATACCATTACGCGGTATTATGTTGAGGAAGAGAATCTTGTTGGAAAGGTAAAAGAAGAGAAGCGCAATTACGATTTGCTGACAGCAGTGATGATTTGTCTGGGCCAGCCGGAAGATTTGGATGAAGCCGGCGTTTTAAGATTATTGAACGTGCTTCTTTCTACCGAAACGAAACCGGAAGAAAAGTGTCATATATTAGAAAATGATTTCTTGATTAAGATGACTCAAAGCTTAGAAAGTGAGGTGTCGCTTATGTGTAATCTTAGTGAAGGCGTTGAGAGAAAAGGGATTGAAAAGGGGATTCAGCAAGGAATTCAGCGGGGAAAAATATACGGTGTAATTGAAGCGTACCGTGACCAGGGAATGCCCGAAGCAGAAATTTTAAAATGGATTCAGAAAAAATTTACAATGACCGTGGATGAAGCCAAAGAATATATGGCGCACGAAGATGGAAAGTAATCATGGTGCTCTGATTGTATTAAGTCAAATTGGGCCGGATAATCTTTTTTCAAAATGATTTCTCAATTAAGATAGCTTAATACTTAGAAAATGAGGTATTGCCATGTGTAATCTTAGTGAAGGCGTTGAGAGAAAAGGGATTGAAAAGGGAAGAATTTATGGGACGATTGAAGTGTATCGAGATGATAAACTGCCGGAAGATGAGATTTTAAAGAGAATTCGGCAGAAGTTCTCGTTAACTGAAGATGAGGCAAAGGAATATATGGCGTATAGAGAATGCGTATAAAAAGCGTTAATTATTCTCCATGCAAAGTAAGAAAAGCGGCAGAGTACTTGGGACTTTGCCGCTTTTCTAAAAATATTAGGATGCGTATCAATCAGGCAGAGCAAATAAACTCTGCCTTTTTCTATGCAGACAGGAGGGAGTGCATGTATGGCAAAGGTCCGTTATTTGAATGAATCTTGTAACATTTGTGGAAAGAGGATTAACAGCTGGGATAAACGTATATCCAAAACACTGACCTATCGGTATCCATGCTGTGAAAGCTGCATTGCAGCAGAATATGATATGACGGTGGAGGCTTTACGAAATCGGATGGAGCATTACTTTGATATAAGACCATGTCAGGGCATATAGGAGGAACAAATGAAATATCGGTACAATGAGCTGACAAAGCGGCTTTTAAACGAGGGATATACAGCGGAACATTATCCCGATTATGTCACCATACAGGACTGGAAAAAGGATTTGGATAACTTTTATGGCGGATTTTCCTACCAGCCATGGTGGATCTATAAACAGACATTCCGAACTCCCTGCGGCCTGCAGGTACAGGGCCTGCATGCAATGAGTTCAATGTCATTTAGGGGACTTGACTGGACCTATGAGAATGATCTGGCGTGTATCCATTGTCCATATAAACGGACAGACTGCGAAAAACGGCATCCATATTTAAGGGAGGGAAGCGGTGTACTGAAGGATTGGTGCAATGTACATCTGACAGGAGAACCGTATTCTTACGAAGGCAGCGTGGAGGAACTGCGAAAAATACGAGAGGATGAAATTCATCAGCAAAAATTAAGCTTTATTTTGCAGAAAAATGGGAGAGCATGTGAAAAGTTAATGCGCTATGATCCGTCTGAAGATTGTTGGAAGATGGAATATGACCCTGCAGACTGCGCCCGTTTTCGCTGCAGTGGATTTTGCCCCATGAAAGGGAGAGAACTGGAACAAAAGCGGGGAAATGTCTTTTATGATTTAAAAATAACAGGAAGGGATTACTCGAAAGATGGAACGTTGTTTGAGGGAGAGCGCTTTACCAGGATAACGAAAGGAATTCGGGCATTGGCTTATCCGGTCAGTTTGGATATCTGTAAAGCATATTCCAGACTATGTAAGGATGAAATTAATTGGCGGGTATATAATCAGTATCACAGGGAATTATTTTTCGCGGAATATCACAGCAGGGATTTTTCTGTGGAGGTACTGAACATACGTGCAGAGCAGCGGGAAAGCAGGGATTTACTCCAGGATTTGGAAGAGATCCGGGCCGGTATTACGATTTGCCATGCATCAGATCAAGAAAAACAGGAAATACAGGAGAAACGAGAGCGCAGGACACGGGCCAGGAAAATAAAGTTGAAACGCTTGGAGAAGAAAATACTGGATAAAGGCTATGAGAACTTACCGCCGCATTCTATCGACCGCGTGCATGCAGACAAATGGCTTGGCGAAGAACGGCTGAAAGAGCTTGACAGGTTGCGGGAACAGAGGCTGAGGGAAGAACAAGATAAGCCGGTTCAGTTGAGTTTGTTTGGGGATAAAGAATAAAAGATTGATGTTGACGCCGAACATATGTTTTGCCCATAATATATACAGGCTTGTAGAGAATAAAAAGCGAATATATGATAAGAGGTGAAGCTATTATGGAAAAAACAGTTGAAAATGTACTGGAGATATTTAAGGACTACATTGCTTCCAGTCCATTTATTGATGTGTGCCGGACAAAATTTGGATATGTACTTCTTCATTACAGCCCAGAACGAGATGAAATTATGTATACGCCGGAAATTATTCATACTGGAGATGAAATGCTGCAAACTCTGCGTGAGGAGATCATTTTGGATGTGATAGGTGAAACAGATCACGATTTGGAAACGGCCTCAAAAGAAGAGTTGGAAGAGATTGAGAAACGTCTTTCCCCGTATCTGGAACGTTTTTCTTGAATCGCAGCAATATAATTCTTTAGAATTAGTATGCAAAATGAACTTCAAATGAATAGAATCTCGTCCTTTTTATTGGTTGAAAAGCAGATAAAAAGTCTGATTGGAATAAAAAAGACTGATTGGAGCGGAAAAGATTTTTAAGGTCTGCTATGATGATTACGGAAAGCGCCGAAGGGCGCTTTCAAAAAGTCTGCAAGTTAGCGTGCTCTAACCAAAGGAGGAATGTTCAATGTCTGAAGTGAGTACGGACAAAAAACTGAAAGGAAAAGACCTCATTACCATCGGTATCTTTTCCGCAATCTACTTTGTCATCAACTTTGCCTTCATGCTTCTGGGGGGTATTCACCCTGTTCTTTGGATGCTGATGCCCGGCTTCATTGCTGTGTTTGCAGGCATTCCTTTTATGCTGATGGTCGCAAAGGTTCAAAAACTGGGTGCAGTTTTCCTGATGGGGCTTATCACTGCTCTTATCTATTTTGCCACTGGACAATTTACCCTGGTAATTCTGATCTCGATGGCTTCTACCTGTATTTTGGCCGAAGTTGTCCGAGCTGTGACTAAGTATAACAGCTTCAAGGGAAATTCGATTGCCTATGTGATTTTTTCGCTGGGAATGGTTGGTTCTCCCCTTCCCATCTGGTTGTTTAAGGCCGATTTCTTGGCGCAGATTACAGAACAGGGAATGCCCGCTGATTATGTTGCGGCAGTTGAAGCTCTGTCGTCCAATGCAATGTTAATCGTTCTGTTTGTTGCTCCAATCATCGGCGGTATCATCGGAGCATTTATTGCCAGAGGTCTGTTCAAAAAGCACTTTGTAAAGGCAGGAATTGTGTGATGAATGGGGCGGGCAAAAAACATACATTAAAGTTCGATCCACGGACGGAATTGCTTTTGTTGGTGCTGGCAAATATTGTGGCCTTTACCCAGCACGACCTATGGGTTGAAATTACATGGGTTGTTTTTCTGCTCCTGCTGATCGTTGCCTGCGGGTGTGGGAAATCCGCAGGCAAACTGGCAATCGCATTTGGGATTTGTCTGGCGCTGCAATACTATGTATTCCCAAACGGGCCAAAAATTTTAGCCAGCAGCTTCACGATCATTGTATCTTATGCAAGAAAGATTTTCCCTTGTTTGATTGTCGGTACGATGGTTTTACAGAAAACGCCCGTCCGGGAATTGATGGTTGCACTTCGGAAATGGCATATTCCGCAGGGACTGATTATTCCTTTGTCTGTAACCGTCCGGTATTTTCCGGCCTTAAAAGAAGAAACCGGCTATATCCGGGATGCCATGAAGCTCCGTAATATTCATGGAGTACAAAAAATTGAGTGCTTATTGGTGCCGACCATGATCTCTGCAACAACGACAGCGGAAGAATTGTCCGCGGCCGCTGTTACACGGGGGATTGAAAATCCTGCGCCAAAGACCAGCATGATTGAAATGAAGTTCGGCGTGCAGGATTTTTTATGTTTGGCGGCAGGTGTGGCTTTCTGTGTGATTTCAATTACAGTGGGATAAGGAGGTGTTCCATGTGATCCAAATTCAGGATGTATCGTTTGAATATGAGAAAGAGCAGGGAACACTTTCCCATATTGATCTGAATATTCAGCAGGGAGAATGTGTTGTCCTTACAGGGGAGTCGGGCTGTGGCAAAACGACAGTGACAAAACTGATTAACGGCTTAATCCCTCATTTTGTCGAGGGCGGTACTTTATCCGGCCGGGCGATTGTAAACGGTATGGAAGTGCCGAAAACAGAAATGTACCGTCTGGCAGAGCAGGTTGGATCTGTGTTCCAAAATCCGAAATCTCAGTTTTTCAATATTGACTCGGACAGCGAAATCACTTTCGGTCTGGAAAATGCGGGTGTCGAACCAAAGAAAATCAAAGAGCAATATGAGGCCACTGTTTCTGCCCTGAAAATTCAATCACTTTTGGGAAGGAACATTTTTTCCATGTCTGGCGGTGAAAAACAAAGTCTTGCGTTTGCCTCTATATATGCCATGAACCCATCTATTTTTGTACTGGACGAGCCGACGGCAAATCTGGATGCTGACGCGATTGACACCTTACGCCAGCAGATTATCCAGATCAAAAAAGAAGGACGGACGATTGTTATTGCCGAACATCGCCTATATTTCTTGATGGACCTGATTGACCGCGCAATCTTCATTCAAAAAGGGAAAATCGTTCAGATATTTTCCGGGGATGAGTTTCGTAATCTTTCGGATGAGCAGCGTATCAGTATGGGGCTTAGAAGTCTTGTCCATCCTATGCTGGAGCTGCCTCCCGCCGATCCGCCAGGAGCGCAGGAAGGCTTATCCGTAGAAAATCTTTCCTGTGCCTTTGATAAGCAGCCGGTATTCAGCGGCCTCGGCTTTTCTGCAAAACGGGGGGAAGTGTTGGGGATTGTCGGTCATAACGGCGCAGGAAAAACGACGATGACACGCTGCCTGTGCGGGCTTTTGAAAGAAGTGAATGGAACGGTCCGGCTGGACGGACAAACACTGAAAGCAAAACAGCGTAATAAGGCCGGCTTTTGTGTTATGCAGGATGTGAACCATCAGCTTTTTTCAGACAGCGTATGGAACGAATGTGAACTGGCGCAGCCGGATTGTCCGCCGGAGCGGATTGAAGAAATTCTCAGGTCTTTTGATTTGCTGGATTTCAAAGACCGTCATCCGATGGCCCTGTCAGGAGGACAGAAACAGCGCCTTGCGGTGGCAACCGCAATTCTCTCCGACAAGGATGTGCTTGTCTTTGACGAGCCTACCAGTGGGCTGGACTATCATCGTATGCTGGAAGTAAGCAATATGATCCGCAAGTTGAATGATGAAAATAAAGTTATCATCATTGTTTCCCATGATTTTGAGTTTTTGGGCCGGACTTGTGATAAAATATTTGATATGGAGGGATGCTCCAAAGAAAGGAGGTAGCGTCTATGCCGGAACTGTTCCGGGAAATGTACTACGGCCCCAATGTTCAAAACCTGATTGAGTCAGATGATTGTAAGGTCATGCGTTTAAGCGATAATTCTGGTGAAGGCATGATGACGCTCTATCATGTCTTTCCCGGTGTATTTCTCATGTATAATGATTTTCACATGAAGGAGTGCATTTCAGGTTTCCAGACAGATATGGACCTGCTTTGTATCGACCACTGCCGGGAAGGGCGCATTGAGCAGGAAGTCGGCCAAAATGCCTTTAGCTATTTAGAGGCTGGCGATCTTCGGGTGGATCGCCGCATCCATCATTCTGGCAAGGTGGAATTTCCACTTTGTCACTACCACGGTATTTCTATTGGCTTTCAGATGGAGACTGCGGCAAAAGAAATCCCGGCCTCTATGAATGGCTTTTCTGTGGATCTTTATGAATTGCAGAAAAAGTATTGCAGTGACCGTACACCCTATGTCATTCCAGGAGAACCGGCCATTGAGCATATTTTTTCCGAACTCTACAATGTGCCGGTCAAAATCAAAAAGGACTATTTCAAGATCAAAGTGTTGGAGCTGCTGCTGTATCTGGACGCACTGGAACTTTCAGGCCATACAGAAGAGCGCCCCTATTTTTATAAAGGCCAGGTTGAGAAAATCAAAGCAATCCAGGCACTTCTGACGCAGGATTTGACCAAAAACTATACTCTGGAAGAACTCTCCAGGCGGTTTGATATTGCCCTGACCCCTATGAAAAACTGTTTCAAATCGGTATATGGCAGCCCGATTTTTACATACATGAGAAACTATCGCATGAACTATGCTGCCTCTTTACTGAAATCAGATAAGTCGTTGAAAGTGGCGGAGATTGCGGGACTTGTGGGATATGACAGTCCCAGCAAATTTGCGTCCGCATTTCATCAGACAATGGGGAAAACGCCGCTGGAATATCGAAAATCAATTATCTGATTGGAATAAAAAAGGCCGTGTGGAGCGGAAAGAAAAATTGAAATATGATAGCATTAAGGATGGTTAGCGAGGATTAACCATCCCTTTTTCTTTGCTGGCTAAATTGATCGAGAGAGGTGAATTGATATGAAGCAGCAAAAAGAGCATTGGGTCAAAACGCTTTTCTCTTTTGCAGGTCCCTGCAAAGGGAAAATGACCCTCTCGGTTTTGTGTGCCATTTTAAGTGTTGCCGGAGGCTTTGTTCCGTTTTGGGCGGTGTATGAAATCTTGCTCCTGTTCATTAACCGGACCGCTACTTTGAACAACATCATGCTCTGGTGTCTGGTGGGAGTAGGCGGATACCTGATCCGTGTTATCTGCTTTGGCATTTCCACAATTTTGGCACATATCTCCGCTTACACGATACTGGAAGGCATCCGCCTGAAAATCGCAAATCGCCTGATGAGGGCGCCCCTCGGCGAAGTAATGGGACGAAGGATTGGGTATTTGAAGAATATTATCATGGACAAGGTGGAGGATTTGGAGCCGCCTCTGGCCCACATGATCCCGGAGCTGACATCGAACCTGCTCCTTCCGGTTGCTATTTTTATCTGGCTGCTGGCGATTGACTGGCGTTTGGGCCTTGCAGTTCTGATTGCCCCGGCTCTGGCTATGATCCCCATGTTCTTTCTCATGCGGAACTATAACAGCCAGTACGCAGCTTATATGGAGGCAAACAATCATGTAAACAATGTCATTATTGAGTATGTGGAAGGCATTGAGGTTGTTAAGGCGTTCAATCAAAGCACCAGTTCCTATGAAAAGTTCGTAGGAGCGGTAAAGTCCTTTAAGGATTTTACTCTGGCATGGTTCAAAAGCACCTGGAAAACAATGAACCTGATGATGGCGATTATGCCCACCACTCTGTTGGGGGTCCTTCCCATCGGTTTGCTGCTGACGCAGAGCGGGAGTATCACGCCTGCTGAATTGGCGATGGGAATTATTCTTTCGTTGAGTATTATCGGCCCGCTGATGAAAGCTACTACTTTTATCAACGAGGCAAAGTCAATGGAGTATGCAGTAGAAGCTGCAAATGAACTTCTGAACCTGTCTGTATTGCCGGACTCTGGCAAGATTGTTCCGATCAGACACACAGATATTGTTTTACAGGATGTATCTTTCTCCTATGATGGCACCGAACAAAACGAAGTGCTGCACGACATCAGCTTAAAAATGCCGCAGGGAAGTTTTACAGCCCTGGTTGGCCCATCCGGTGGCGGCAAGTCCACCGTGGCCCGGCTGATTGCCCGATTTTGGGATGTGACCGGCGGCAGTATCTCCATCGGCGGTACGAATATCAAGGAACTTTCCATCCGGCAGCTTTCCGAATTTGTCAGTTTCGTGACACAGGACAATTTCCTGTTCAACTGCTCTCTCAAAGAGAACATCCGACTGGGTAATCCAAATGCTACGGATGAGGAAGTATATGCCGCCGCAAAAGCGGCCTGCTGTGATGATTTTATTGTTCGGCTGGAAAAAGGATATGATACCCCGGCCGGTGATGCTGGCAAGCGGCTCTCTGGCGGCGAGAAACAGCGGATTGCTATTGCAAGGGCGATCCTAAAAAATGCGCCTATTGTGATTTTGGATGAAGCAACCGCTTTCACTGACCCGCAGAACGAAGATAAAATCCAGAAATCCATCATGGCCCTTTCCAAAGGAAAGACCCTGCTGGTGATTGCACATCGTCTGTCTACCATTCAAAACGCCGATCAGATTGTCGTTCTGAAGAAAGGACAAATTGTTGACTGCGGAAAGCAGAAGGAACTTTTGGAACGCTGCCAGCTTTATGCGGATATGTGGCAGGCACATATTGGCGCAAAGAATTGGTCTGTGGGAGAGAAAAAGGAGGTGGCTGTCAATGTTTAAGTCAATGAAACGCATTATCCGATGGGCCGGTAAATATAAAGGCCGCCTCTATCTTGGTTCTGTGTGTTCCTTTTTCAGCAGTTTGTCTACTGTTATTCCTACAATGACAGCCGCATTCGCACTGGATAAAGCGATCCAGGCATACTGGACGAATACTGCGATTGATACTGGTTTAGTCTGGCAAACGCTTTGGATTATTATCGGCTCGATTGCACTGAACTTCCTGCTTTCTTATCTCCGGGCAATATTGCAGGAAAGCATTGGATATGAAGTGGCCGCCGGACAGCGTATTCATTTGGGCGATGTACTGAAACGGGTTCCCCTTGGGTACTTTTCGCAGAACAGTGTCGGTGACATTCTGGCAGGTGTTACCACGGAATTGTCTACTTTGGAACTACAGGGTATGAAAATGGTGGATGTTGTCATCAATGGATACGCAAAGTTTATTGCCACCGTTTTATGTCTGATCTTCTTCAGCCCTGTTGCTGCGGTTATTTCCATTGTCGGCGTTGCTCTTTCGGCGCTGGCTTTGCAGGGGATCAGCAGACACAGTGAAAAAACCGCTGCAACAACCCATAAAGCAATGGAAGATATGTCCGGTGCAGCGATTGAATACATCCGGGGGCTTTCCATTGTGAAGTCCTTTGGACAGGAAGGGGCCTCTATTAAGAACTTTCGTAATGCCAGCAAAGATCTGAAAGATATTCATATCAAAGTGGAGAAAGGCTTTACTCCATTCAACTGCTTGCATCTGTTCGCCTTGAAACTGGCTTCGATGGGAATTGTCTTTATTTGTGCATGGCAGGCATTGCAGGGACAAATGAGTATGGCGTTCTTTCTGATGTTTGTCCTGTTCTCTTTTGTGATGTTCGGCAGCGTGGAGAATATCAATGACGCAGCCCATACGCTTGGAGTTGTGGACTCTGCCATGAATAAACTGGAAGCATTGGAAAATGTAAACTATATCGACCAGGATGGCACCGACATAAAACCGGCAACCTATGATATTGAGTTTAGGGATGTTTCTTTCGGATATGACAGCCGGATTGTTCTGCATGACCTGAACTTCAAAATTCCGCAGAATAGCACAACAGCCATCGTGGGGCCATCTGGCAGCGGAAAATCTACGCTGTGTAACCTGATTGCCCGTTTTTACGATGTGGGCAGCGGAACGATTACCATTGGTGGAACGGATATTCGCAGATTTACCTGCGATAGTCTGCTGGGGAATATCAGCATGGTTTTTCAGAATGTCTATTTGTTCCGGGATACCATCAAGAATAACATTAAATTCGGCAGTCCGGACGCTACGGATGAGCAGATCATTGCCGCCGCAAAAGCCGCCCGCTGCCATGACTTCATAATGGCTTTACCGGACGGATATGACACGGTGATTGGTGAAGGGGGTTCTTCTCTTTCCGGCGGTGAAAAGCAAAGAATTTCTATTGCCAGGGCAATGCTCAAGGATGCTCCCATTGTTATCTTGGATGAGGCAACAGCAAGCATTGACCCTGAGAATGAACATTTGATCCAGGAAGCTATTTCTGCCCTGACACATGGCAAAACCATTATTACGATTGCCCATCGCCTGGCCACGATTGAGAACGCCGACCAAATCATTGTGATTGATGGCGGGACTGTGGCTCAGAGAGGTACACATAAGGAACTGCTGCAACAGGAAGGTACTTATAAAAAGTTTATCCAAATCCGCGAACAAGCCGAAGGATGGAAAATGAATAGATAAGAGTGCAACTTTTTATGCAATGTTTCCTACGAATGGGGAGATGATGATGCTTAGAATCAAACAAACGATTTTACGATAAATGAAATATTATAAATTTACATGATATAGTAAAAATAAAATTGACTCATACAATATATGGTGGTAAAATAAGAGCGATAGTTGATTTATGCAGTCTTTCGACCGCAAACAACTTTTGTTCCGGCAGGAAACCGGAAGCATGCTTTTTAACAAATAAAATAAGGCCTTTGTGCCAATATCAGAAAGACATCAAACTTTAAAGTAGGAGTTTGGTGTCTTTTTTATTGCAAAAAAGGCCGGAAGGAGGAATCTAATTGAAGAGAAAAACTTGAGAAATCATTATGACCTGGATGGCTGCTACAGCCTTCTCATTGCGATTATCCTGAATGTTGGCGCAAGCAAAGCCTGGAGTTTGTATGAACGGGGAAGGAATCAGAGTGGCTGTGGGACATCCCAATCAAGTAATTCTGACAAGTTCAAATCCAAACGACAGACTTTCATTGCACTGAAACAAAAAGGATACAGTAATGAGGTAATTGCAGAATACCTGAATTGCGACCCGTCTACGGTCCGGAGAAAACTGAAAGAATGGAGGAAAGAAGAGAATGATGAACCTTCAGGAGTTTGCTGAAAAGCTGTTGGAAAATGTGACAAAGCAAGTGGCAAGCGATGTAGAAGTAAAATTATGCACGGTACTGAAGCCGAATGATGTAAAAAGCCTCGGACTGCTTATGCGAAAAGCAGGACAACAGACCGGCATTCGTTTTTGCGTGGAAAAGCTTTATGAAAGGTACTTGAATAATCACTGCGAAGATGGTTTGAGCGGCATAGTCCATCAATTAGTTGCAGCACTTGGCGAAAACGAGAAAATCGCTGAAGATTTGGTGGAACAAATTACCATGGATATTTTTGATTTCGAGAGAGTAAAAAACAGAATCTATCTGAAACTCATCAATACCGAGCGGAGCAAATATCTGCTAAAAACAACGCCTCATATTCCTTATCTGGATTTATCGGCTGTATTCTATTTATACAACCCGGCAGGCAGTATATTGATTCATAATAAACTCGTACGTATATGGAATACTACACCGCACGAACTATACGAAATCGCTCTGGACAATATGGTAAAGCAGCAGCCGGCAAAATTTTTTTCAGTACAGGAGTATTTGGAGGAGCATGGAACTCTGACGCTGGAAAAGATGAATCAAGCTGAAGAAGTGGATACGTCTCTCTACACGTTAACAAACGCACTCGAATGGAATGGTGCATCTGCACTTTTGTACCCTGATGTGCTGGAAACATACGCGAATCAGTATGACTGTGACTGGCTGATCATTCCCAGCAGCGTTCATGAAGTATTGCTGAGGCCCTATTGTTCGGAAGCAGAAATCGAAAATGCTCGTTCAGCAATCAGTGACGTGAACGCATCACTTCTGAGCCCAGATGAAGTTTTATCCGACCATCCCTATCTTTACCGAAGAGATAAAAAAGAACTTATATGTATGTAGGGAGGTCTAGCGATGCATATTCACAAATTTGCAGACTTGGCACAATTTAATGAAGTCGGGATTGGCGGTACACTGCCGGCTACAGAAGTGTACCGGAAACTTCTTAAAAAGCTTCATCCGTCTCAAATGCTGACAGCCAGAATATCGGTTCCGTTGTATGCGATACGGTATGCTTATCTGACAGTAAGACAGAATTACCGGATTACAGTTAAATACCTGTTTCTCAGTATGGACCATGAGGATTTTGACATAGAAGCGGAAATCATTTTAAGCGACTGGGTGTCAAATTTTAACAAGGTCCATCCCTACCGGCAGATTTCCAACGTAAAGATTCTGGAGATTCGCCGGATTGCATATGCGGAGATTCCTTTACAGATCTAGCGTGCTTCTGATTCTCATTGCCGGAAAAAATTCCGGTTGTCGCAAGAGATGTTGGCAGCTGTGAGCCGGCGTCTCGACTCTATGCGGTAAGCGGCGTAAAAAGACACACCGTAAGCATGGCTTTTCCGTCCGAAGCAGCAAATTTTATGCAAAGGGCGGGAGATTATGGAGCAATTATGTTTATTTGATAGTTTAAAGGAAAAAGTAGACCGTGCTATCCGACTCTTTCAGACATTTGAGGAAATGGCACTGCGCATGAGCCAGAAAGGGTATTATCTGGCATTTAGCGGGGGCAAGGACAGCGTGGTGATTTACAGACTGGCGCAGATGGCAGGAATCCATTTTGAGGCCCACCATCATCTGACAACAGTGGACCCGCCGGAGCTGGTGCAATTTATCCGACGGGATTATCCGCAGGTAGTGATAGACCGGCCGGCTTTATCTATGTGGCAGCTGATTCCAAAAAAACAGATTCCGCCGACCAGAAAAGCCCGGTACTGCTGCGAGGTGCTAAAAGAATGCGGTGGAGAGGGCTGTTTTACCGTTACCGGCGTTCGCTGGCAGGAAAGTGCAGGAAGGGCCAATCGCGGCTTTGCGGAAATTCTGGGGAGAAATGTAAAGAAGCGGCAGGAAATTTACCTGAATTGTGATAACGATGAGCTCCGGAGACAGGTTGAAACGTGCGTGATGAAGGGCAAACGGGTTTTAAATCCGATTTTGGATTGGACAGAGGAGGATGTCTGGCTGTTCATCCGGAAATATCAAGTTCCATACTGTGAACTCTATGACCAGGGATTTCGACGTTTGGGCTGTATCGGCTGCCCAAAGGCCAGCTTTAAAAATCGTGTGCGAGAGTTTGAACGTTATCCAGGGTATCAGAAAGCGTATATCCGTGCGTTCGAGCGAATGGTCCAGGTTCGGCGGGAAGCAGGAAAAACGGACGGAAACTGGACCAGCGGAGAAGCTGTTTTTCATTGGTGGCTGTATGGCGGTTCAAAATCAGAATCACAGATTGACGGGCAGATGGAATGGAAGGATTTATATGAAACGTTTCCAGAGCATTGCACTGGCAGGGAAGAAGGGATTGATATGGCAGCATAGAACGCTGCAGAAAGGATGAGAGATATTGGACAAACATTCATGCAGGACCTGTAAAAATGCAAATTTAGAAAAAAAGGAAGAATTAAACGGCCGATTAGCCGGCAGATACCGCTACGGATGCAGTTACCGAAAAAACGGTTATATCTGCGGCGCAGTCACATCGGATGATGCGCTGGAATTTTTATGCTGTGAGGGATACTGTGGGGCAGCTGTTATAGCAAATGAAAAGCAGGAACGGGACAAACTGCTTGCAGAATTAGACCGCCGTATGGATATTTTGTTTGACCGGTGGATTTTATGGAAAGAACAGGGCGCGCCCGGGGTTAATGCAACAGATGGAGAATATTTAAACCGCCTTCGGGCTGGTTTAGAGCGGCTCCGTTTGAAAATGAAGGAGTGTTCATCCGGAGAGGACTATCCGGAAAACTATTATGCTCCTCTGCCTCCAAAGATGGACGTATCCTATATGGCAAACGCAGAGCAGATGAAGCGGCAGGCAGAAGAAATCTGGAATGCCTATCAGGAAAACCCAGATTATCAGTGGCTTGCACTCCATTATCCTGCCATGAAGAAACGCAAAAATGATAAGGATTACGAAAATGCCGGGAAGCTGCTTTCCTGTGTTTCGCAGTTAAAAAAGGCCATTGAGCAAGGGGAGGCCCTGCCTATCAAGAAAGAAATCCAAAAGCGTGATTTGACTATGGCATTTCATCTTTGCAGGACTAGACTGGAGAGCAGAAAAAAGGCGAACCGTAAGCGCACGACTGCGGGGACGGATTCTGGTCTGAAAGGACAAATGGATTTTGAGCAGTTAAAGGCATCGTAAAGGAGGCAGAACATGAGCTATCAGATGTTAGTCAAGAACTTGTTTAATGACATGTACCTGTTCTTCAGCGGTGGGGAAGCCATTGGCCTCCAGCGCCTCGCAGATGATTATCAGGGAGAACCTCTTCTGACAGCATTTTTAGGCAATCTGAACCAGGCATTGGAAATTCCTTATATGGACGCTATGCAGGGAAGCTACGCGATTTACAAAAAATACTGTGGAAAGGCACTCTCAGATTCTGATTGGGATGCGGCAGTTTCAGAAATTCGCGCATACATGGAAAAATGGCCGAATGAATGGTGTAAAGGAATCATTCTGGCTCTTTTAGAACTTCTGGAACGAGAGGCAAAAAAGAATGCGAATCCTTCAACTGAATCGCAGGAAGAACGGATAGAAGAGCAGCGTGAGCAGGAGCTGGAACCTGCTGCATAAATTTTAGGGCCGGAAGCATTTTTGCTGCCGGCCTTTTCACAAAGGAGAATACAGAGATGATTGAAAAAATTTTAGGGAATGTTCCGGATATTTATGAAATAAATCAAACTGCCGCGAAACTCCGGCAGCTTGACATGAGAGAAGAACTGCAAAAGCTGGCGGAAAAATATGCAGTCCCGAAGCAGAATACAGAGGCATTCCTTTCCGGAAAACGTTATTTTCTTGTAGATGGAGGACCGATACGGAAAACGTACCGCACTGCCAGAAGCAAGCTGCTGGATGAAATGGCTATGTTAAAGGATCCTCATTTTGCAGATGTGGTTGGGGCTTACCTGATTGGTATGTGCGGCAAAAGTGCAGTCGAACAGCAGATTTTGAAACCGCATAAGACCTTACAACGATGCGTGGAGTATCTCATGGAACAGGCATGGGAGATGGTAGATGATGAGAAAAAGAACCAGAGTATCCGGATGGGATTTGCCGTGCCGGACGATACGGTCTATCGCTGGGTACAGGAATATTATGCTCTGGATGATAAAGAACAATATGAGAAGGAGCGGAAAGAGGCAGAGGAGGAATTCCGCAAAGCAGGGGAAAAAACTGTGCGAAAGGAAAAATCTGCCGCTAATAAATCCAGTACAAAAGGAAAATCCAACAAGAAGACAACGGAAAAAGCAGTATCGCAGCCCGCAGGCTCACAGCGGGATAAAAAAGAAGCGGAATCTTCGGAGCCGCAGCAGCTGTCTTTATTTGACTGCTATGAATCTTAGGAGGATGGGATGGAACAAGAAAAAAATAATAAGGATTTTGACAGCATGAAGTATTTGAAATCTGGAGAACGGGTCAGCATTGTTCAGATTCAAATGAAAAGAACAGGTAAGAGCTTGTGCGGGGTTGGACCTCTTAACAGTCCTGCAGCAGTAAAGGATATGGTACAGCCTATTTTTGATATGTCGGATCGGGAAGTCTTTGCCGTCCTCTCTCTGGATGCAAAATTACTTCCTGTTGCGTTTGAAGTGGTAGCGGTTGGGGGAATCGACCGTTGTATTGTGGATGTACCGAATATCTTTAAACATGCCATTTTAAGTAACGCCTCCCACGTTTTGTGTATCCATAACCATCCATCGGGGGACCCAACTCCCAGTACGGAGGATTTACAAATCACCAAACGGATAAAACTTGCCGGAGATTTACTGGGCATCTCCCTGATCGATCACATAGTCATAGGTGCGGACACTTATTACAGCTTTAAAGAACGGGGTGGTTTGAAGTTTCAGGATCAGGAAAGTGAGGCAGCATGATTATCGCATATAAAGCATTTGATCTGGATTTATCCTGCACATCCGGCGGTCACCGGTTTCAGTACAAAACAGGTATCTGGAATCAGGAACCGGCGGCGGACTGTAGAAAAAGAGGATTCCATTGTGCAGAAAATCCCTTAGATTGTCTGTCCTATTATAGATGCTGGGAACATGCTGTTTACTATATGGTTCTGGCTGATGGGGATATTGACGAAGACGGACAGGACAGTAAAATTTCCTGTACCAGATTAAAGCTGGTAAAGCAGCTGAATCTGGAAGAATTTATTGCCCACAGTCTTCGTTATTTGATGGAGCATCCAAAAAGCAAAGAACACTACCTCGTCAGCCATGACAAAGGGGAGGCCCGGAATGGATTTGCCATTGTCCGAGGCAAAGAACCATATGCCTGCGGCCGACTTGGAGATGTTCTGGGATTGGCAAAAGAAGAGATCGGAAGTAATGAAATTTCAGAAATTGGACTTTTCGTAGTAGATGGGAAAGAAATTCTGCCTGACATTTGGTATGACGTAACAGGGAAAGAAATAGGAGGCTGTGAAGAAAATGAAGAAAAAATATCTGCTTAATAAATATCCGCTGATGGCCGATGCACGGATGATAAAAGAAGCCGGGCAGGATATTCCCAAACAGGAAAAAATGTATCGCACGGTCAAAGAAACATATAAAAATGACATCCATATAAACTGCCAGATAAAAGAGGGCATTCTCATGGTGGGATTTTATTATACGAGAGATCTTCGTCTTGGGGCACCTCATCCCGCATTTCTGCTCCTGATTGATCAGGAAAATATAACATATTCCACATGGGACATCCCGGCGGAATGCTGGAGGAGTGCAAGTGTACGAAATCTGCCGTGGCAGGGCGGTTTTTATGGAAAAAAATTTGCTGTGGACGACCAAAGCAATCAGATGCTGAAAGATTATCTGAATGTCTCAAAGGACGGATTAGATGGAATCCTGTTGTATCAGGAAAGTGTAATGGAAAAGAGGCTGGAGAAACGACATAAGAAGGAGACGGATGCATGGGACAAAGAACTGGCTGAAATCCGTCCACTCCCAAAAGACTGGACGGCCTGGGCTGATCGTCATGGGATGCATCAGCATTATCTTTTTTATGAATATTCCAGAAAGAAGCAGCAGGAAGGCTATTGTACCTGGTGCAGGAAAATGGTCCCTATTAAGGGGAAGCCAAAACATAACCGAATCGGGCGATGCTGCCAATGCGGACATGAGATTCAGTACAAAGCCAGAGGAAAAGCCGGCCGGTTTCATACGAAGGTTGAAACGGCATACATCCTTCAGCCTTGCGGTGAACGGATTGTTTTGCGGCAGTTCAAACTCCAACATTGGTATTATCCGAGGGAATATGAAAATCCGGAGTGCAGATATTTTGAGGAGCGCAGGGTACTTTATGATCAAAGCTGGAATGCTGAGGAATATTATTTTGGTGATTATAAGAGAAGGGAATACCGTTGGATCAAAGGATTCCGCACCTACAGCTGGTTTTGCAATTCAGAAGATCTTTTCCGTGATTACAGAGGAGAAGTCTACAAAAGAAATCTGCCGGCCTTGGAAAAACATCCAATAGGCAGAACCGGGCTGGTATCTATGTGTCGATACTCTGATAAAGTTCAACCGGATGTTTACCTCAGAAGATGGAAAGACCATCCATATTTGGAACAGGTGACAAAAGCAGGCCTTTATGGCCTGGCCAATTCCATACTGGAGAGAAATACTTTTAAGTTTACACCATCTAAAGAGTTGGCAAAATCGCTTGAGATAGACAGAGGAAGGATGCGGAGGCTCAGGGAAAACAAGGGAAATCACCTGTATCTGGCATGGTTAAAGTACGAGGACACCATAGGAAGCGGCATTCCGGATATTATGATTTCATGGTTTCAGAAACAGGATATTTCTGTGGATGACTTGAAATTCATTCTGGACCGCATGACCCCAAAGCGGATTTACCACTACTTAAGTAAACAGAGTCTGATAGCCGGACGTCCTCCAAAAGAACTGATTTCCACCTGGCAGGATTATTTAACCATGGCGGAATCATTAAGCCTGGATACGATGGAGGAAATCTTTTTCAAGCCAAAGGATTTGAAAACCAGCCACAACAATATGATTGCGAAGCTGGGAGGCGTGGACACGGCAAAATGGATTCAGAGTATTATGAGAAAATATCCAGACGTAGACCGGATCTGCCAGTCGATTAAGGAACGGTATCGCTTTGAAGATAAGCGGTATCGGATTGTCGTTCCTGATGGTGTCCGGGATATCGTTGTAGAGGGAGAGCGGCTGGATCTTTGTACGAGTTGGAGCGAACATTACTTTAGCCGGATTGAAAGGCAGGAATCCTATATTGTTTTTTTGCGAAAGAAAGAAAAACCGGAGGAACCTTTTTACCTGATTGAAGTTGAACCGGGAGGGTCAGTCCGTCAGAAACGAACCACAGGAGATGAACAGACACCCGAACTTGCAGATGCAGAGCCCTTCCTAAAAAAATGGCAGCAGCATATTTTAAAGAATTTAACCGAGGAAGAGAAGCATTTAGCCCAGATCAGTGTAAGACTCCGCAATGAGGAATTTAAAGAGCTCCGCAAAAAACAGTCCAAAATATGGAATGGAAGCCTTCGTGGGCAGCTCCTGGCCGATGTCCTGGAAGCTGATCTGATGGAAGCCGTTCTGTGCGCAGAAGAGACAGAGAATTGCTCAGAGGATACGCTGTCTGTTAATAGGAAAGCTGCATAAGAAAAGGAGGGAAAGTGCCCATGGAATTTTATGAAACAATAATAGGAAAACGTTTTTTTGAACACCAGCTTCCCAGATTGCTGGATACGCTGGAACGGATTGGGAACACTTTAGAAAACCTGCAGAATGTTTCTTTTATCCAGCCTTTTTCAGCTGCTTTTACGACAGAAAGCCAGGAAGAGGAACTGCTTGCTCTGCTGTATGACAGGGTATTGAAAAGCAACGGTTTTTCGAAAGCAACCCGTCTCGCAAAAGGCAGGCAAGAGACTCTTTCTGCCCTGGGAAAATTAGAAAAAACATTGTCAAAGGAGCAATGGAATCTTTTCCTTCAATATAATGCTGCCGTTAATCTGCACAGCTCGGAGGAAAGCCAGGAAATGTTCCGTCAGGGATATGGTACGGCAATACGGCTTATGGCAGTTGGTCTTTTAACAAATGAAAACAAGGAAAACGGTAAGAAAGGGTAATGCATTATGACAAAGTCTTTGATTCTGGAAAAGTATGGGAAGTCCATCCCGGTGAGGCTTCAGGTTCGCTCCTATTTGAATGGAAATCTCGCTATTCAGATGATAACCTGCGAAGATGGCGAACCATGGAATACCTTAACGGTAAATCTGGGTGGAAAGTGTAAAAAGGACTGTGCATTTATAGATACCAATAATAACGGCGATAGTATTCTGCCCTGGCTGGTGCGAAATGGACTGGCTGTGCCGACCGGTGTGCTGGGCCGAAGCGGTTACTGCGTTTATCCGGAATTTCGCTTTCGGGACAGTGCATTAAAAGAGGCAGATCCGGATGGGTATGAAAATTATCTAGAAATCTTGCAGGCTACGGGGGCGAGAAAATGAATAAAGAAACTATTTTAAAATTATATCGGGGGGACTCTTTATTTCAGGAACTCCCAGAAGAATTCAATGCTAGAGGGAAAGAACTTTTATATGAATTGGTTCACTGTCAGGAACGTATGCGAAATTTAATTCCGATAGAACATAGAGAAGAATTTTATCAAATGTGTGAAAACCACTGTTTGCTGGATACGCAGATGGCAGAGGAAACCTATGTACAGGGATTTATGACAGGGATGCGTCTGGCGGTAGAGGCATTATATGAGGATAAAATTTGATAAAATTTCAAAAATATCTCATATATTTCTCAAATTCCCTTTAACAGCCGCTATTTATTATTATGAAAGGCCTTTAAAGCATATGTACATTGACAACTGAATACTAAGATTTAATATGCGGGATTAAAAAATATTGAAAACAGGTTAAAGATTCCTTCACTTCTGGACATTATGTCCAGAAGTGGGATTAAAAGTAGAGGAGGATAAAATTATGCAGAGAAACGCAAAAGCAATTAACAAAAAACGGCTTGTCAGATATAAGGACGGCGCCGAAATGTATAGTATGGGCATGAATAAATTTCAAACGCTTGCAAAAGACGCGGGAGCTACTTTAAAAATTGACCGATTGGTTTTGGTTGATTTAGACGTATTTGACGAATATCTTGAATCATTCCGTGTGAGATAAATAGAGCAGGAATAAGGAAAAGGATTTGCATGAAAAATTGTGATTGACTTACTGTTTAACCAAAAGGTATAATAGTCATGTAATGGATGGAGGTGCATAGGATGGCGAGAACTGGGAGACCAAAATCAGATAATCCTAAAAATAATTTTATTGGATTAAAGATGACTGCGGAGGAATCAGCGAAGCTTAGAAACTATGCCTCCAAACATGACATGACTATATCACAGGTGCTGCTAAGAGGGATTGATATGCAATACGAGTTGGATACAATCTCAGAACAGTAACAAGTGCAAGCCCTTTCCTTGGAAAGGAGCGGATATGGCCGGTTCAAGGAAAGACAATAAGGGCAGAGTATTAAGAAAAGGCGAAACGCAGCGTAGTTGTGATAATAAATACGTATATACCTATACAGATCCGGAAGGAAAACGGCGAAGCATCTACTCCAAAGACATTCTGGAACTGCGGAAACGGGAAACTCAA
Organism: Lachnoclostridium sp. An14; assembly: GCF_002160755.1. Lineage (GTDB taxonomy): Bacteria > Bacillota > Clostridia > Lachnospirales > Lachnospiraceae > Lachnoclostridium_A. The sequence continues at coordinate 104,076 of NZ_NFLE01000005.1, forward strand.
CTTATCCGGGACCAGCTCGATGGTTTAGATACATATACGGCGGGGACTGCGACAATTAATTTTGTTTTTGACAGATATATGTCAACAAAGTCGGAACTTCGAGATACGACCAGGCAGAACTACATATATATGTATAATCATTTTGTAAGAGATGGGTTCGGAAAAAAGAAAATTGCGGCCGTAAAATATTCAGATGTATTGCAGTTTTATCAAACCTTGTTAAAGGATAAAAACTTACAGCTTAATACATTGGATACAATCCATACGGTGTTGCACCCGACATTTCAATTGGCAGTGAAGGATAATGTTATTCGAATAAATCCGAGTGATGGAGTGATGAAACAAGTGAAGAAATTACCAGGAAAAAATCATGGAGTAAGACATGCTTTGACACCAGAACAGCAAAAAGCCTTTATGGATTATATAGAAAATAGTATAACGTATAATCACTGGTCATCTATTTTTAAGTTTTTGCTTGGTACAGGGTGTCGTATAGGCGAAGCGATAGGAATTCGATGGGAAGATCTGGATTTCGAAAAGCGTTTGATTAGTATTAATCACAGCTTAATTTATTACAGCACGAGGTACAAAGACCATCCGATGTGTACCTTTGCAATATCATTGCCGAAAACAGAAGCAGGCATCCGAACGATTCCTATGATGGATATTGTTTATGAGGCATTGCAGCAGGAATATGCCGAACAGCAGGAAAATGGATTTAGTGATGTAGAAATTGATGGTATGAGCGGATTTGTGTTTACAAATCGTTTTGGCAATGTTCATAATCCACAAACGATTAACAGGACGATTAAACGCATATATGAAGCTCACAATGCGGAAGAAATTGTTAAAGCGGCAAAAGAGCATCGAGAGCCAATTTTAATACCACACTTTTCTTGCCATCATTTAAGGCATACGTTTTGTTCTAGGCTTTGTGAATGTGAAACAAACCTGAAGGTACTACAGACAATTATGGGTCATGCTAATATTGAGACAACGATGGATATTTATGCGGAGGTAACTAATAAGAAAAAAATGGAGGCAATGGAGAATTTATCCAGATTGGATATATTTTAGAAAAAGCCCCATTTGTTATGATTTTATGCGTACGACAAATTTTGAAGAGTACGACAGTGATACGACGAATTGCAGAGATTTCAACGATTTTATAGGAAATTTGTAGTTGATATGAAAAGCTAAAAAAGTTGTTAATAACGAAAAAAGTGGTTTATGAAAATAAATTGATGATTATTCCCCACTCTCAAGAGTCTGGGCGGTTCTGACAGCCAGAAGAAGGCGGAGACGGCAGCGGCCCCTGCGGCAGCGCCGGAGACCATTGACTTCTCCAAGGTGAAGATCGAGCCGCTGTTTGAGGAGATGGTGGATTTTGAGACCTTCTCCAAGTCCGATTTCCGCGCCGTGAAGGTAAAGGACTGCGTGGCAGTGCCCAAATCCAAGAAACTGCTCCAGTTCACCTTAGACGACGGAACCGGCACGGACCGCACGATTTTAAGCGGAATTCACGAGTATTACGAGCCGGAGGAGCTGATCGGCAAAACCTGCATCGCCATCGTGAACCTGCCGCCGAGAAAGATGATGGGCATTGATTCCTGCGGAATGCTGATTTCTGCCGTACACGAGGAGGACGGCCATGAGGGCCTGAATCTTCTCATGGTGGACAGCCGGATCCCGGCAGGTGCGAAGCTTTACTAGGAGCCGGAAACGGACAGGTAAACCATAGAGAAACGGACACTTTCCCAGAAACATACCGGGAAGGTGTCCGTTTTAAATTGTTTTGATTTCATTTCAGATAGGGAAACGGGAAACGTGCTCCCTGGCCATTTGGCGCCGGCAGCTGTTTCCTGCCGGTTTATAAAAAGCTAATTTTATAAAAATTTTATTGGACATCCGGAAGGTGATCTGTTATTCTGGATAAAACCCCATCAGTTTTCCGCATTTCTGCAGTCCGGCGCGCGTGTTTGTCAAGCGCACACTTTTTCATGTCATAGGAAACTGCGTTCCCTATGACACAAAAGCCTCCGGCGGGAGGCGCACTCCGCGCAGAGGAATATGGCTGCTGACGCAGCCGCGCTCCGGCGCGCGTGTTTGCCAAGCGCACACTTTTTCAATTACAGTTCCTCGTAAAGTTTCCCGTAAATTTCCTCACTTAAGGCATCTACATAGGAAGGATCCGGCAGGTCGTGGTTTGTGACCAGAATATCCTGGATCAGCTCGAACCGTTTCAGGCTCAGTTCCTCCGGTGACAGTTCCTCCCGTTCCGCACCCAGTTCCCCGTCCAGCGTTTCCCCGGTGTAGGTACGCGAAAACCAGTCAATGATGTCTTTTGTGCGGGCCTCCTCCTCGTCCACCTGGGCGGCCACGGTTTTTACGGACTGAAAGGAACGGACAGCCACCAGCAGACAGCCTACGGCCATGGCAGTGGTCATGCACTGCACGATCATCCGGGACGCCCCGGAGATGGAGACGTTTAAGATTCCGGTCCACAGCACCAGGGACGCGGCGGCCAGCGCGGCGCCTACCAGGGCGAAGGCCGCGGCGGAGGATTTCAGATCCTCCCGTTTCTGAGATTTCTTTACGTAGGCGTGGACGCGGGGCGTTTCCCGGGTGTTCCCTTCAGAGGCCGTGAGGGCGGCAGCCAGAGCCTGGGATTTTAGCTCCCCGGCCATTTCTTCCTCCTGCTTTTGGGCTGCCATGGCCTCCTCCCGGCTTGGGAAAAGCGGCCGGCCGCAGTCGGTGCACACCGTCACTCCCTCTACAAATTCCATATCACATTTTGGACAATAAGGCATATTGTTCTCCCCCTTTTCCGCTCCAATGAGCTGGTGTTCCCATTATACTCTGAAACCGGTGGGTTCGTCCATCCTATCTTCCTGTTTCTCCGGAATTTTACACTTCCCTTTTCTCAGGAAATAAGCTAAAATGAAATTCAGGTATGCCCTTGACCGCCGCCGGCGTATGGGGCAGTTTACAGGAAGGAGAAGGGAAATGAAGATTGCGATCGTAACCGACAGCAACAGCGGGATTACCCAGCGGCAGGCGGAACAGGAAGGGATTTTTGTGGTTCCCATGCCGTTCATGATTAACGGGCAGACGTACTACGAGGATATAGATTTGACCCAGGAACAGTTTTATGAGAAATTGGCGGAAGGGGCGGATATTTCCACCTCTCAGCCTACGCCGGAGTCAGTGACCGGCCTGTGGGACAGGCTACTTGAGGAGTACGACCAGATTGTCCACATCCCCATGTCCAGCGGCTTAAGCGGCTCCTGCCAGACGGCTATGATGCTGGCCCAGGACTATGAGGGAAAGGTGTTTGTGGTGAATAACCACCGTATTTCCGTGACCCAGAGGCAGTCTGCCCTGGATGCCAAGCGGCTGGCGGAGGAAGGAAAGACTGGGGAGGAGATCGCGTCCCTTCTCTATGAGACGAGGTATGACTCCAGCATTTACATTACGGTGGATACTCTGAAATATCTGAAAAAGGGCGGACGGGTGACCCCTGCGGCCGCTGCTCTGGGCACCCTTTTGCGGATCAAGCCGGTGCTCACCATCCAGGGAGAGAAACTGGACGCTTTTGCCAAGGCCCGCACCATGAAACAGGCCAAGACCATTATGCTTTCGGCCTTAAAAAAAGACCTGGAGGAGCGTTTCTCTGACGGGGAGGCCCGCCATTCCTTCCTTCAGATCGCCCACACGGCCAATTTTGATGCGGCGGAGGAGCTGAAACAGGAGCTGGCAGAGCTGTATCCCGGCGCGCCCATTCACGCGGATCCCCTGTCCTTAAGCGTTGCCTGTCACATAGGCCCGGGCGCTTTGGCCGTGGCCTGCACAAAAATGCTGGAAGGCTAAAGTATGTGGAAAAAATTCAGACGTACAGTGAGCATGAGGACGCCCCTGGTCATCATGCTGTTTGTCATTGGGTTTCTGCCCATGTTTCTTCAGGGGAGGCTGCTTTTGACGTCCCTGCGCCAGAATCAGATCGAGGCCAGGACGCTGGAGATCCAGAATCAGTCCCTGATTTTGAGTAACCGCCTGACCCAGTCGGGCTATTTAAACGGGGAGGTGACGGACACGATCCTGGACAGCCAGATGGATGTGCTGGCGGACGTGTTCAACGGCCGGATTGTGATTGTGGACGGGACGTACCGGATTGTCCGGGATACCTTTAACCTGTCTGAGGGGAAATACTATATTTCCGAGGAAATCCTCCGCTGTTTCCGCGGGGAGAGCAGCAATAAATACAACCGGGACAAGCATTATATCATCCAGACCTTTCCCGTTTACCGCGCGGGAAACGGGGCCATCGACGGGGTTATGGTGGTGACGGCCTCTACGGCCCCCATCCTGAGCCTGACGAACATGGTAGGGGAGAAAACGACCATGTTTGAGGGAATGGCCCTGATCCTTATGGTCATTGGGATCCTGGCATCCGTACGGCTCTATATGGGCCCGATTTATGATTTCCGGCGGGCATTAAAACGGTTCGCGGCGGGGGATATGGACGAGATCCAGGTGGATGCCTATAAGGAGACGAAGGAGATGTCCGCGGCGGTCAGCCAGGCTTTCACCAAGCTGCGGGAGGTGGACAATTCCAGACAGGAGTTTGTTTCCAACGTGTCCCACGAGCTGAAAACCCCCATCACCTCGATCCGGGTGCTGGCAGACTCCCTCATGTCCATGGAGAATGCCCCGGTGGAGCTGTACCAGGAATTTATGGTGGATATTTCTGACGAGATCGACAGGGAGAGCAAGATTATCGACGATCTTCTCTCTTTGGTAAAGATGGACAAATCGGCGGCAGAGGTGATGAATATCAGCCAGGTCAATATCGGCAGCCTGCTGGAGCTGATTTTAAAGCGGCTGCGGCCCATCGCGAAAAAACGCAACATCGAGCTGACGTTGGAGACGATCCGGGAGGTGACCGCCGAGGTGGACGAGGTAAAGATTTCCCTGGCGCTCAACAACCTGGTGGAAAACGCCGTAAAGTACAACCGGGAGGACGGCTGGGTCCGGGTGACCCTGGATGCGGATCACAAGCTGTTTACCATTAAGGTGGCAGACTCCGGCATCGGAATCCCGGAGGAGTTCCAGTCCCGGATTTTCGAGCGTTTTTACCGGGTGGACAAGGCCCGCTCCCGGGAGACGGGAGGCACCGGCCTGGGTCTGGCCATCACGAAAAACGTGATTCAGATGCACCGCGGCACCATCCAGGTGAGCAGTGTGGAGGGGGAGGGGACTGTGTTTACCGTGCAGGTTCCCCTCACCTATATTTCATAGAGGAGGAGATGAGAATGGAGAAAAAGCGAATATGGTTGCCGGTTCTCTGCCTTCTTTTCCTCCTGGCCTGCGTGGCCGCCGGCTGCGGAAGGAAATCCGCTCCTGCGGGGACGAGAGAGGACGGAGAGTACTGGATTTACTACCTGGACGCGTCCGGGACCAGGCTCACGCCCAATGCGTACCAAACGGAGACCACGGACACGGATCAGCTGGTGGAGGAGTTAATGGGGCAGCTGCGTTCTGTTCCCCAGGAGCTGGACAGCCAGTCGGCGATCCCGGAAAAAGTGGAGTACCGCGGCTTTCATCGGGAGGAGACGGTGGTATACCTTACCTTCAGCGACTCCTACAACAGCATGAAGGCGGATCAGGAAATCCTCTGCCGGGCGGCTCTGGCCAGGACGCTCACTCAGGCGGAGGGCGTGAACTACATCAGCATTCTCGCCGGGGAGCAGCCGCTTTTGAACTCTAAGGGGCAGCCGGTGGGAGTCATTTCCGGAAACGATTTCATAGACAGCATCAGCGACGTGAACGCCTATGAGAAAACGACTCTGACCCTGTATTTTACAGACGAGAAGGGGGAACTTTTATACCCGGAGACCAGGGAGGTGGTACACAATGTAAATACCTCCATGGCCCAGCTGGTGTTGGAGGAGCTGATCGCCGGGCCGGAGGCGTTTCGCCTTTGTCCCACCATTCCGCCCACTACGGAGCTGCTAAACGTCTCCGTAAATGACAACGTGTGCTATATCAATTTTGACGAGGATTTCCTGAGCGGAAGCGGAACCCTGGCGGTGGCGGATTACATCCCCATCTATTCCATTGTGAATTCCCTGGCGGAGGCCGCTGGGATCAACCGGGTGCAGATTTCCGTAAATGGCTCGGGAAATGTGAAATTTCGGGATTCTATCTCTCTGGACACCCAGTTTGAGAGAAACCTGGACTATATAGGAGGAAAATAACCATCAGACGGCCGCTGGTATTTTTGGCAGGGGGATTGGTACTTGGAGAGGTATTGGCCCTGCGTACGGCGGAGATGGCGGTGCTTTTAGCCGGTCTGCTGCTGAAACTTCTCTGGGATTGCAAACGGAGACAGAGCCTGTGGGCGCTGCTTTTGGCGCTTTCTGTGGCCTTTGGCCTGTTCCGGGCGGAAATGGCTGGAAGGCAGGCGGAAACGGCACGGAATCTGGCGCCGGAGAGCGGCAGCCGGGTGACGGGCACCGTCAAGAGCCTGGAGGCAAAGAGCGGCGGCTACGGGGCAGAGCTGACTGGCTGCCGCCTGGAGCCCGGCGGAGAACCGGTGGGCACCGTATCGGTGTTTTTTGAGGAAAAGCCGCGGTTTCAGGCCGGCGACCGCGTCTGGGCCGCCGGCCGGTACAGCCAGTACAGCCCGGCCACGAACCCGGGAGAGTTTGACTATCGCGATTACTATGAGTCCCGCGGCAGCTTTTGGAAACTGTCGGCAAAAGAGTGGGGACAGCTGCCTGGAGGAAATCCCCTGCGGAGAGTCCTGGGGCAGTTGCGGGAAGGCTGCGCACGGATTTTGGAGGCCTGCGGCGGGGAGAAGGCCGGGATTTTTAAGGCTATGCTTTTGGGGATGAAGGGAGATATTCCCGACGAGATTTACGCCCTGTACCAGGAGAATGGGATTTCCCATCTGCTGGCGATCAGCGGCCTTCACGTGTCCATGCTGGGGATGGGGCTGTACGGCCTGTTAAGACGGCTGGGAGCGGGAAAACGGGGCGCGGCCGCCGCCGGCGGCGCTTTGATGGCCTGCTACGGGCTGATGACTGGCTTTTCTCCTTCCACCCAGCGGGCGGTGATCATGTTTCTGGTTTCCGTCGGCTCCGGCTGCCTGGGGAGAGTGTATGACCTGCCGTCGGCTTTGGGGCTGGCGGGGGCGGTGATTGCCTGGAGAGAGCCTCTTTCGCTGGCTCAGGGAGGCGTCCAGCTTTCTTTTCTGGCGGTGGGAGGCATCGGCGTCCTGGGAAAGGCCCTGGAGAGGGCCGGGATCTGGGAAGGGCGGCTGGGAGCCTTGGCGGTGAGTTCTCTGGCGGTGCAACTGGCCACCTATCCTGCGGTGCTGTATCATTTTTTCGTCTATCCGCCTTACGGGATTTTGCTGAATCTTCTGGTCATCCCTCTGATGACCTACGCCATGATTTCCGGCCTGCTGTGTCTGGGAACGGGGGCGTTTTGCCTGCCTCTGGGACGGGTCTGTATCGGGAGCGGCTGTTACATTCTGGAACTTTATGAGTTTCTGTGCGGCCTCTGCGGCCAGCTGCCTGGAAACCGTCTGGTGATCGGCCGTCCGGCGCTCTGGCAGGTGGCGGCCTACGGGGCGCTGCTGGCGTTCTTTGCCTGGAACGCCGGGCGGATGAAACATAAGAAACTGGGCTTTGCCGCGGTGACGGCCGTCCTGTTTCTGACGCTCTTTCCCCTGCCGGAGAGAGGGGTCCGGGTCACTTACCTGGACGTGGGTCAGGGGGATGGCATGGTGGTGGAGGCGGAAGGCGTCACCCTGCTTTTGGACGGCGGCAGCACGGATAAAAAGAAGGTGGGGGTCCAGATCCTGGAGCCGTTTCTGCTGTCAGAGGGAATCCGCCGCGTCGATTATGCGGTGGTGAGCCACTGTGACAATGACCATATAAGCGGGCTAAAGGAGCTTTTGGAAAACGGCGCTGTGGAGGTGAATACGCTGATTTTACCGGCTCTGGGGGCCGGGGATGAGGCCCAGCGGCAGCTGGCCCGTCTGGCGGAAGAAAAGGGAATCCGGGTGGCGCAGATGGCTCAGGGGGATGGGCTGCAGGCGGGGAACATGAGCCTTTCCTGCCTCTACCCTTACCGGGACAGTGAGCCACCGCCGGACCGGAACGATCAGTCCCTGATCCTGCGGATGGACTGCGGAGACGCCTCTTTTTTATTTACCGGGGATACGGGGGAGGAGTGTGAGCGGGAGATGGCGGCACGTCCTGACACCAGGGCGAAACTGGGAGAGGTGACGGTGCTGAAGGCTGCCCACCACGGTTCCGCCTCCTCCAGCTGCGAAGAATTTCTGGAGCTGGTGCGTCCGGCCTTTGCCGTGTTGTCTTACGGCGAGGGCAACTCCTACGGCCATCCGGCTCCGGAGGCGGTGGAGCGGCTGGAGCAGACGGGAGCCCGCCTTCTGGAAACGGCAAAACTGGGAGCGGTGACGGTGTGGACGGACGGAACGCGGATCCGGATCCATCCCTTTAGAAAGGAAATGGCAGATGCAGACGCTGAATAAGGATTTAAAGGAACAGAATTTTAAACGGACGTATCTTCTCTTTGGCGAGGAGGATTTTCTGAAAAAAAGCTATAAAAACCGGCTGAAGGACGGGATTACCGGCGGGGATACCATGAATTACAACTATTTCGAGGGAAAGAACGTGGATGTGAAGGAGGTCATGAACCTGGCGGACACCATGCCCTTTTTTGCGGACCGCCGCCTGATCCTTCTGGAGGATACGGGATTTTTTAAAAGCGCCGCCGGGGAGGAGCTGGTGAGCTATCTGCCCCAGATGCCGGACAGCACCTGCATGGTTTTTGTGGAGTCGGAGGTGGACAAGCGGAACCGTCTCTATAAAAAGGTGAAGGAGCTGGGCTACGCGGCGGAGCTGTCCCGCCAGGACGCCTCCCAGCTGGCCCGCTGGGCCGGAGGGATCCTGGCAAAGGACGGAAAGCGGATCACCGGGCGGACCATGGATCTGTTTTTGGCCTCCGCCGGGGACGATATGGAAAATATCCGCATGGAGCTGGAAAAGCTGGTGAGCTATGTGGGAGACCGGGAGGTGGTGACGGACGAGGATGTGCGTGCCATCTGTACCGTTCACGTCACCAGCAAGATCTTTGAGATGGTGGGAGCGATCGTGGGAGGAGATACGAAGAAAGCCATGGACCTTTACGAGGACCTGCTGACCCTCAAGGAGCCGCCCATGAGGATCCTGTACCTGATCGCCCGTCAGTTCAACCAGATTTTGCAGGTGAAGGAGCTGATGGGAAAAGGGCTGGACAAATCCTCCATCGCCTCAAAGTTAAAGATGCAGCCCTTTGTGGTGGGGCGGACCATGCCTCAGGCCAGGGCCTTTACCAGAGAGCAGATCCTCTCCTATGTGGAGCTGTGCGTGTCGTCGGAGGAGGCGGTAAAGTCGGGAAGGCTGCAGGACCGGCTGGCAGTGGAGCTTTTAATCGCGAAAAAATACCGCTGACCGGCATGGCAGACGGCGGGAAGGCCCTCTCCCGCCGGAAACGGCTGCCGCGGTCTGCCTTTGACAGGCCAGGCGCCGGCGCTCCGGCTGAAACGGGAAAATAAATCCTGGCAGTTTGCCTCAGATAGAAGGCGCGCCAGCGAGGGCAAAACCGGCGGCTACCTTTCTCATCGGTGGGCCTTTGGTTTTTGACGCAGTCGTTTTCTTCGTTCTCATTTTTCTCATCTGTTTTCCCTCATTTTAAAAAAAGGGAGACGGACTCTCTATTTTCCCCGAATTGCTTTACAAATAGTCGCTCCCATGGTATAGTAAATGATAAGTTAGGAACAACTAACTAAAAACAACAAACAGTTCATCATTTACACAGGAGGTATCAGACATGAAAAAAGAGATGACAGCTGCATTAAATCAGTATCTGGCCAACGTGGCAGTTCTTTACGTGAAACTGCACAACCTGCACTGGAATGTGGTGGGGAGAGACTTTAAGCCGGTTCACGAATATCTGGAGACGCTGTATGACGGTTTCGCGGGGACGCTGGACTCCGTGGCGGAATGCCTGAAGATGAATGGGGAGTTCCCCCTGGCCTCTATGAAAGCATATATGGAGACAGCTACGATCCAGGAGCTGGATTCTGCCGTGATTCGTTCCGTGGAGGCGCTGGATGTGGTAAAGCAGGATATGGGAGCGATGAAGGCGCAGGCGGAAACCATCCGCGCCCAGGCGGACAGCGAAGGGCTTTATGGACTGGTGGCTATGATGGAGGAACAGCTGGAGCATTATCAGAAAACGCTGTGGTTTTTGGAGGCGATGACTCAGTAGATTGGCTGATAAACTGCGGCTTTGCTAAGCGGCGGCGCGCAGATAGGCGGCGTTGTTGATCCGTTGCGTGGTTGATATGCTGCAATGTTGATATATTGTAATGTTGATATGCCATAATGTTGATATATCGCAATGCTGATATGCCGCAATGCTGATATACTGCAATGCAGATGCACCGTAATGCAGATGTACCGCGGCGTTAATATACTGCGGCGCCGATGCGCTGCGGCAGGAGAGAAAACGGCCGCTGGTTTTTGGGCCAGAGGAGTCTGGGAAAAACGCTGGGAAAACCCTTCGGTTCAGGAAACCGTAGAGCGCCCAGTCCCCATTTTAGCCAGCGACCTTTTTTCACTGCGGAGAACAGGCATTCCGCCGGAGCCTTTTGCGCAACAGGGAAAGAAACTTCCCATAACACAAAAAAGAACTCTTATCCGTCACACCAGCGAATAAGAGTCCTCATTCATATTCTCTCGTCTATAATTTAAGCCATGCCATTGACAGCCTTAGCCAGACGGGATACCTTACGGGATGCCGTATTCTTGTGGTAAACTCCCTTGGTCTCAGCCTTGTCAATCTCAGCGGTAGCAGCTACTAAGCAAGCCTGTGCAGCAGCCTTGTCACCAGCAGCGATAGCAGCGTCTACCTTCTTGATAGCAGTTCTTACTTTGGATCTGATAGCTTTATTTCTAGCAGCCTTCGTCTCGTTTACTAAGATTCTTTTCTTAGCGGATTTAATGTTAGCCAATCTGTACACCTCCAATTATTTTCATTTTCATTAATCTTCGGTTTGCATCGAAACCTGGACACGGACAGTTCAATGTAAACATACTATTGTATTTTATCCAATCTGTCCCGGTCTGTCAATACATATTTCAGCCTTTTTTTGCAGAAAATGTAACCGTTCAGCCATGCCATTCATAATTTGACGGATTTTACAAAATTGGCTAACGTGAAGCGTTATTAGCCGTCAAATTATTCATGACGGGCGTCCGCCCTATAGAAACATATGGCAAAACACTGCTTAGTGAGCAAGCTCTCACGCAGTATTTTGCCATATGTTTCTGCATGGCTGAACGGTTACCAGCAAATAAAGCAATCAGGAGCAGGAAGGAGAGAAATGAAGATGGAACGAGGGGCAGGAAGGCGGTCCGGGAGAAGGAGAACCGAAAAACGGCAGAACACAAGGCGTCATGGGGGTGTTTCTGGTGGAAAAAGGTTTGAGGTGCGGACAGATCTGGCGCTGGAGAGCAGGGAGAACGTGCGCGGTGCCGGGAGGTTTCCGGATGGGGTGGTATTCCGGGAGTGGAAGGACGGAGGGATCTCCCTCACGGAGGTACAGGTGGAAAACGACCGCGGGGCGAAGGCCCTGGGGAAACCGGTGGGGATTTATCTGACCCTGGAAGCGGGAAAGCTGGGGGAAAAGGACGAGGGCTATCACGAGGACGTGGCGGAGGAGCTGGCGGCCCAGCTAAAAAGGCTCGCCTGCAAAGCCCTGAAACGGAAACGGGAGCAGGGCTTTCCAGGGATCCATGTGCTGGCGGTGGGCCTGGGAAACCCTTACGTCACCCCGGACTCCCTGGGGCCGCGGGTCTTAGGAAATGTGCGGGTGACGAGAAAGGTGGCGGATGACGGGGATCTTCCTGTGCTCAGCGGGATTGTGCCGGGAGTGATGGCTCAGACGGGGATGGAGACGGCGGAAATCCTGCGGGGCATTATCCGGGAGACGCAGCCGGATCTGGTGATCGCCATTGACGCCCTGGCAGCCAGGAGCATCCGCCGTCTGGGAACCACCATCCAGCTGACAAACACCGGCATCCACCCAGGCTCCGGCGTGGGAAACCACCGCCACGGGCTGACGGAGGAGAGCCTGGGAATTCCAGTGCTGGCCATCGGCGTGCCTACGGTGGTGGGAGCCCCGGCCATTGCCCAGGATACGGTGGCGGCGGTGGCGGCGGCCCTGGAAAAGGGGAGCCGCACCAAGGGCGTGGGGAACTGGTTGGAGCAGATGGGGGCAGAGGAACAGTACCAGCTGATCCGGGAGGTGCTGGATCCGGAGCTTGGCCAGCTTTACGTGACGCCCCCGGACATTGACGAGACGGTGAAACAGCTGAGCTTTACCATATCGGAAGGAATCCACCGGGCGTTTTACGGCATATGATGATAGAAGGTGATGTTGAGAGAGTGGGTGGACGGGTGAGGATTGGGAGACGAAGGGGATGGGGCCGCCTGGCGCTGGCCCTCTGTACGGCGGCGGCCCTCTGGGGCGGCAGAGAGCTGTGGCTGCCTGATGTAGGCAAAGAAACGGGAACACCGGTGTTTCAGGAGCTGGGGGCGGAGGCGGCCAGAGCCTGCCTGAGATTTGTCTGGAACGGCCACTACCCGGCGGGAAGGCCCTGGGCGGATGGGGCAGGAATAGTGGAGCTGGCCCTCCGCACCGTGCCTTCCTACCGGCTGGGAAAGGAGCGGCAGGAGCTGGAGCGGATGAAGGAAGGGCGGGATCCGGCCTTTTCAGACTATCTGAAAAACCAGAGGTTTTACGCGTCCTATGAGGCATTGGGAGCCGGGAGCGGGGCGGCGGACGCCGCTGGGAGCGGCACAGCCGGGGGAAATGAGGCGGCATCAGGTGGAGGCTCTGCCATCGCCGAACCAGCCGGGACGGCGGATATAAAAGGTCAGTCATCGGAATCATCCGGATCCGCAGCGTCGGACAAAGCCAGCGGGTCATCCGGAGCGTCTACAGCCGAAACGTCCATACCCGGGACGCCGGGCCAGGAAAGCCAGGCGTCCGAACCTGCCGAAACCGCGGATACAGAAAGCCAGGCGTCCGAACCGGCGAATACAGAAGGTCAGACGTCCGAACCAGCCGGATCCGAACCGGCAGCCACAGCCATCCAGCCATCCTCTCCAGGACTTCCGGCGGCTGTGGGAGAGGGAGGGCTGATCATCAGCAGCGCCCTGCCGGAGGCTCTCTCCGGAAACGCCTTTGCCGCCCTTCCATCCGGCCAGGAGTCCCGGAATTCCCAGGCTGCCTCCGCCCGCCCGGTCACCGGCCAGACCTATTCCCTGGAGCAGCTGGCCGACTACGACTTTCTCATGAAGACCTTCTACAGCGTCCACCCGTCCACCACCGCCGGCCGGGATGAGATGAACGCGAAAGACCTGCTTTCAAAGGACCTGCGGCTGACAGCAGGGAATGACGCCCCCCAGATCCTCATCTATCACAGCCATTCCCAGGAGACCTTCGCCGACTACGGGCCGGAGCACCGGGAGGCAACTGTGGTGGGAGTAGGAGCCTATCTGGCAGAGCTTTTGCGGGCTAAAGGCTACAACGTGATCCATGATACCTCCGTCTACGACCTGCGGGACGGAAAGCTGGACCGCAGCCAGGCCTATACATATGCCCTGGAGGGGATTACGGCCATTTTGCAGGAAAACCCGTCCATTGAGGTGGTATTAGACATTCACCGGGACGGGGTGGCCGAGGGCACCCATCTGGTTTCGGAGGTCAACGGGAAACCCACCGCCTCCATCATGTTTTTTAACGGCATGAGCCAGACCCCGGACGGCCCCATCGAATATCTGCCAAACCCTTACCGGGAGGACAATCTGGCGTTCAGCCTCCAGATGCAGGTGAAGGCCGCCGCCTATTTTCCCGGTCTCACCAGGAAAATTTACTTAAAAGGACTGCGCTATAACCTCCACGTCCGCCCCCGTTCCTCCCTGGTGGAGGTGGGGGCCCAGACCAACACCTACCAGGAGGCGAAAAATGCCATGGAACCGCTGGCAGAAGTTTTAGATATGGTGTTGCAAGAAAATTAAAAAAATGGTATGTTATTGTATAGCCGTGAGCCGCCGGAATGCCTGGATTTTTCAGGCGGGGCGGCTCCTTACAGACCATAGCGGGCCACCGGCCCGCGAAAACGAAAACACCCCATGAAAGAGGAAGATAATTTATGTCAGCAGACCAGAGCAAAATCAGGAATTTTTGTATCATCGCCCATATAGACCATGGCAAATCCACCCTGGCGGACCGGATCATCGAGCGCACCGGCCTGCTCACCAGTCGGGAAATGCAGTCCCAGGTGCTGGATAACATGGATCTGGAGAGGGAGAGAGGCATCACCATCAAGGCCCAGGCCGTCCGCACCGTGTACAAGGCAAAAGACGGGGAGGAATATATTTTCAACCTCATCGACACCCCCGGACACGTGGATTTCAACTACGAGGTTTCCAGGAGCCTGGCAGCCTGCGACGGCGCGATCCTGGTGGTGGACGCCGCCCAGGGCATCGAAGCCCAGACCCTGGCAAATGTTTACCTGGCCCTGGATCACGACCTGGACGTGTTTCCGGTGATCAATAAGATCGACCTGCCCAGCGCCGATCCCGACCACGTGGCCGCCGAGATCGAGGATGTGATCGGCCTGGAGGCCCATGACGCCCCCAGGATTTCCGCCAAGACGGGACAGAACGTGGAGGAGGTGCTGGAGGCCATTGTCCACAAAATCCCGGCTCCCACGGGAGAGGACGACGCTCCGTTGCAGGCTCTGATTTTTGACTCCCTGTACGATTCCTACCGCGGCGTCATCGTATTCTGCCGGGTGAAGAACGGCACAGTGAAAAAGGGCACGCCCATCAAGCTCATGGCCACAGGGGCCACCTTCGACGTGGTGGAGGTGGGTTACTTCGGCGCTGGCCAGTTCATCCCCTGCGACGAGCTTTCCGCCGGCATGGTAGGCTACATCACCGCCAGCATCAAAAACGTCCGCGACACCCGCGTGGGCGACACCATCACCAACCGGGACAACCCCTGCGCGGAGCCCCTCCCCGGCTATAAAAAGGTGACACCCATGGTGTACTGCGGCCTCTATCCGGCAGACAGCGCCAAGTATCCCGACCTGCGGGATGCCCTGGAAAAGCTCCAGTTAAACGATGCTTCCCTGTTTTTCGAGCCGGAAACCTCCCTGGCCCTGGGCTTTGGATTCCGCTGCGGATTCCTGGGGCTGCTCCACTTAGACATCATCCAGGAGCGGCTGGAGCGGGAGTACAACCTGGATCTGGTGACCACTGCCCCCGGCGTTATCTACCGGGTGCACAAGACCAACGGCGAGATGATCGAGCTCACCAACCCCTCCAATCTCCCCGACCCGTCGGAGATCGAGTACATGGAGGAGCCCATCGTCAGCGCGGAAATTATGGTGACCTCCGAGTACGTGGGCGCCATCATGCAGCTCTGCCAGGAGCGCCGCGGAAACTATCTGGGCATGGAATACATCGAGGGCACCAGGGCGCTGTTAAAATACGACCTTCCCTTAAACGAGATTATTTATGATTTCTTCGACGCCTTAAAGTCCCGCTCCAGAGGCTACGCCTCCTTTGACTACGAGCTGAAGGGCTACGAGCAGTCGGAGCTGGTAAAACTGGACATCCTGGTAAACAAGGAGGAAGTGGACGCCCTGTCCTTTATCGTGTTCTCCGGCTCCGCCTACGACAGGGGACGGAGAATGTGCGAGAAACTGAAGGAGGAGATCCCCAGACACCTGTTTGAGATCCCCATTCAGGCGGCGGTGGGCGGCAAGATCATCGCCAGAGAGACTGTAAAGGCCATGAGAAAGGACGTTCTCGCCAAGTGCTACGGCGGCGACATTTCCAGAAAGAGAAAGCTTTTGGAGAAACAGAAGGAAGGAAAGAAACGTATGCGCCAGATCGGAAACGTGGAGATTCCGCAGAAGGCGTTTATGAGCGTACTGAAATTAGACGATGAGTGATAAGAAAAAGCTGGAGCTGTACATCCACATCCCGTTCTGCGAGAGAAAATGCGCCTACTGCGATTTCCTCTCCATGCCGGCCACCCTGGGTGTGCAGCGGGGGTATGTGGAAACGCTGATCGACGAGATCATAAAGGAGAGCGCCGGGGTGCGGGATTATGAGGTGTCCTCCATTTTTATCGGGGGCGGGACGCCCTCTATCCTGCCGGGGGAGTACATTTTAGGCATTTTGCAGGCGGTGGGGGACTATTTTGACGTGGGGACGGATGCGGAAATCACCATCGAGATCAATCCCGGCACCCTGGATCCCCACAAGCTGGAGTGCTACCGGGAAGGCGGCGTCAACCGCGTCAGCCTGGGCCTTCAGTCGGCGGACGACTGGGAGCTGCGGGTGCTGGGGCGGATCCATACATACGACGATTTCTTAAAATCCTACCAGCAGGTGCGCCAGGCAGGCTTTTCCAACGTGAATGTGGACCTGATGTCCGCCCTGCCCGGACAGACCCTGGACAGCTGGGAGCGGACGTTAAAAAAGGTGCTGATGCTGCGGCCGGAGCACATTTCCGCCTACAGCCTGATCATTGAGGAGGGAACGCCCTTCTTCGACCGCTACGGCAACGGAGGCCAGGCGTTTCCGCCCCTGCCGGACGAGGACACGGAGCGGGAAATGTACCATGTGACCAGGTCGGTGCTGGAATCCCACGGCTACCACCGGTACGAGATTTCCAATTACAGCCGTCCCGGCTGCCAGTGCCGCCACAATCTGGGCTACTGGACGGGAGTGGACTATCTGGGGCTGGGCCTTGGGGCCGCCTCCTGCGTCAGCGGGTTCCGGTTTAAAAAAGAGGAAAATCTGCGGGCCTATATGGAAAAAGCCTCCCAGGCGGATTTTCCGTCCTGCCTCTACAAGGAGATCCACAAGCTGGATCAGAGGGACCGGATAGAGGAGTTTATGTTTCTGGGCCTGCGCCTGACGGAAGGAGTGTCGGGAGCGGAGTTTCTGCAGCAGTTCGGCCAGAATATGTGGAACGTGTACGGCCCGGTGATCGAGGATATGGAGCAGAAGGGCCTGCTCCAGGTAGAGCATCCGCGGGTGTTTCTCACGGAAAAGGGGATGGATCTGAGCAATTATGTGATGAGCCATTTTCTGCTGGACTGATTTGGGGGACAGCCGGAATCGAAAAAAATAAAAACGGCATAAAAAAGTGCGTATTCCGCCAGCGGCTTTCCTATCATAGGGAACGCGGTTTCCTGTGCATGAAAAAGCTGCGGTTTTCCGATGCAATATCCGGAAAGCCGCAGCTTTTTCTTTTCCTTATCGTTTGTCTTCGTCTGGCCGGTCAGGCATTTTTCTGGGAAAACGTCCGATCCAGCTTTTTAAACATTCTGCGCAGCACCAGCACGGCGGCGATGGCCAGGATGACCTCCGCGGTAGTCTGGGCGTAGGCCAGTCCGTAGAGGGGGAAGATGGCGTTTAAAATGCAGAGCGCCGGGATCTCCAGCACGATCTTGCGGAGAACGGCAAAGAGGAAGGACTCCCGTCCCATTCCCACTGCCTGGAACACGCCCACAGCCAGGAAGTCGGTGCACAGGAAGGGCAGGGCCAGGCAGAATCCGCGAAGGAACCGGGTGCCGTAGGCGATGATTTCCTCATTTTCCATAAACAGCCGGATCAGGGTGCCCGCCTCCAGGCTGTAGAACACGGACATAAACACCATGAAGGAGATGATCACCCTGGCGGCGAAAAACAGGGTCTTTTTCATCCGCTTGATGTTGCCGGAGGCGTAGTTGTAGCTGATGAGGGGCATGATTCCCTGGGCCAGGCCCTGGGAGATGTACATGGGGATCATGCTCAGCTTCTGGGTGATGCCCATGGCAGCCACGGCGTTGGCCCCGTAGACAGCGGTAAAGTTGTTTAAAATGGTCATGCCGGTGACGTTTAACAGGTTCTGGATGGCGGCAGGGATACCCACTCCGCACACCCCTAACACCACGTCCCGCTGGAGGCGGAACATCTTCGGGTTGATGCAGACGTAAGTCTTTCCCCGGCGGACGAACAGCAGCACGAAGAAGTAGAGGCAGGCCACGCAGTTGGAAATGCAGGTGGCAAAGCCGGCTCCTGCCGCGCCCATATGAAAGCCCCAGGGCAGGATGAAAATGGGGTCCAGCACAATGTTTAACAGACAGCCGCTCATGGTGCCCACGCTGGCGTGGAGGGCGCTGCCCTCGGAGCGGACCATGTAGGCCATCACCACGTTTAAGATGGCGGGGGTGGCGCCCAGGCAGGTGGTCCATTTCAAATATCCCGTGGTGGCTTCTGCCGTCTCCGGCGTGGCTCCCAACAGGGTGAGCAGGGGAGAGAGGAACAGGGTGCACAGCAGGGAAAACAGCAGTCCGGCGGCCACGGAGCAGTAGAAACCGAAGGCGGAGCTGCGGTAAACGGTGTTGTAGTCCTTTCGCCCCAGGGCGCGGCTCATCATACTGGAGCTGCCCACGCCGAACAGGTTGTTCACGGCGTTGAAGGCTAGGAGCACCGGCGCCGCCAGGGTGACGGCGGCGTTTTCGATGGGGTTGTTTAACATTCCCACGAAGTAGGTGTCCGCCAGGTTGTAGAGCACCATCACCAGAGAGCTTAAAATGGTGGGAACGGCCAGCTTTGCCACCGCGGTGGGGATGGGGGCCTGTTCAAACAGTATGGTCTTACTTTGGTCTTGCATATGAATCTTTCCGTCCTTTCCGAAGGCCGCAAGGAGGCCTGTGAAACTAAAATTAACACTATTATAGCACTAAAAGGGGAAATGTGTACAGATGGGAAGAATTTTCCCGGAACGGCCGCCGCTTAGGGCCAATGGAAAGATCTGGGGAAGACAAAAAAGAAGGCCGGGCCTTTAATCCCGCCGGTTCTGAATGACCGGGAAAAAGAGAAAGAAAGCTCCCGCCGTCACACCGGCCTGATTTACCGCCGGAAATCAGGCGGCAAATCAGGCCGGAAACGGCGGGAGCTTCCATTTTTACGCGGTTTCCTCCAGGAATTTTTTCATATAGGCATCCTGGAGCAGCTTTACCAGCTCCGGAGCCTTTCCGCCCACCGGCTGGCCGTTTAAGGAACCGGCCCGGCGGCAGAGCTGGGTGGCGCTGGACACCAGGATCTCGTCTGCCTCCATGAGCTGTTTCATGGTAAAGGGCGTCTCATCCACAGGGATGCCATGGGCCTTGCAGATGTCGATCATGTGCTTTCTGGTGATTCCGGGCAGAATCAGATGGTCCGTGGGATGGGTGATGAATACGCCGTCCTTGAAAATGCTGATGTTGCTGTGGGCGCACTCCGTCACCACCTCGCCCCGGTGGAACACGCACTCGTCACAGCCCAGCTCCTCGGCCTTTTCCGCCGCCATACAGTTGATCATCAGGTTCAGGGTCTTGATGTTGCAGTGGAAGAACCGGGTGTCCTCCATGTCCGTGAGCTTTAAAAGCTGATCCTGAGGTTTCACCTTCATGGGCTTGATGGTCACCCACAGGTTCGCCTTCACGTCCCCTTTGGGGAAAATGTGGTTTCTGGGGGCGGTGCCGCGGGTCACCTGCCAGTAGAGCATCTGCTCCGGCGCGTCCACCTTTAGCACCAGCTCCTTTAAAAGCTGGCCCAGCTCCTCCTTCGTGTAGGGGATCTGGATGCGCACCAGCCCGGCGCTGTTGTAGAGCCGGTCCAGGTGGTCCTGGAGGGCAAAAATATGGTGGTTGTTCACCATCGTCGCCTCGTAAACGCCGTCGCCAAAGTAGCAGACGCGGTCGTTCATGGGAATCATCATCTCGTCGATGAGGGAAATCCTTCCGTTGTAATAAGCCAAGTTTTCCATCTTATTCAAATCTGCCTTTCATTTTGATTTCGCCTTTCCAGAGGGCTGTTTTTCCTTTCGCGAACAGGCCGTCGATGGCCAGCCCGTCTCCCAGCACCAGAAGATCCGCGTCCGCGCCCTCGCGGACACAGCCCTTTACGCCTTCCTTTCCCAGCACCGCGGCGGGGGTGGAGGTCAGTAACTTCAGGGCCTCCTCTAAGGGGATTCCCCGTTTTGCCAGGCTCTGAATGGTCTTGTGCAGGTACTTGGGGGAGGCGTAGGTCAGGCCGACGCAGTTCCCGTTTTCATCAAACCGGGGCTGGCTGCCGTAGGCGTCGCTGGACAGGGTCATATGGTCCGCGAAAACGCCGTCCCGGCCAAGAAGGTCCGCGATCTGCCCGGCGGCCGTCTCGCAGCTCTCCTCGTCGCAGCCGGCGGTGCAGTCCATATATCCTCCCATACGGATCAGCCGCACGCCGTCCTCCATCAGCTCCGGAGTCCGCAGCATATGGGTGGGAAGGAAATTCTTCACCGGCACGTCGGAGTGCTCCAGGGCGTAGAAAATGGGATCCAGCCGCCCGTTTCCGCTGCCCATGTGGATGGTCACCAGGCCGGGGGTGCCGCTTAAAAGGCCGGCCCGGCGGGCAGCGGTGCCCAGGGCGATCAGATCCTCTCCCGTGGGATTGGAGCTGCGGTGGTCGGAGGCGGCCACCTTCACCCCGATCATAGGCGGGATCATCACAATGTCCTTTTCCACGCTACCGGTGATGGTGGTGGGCGGGTAGCAGTAGGCGCTGGTGAGGGCGTAGGCGGTGATGCCTTCCTCCGTCAGGGCCCGCGCCTTCGCCACCAGGTTTTCCAGGCTTCTGGTGATGCCGTCCGTGCCCAGCAGGCCCACCACCGTGGCGATGCCGTTGGTGGTGAAGGTGGTCAGCTGGGATTCGGGAACTCTGGAGGCCGGCCCCTGCTCGCCGCCACCTCCCGTGATGTGGACGTGGAGGTCAATGTAGGCGGGAGCCAGGATATTTCCCTCCAGATCGAAGGTTTCCACCCCATCCAGGCCCTCATAGCCCTGGATGGAGTCCCGGATCATGAGAATTTTCTCCCCCGCGATGAGGAGATCCTTTTTTCCCATGGGCGCCGGGCTGTAAACCTGTGCGTTTTTCAGCAGTTTAATCATCATATGTCAACTCCTTATTTCTCGTCCTCAAGCCTGGCGATGCCGAACCCGGTGAATCCCCAGATGATGGCGAAGATAAATCCAGTATAGCACAGAATGGCCCAGGGCAGGTAGTCCAAAGTCTGGACGCCCAGGGTGGCGGTCATGTAGGCGCCTGCGGCGGACCAGGGAACCAGAGGCACGAATACAGTTCCGGCGTCCTCCAGGGTACGGGACAGATTTTTTGCCGCCAGCCCGCGGGCTTTGTAGGCGTCACGGAACATTTCACCGGGAATCAGGATGGACAGGTAGGAGTTTCCGGTGGTCAGGGCCATAACGATACAGGAGGCCACGGTGGCGGTGATCAGGGCGCCGGTGCTCTTTGCCACGCTTAAGATCTTCTCCAGCACCACATCCAGACAACCGGCCCGGCTCATGATTCCGGCGAAACAGAAGGCGCAGAATACCAGCAGGGTGGTGCTCATAATGCCGTTCATGCCGCCCCGGTTTAACAGCTGGGTAATCTCCGAGGAGCAGGAGGCGGGATCAAAGCCCGGACGGGTGATCATGCTCACGTTAAATCCGCTGACCGTGGCGGACAGCACGTCCTTTAAAGCCACGCCCTGGAACAGCACGCCCTCCACACCGGCTACTACGGTGGACAGCAGCATGACCGGGATGGTGGGTTTCTGCAGCAGAGATCCGGCCAGCACGATGATAATGGGCAGCACCAGCAGGAAATTCCAGTGGAACATGGTATCCAGCTGGTTTAGCATCACAGACACCGTCTCCGAGGTGGAGTAGACGGAGGTATCCGCCCGCAGGCCCACGAAGGCGTAAACCACCAGGGAAAGGATAGTTGCCGGAACGGTGGTGTAAAACATATGGAAAATGTGCTCGTAGAGCTGGCTGCCGGCGGCGATGGGAGCCAGGTTGGTGGTGTCCGACAGAGGGGAAATCTTATCGCCGAAATAGGAACCGGCGATGACAGCCCCGGCAGTGGCCGGCAGGGAAACGCCCAGGGTGCTGGCAATTCCCATAAGGGCTACGCCCATGGTAGCCACGGAGCCCCAGGAGGTTCCCGTAACCACGGATACCACAGCGGTGATCAGAAAGGACGTCACCAGCATAAACTTCGGGTTGACGATCTGCACGCCGTAGTAGATCATAATGGGAATGGTGCCGGCGGCCATCCAGGTGCCCACCATGGCGCCTACGGTGACGAGAATCAGGATGGACGGCATTCCCTTGGCGATCTTGGCGGAAATCTCCTCCATCATTTCATCCCAGGTGACGCCCACGTTGTGCGCCACAAAGGCGGCCACGCAGGCCACCAGGATCAGCAGCGGCTCCGTGCTGTAGCCCATGACGCCCTTGCCGATGGTCAGGATGACCAGCATGGCGAGAATGGGGATGACGGCTTCCAGAAATGTGGGTTTTCTTTTGGCCCTTGGTGTGTTCTTTGGTGTGTTACTCATAGAAATCCTCCTTTATTTGGGTTTCTTCCCCCGTTGGGTAGTCAGGACGGCGTTCTCACGGCGGTGAAGGTTTTTGTATCCCAGGGAGGCAAATCCCTGTGGCATAAAGAACACGCCGGTGGACAGGAGTGCACACCCTTGTCCACCGGCGTTAAAAATGTCCTATTGTCTGTAAGAAAACGCAAACCGGTTTTTTCCGCAAAAAAAGGGCCTGTAGCCTGTGCCCCAACTGAACGGAAACCGCCGTTCCTGCTCCCTATAGTATAGCGTATCTGGATTTTGAATGCAATAAAAATCCGGCAGAAATTGCGGAACCGTTGCCGGAATTTCTGCCGGAAAAACTCGTTTCTTCCTAATTAAAGGAACTTCTTTTTCTGGTTTTTCTGGAAATGCTTCTGTGAAACATCCATGAAAGAATCCGTAAATTTTCCGGAGGTTCCAGGCATCCGTAAATGCGTAAAGGGCCGGAAACCTCTCGAATTCTGCCTACTGCAGCAGGAATACCTCCACGTTCCGGGTGCCGTACTGTCTCGTCTCCCCGTGGGTGTCAAAGAAAATGTCGATGTGATTTCCCTTGACGCCGCCGCCCCGGTCCTCCGCGGTGTAGACGGTGCCGTTGATCATCACCCGGCTGCCGTAAGGGATTACCCGCGGGTCCACGGCGATGGTGTGTCCGGCAGTGGCGATGGCCCCGGTGGAGGTGTGCCGTCCCCAGCCCTCAGAACAGCTGTAGCAGGGGCAGTAGGCGGTGGTGTAGAACACGCCCAGGGAGCGGAGGGAGGCCGCGGAGGAGGCAGTCACTGTGCCCTGGGATTTCTCCAGGAGCAGGGAGTTGGGGAGCTTGGAGCCGTTGGCATAGGCCTCCGCCAGGTAGCTGCCGTCGGGAAGGGAGGACAGGGCGGCGTTTACGGAGAATCCGTAATTTCCGGTGCCGATGCCCTGGGTTTCCAGATGGCTGTAGTAGTCGTCCGCGTCCTCGCTCACTTCCCGGATCACGGAGCCGTCGGCGCTGTTTTTGATCACCACGGTCACGTCCACGTCTGCCTGGGGATTCTCGCTGTCCCAGGCCCAGCCGGAAATGGTGTCCCCGGACACCCCGTCCAGGTGGCCGGTGTAGCTGGCGGCGAAGGCCGTCGTGGAGAAGATTCCCAGATTTAAAACAAAGGCCGCGGCAATTATTAACAGGAATTTATGTTTCATAATACATACCTCACTTTTTCGTAAACAATGTAACAAAAATGTAATATTTTTACGCACAAGGGTATATTTTACACCGTTTTTTTCTTTTGTCAAGGGTAAATTGGCCGAAAGTGGGGGAATGAGGCCGGAAGAAAGGGGAAAAAGGCTGGGTTTCGCGCCGGTTTCCGCTAAAAACCGGCTGCGGTGGAGGACGGTTGCGAAGGCAGAAAATGGGCTGCCGGCACAGCCGCCGTTTGGCACGCATTTTAGGAATAAAAGCGTGAGCGCAGCAGTGTACGCCCGCGCCGGAGCGCGGCCGCATTGGCAGCCATCTTCCTGTGGACGGAGCGCGTGTCCCGCCAGAGTTTTTTCGCCATGAGGAACGCGGTTTCCCACTATGGCAAAAAAACGACGGGAGAGCGGTCTCCCATCGTTTTCATTCGTAAAAAGGAACTTATTCTATAACTGCGTATACTTCCTGAGAGCGCATTCCGTGCTCCAAGGCTTCTTCATGGGAACCGTAAAAAATGTCGATCCAGTTGCCCTTTACGGAGCTGCCCATATCCTCCACGGTGTAGACGGTGCCGTCGATCCACAGTTTCGTACCAATGGGATATTGGTTTAAATCGGCGGAGATGGTGTGCTTCGCGGTGGGAACGGTGCCGGAGTAGGTCAGGGCGTGGCCGCCGGAACATTTTTCGCAGTTGCAATAGCCGGTGGTGGTGAAAACTCCCAGGAGCTCGCCTTTTTCAGGCTCCGCGTCCTCGGCGGGATTCTCCTCCTCAGCTGCCTGTTCCATCTGGACACCGGGTCCGGTGACATCGTCGGAGCGCTCCGCGGCAAAGGCCGGGAAGGAGAAACAGGCTGCCATGGCTGCCGTGACGGCCGCCAACCGCGCGTATCGGTGCAGGTTGTTCATAAAGTACCTCGCAATTCTTTATTATTAGATTGTTACAATTTTGTAACAGCTCAGTCATGTCGGGCGTTCGCCCTATAGAACCATAGGGCAAAAAACTGCTCCGTGAACAAGTTCCCACGCAGCCTTTTGCCCTATGGTTCTGCATGACTAAACTGTTACAAGTGTTAGAACCTGTTTCCATTATATTACAAAAATATTAAATGTCAAGAAAATGCTTGCATTTTGCCCCACTCTCTGGCATACTGGGAACAGATTTAGGAAAGTGAGGTGTCAGAATGATTATTACTTCTTGCAGAATGTTTCAGTAATGAAAACAGACAGCGTCTGCGGCGGGGAACTTGTATCCGCAGGTGGGCTGTGCCTATGCAGGAAGGAAATCATTCAGATACCGGAACAGGCGAAAGTCTGGTTTAAGCGGAGGAATGAGAGCGTTCCGGCCGCTTTTTTTGTGTCATAAGAAACTGCGTTCCTTATGGCACAAAAGTTTCCGGCGGTGCCTGCTCCGGACGGGGCAGTACCGGGCGGAGACAGGAACCGGCTGGTTTTCGCGGCGGGATTCCGGCGCGGGAATGAAAGGATTTCCATCCGGCGGCATGGCGGCTTGAGGGGCGGTTTCCGGCAGCCGCGGGGAAATGGAGGTTTCATATGTCATTGATTGACGTGACCGGACTTACGTTTTCTTACGAGGGGAGTCCGGATGTGATTTTTGATCATGCCAGCTTTCAGGTGGATACAGACTGGAAACTGGGGCTGATCGGCAGGAACGGAAAGGGAAAGACCACATTTTTAAACCTGCTCATGGGAAAGTACGAGTATGAGGGACGGATCTCGGCCTCTGTGGAATTTGAATATTTTCCCTGTCCCGTGGCGGACGAGAGCCTGGACACCATCGACCTGGCCTATCTCATCCAGCCGGACTGTGAGCTGTGGCGGTTTAAGAAGGAGCTGGCGGGGCTGGAGCTGGGGGAGGAGATTTTATACCGCCCCTTCGCCACCCTGTCAAACGGGGAGCAGACTAAGGCGCTTTTGGCCCTGCTTTTTTCCAGGGAAAACGGGTTCCTTCTCATCGACGAGCCCACCAACCACCTGGATATGAACGCCAGAGCGGCGGTGGCCCGGTATCTAAACGGAAAAAAGGGCTTTATCCTGGTGTCCCACGACCGGGCGTTTATGGATGCCTGCGTGGATCATGTGCTGGTGCTAAACCGCGCTACCATTCAGGTGCAGCGGGGGAATTTTTCCTCCTGGCAGGAAAATAAGGAGAAACAGGACGGTTTCGAGCTGCGGAAAAATGAAAAACTGAAAAAGGAAATCGGCCGCCTCGCCGTGGCCGCCAGACAGGCGGGGAACTGGGCGGACGACGTGGAGTCCACTAAGATCGGCAAAAAGTCGGCGGTGTACGCCACCCAGAGTGTGGGCCGGGCCTACGTGGGGGAAAAATCCCGGAAAATGCAGATGCGCCGCAAGAGCCTGGAGAAACGGCGGGAGCGGGATCTGGAGGAAAAACGGGGCCTTTTAAAGGATGTGGAGACGGCGGAGGAGGTGAAACTCTTTCCTCTGACGTACCGCAAGGAAACCCTAGTCTCCGTTTCAGGCCTGTCTCTGGCCTACGGGGAGAGAACGGTCTGCTCCGGCGTCACCTTCCAGGTAAAAAACGGGGCGAGGATGGCCCTCTGCGGCAAAAACGGCTGCGGAAAGAGCAGCGTGTTAAAGACCATTCTGGCCGCCTGCGAAACTAGGGACGGCGGTTTGGGGACGGTTTCCGGCGCCGCCAGGATCCTGGAGGGGCAGGTGGAGACGGGCAGCGGCCTGATTATCTCCTACGTTCCCCAGAACGCCTCCTTTCTGCGGGGCTCCTTAAGGGAGTTTGCCAGGGAGAGGGGGATTGAGGAGAGCCTGTTAAAGGCCCTTCTGCGGAAACTGGATTTTTCCAGGGAGCAATTTGAAAAGGATATGGCGGACTACAGCGCCGGGCAGAAAAAGAAGGTGCTTTTAGCCGGGAGCCTTTGCAGCCAGGCCCACCTCTATCTGTGGGACGAGCCTTTAAACTACATCGACGTCTTCTCCCGCCAGCAGATCGAGGATCTGATTTTAAACTTTTCCCCCACCCTGCTTTTGGTGGAGCACGACCGTGCCTTTTTGGAGCGCGTTGGAGCGGAATTTACAGAAATCGGTTTGCAATAAGCGGGAAGTGTGGTATAATAACGAGGAAAGCGTGGATCGTGCTTGCACGAATCCACGTTTGACGAGAAACTCCATCGAGACGAAAGTCGAGATGGTATAATAACGAGGAAAATATGGATCATGCTTGCATGAATCCATATTTGACGAGAAACCCCATCGAGACGCAAGTCGAGATGGTATAATAACGAGGAAAGCATGGATCGTGCTTGCACGAATCCACGTTTGACGAGAAACCCCATCGAGACGCAGTCGAGATGGTGTAATAACGAGGAAAATATGGATCGTGCCTGGCACGAACATTTCAGAAAAGAGGCGAGCTGCCAATGGCAATCCTAACTCCCGGCGAACTGGCGCCGGATTTTGAACTTCCCGACCAGGACGGAAAGATGGTCCGTCTGTCTGAGTTTCGGGGCCGCAGAGTGGTGGTGTATTTCTATCCGAAGGACAACACCCCCGGCTGCACGAGAGAGGCCTGCGCCTTCGGCGCGGCTCATCCCCATTTTGAGAGCCTGGGCATCCCGGTGCTTGGAATCAGCAAGGACAGCCAGGCGTCCCACAGACGGTTTGCGGACAAGCACAGCCTGCCGTTTACCCTGCTTTCCGATCCGGAGCTTACGGCTATCCAGGCCTTCGGCGTCTGGCAGGAGAAGAAACTGTACGGCAAGGTGTCCATGGGAGTGGTGCGTTCCACCTTTTTGATCGGCAGCGACGGAAAGGTAGAGCAGGTTTGGCCCAAGGCGAAACCGGATACCAACGCCCAGGAGATCCTGGACTATCTCCAGAAGATGGAGTGACGGCCTGCGAAGGGCAGGCTGCTGACATGGATGAAAAGGAATCCTGCGGTCCCCGGCGGAGGGGCAAATCAAGAATCGAAATTCCTTGATGCACTACACTCATCACCGCCCTTTCGGCGGCCGGTTCTGTGGGACTATTTTCATAATTTCCTTTTTACAACCTAATGGCAATTAGAATTGTAGCGGATGAGGCTTTTCTGCGGGAGTGATGCTCGCGGGAAGGCCTCATTCCGTGTATTTGGCCCTGGGGAGTGGATAGAGAGGGCGGACGGATGGAACCCGCCTCCGCGGGGAGGCACACTCCGCGGGGAGGCATATGGCTGTTGACGCAGCCGCGCCCCGGCGCCATTGAGCGCCAAGGGCACACTTTTTATTTATTAAAGTTTTTAATAAAAGATTTATGAAAAATAAATAAGCCGATAAACTTTCCTGCGAGAATGATAAAAAAATAACGAAGAAAGCCAAAGAAATTACGAAAATATGAAAAAAAGGAAAGAAAAAGCCGGAACGGGGAGAAATATTGTTTTTTCTGGAAAACAAGGCTGTAATTTTTTTAACAGGATTTCCGGGAAATGATTGGGAAAAATGGTGAACTGCAGGCGGCTCTCCTATTAATATACTGTATACAATATAAAAAAAGCGTTTGAGAATCAAAGGAAAATATGATATACTAACCACGATGGCAAGATCAGGCTTTACCTTAGCATAATGGTTCTGGGTTAAGGTAAAGCCTGCGGTACGTTAATTGCCGAAAGATAAGAAAAGAAAGAGGGTTAGTTAAATGGGATTGGCTACATTTAAAGGCGGCGTTCACCCCTACGAGGGAAAAGAACTGTCGGAGAGCAAGCCGGTACAGGTGCTGATGCCCAAGGGAGAGCTGGTATTCCCCCTGTCCCAGCACATCGGCGCGCCCGCGAATCCTTTGGTGAAGAAGGGTGACCAGGTGCTTGCAGGCCAGATCATCGCGGAGGCAGGCGGTTTCATTTCCGCGAACGTGGTGTGTTCCGTGTCCGGTACGGTGAAGGCCGTAGAGCCGAGGAGAGTGGCGAACGGAGCCATGGTGAATTCCATCGTCGTGGAAAATGACGGCGAGTACAAGACCGTGGAGGGCGTCGGCGAGGACCGTGATTATACGGCGCTTTCCAAGGAGGAGATCCGGAAGATCGTAAAGGACGCCGGCATCGTGGGTCTGGGCGGAGCAGGTTTCCCCACTCACGTAAAGCTGACGCCGAAGGACGACGCGAAGATCGACTACGTGATCGTGAACGGGGCAGAGTGTGAGCCCTATCTGACCAGCGACTACCGGCTGATGATCGAGGAGCCGGAGAAACTGGTGGGCGGCTTAAAGGTGATCCTGCGCCTGTTTGAGAACGCCAAAGGTGTGATCGGCATTGAGAACAACAAGCCGGAGGCGATCAAAAAGCTGACGGAGTTAGTAAAGGACGAGCCGAAGATTTCCGTTTGTCCGCTGCTGACCAAGTACCCCCAGGGAGGCGAGCGTTCCCTGATCTACGCCGTGACCGGCAGGAAGGTAAATTCCTCCATGCTTCCGGCGGACGCGGGCTGCATCGTGGACAATGTGGATACTGTTATTTCTATATATAATGCGGTCTGCAAATCCACCCCGCTTATGAGAAAGATCATCACCGTGACCGGCGACGCCATCGCCGAGCCCCAGAACTTCAACGTGAAACTGGGCACCAACTACGAGGAGCTGATCGAGGCAGCCGGCGGCTTTAAGACCGAGCCGGAGAAGGTGATCAACGGCGGCCCCATGATGGGACAGGCCATGTTTGATTTCCACGCTCCCGTGATGAAGAATTCCTCCGCCCTTACCTGCATGAGCAAGGACGAGGTGGCGGCCAACGAGCCCACTCCCTGCATCCGCTGCGGACGCTGCGTGGACGTTTGCCCCAGCAACATCGTTCCGGTGCTGATGATGAGAGCGGCGGTGAACAACGACGCCGAGTCCTTTGAGAAATTAAACGGCATGGAGTGTGTGGAGTGCGGCAGCTGTGCGTTCATCTGTCCGGCGAAACGTCCGCTCACCCAGGCGTTCAAGGAAATGAGAAAAGTGGTTGCGGCTAACCGCAGGAAGAAATAGGAGGCGGAAGACAATGAATAATATGTTGCACGTATCGTCATCCCCTCATGTCCGGGATAAGGTGACGACAAAGAACCTCATGTTTGACGTGGTGATCGCGTTGATTCCTGCGACGGTATGGGGCGTTTATCAGTTTGGACTTTATGCGCTGGCAGTGGTGGTTGCTACCATAGCGGCCTGTGTGCTCAGCGAGTACGTTTGGGAAAAGGGAATGGGAAAGCCTATCACCATCGCTGACGGCAGCGCCGTGGTGACCGGTATCATCCTGGCCCTCAATATGCCTCCGGAGATCCCGATCTGGATGCCTATGTTAGGCGGCGTGTTTGCCATTATTGTGGTAAAGCAGCTGTTCGGCGGACTGGGACAGAACTTCATGAACCCGGCTCTGGCGGCCAGATGTTTCCTGCTGATCTCCTTCGCGGGAAATATGAACAATTTCTCCTCCGCGAAGCTGGGCTTTGACAGCGTGTCCGGAGCGACCCCCCTCGCGGCGATGAGAGCCGGCAGCCAGGTGGATCTGGCGGCCATGGTTGTGGGTAAGATCCCCGGAACCATCGGTGAGGTTTCCGTGATCGCCCTGTTAATCGGCGCTATCTACATGATCGTGAGAAAGGTCATCAGCCCCAGGATCCCCTTAATCTACATCGGGACCGTGGCGGTGTTCGTATTTATTTTTGGCGGTTTTGACGTTACTTATACGGTGAACCAGATCTGTGCCGGCGGTCTGATCTTCGGCGCGTTCTTCATGGCCACCGACTACGTGACCAGCCCCATCACCAAGAAGGGGCAGGTGGTGTTTGGCATCCTTTTGGGCCTGTTAACCGGTATCTTCCGTCTGTGGGGCGGTTCTCCGGAGGGCGTGTCCTACGCCATCATTTTAAGCAACCTCTGTATGCCGATGATTGAGAAGATGACACTTCCCAAGGCATTTGGAAAGGAGGGCAAAAAAGCATGAACATGAAGGGAATTGTAAAAGACGCGATCATGCTGTTTGTGATCACCCTGGTGGCCGGCGCGCTGTTGGGCGCTGTCCATGAGATCACTTTGGAGCCCATCGCGAAGGCACAGCAGGAGGCGGCAAACGCCACCTACCGGGAGGTATTTCCCGACGCCACGAATTTCGTGACGACAGACGCTCTGACGGCGGCTGTGGAGAGCAGCGCCGATACCATCGCGGCCCAGGGCTTTGGCTCTGTATCTGTGGATGGTGCCATGGAGGCTCAGGACGCCTCCGGAAACGTGATCGGCTACATGATCACCGCCAGCTCCGCTGAGGGCTACGGCGGCACTGTGCAGATCTCCGTAGGCGTTACCAGCGACGGCGCTCTCACCGGCGTGGGATTCCTGACCCTGTCTGAGACCCCTGGCCTTGGTATGAAGGCCCAGGAGCCGGAGTTTAAGAATCAGTTTCCGGGCAAGAGCATCGCGGATGTGTTTGAGGTGACCAAGACCACCGCGTCCGCGGACAACCAGGTGCAGGCCATCAGCGGCGCGACCATCACGTCCAGCGCTGTGACCGGCGCGTTAAACGCTGCGGCTTACTTTGTAAACAACTGCATTGCCGAGTAGGAGGTGGAGAGATAGATGAACAAGTATACAGAACGTATTTATAACGGTATCTGGAAGGAGAACCCGATCTTCGTTCAGATGCTGGGCCTCTGTCCCACCCTGGCGGTAACGACCTCCGCCATCAACGGACTGGGCATGGGACTTTCCACTACCGCGGTTTTGGTGGCGGCAAACTTAATCATCGCCGCCCTCAGAAAGGTCATTCCCGACCGTCTCCGCCTGCCGGGGGAGATCGTGGTCGTGGCATCCATGGTTACCATCGTGGATATGCTGATGGAGGGCTTTGTGCCGTCCTTATACAGCGCTCTGGGAATCTACATTCCCCTGATCGTTGTAAACTGTATCATTCTTGGCCGTGCCGAGGCGTATGCCATGAAGAACGGCCCCATCGTTTCCGCCTTTGACGGAATCGGAATGGGCCTGGGATTCACCGTTGCCCTGGTACTGATCGGCGGTTTCCGTGAGATTCTGGGCGCGGGCAGCATTTTCGGCATCACCATTATGCCGGCCTCCTACACCCCGATCTCCATTTTCATCCTGGCTCCGGGAGCGTTCTTCGTGCTGGCTATGCTGACTGCCCTGCAGAACAAGCTGAAAGCGCCCTGCGCGACCAACGTGAAGAAGAAAAAGAAATCCAGCGGCTGTAACGGCGACTGCTTAAGCTGTGCCGGACATGACCAGGCAAAGGCCGAGTAAGGAAAGAGGAGGGGAAATAGATGGTAGAGTTACTCATTATCGCGATAAGCTCCGCGCTTGTCAGCAACGTCGTACTGAGCCAGTTCCTTGGAATCTGTTCCTTCGTCGGCGTTTCCAAGAAGGTCAGCACCTCCGCAGGAATGGGCGGTGCGGTTATCTTCGTTATCACGATCGCGTCCATCGTGGCCAGCCTCATTTATGAGTTCGTGCTGGAGCCCTTGGGCCTGGATTGGCTGAACACCATTGTATTCATCCTGGTGATCGCCGCCCTGGTGCAGATCGTGGAGATGTTCTTAAAGAAGTGCATGGTGTCCCTGTACAACGCCCTGGGCGTGTACCTGCCCCTGATCACCACCAACTGCGCCGTGCTGGGCGTTGCGTTAAACAACGTAAAGTATGAGTACAGCTTTCTTCAGAGCGTGGTAAACGGCGTGGGTACGGCTCTCGGCTACACCATTGCCATCGTGCTGTTAGCGGGTATCCGTGAGCACATCGAGGGGAACGACATTCCGCACAACTTCCAGGGATCTCCCATCGTACTGGTAACCGCGGGATTGATGGCAATCGCATTTTTCGGATTTTCCGGATTACTGTAAGGGGAGGAGACGAAAATGAATATTATGGCAATCGTTATCGCTGCCGCCGTAGTGGCCGCGGTCGGAATCGTAGTTGGTTTCGGCCTGGGGATCTTCGGCGAGGCGTTTAAGGTAGAAGTAGACGAGAAGGAAATGGCAGTCCGCGAGGAGCTGCCGGGAAACAACTGCGGCGGCTGCGGTTTCGCGGGCTGTGACGCTCTGGCAAAGGCCATCGCCGCAGGCGAGGCTCCTGTAAACGCCTGTCCCGTAGGCGGCGCTCCCGTAGCGGAGAAGATCGCGGCCATCATGGGCGTGGACGCGGCGGCCGGCGTGAAGAAGGTGGCCTTTGTAAAATGTAAGGGCACCTGTGACAAGGCGAAAAATCAGTATCAGTACTCCGGCATTGAGGACTGCCGCAAGGCGATGGTAACGCCCGGCGCCGGTCCGAAGGCCTGCTCCTACGGCTGTATGGGCTTTGGCTCCTGCGTGAAGGCCTGCCAGTTCGGCGCCATCGAGGTGATCGACGGCATCGCTGTGGTGGACAAGGAGAAATGTGTGGCCTGCGGCGCCTGTGTGGCTGCCTGCCCGAAGAATCTGATTGAGCTGGTACCCTACGACGCGAAGCATCTGGTACAGTGTTCTTCCCATGACAAGGGCAAGGATGTGAAGGCAAAATGCGAGGTTGGCTGCATCGGCTGTACGCTGTGCACGAAACAGTGCGAATTCGACGCCATTCACATGGACAACAACGTGGCGGTCATCGACTACGAGAAGTGCACCAACTGCGGCAAATGCGCAGAAAAGTGCCCGGTGAAGGTGATCCAGTAAGGAAAATAGGTGAGAGGGAACTCCGGGAGGGGTTCCCTTTTTTTGTGTCATAGGAAACTGCGTTCCCTATGACACAAAAGCCTCCGGCGGGAGGCGCACTCCGCGCAGAGGAATATGGCTGCTGACGCAGCCGCGCTCCGGCGCGAGTGTACGCCAAGCGCACACTTTTTTACAGTGGAGAAAGCTGGGGATGTGGCGTAGAGAACTGGGGGAGCTATGACGCGGAGGACTCCGGCGGGAGGCACACTCCGCGCAAGGGAAACTGGCTGCCGCGTGCTGCGAAAATGTCAGAAAGAATTAAGGGGAGAGTAAGGACGGAAACGCCCGGGCCTGCTACAATAAAAGAAATGGAGCGTATTGGCAGAACAGTCAGAGAAAGGAGAGGAAACGGGATGAAAAAACAGTGGCTGATCTTGATGGCAGTGTTGTGGATGGCGGGATGCCAGGCGGCGGAAGGGCCTGTGACGGATCGGACGTCGGCCGCGGCGGAGACAGAGGAGGAAATGCAGGGAGAAACAGCCCCGGCTGCGCCGCCGGAGGAGCGGGAGATCACGGCGGAGGCGAAGGCCTGCTGCGGGACTTATTTTCAGGCGGGAAATTATGAGCGGCAGCTGGAGGTGCTGCCGGGAGAACGGCTGCATCGGAACCGTCTGATGGTGATGTTAAAGGAAGTGGAAAATGGGGATTGGCAGAGTGCGATCCTGGACACCTATACGCTGGACTATGATCCGGGAACACCCGTCTATACAATGGAGGGCCAAGACGGTGCCGGATCAGAGCTGAAGGTCACATTTCTGGAAAACGGAGCGATTCAGGCGGAGCTCATCCAGGCGGGAGAGGACGGAGCGTTGGATGCCGGGCAGGTGAACGGCACCTATTATCCCACGGACAGCCTGTTTTGTCCGGAGCTCCTTACCAGACTGGTCAATGCCGCGGACACCAATGGGCTGACAAAGGCGGAGCTGAAAATTTTGCGGAACCAGTATTACGCGATTCTGGGCAGAGGCTTTGATTCGCCGGAGCTGTCGGCGTATTTTGAGCAGCAGCCCTGGTATCGGAAAACCGTATCCCCGGAGGACTTCTCTGAGGAGCGGCTGTCCGGCCTGTTTCGGAGGAATATTGCTTTTCTCAAGGAACAGGAGGACATGAAGGAGGATGAGGACGCAGCCGCCTATAAAGAGACCTGGGAAGGCCTGCCGGAGACCCCCTATCAGAGCCTGCTGCCGGATTCCGGGGAGATCTGGGTCACCTTTTCGGCGGATGCGGAACGGGCAGAGGATCGGGGAATCTATTATGAAGTCCCAGGGGAGATTGCCCTGCCGGTGACCATGACCGGGGAGGAATATGAGCAGGTGATGGAGCAGGGAAAAACCGTCATTTTGACTCTGGACGCTCTGAACGGCAAACAAGCGGTGGCAGCCCGTTCCGACAACCCGAATTACGGGGACTGTATGCTGACGGCCTTAGAGGAAGGGGAGGCGGGAAACGGAGAGCCGGATTATTATTTTTTATCCTATGAACTGGATAAGGGCAGCTACAGCCTTTGGCATAACAGCGCCGATACCTTATTCTGCCCGGTCTATAAGGGGCCGGTCTGCGTTCTGAAGGGAGCGGAGGAGGAATATGGCAATTATTTCACCATGGATGGCAACCGTTCCGCCCAGGTGCCGGGAGTTTTTCGGAGAATCCGCTATGAGGCTGAGGACGCGGGCAATACCAGCGATTATTCCGGCAATAAACCGGTGTTTGACGAGAAGGGGTATCTCAAGGCCCTGTACTATTTTGGGGATTAGGCGGAAATCCATCGAAAGGACGGCGGCGAATGGTCATAGCGGTGGCAGAACGGCCGCAGAATGAACCACGAAAGAACGGGCCATAAAAATGTTTGCAGTTGGCGCGGAATTTTGGTTGACAATTCCATAGTATTTTGGTAGGATTATGGAAGTTAATTAAAACTAACTACAATCAACTCCGATGAACGGAAATCAATCAAAGGGACGACGGAGGAAGGAACCATTGACTTATATACTGATTAATCCGGTGGTGGACCGGATGTATGCCGGGGAGGAACTGGCCGCTTTTCTGGAGCGCCACCGGCTCTGCCGGGTATTCTGTGAGACGGACTGGGGCGCCGTCGTCCGGGAGAAGTACCGCCGGCTGGCGGAGAGCGGCGGCGGTACAGTGGCGGATGTGCGCTGTCCGGAGGTGGAGCGGCGGCTAAAAAGAGGCGCTGCTCACTCAGAATGCTGGGCGGCCTGTCCGGAATCCATGGGAACGGCGGGAGAACGGGAGGAGAGCTGCTGGAGGGAACGGCCGCGGGAGTGCCGGGAAATGTCCGTCTCCCTGGCGGGGCTGGCGGAAGACGGCCGGGAAATGTCTGTCTCCCTGGCGGGGCGGACGAAGGACGGCCCGGAGCCGTCCGGCAGCCTGGCGGGGCTGGCAAAAGACGGCTGGGAACCATCCGCCTCCCTGGCGGGGCTGGCAGAAGACGGCCGGGAACCGTCCGCCTCCCTGGCGGGGCGGACGAAAGACGGCCCGGAGCCGTCCGGCAGCCTGGCCGTACCTGCCATTGAGCCCATTCTTCTTCACTGTGCCAGGGAGATCGCCGGACGGCCGGAGCTTTGGGGAGAGAAGAAGATCATCACCACCCCCTGCCAGGCTCTGGCGGACGCCGGGAATGAGCTGGGGCTTTCGGATACGGAGTTTATCCCCTGGAACCGGCTGCTGGAGCGGCTGGAACCGTCCCGCGGGCCGGGAAACGGCAATCGCCTGAAGGCCGGGACGCTGGAGGAGAGCCCGATTCCGCCGGGATTTTTCTCCTCCCTGGGAGAGGTGGATTCTGTGACCGGGCCGGACGCGGTGGAGCGGTATCTGGGCCGGGAGTGTTGGAAGGGAGTGAAGCTTGTGGAGCTGTTATACTGTGACGGCGGCTGTCACAACGGGGACGGGGTGACAGGGCTGTGAGCCGGCTGAAACGGTTTCTGCCGCCGCTGGCAGGGATTTTGCTGATTCTGGCGGTGTGGTACGGGATCTGCCGCATGGAGCTGTTCAGCGCCTACGTACTGCCGCCGCCGGGAAAGGTGCTGGACAGTTTCCGGAAAATGTGGCTGTCCGGGGAGATCTTTGAGGATGTGGCCATCAGCATGGCCCGGGTGTTCCGCGGCTTTTTCATCGCCTTTGTCCTGGCGTTTATACTGGGGATGGCGCGGGCGGTGCTGCCGGCGGCGGGGCCGTACTTTGAGTATCTGGTGCAGTTTTTCCGGAATGTGCCCCCTTTAAGCATGATTCCCCTGCTGATCCTCTGGTGCGGCATCGGGGAGACCACAAAGACGGTGATCATCGTGCTGGCCTCCTTTTTTCCCATGTATTTAAACATCGTAAAAGGGTTTACGGGCTGTGACCGGAAACTCATGGAGGTGGGGGATATGTTTGGCTACGGGCGTGGGGAGAAATTTCTGAAAATCGTTCTGCCCTACGCGTCGGCGGACATCCTGGTGGGAATGCGCATCGGGCTGGGCTACAGCTGGCGGGCCATCATCGGGGCGGAGATGGTGGCGGCATCCACGGGGCTGGGCCACATGATCCTGTTTGCCCAGCAGATGTCCCGGACGGACAAGGTGATCGTGGGCATCCTGGTGATCGGCGCCGTGGGCTATGTCACGGACCGGCTGTTTGGGCTGGCCATCAGCAGACTGTTGAAAGGAACGTATGAAAATGGGTGGGATTGAGATCAGGGGGCTGTGTAAGTCCTACGAGGTGGAGGGGCGAAAGCTGCCGGTTCTCACCGGAATCGACCTGCGCATCCCGGAGAAACGGATCACGGTGGTGCTGGGGCGGAGCGGCTGCGGGAAGACCACGCTGCTGCGCTTAACCGGCGGCCTGGAGCAGGCGGATGCCGGGGAAATCCGGTTTGCCGGTTCCCACCGGACGGCCTTCGTGTTTCAGGAGCCCAGGCTCATGCCCTGGCTGGACGTGAGGAAAAATATCCTGTTCGGCCTGCGGGGCAGAGAGCGGAGAGAGAGCGGGGAGCGGGTGGAGGAAATCCTCCGGGTAGTGGGCCTGGAGCGGTTTGAGAAGGCCTATCCCTCCCAGCTCTCCGGAGGAATGATGCAGCGGGTGGCCCTGGCCCGCGCCCTGGCTTACCGGCCGTCCTTTATTATGATGGACGAGCCCTTCGCGGCGCTGGATCATTTCACCAGAGAACAGATGCAGAAGGAGCTTCTGCGGGTGCAGCAGGCGGAGAACTGCAGCATTCTCTTTGTCACCCACAGCATCGACGAGGCCCTGCTTTTGGGGCACAAAATCGTGATCATCGAAAAGGGCCGGGTGAAAAAGGAGTACGGGATCGGAGAGGCGGGCGAGGAGAGAAACCTGCTGGAGGATCGTTTTATCGGGCTGAAACGGGACATCATCCGTCATTTGGAGGAGGAAAGCGGCAGCGCCGTTTCCATAGATGAACAAGAAGGAACAAGAGACAGACTAGGAGGATTTTTATGATGAAAAGACGTGTATTTGCATTGCTGACGGCTGTCAGCGTGGGAGCGGCGGCCCTGGCGGGCTGCGCGGGCCAGAAAGAGGAGACCACTACCGCGGCCGCGGAGAGCGCCCAGGAGACAACGGCGGGAGAGGCTGACGGGGCTGCGGAGAGCTCTGGCCTGGAGAAACTGGTAGTTACCTATGTGACCTCCCCCTTAAACGTGCCCAGCATCGTGGAAAAGAGCCAGGGCATTTTCGCGGACGCCTTCGCGGATCTGGGAATCCAGGTGGAGTACGCGGAGATCACCTCCGGGGCGGATCAGACCCAGGCCCTGGCCTCCGGGGATGTACAGGTGCTCTACGCTGTGGGCGCCAGCTCCGTGATTCTCTCCGCCGCCAACGGGGCGGACATCAAGGTCACCAATATGTACAGCCGTTCCCCCAAGGCGTTCTGCCTGTACACCAAGGACGACAGCCTGACCACGCCGGAGAGCCTGGCGGGAAAGACCATCGCAGGACCGGTGGGAACGAACCTGCACGAGCTGCTGGCGGCTTATCTGGCTACGGCGGATATGACCGTTGACGACGTAAATTATGTGAATATGTCCATTCCCGACGCCATGGCCGGACTGGAGGGTGGCAGCCTGGACGTGGCCATGCTGGCGGGAGCCACCGCTTACCAGGCGGAGCAGCTGGGCTATCATCTGGTGACTGACGGGGACGGCCTCATCGACGCCGGCATCGCCGTAGCGGTGACGGGAGCCTTCTACGAGAAACACCCGGAGATCATGGAGCGGCTGGAGGCGGCCCAGCAGGCCATCGCCGGTTTTATGGAGAACAACCACGAGGAGACGGTGGAGCTGGTGGCAGCGGAGCTGGATCTGGACGGGGAGGCCGTGGAGAGTATGTACGGCGCCTATGATTTCAGCCTGGAAGTGACGGACGCGGACCGGGCCGGTTTCCAGAAAACGGCGGATTTCATGCTGGAGGCCGGAATGATTGAAAACGAGCTGGATGTGAATTCCCTGTTTGTGAGCGCGGAATAAATAAAAGAAGGGATATGGGGAGGGCCTGAGGCGGCCTGCCGGAGAAACGGCGGGCGGCGGGCCCTCTCTTTTCCTTTTATATGGAATGCTGCTTAAGGGGGAAAGCTGGCGCGGGCCGGTTTTTCCTATGCTTTTACATTTTCCGCCGTCTGTGCTATGATAGGGGGCAGGAAAGGGAGGAGACATCCATGAAAATCATCGACGCGCATCTGCATTTTTGCCCGGGAGAGCCGGGATATTTTGAGGAGATCGCCCTGGCGGCGGGCCATGAAAATACGGAAAGCCATCTGCGGAAGGAGTACGCCAGGCTGGGGATCGCCGGGGGCGTGGTGATGGGAAACGGCGTGCTTTCCCTGAAGGAGCACGAAAAGTACCCGGAATACCTGCGCTACTGCATCGGCTTGGACAGCTTCTACCTCCAGGAGAGCGGCGGCCGGGTCACGGCTGAGGCCTGGGACCTGGTGGAGCGCCATTTGCAGCGGGAAACCTGCGCTGGCATCAAGCTGTACCCCGGCTACAATCCCTACTATATTACAGATCCCATGTACGGGCCGTGTTACGAGCTGGCGGCGGCCTACGGGAAACCGGTGGCTGTCCACATGGGAGAGACGGCCGGGACCGGGGCGGTGTTGAAGTACAGCCACCCCCTGACCATGGACGAGGCGGCAGCCGCCCATCCCAGGGTGCAGTTTGTGATGTGCCATTTCGGGAATCCCTGGCTCCAGGATGCCGCCTGTGTGGTGCGGAAAAATGAGAACGTGCGCGCCGACCTCTCCGGCCTTCTGGAGGGACGGATCGTGATGGAGGATTTTTTCCGGGAGCAGGGCGGCTACATTTCCTATCTGGACACCTGGCTGCGGTATATGGGAGACTACGGAAAGCTGATGTTCGGTACGGACTGGCCCCTGGCGAATCTGGAGGACTATATTGAATTTACAAAACGGATCATCCCGGAGCGCTGGTGGGAGGCGGTGTTTTCAGGAAACGCGGCGGAGGTGTACGGGTTTTAACGCCGAAAAAGGGGCAGAAAACGGGAAAGCCCTGGAAATGGAATCGTCATTTCTCCGGGAAACCTGAAAAATCCCGGGAAATTCCTGAAAAATTTCCCAAAAAAGACTTGCCAACGGGGGTTGCCTGTGCTATGGTATATAGCAGTTGTTTTCCAAAAGGGAAGGCAACCTCTCTGGAGAGTCTCCGTGTGAGCGCCGAAGGTGTAAGGCAGGAAGGAAAAAGAACCTGCTGTATCTCTCAGGCAAAAGGACAGGGCAGTGTAAACTTTCTCAGAGAGCTGATATGTACATATCAGCTTTTTTGTTTTACAGAAAACGTAATTTCTGATAAAACAGAGGTCTCTGGCGGTTATGTGCTCCGGTGCACATTTTTTTGTGCTCGGAATGTGCGCGCCGAGGAAACTGATGTGCACAATCGGCGGACAATCTATGTGAGATCAGGAGGAAGAACGAGTATGGAAACTATCAGTCAAATTGTCAGTCAGGCCAGTGATGTGTTGTGGAATGTGATCCTCATTATCCTGCTGTGCGGGACGGGGATCTATTTCACCATCCGGCTCCGGTTTATCCAGGTGCGGAAGTT
The DNA here is from genome assembly GCF_002160755.1 of Lachnoclostridium sp. An14. Taxonomy (GTDB): domain Bacteria; phylum Bacillota; class Clostridia; order Lachnospirales; family Lachnospiraceae; genus Lachnoclostridium_A. The sequence goes on from NZ_NFLE01000005.1 coordinate 144,618, forward strand.
CGGGGAAGGCTGTAAGCTGGTCTTTGGACATATGCGTCTCAAGGGCGAAAAGGGAGAGGCAGGAGAGATGACCCCCTTCCAGTCTGTAGCCACGGCCATCGCGGCTCAGGTGGGTACGGGAAACTTAACCGGTGCGGCCACCGCTCTCATCAGCGGCGGTCCGGGAGCTATTTTCTGGATGTGGATGAGCGCGTTTTTTGGAATGTCCACCATCTACGCCGAGGCCACTCTGGCTCAGGAGTATAAGACCGTGGAGCACGGAGAGGTGACCGGCGGACCGGTATACTACATCCGGGCGGCATTTACAGGGAAATTCGGAAGATTCCTGGCGGGCTGTTTCGCGGTGTTCATCGTGCTGGCCCTGGGCTTTATGGGAAACATGGTGCAGTCCAACTCCATCGGGGCGGCATTCTCAGAGGTGTTTACTTCCAGAGGCGTTGAGGTGAAACCCATTTACATCGGCGTGATCCTGGCAGTGGTGTGTGCCTTCATTTTCCTGGGCGGCGTAAACCGTCTGGCGGCAGTGGTGGAAAAGATTGTGCCTTTTATGGCGGGTATCTATATTGTGGGCAGCCTGGCCCTGATTTTCTTACATATCACCCAGGTGCCGGCGGCCATCAAAATGATCGTGGTAGGGGCCTTTGATCCCCAGGCGTTAGGCGGGGCGGCCATCGGAATCACCGTGCGGGAGGCCATCCGGTTCGGCGTGGCCAGAGGCCTGTTTTCCAACGAGGCCGGCATGGGCTCCACCCCCCACGCCCACGCCAGAGCGAAGGCGAAGAACCCTCACGAGCAGGGTCTGGCGGCCATGGTCAGCGTGTTTGTGGATACCTTCATCATTTTGAATCTGACCGTATTTTCCATTTTGACCACGGGAGTCCTGGATTCCGGAAAAACGGGAACGGCCCTGACCCAGGCGGCCTTTGCCACCAGTTTCCCGGGATTCGGAGATGTGTTCGTGGCGGTCTGCCTGCTGTTTTTCGCCTTTTCCACCATTTTGGGCTGGCATTTCTTCGGCCTGGTGAATATGAAGTATCTGTTCGGGGAAAAGGCGGGAGTGGTGTACTCCCTGCTGGTGGTGGCCTTCGTGATGGTGGGCTCCACCCTGAAGGTGGATCTGGTGTGGACCCTGTCCGATTTCTTTAACGGACTGATGGTCATCCCCAACGCCATCGCCCTCTGGGCATTGAGCGGCGTGGTGGTAAAAATCTGCAAAAAGTTCCAGAATTAAATTGGAAATATATTCCATACCCTTTTTCAGACATTGACTCTATAATAAGGATACCAGGATAACATGGCAGGAGTCTTTTGCGGGCTTGCCCGCGGAAGGATGTCTGCCCCTGGTGCCCGCAAGGGGACAAAAGTTCTTTTGACCCCTTCGTCTAATAAGAGTAGAATGGCGGACTGCCGCAGGTCCGCGACTGGGAAGGGGAATCATCAATGAAAACTTACATTATTACAGACCAGCTTGTTGACGCTTACGTGCTTTGGATGAGGGAAAATGAGAAAAGCAGGAGTACCATACAGAAATACTGCCATTATGTGCGGCAGTTTCAGGAGTACGCAGGCGGGCGGGCCATCCACAAGGGGATGGTGATGGACTGGAAGGAGGAGCTGAAAACGGAGCTGGCGCCCATGACTGTAAACGGGGCGCTGGCGGCTCTCAACAGTTTTTTCCGCTTTGCAACATGGGATTCCTGCACAGTGAGATTGATCAGGATCAGCCGGTCGGTATTCTGTCCGGAGCAGAAGGAACTGTCAAAGGAGGAGTACCGCCGGCTGATTCGCGTTGCCGGGGAAAAGGGGGACGAGAGGATGTGCCTGCTTTTGCAGACCTTATGTTCCACCGGCATCCGGGTTTCCGAGCTTCCCTTTATCACGGTGGAGGCGGTGGAGCGGCAGTGCGCCGAGGTGGACTGTAAGGGAAAGGTGAGGCGGATCTTCATGACGGCCCAGCTCTGCCGGATGCTGCGGGACTACGCCGCCAGGCGGAATATCCTGCGGGGAATCATCTTTGTCACCAGAAACGGAAATCCCATGGACCGAAGCAATATCTGGAGGGAAATGAAAAAACTGGCAATGCTGGCCGGGGTGGAAAAGAAGAAGGTGTTCCCTCACAATCTGCGCCACCTGTTCGCCAGAATGTATTACAGTCAGGAAAAAGATCTGCTGCGCCTTTCTGAAGTGCTGGGCCACAGCAGCATTGACACGACGAGGATTTATACGATGGAGAGCGGAAAAAGCCATCTCAGGCAGCTGGAACAGCTGGATTTGCTGGCGGAAGATACAACAGAATCGTTCTTCTGTTGTAAAACCCTTAACTGATTCTTCATCAGTGCCCCTATTATAGCACATTTTTTCCCGTATTCCTATATGTAATTTGCCGATAACCTGATTCTTTGCC
>NZ_NFLE01000050.1 GCF_002160755.1 Lachnoclostridium sp. An14
TCACACTTGACCATGCGGTCCTGTGCGCTTATGCGGTATTAGCAGTCATTTCTAACTGTTATCCCCCTGTATGAGGCAGGTTACCCACGCGTTACTCACCCGTCCGCCGCTCAGTCTATTTCAATTCCATCCGAAAACTTCCTTGAAACAGCTTCGCTCGACTTGCATGTGTTAGGCACGCCGCCAGCGTTCATCCTGAGCCAGGATCAAACTCTCATGTTTAAGATTTGATCGGTTCAAAACTTTAGCTTGGCTATTGTTGTTAAACCTTCATTTACTTGGTTTCGTTCTGAATTTCTCATAAACCCAAGGCCGAAACAGCCTTTTGTTTTTAAGAATTTTCAGGGTTTTACATACTGTTTAATCTTCAATTATCAAGGTTCTTTGCTTTGTTGTTGCCTCAGCAGCAACTCTCTTATGTTATCACAAGTCGTTCGCTTTGTCAACAACTTTTTTTATTTTTTTGAGGAAGTTTTTCATTCCTCGTCGCTGTCGTTTTGCGCAGCGGTTATTGATTCTATCATAACTCGTTTGCTTTGTCAACAGCTTTTTGAAGTTTTTTTCAAACCTCATCGTTGTCGTTTTCGACAGCGGTTATTGATTCTATCATAACCATTCTGTTTTGTCAACAACTTTTTTTATTTTCTTTTCTTTCGAAAAGAGCGGAGAAAGAGGGATTTGAACCCTCGCGCCGGTTGCCCGACCTACACCCTTAGCAGGGGCGCCTCTTCGGCCTCTTGAGTATTTCTCCGAACCCACATTTTACAATATGGCGCACTTCGCAAGTGCATGAGTTATTATAAACGACAGTTGAAGGCTTGTCAAGCCGTTTTTTCCTTATTTTTTTAAATATTGTAACAGTTCAGCCATGCCATTCATAATTTGACGGATTTTTAAAATTGGCTAACGTTAAACATTATTAGCCGTCAAATTATTCATGTAGGGCGTCCGCCCTATAGAAACATATGGCAAAAAACTGCTTAGTGAGCAAGCTCCCACGCAGTATTTTGCCATATGTTTCTGCATGGCTGAACTGTTACCAAATATTTTGGTCGATTTTGTCCTGGATGCTGTCATGCACAATATCTGCGATTTCTACGGTCTTTTTTCCTATATATTGTTCCGGCATCAGAGGGGGAAGGAAGTGTACCTGCACGGTGCGTCTACCGATTCCGCCTTCATCAAATGGGCGGTAGCTGTCAATCAGGGCTACCGGGACAATGGGACAGCGGGCATTTACGGCGCTTTTGAAGGTTCCGGCTTTGAAAGGGAGAATCTGGTTGCCGTTTCGGCTCCTGGTGCCTTCCGGAAATATGACGTAGTTTCTCCCTTCTTTTACCTCCCGCGTCATCTGGCGGATGATTTCCATGGCGCTCTTGATGTCGTCACGATCAATGGCAATGCCGCGGAGAGCGCGCACCACCTGTTTTACCAGAAGGATGCCGGCGGCCTCTTTTTTGATGACCACACCAAAGGGATGGCTACTGGCCTCAATGAGGGCCAGCACGTCAAACAGTCCCTGATGGTTTGGAAACATGATGAAACCGTCCTGCTGCGGCAGATTTTCCACTCCGTATACCTGCACGCTGACCCGGCCGGTAATATTGATGGTTTCCACCATGCGGCGGATGTAGTCGTAGCGTTCCTGCTCGCTGTAGGGCGTGTCCTCCGCTCCCATGCGGACAATATGGGCAAACCAGAAGGGCGCCCGGAACAGGTTCCGGAACACCATCCATACAATTCTGTTCATACTGCGTTCCTATTCTTTTCTGTATTTTAATAATTCTGTCTCGTAAAGATTCTGTCCCGTGCTGTCAATGACCACCACGGCAGGGAAATCCTCCACTTCCAGGCGGCGGATGGCCTCTGTGCCCAGATCGTCATAGGCGATGACCTGGGAGTCTTTGATACATTTGGAGAGAATGGCTCCGGCTCCGCCGATCGCCGCGAAATAGACGGCACCGTTGCGGATAATGGCGTCAACCACCTCCGGACTGCGCTTTCCCTTTCCGATCATGGCGCCAAGGCCCAGATCCAGCAGCCTGGGCGTATATTTGTCCATACGGCTGGCGGTGGTGGGGCCGGCGGAACCGATGGGGCGTCCTTCCCTGGCGGGCGACGGGCCCATATAGTAGATCACATTTCCTTCCAGAGACAGCGGGAGCGTCTCCCCTCTGTCCAGAGTTTCATCCATGCGCTTGTGAGCGGCGTCCCTGGCTGTGTAAATGGTGCCGCTTATGTAAACGTAGTCCCCGGCCTTCAGCATGGCAGCTGTTTCTTTTGTAATCGGGGCCTGAATATGATATTCCATTTGATGCGCCTCCTTAAAAATGTATGGCTTGACCGCCCTTACAGAATCCGTTTGGCGTGGCGGTTTACGTGACAGCAGATGTTGACTGCCACCGGCAGTCCGGCAATGTGGGTGGGATAGGTCTCAATGTTGACCGCCAGGGCGGTGATGGCGCCGCCTAAGCCGCCGGGGCCGATGCCCAGGCCGTTGATACGGTTTAACATTTCCTGCTCCAGCTCCCTTACATAGGGAATGGGTGAAGATTCGTTTACATCCCTGGTCAGGGCGTGTTTGGCCATCAGGGCGCATTTTTCAAAGGTGCCGCCGATGCCCACGCCCACTACCATGGGCGGACAGGCGTTGGGGCCGGCATCCCGAACAGCGGTGAGAATGGCCTGTTTTACGCCCTCCAATCCGTCTGCCGGCTTTAACATAAAGATCCGGCTCATATTCTCGCTGCCAAATCCTTTGGGGGCCACGGTAATTTCCACCTGGTCTCCCGGCACCAGGGAGGTGTGCAGGACGGCGGGGGTGTTGTCCCTGGTGTTTTCCCGTTCGATGGGATCGCGGACCACGGATTTTCTCAGATAGCCTTCCTCATAGCCTAAGCGCACGCCCTCGTTCACCGCTGCCGTCAGATCTCCGTCAATGTGAACCTCCTGTCCCACATTTACAAACACCACTGCCATGCCCGTGTCCTGGCAAATGGGAATCTGATCCTGCTGCGCGATGTCCAGATTTTCCTTCAGCTGGCCGAAAATCATTTTTCCCAGGGGGGATTCCTCCTGGTCTGCCGCCGTTTCAAAGCGCTGCCTCATATCCGGAGACAGGCTGTAGTTTGCCTCAATGCACATATCTCTCACCGCCTGGGTGATCTGGGATGCCTGAATCTCTCTCACTGTTTCTTTCCCCTTTTCTGCCCGGTATACCTTTCCGGCCGGACGTATTTTGTGCTGGAATTTATTTCCTTATGCCTAAAATGGGGCAGCCGGTCTGCAACTGCCCCATTTTTGAAATGCTTATCCTATTCCTCTGTCTCCTCAGCCTCGGAAGACTCCTCGCCGTCTTCCTCATCTCCGTCGTCCGCCTCTTTATTCTCACTCTCACGGACTTTGGCAATGCTGGCTACGGTAATGTCGGAATCCTGCTCAATATTCATCAGCTTTACGCCGGAGGTGTTCCGGCCGTAGATGGAAATATCATTTACGGAAATCCGGATGATAATGCCCTCTGTGGTGATGAGCATAATATCCCTGTCGTCAAATACCAGCTTGGCGCCGATCAGATCGCCGGTCTTTTCCGTGATCTTATAGCAGAGAACGCCTTTTCCGCCTCTCTTTTGCGGCTTGAATTCGTCGATGTCGGTCCGTTTTCCCATGCCTTTTTCGGAAACCACAAGGAGGTATTCGCCCTGGGTATCCACCTGCATTCCCACGACCTGATCACCCTCATTTAAGTGCATACCGATCACGCCCATGGAAACACGGCCGGTCACGCGCACGTCCGTCTCGTGGAAACGGATGCACATTCCCTTCTTTGTCACCAGGAACACGTCTTTTTTATCGTCAGTGGCCTTTACCTCGATCAGCTCGTCGTCCTCCTTCAGCACAATGGCCTGGAGGCCGTTTTTGCGGACGTTTTCGTACTCCCGCATGGGGGTCTTTTTCACCATGCCGTTCTTGGTGGCCATGAGCAGGTATTCGTCCTCGCCGTACTCCTTCATGGGAATGATGGCGGTGATCTTCTCTCCCGGCAGGAGCTGAAGCAGGTTCACAATGGCCGTTCCTCTGGCGGTGCGGCCGGACTCCGGAATGTTGTACGCCTTTAAGCGGTATACGCGGCCGGAGTTGGTAAAGAACATGATATAGTGGTGGGTGGTGGTCATAAAGAGGTCTTCTATGTAGTCCTCCTCAATGGTCTGCATCCCCTTAATGCCCTTTCCGCCGCGGTTCTGACTCTTGAAGTTGTCAATGGCCATACGCTTGATGTAGCCTAAGTTGGTCATGGCGATGACGATGTCCTCGTTGGGGATGAGATCCTCGTCGCACATCTCGTCGTCAATGCCGATGGAGGTCCGGCGGTCATCGCCGTATTTGTCGGAGATCACCAGGATTTCCTCACGAATGACGCCAAGAAGGAGCTTTTCATCCGCCAGGATGGCGCGCAGACGCTCGATGGTCTTTTTAAGCTCGGCGTACTCCGCCTCGATTTTCTCCCGCTCCAGGCCGGTCAGGGTTCTCAGGCGCATATCAATGATGGCCTGGGCCTGGGCGTCGCTTAAGCCAAAACGCTCCATCAACTCCGCTTTTGCCCCCTGGGCCGTCCGGTTTCCGCGGACAATGCGGATGACCTCGTCAATATTGTCCAGGGCGATGAGCAGGCCCTCTAAAATGTGGGCGCGCTCCTCTGCCTTGTTTAAATCGTATTTTGTCCTTCTGGTCACCACGTCCTTCTGGTGATCCAGATAGTAGGTGAGCATCTGAAGGAGGTTTAAGACCTTCGGCTCGTTGTTTACCAGGGCCAGCATGATGACGCCGAAGGTGTCCTGAAGCTGGGTGTGCTTTAACAGCTGGTTTAACAGCACGTTGGCGTTTACGTCGCGGCGCAGCTCGATCACGACCCGGATGCCTTCCCGGTTGGACTCGTCCCGGATGTCGGTGATGCCGTCCACCCGCTTTTCCTTTACCAGCTCCACGATTTTCTCGATGAGGCGGGCTTTGTTTACCATGTAAGGCAGCTCAGTGACAATGATCTGGCTCTTGCCGTTTGACAGGGTCTCAATGTTGGTGACGGCGCGGACTTTGATCTTGCCGCGGCCGGTGCGGTAGGATTCTTCGATCCCCCGCCTTCCCAAAATGGTGGCGCCGGTGGGGAAATCCGGCCCTTTGACGATGTCCAGGATCTCGTCCATGTCTGTATCCCGGTCCTCGTTTACCCGGTTGTCAATGATCTTCACCACGGCGGCGATGATCTCCCGCAGGTTGTGAGGCGGGATATTGGTGGCCATGCCTACGGCGATGCCGGAGGTGCCGTTTGCCAGAAGGTTCGGGTATCTGGACGGGAGGACGGTGGGCTCTTTCTCCGTTTCGTCAAAGTTGGGGACAAAATCTACGGTGTCTTTGCCGATGTCCGCCAGCATTTCCATGGAAATCTTGGAAAGTCTGGCCTCGGTGTAACGCATGGCGGCAGCTCCGTCTCCGTCAATGGAGCCGAAGTTTCCGTGGCCGTCCACCAGCATATAGCGGGTAGACCATTTCTGGGCCATATTCACCAATGCTCCGTAGATGGAGCTGTCTCCGTGGGGGTGGTATTTACCCATGGTATCACCGACGATACGGGCACATTTCCTGTGAGGCTTGTCCGGACCGTTGTTTAACTCGATCATGGAGTAGAGGACACGCCTCTGCACCGGTTTCAAGCCGTCCCGCACGTCTGGGAGGGCTCTGGCCGCGATTACGCTCATGGCGTAGTCGATGTAGGATTTCTCCATGGTCTTTTTTAAGTCTATGTCGTGAACCTTGTCAAATACATTTGGTTCCATTTGGTCTCCTCCTTAAATATCCAGCGTTCCGTATTTCGCGTTTGCCTCGATAAACTCCCGGCGCGGTTCCACCTGATCTCCCATCAGGGTGGTAAAGGTCAGGTCGATTTCCGATGTGGTCTCCTCGTCCATGGTGACACGAAGGAGAATCCGCCTCTCCGGATCCATGGTGGTCTCCCAGAGCTGCTCGGCGTCCATCTCTCCCAGTCCTTTGTAGCGCTGGATCTTATTGCTGCTGTCGCGGCCGATTTCTTTTAAGATGTCATTGAGTTCCGCGTCGCTGTAGGCGTACCATACCCTTTTGTTCTTCTCAATCTTGTAGAGCGGCGGCTGGGCCAGGTATACATAGCCCTGCTTGATTAACTCCGGCATGAACCGGTAGATGAAGGTGAGCAGCAGGGTGCTGATGTGTGCCCCGTCCACGTCCGCATCGGTCATAATAATGATTTTGTGATAGCGCAGCTTGGTGATGTCGAAATCGTCGTGGATCCCCGTTCCGAAGGCGGTGATCATGGACTTGATCTCGGCGTTGCCGTAAATGCGGTCCAGGCGGGCCTTTTCCACGTTTAAGATCTTTCCGCGGAGAGGCAGAATGGCCTGGGTGCTCTTATCTCTGGCGTCCTTGGCGGAGCCGCCGGCGGAGTCTCCCTCTACCAGATAGATCTCGCAGCGCTCCGGATTTTTATCGGAGCAGTCCGCCAGCTTTCCGGGAAGGGCCATGCCCTCCAGAGCCGTCTTTCTTCTGGTCAGATCTCTGGCCTTTCTGGCCGCTGCCCTGGCGCGCTGGGCCAGGATGGATTTTTCCAGCATGGATTTGGCCACGGCCGGGTTCTGCTCCAGGAAATAGGTGAGCTGCTCGCTCACAATGCTGTCCACGGCGCCTCTGGCCTCGCTGTTTCCCAGTTTCTGTTTCGTCTGGCCCTCAAACTGGGGCTCAGAAATCTTCACGCTGATGATGGCGGTCAAGCCCTCTCGGATGTCCTCGCCGGATAAACTGTCCTCGCTGTCCTTTAAGAGCTTATTTTTCCGGGCGTAATCGTTAAACGTCTTTGTGAGGGCGTTTTTAAAGCCGGTGAGATGGGTGCCGCCCTCCGGGGTATTGATGTTGTTTACAAAGCTGTAGAGGTTTTCTGTGTAGGAATCGTTGTGCTGCATGGAAACCTCCACGTAGACTCCGTCCTTCATGCCCTCGCAGTAGATAACCTGGTCGTAAAGCGGGACCTTGCCCCTGTTTAAATAAGTGACAAACTCCCGGATTCCGCCCTCGTAGTGGAATGTCCTCTCGTGCTTTTCCTCTCTGTCGTCCCGAAGGATGATCTTTAAGTTTTTCGTCAGGAAGGCCGTCTCCCGCAGACGGATTTTTAATGTATCATAGTCAAAGACCGTCTCCTCGAAAATCTCCTTGTCCGGGTAGAAGGACACCTCCGTACCGTGAACGGACGGGTCGCACTCGCCCACTACTTTTAAGGGGTACATAACTTTGCCCCGCTCGTAGCGCTGCTGATAAATCTTTCCGTCCTGATAAATCCGTACCTCCAGCCACTCGGAAAGGGCGTTTACCACAGAGGCTCCCACGCCGTGAAGGCCACCGGAAACCTTATATCCCCCGCCGCCGAATTTTCCGCCGGCGTGCAGGATGGTAAATACCACCTCTACGGCGGGAATGCCCGCTTTTTTCTGGATTCCCACAGGGATTCCGCGGCCATTGTCCTTTACCGTGATGGAATTGTCGTGATTGATCTGTACGTCAATGGTGTTACAGAAGCCCGCGAGCGCTTCATCCACCGAATTATCGACGATTTCGTATACCAAATGATGAAGACCTCTGGCAGAGGTGCTGCCGATGTACATTCCCGGCCGCTTTCTGACCGCCTCCAAGCCCTCCAAGATTTGAATTTGATCTGCTCCGTATTCAGCACTCATGGTATATCCTCCTGTCTATATTCTAATTTTCGCTGGAAACGGTTCCTGCCGTCACGCGAAAAACCTTGTCTATGGGAAACCGGTGGTTGACGAACTCGTCCAGGCCGGTGCAGGTGATCACCGTCTGAATGTGCCCGATCCCGGCAAGCAGCTGGTTCTGCCGGCTGCTGTCCAGCTCTGACAGCACGTCGTCCAAAAGCAGGATGGGATAGTCCCGCACCAGCTTTTTTACAATCTCAATCTCCGCCAGCTTTAAGGACAGCGCTGTGGTGCGCTGCTGCCCCTGGGAGCCAAATTTGCGAATGTCAATGCCGTTTATGAGAAAACTGATGTCGTCCCGGTGGGGACCGGTCAGACTCGTCTTCTGGCGGATGTCCTGAGCCCGCCCCTGCATAAGCTCCCGCTCAAATTCCTCCGGGGCGGAGTTTGGCTCATAGTCGATCCGAAGTTCTTCCTTTTCCCCGGAAAGCTGCCGGTGGATGGAGCCAATGATCCCGTTTAACTCCTCAATAAATTCCCGGCGATACTCCATGACTTCCCGGCCGTACTGGACCATCTGCGCATCCCACACATCTAAGGTCGGCTCGTACTCCGGGTGAAAGGAAAGCTCCTTTAAGAGCTTATTTCTCTGGGTCACTACACGGTTGTACTGCACCAGGGAGTGGACATAGAGCTTATTAAGCTGACACAGCTCCAAATCAATGAAACGGCGCCGTTCTGCCGGGCCGTTTTTAATAATATTTAAGTCCTCCGGAGAGAAAAACACCACGTTTACGATGCCAAAAAGCTCGCTGGCGCGGCGTATGGGGATCCCGTTTACCGCCACGCCCTTGGGCTTGTTTTTCTTTAAGTGCATATCAATGCGGTAGGGAACTCCGTCTTTTTTCACCTGGAGCTTGATGTGGGACTCGTCCTCACCGAACCGGATCAGCTCCCGGTCCTTGCTGCTGCGATGGGATTTTGTGGTGCAGCAGACGTAGACGGATTCTAAAATATTGGTCTTTCCCTGAGCGTTGTCCCCGCAGAGGATGTTCGTCCCCTGGCTAAACTCCATATGTAATTCGCTGTAATTCCTGTAATTTTGCAGCTCGATGGATTCAATGTACATGGATTCCCTGCCTATGCCTCGATGCGGACGGTCTCTCCGTTGTATTCCACCACGTCGCCGCCGCGGAGCTTTTTCCCTCTCTGATATTCTGTCTGACCGTTGACCTTCACAAGCCCGTCTTCAATGAGGTGCTTGGCGTCCACGCCGGACTCAGCAAGGCCGGACGCTTTTAGCGCCTGGCCCAGCTTGATGTATTCGTCTCTCAGTTTGATGATTTCCATATGATCGCCTCTTTTTTATTTCATTTAGCCTTCCGCGATGAAGTTTACCGGAAGGATCAGGTAAATGTACTGTAATTCCTCGTCCCGGATAAAGCAGGGGGACTTGGGGTTCATCATGTAAAGTTCTACGTTTTCATCGTCGATGGCCCGCAGGGCGTCCACCAGAAACTTCGGGTTGAAGGCAATCATGATGTCACGGCCCGTCTTGTGGGCGGACACCTCGCCATTCATGGAACCGAAGGAGGATTTCACCTTCAGGCCGATCTCCGTGTCCGTCACATTCAGGATGATGGGCTTGCGGTCGCTCTCCCGAATCAGGATCATGGAGCGGTCGATGCTGTCCAGAAATTCCTTTTTGTTTACTGTAACTTTCGTTTCGTAATCGCTTGACAACATATTATCAATCTTGAAATACTCCCCTTCGATCAGCCGGGAAACCATGATGGTATCGTCAAACTCGAATAGGATGTGGTTCTTGCTGAAGTAGATCTGCACATCCTTTTCATTGTCGCCGCTTAAGATTTTGCTGATTTCAGTGAGAGTTTTGCCAGGAACGATCACTTTTATAGCGTCGTAGTTTTCTTTTAAGGTAATATTGCGGATGGAAATGCGGTGTCCGTCAAGGGATACCACCCGGAGCTTATTTTCCTTTACCTCAAAAAGCTCTCCGGACATCATTTTATTGCTGTCATTGACAGAAATGGAGAAAATGGTCTGGCGGATCGCTTCTTTTAAGGTGAACTGGGACAGGCAGATGTGGTGATCCCGTTCAATATAGGGAAGGTAGGAAAATTCTTCTCCATCCCGGCCCGGGATATTGAATACAGATTTTCCGCAGGAAATCGTGGTGTTAAACTTCTCGTCGGATTCGATGGAAATGGCGGAATCCTCCGTGGAGAGCTTACGGATAATCTCGTAAAACAGTTTCGCTTCCAGGGCGATTTTTCCTTTTTCCAGAATCAGGCCCTCAACCTTAGTCTCAATGCCCATTTCCATGTCGTTGGCAGTAAATTTGATCTCATTGGCGGAGGCGTCGATGAGGATGCACTCTAAAATGGACATTGTTGTCTTGGATGGAATGGCTTTGGATACAATATTGAGGCCATTCAGGATGGATTCTTTTTCAAACGTCAGTTTCATGATTGTTGATAACTCCTTTGCTGTGAAAATGGTGTGTGTTCGTGTGATATATAGTTAATTTTCGTCGCAATCGTCGTAGGGGGCGTGAATTTGTGTATAACCTGAGAATGCGCCTGAAATATGAGAAAATCCCATGTGAATAACCTTGTGAAAAAGGGTGAGAAACAATCTGAATAAATTCAGGTTTATCCACAAGGGATTTTGGCGCCTGAGTTTTACACAAGTTATACACAACCGATTCACAGGCCTATTGTGGAGAAATTTTCTTCTTTAAAATGTCGATGGTGTTCTGTAAGGAGGCGTCTGTTTTTAATTCCTCCGTGATCTTGTCCACGCCGTGCATGATGGTGGTGTGGTCGCGGCCGCCTAAGGCGCGGCCTACCTCCTGAAGCGGAATGTTTAGCATATTCCGGCAGAGGTACATCACCACCTGACGGGGGCGGGCAATGTTGCGGCTGCGTTTCTGGGAGATGATCTCCTCCGGAGACACCTCGTACTGTTCCGCCACCATGCTCACGATGTATTCAGGGGTAATATTTTTCACTTCTCCCGGAGAAATCAGGTCTTTTAAGGCTTCCTCCGCCAGCTCGATGGTAATTTCCTTCTTATTTAATTTGGAAAGGGCCACGATTTTGGTGAGGGCGCCTTCCAGCTCACGGATGTTGGATTTAATGTTGGTGGCTATGTATTTGATCACCTCGTTGTCGATGTTATAGCCTTCCAACTCCTCTTTTTTGCGCAGGATCGCCATTCTGGTCTCATAATCCGGGGACTGGATGTCCACAGTGAGGCCCCACTCGAAACGGGAGCGAAGGCGTTCCTCCAGGGTTTCGATCTCCTTGGGCGGTTTATCCGAGGAGATGATGATCTGCTTTTTCGACTCATACAGGGCATTGAAGGTGTGGAAAAATTCCTCCTGGGTACTTTCCTTGCCGATGATGAACTGGATGTCGTCGATGAGCAGAACGTCGTTGTTCCTGTATTTTTCCCGGAATTCGGTGGTGGATATATTGTTTTTGTTCCGGATGGCGTCGATCAGCTCGTTGGTGAATTTTTCACTGGTTACGTAGAGGATCTTGGCCTTGGGGTTGTTTTTTAAAATAAAGTGGGCGATGGAGTGCATCAGGTGCGTTTTTCCAAGTCCCACGCCTCCGTAAATAAACAGAGGGTTATAGATTTCCCCCGGAGATTCGGCCACGGCTAAGGAAGCGGCGTGGGCCAGATTGTTATTGGCGCCGACGACGAAGGTGTCGAAGGTATAGCGGGGGTTTAAGTTCGCGTTTTGAATGGCGGCCAGGCTGACTTCCTGGTTTTTGGTGTTTATGAGGGGTTCCTCAGGCTCCGGTTCCTGTTTTGCCACGTCATCCTCCGCGATAAAGGCCACCTCGCAGGAGATCCCGGTGACTTCCTCGATGGAGATCTGCAGCAGGCGGGAGTATTTTTTCTTCACATAGCTCAAAAATTCCTTCTCCGGAACCAGCAGATAGAGTGTGCCTTGTTCATAAGAGTAGAGCTTTAACGGCATCAGCCAGGTGGCGAAGGACACGTCGGAAACCTCATGCTCTTTTTTTAAAAAATTTAGTATTTCATCCCATTTTTCCTGCAGTTTCTTTATCATCTTGATTCTCCTAAAATCGTTATTGCGCAGATTGACCCAATCTAATTCTATTTTATACTAAACCGGCTCTTTTTTCAATGTAAAATATTTATCCTCAAAAATGGGCAATTTTATCCACAAATCTGTGGATAACGTGTTTCACATATCCACAGTCGGTTTCCACAGAAGTTATCCACCAATTAATCCACATATTGTGGATAAAAAATAAAAAGTGTGCAAATTATTGGGTTTTGCGGCTGTGGAAAACCCTGGGAGTTTATGTGGAACAGTTTGTGGGCAGGTGTGGAAAATGGAAAATGAGAGGAAAATTTTTTTGTGGACGGGCTGTGGAAAAGGGATTGCCAGGCGGGAGCTTATGGAGTATAATGCCTCTGGTATCAAAAGCATTGTATCTTTACAAAAAGAACAGTAGCAGGAGGTAGAAAAATTGAATACGGTAAAGAGAACGAGAGACATGGTAATGATGGCGGCTCTGGTGGCAATTATGCTGCTTATGACAGTCGTCCCGGTACTGGGCTACATACCCCTTGGGTTTATGAATGCCACAATCATCCACATTCCCGTCATTGTCGGAGCCATATTGCTTGGACCGAAAAAGGGCGCGGTACTCGGATTGGTATTTGGATTCACCAGTATGTGGAAGAACACGGCGCTGATGCCGAATCTGACTTCTTTTGTGTTTACTCCCTTTATCACCATGCCGGACGGCGGCAGCGGCGGGATCCGCAGTGTGATCATCTGCCTGATTCCCAGAATGCTCATCGGAGTTGTGGGCTATTACGCTTACCGGGCAGTGTTAGCGGTATGGAAACAGAAGAAAAAGCTGGCCCTCACTGTAGCGGGAGTGGCAGGCTCGATCACCAACACTCTTTTGGTGATGAACCTGATTTATTTCCTTTTTGGAAACACTTACGCGGAGGCGGCGCGAATGAATGTGGAGAATGGATTGTACGCCGTTATTCTCGGCGTGATCTGTTTAAATGGAATCCCGGAGGCGATTTTGGCCGGGGTTTTGACGGCACTGATTGTGTCGGCCCTTTGGAAGGTGAAAAAAGATTAGGAAAAGGGATATTTTTTCCGGTTTTTTGAGAAGTTTTGCTTGACTTGGCGGGCGCCTTTCTTTATAATGGAAACGATGTTTAACTAAAATAGTCTGAATATGTTTATCGAAAACAACAGATAATTGACTATCATAGAGGAGGTGTCCGTGTTATGAAGATGACTTTCCAGCCGAAAAAGAGACAGAGAGCGAAAGTTCATGGTTTTAGAGCCAGAATGAGCAGCGCAGGCGGAAGAAAAGTTTTAGCTGCGAGGAGAGCAAAAGGAAGAGCAAAATTATCAGCTTAATGAACCAGGCCGCAAGTAACATTGTGGCCTTTTCTTTTCTTATTTTTTATACTGTCACTGGAAACGCAGTTTCCTATGACAGAAAGTTTCTGGCGGGAGGCGTGCTCTGCGCAGAGGGAGATGGCTGCTGGCGCAGCCGTGTTTCGGCGTGAGTGTGCGCTACAGCGCAGAGGAAAATGGCTGCTGACGCAGCCGCGCTCTGGCGCGAGTGTGCGCTGTAGCGCACACTTTTTGTATTAATATTAATTTTTTTGTAAATCAGGTATCGTTTAAAATGAAAAGATTTCATTCGATCAAAAAGAACGGGGATTTTCAGCTTGTCTACGGGACTGGGAAGTCCTTTGCCAACCGTTTTCTGGTCATGTATGTGCGGGAGACGGGGAGAGATCACTCCAGGGTGGGGATTTCCGTGAGTAAAAAAGTAGGCAACAGCGTGGTGCGTCACCGGATGGCCAGGCTGGTGCGGGAAAGCTTTCGTTTAAGCGAGGACGTATTGAGGACAGGGTTGGACATCGTGGTCGTGGTCAGGCCCGCGGCCAAAAATGAAAATTTCAAAGGAATCGAAGGGGCTTTTAAGCACCTGTGCGGACTGCATAACATTTTTTTGGAGAATCGAAGTGAACAGGTATGATAAAAAAACTGATGATTAAAATGATACGGGGGTATCAGATTTTTTTGTCCCCGTTGAAGATGCACGTTCACTGTATTTACACGCCTACGTGTTCTCAATACGCCATTGAGGCACTGGAAAAGTACGGCGTAGTAAAAGGCTCATGGCTGGCAGTGCGGAGGATTCTCAGATGTCATCCGTTTGCCAAAGGCGGTTATGATCCGGTTCCGTGATTTGAGGAGGTAGCGTATTGGACTTTTTAGTTGCGACAAAAATCGGAGGATTTCTGGGGCCGTTTGCGGAAATCTTAGGTTACATCATGGACGCCATTTTCCGGTTTACCAGTATGTTTGGCGTCATGAATATCGGCGTATGTATTATTTTATTTACGTTGATCGTAAAAGTCCTGATGTTCCCGCTGACTGTGAAACAGCAGAAATTTACAAAGCTGAACGCGGTTATGCAGCCGGAAATTCAGGCAATTCAGAAGAAATATCAGGGGAAGAATGACCAGGATTCCATGATGAAGATGAACGTGGAGACGAGAGCGGTATATGAGAAATATGGCGTTTCCATGACGGGCGGCTGCCTGCAGCTGGTGATCCAGCTCCCCATCCTGTTAGCCCTGTACCGTGTGATTTACAATATTCCGGCTTATGTAAGCTCTGTGGGAGATATTTTCTACGGAGTGGCGGACAAGCTTTTGGGTACAGTCGGCGGGGATGTTCAGGTGCTGGCAAATCAGCTGAACGATTTTGCTACGGCAAATAAGGTAAATTTGTCTCTGATCAGCAATTTCGCCACGGAGCCGACTAACGCGAAGATCGTGGATTTCCTTTATAAACTGAATCCCACTCAGTGGGGGCTGCTGCAGGATCAGTATCAGGTGATTGACAGCGCGTCCATCGAGTTGGTGGAAAAAATGAATTCCTTCTTAGGAATCAACCTGGCGTCCACGCCCTGGCAGGGAATGATGCCGAATCTGGCATGGCTGATCCCGATTCTGGCAGGTCTGACCCAGTGGTACAGCACAAAGCTGATGAGCAGCAACCAGAAGATGAGCGATGACGCTCCCGGCGCCAGCATGATGAAACAGATGAATATCATGATGCCGCTGATGTCTGTGTTCTTCTGTTTCACGTTCCCGGCAGGTATCGGTATTTACTGGATCGCCCAGTCTGTATTTATGATCATCCAGCAGTGGATTATCAACCGCCATCTGAACAACATTGATGTGGACGAGATGGTGAAGAAAAACATGGAGAAAGCCAACGCAAAGCGGGCAAAGAAAGGCCTGCCGCCTCAGAAGATTTCTCAGAACGCGTCTGTCAGCTTAAAGCAGATGCAGGCTGAGGAGGAGAAACGGGAGAAGGCGCTGGAGGCGAAGAAGGCCAGAACGGCGGAGCAGGTGAAGGAGTCCACAGAATATTATAACAAGGATCCCAAGCCCGGCAGCCTGGCAGCGAAGGCGAATATGGTGAAAAAGTATAACGAAAAGCACAATAAATAGGGGAGGGCTGTTTTATGGAAATGATCACTATTTCTGCGAAGACCGAGGATGAGGCTACCATCAAGGCAGCCATGCAGCTGCAGACGACCCGTGATAAGCTGGAATATGAAGTGATTGACAAGGGCAGCGCAGGATTTTTGGGAATCGGCGCCAGGCCAGTGATCATCCGGGTGAAAAAGAAAATGTCCCTGGAGGATGTGGCCATAGACTTCCTGAACCAGCTTTTTGAGACTATGAACATGACGGTGCAGATTACTGCCTCCTATAACGGGGAGGAGAGAGAGCTGTCCGTAAATATGGAAGGAACGGATATGGGCGTTCTCATCGGCAAGAGAGGACAGACCCTGGATTCCCTCCAGTACCTGGTCAGCCTTGTGGTGAATAAGAACAGGGAGGACGAGGGCCATATCCGGGTGAAACTGGATACGGAGAATTACCGGGAGAGAAGAAAGGAAACGCTGGAGAACCTGGCGAAGAATATCGCCTACAAGGTGAAACGGACGAAGAAACCGGTTTCCTTAGAGCCGATGAATCCATATGAGAGAAGGATTATTCATTCCTCCCTTCAGAATGACAAGTACGTAACGACGAGAAGTGAGGGCGAGGAGCCGTTCCGTCATATTGTGATTTTCCTGAAAAAAGAGGGATTTCGCAGAGGCGGGAGATATAATGAGGCGGCGGCGTCCAAGCAGTAATGTCCATAAGAGAGGCTGTTGAAGAAACGGTTTAGAAAAAAATTGGAAAAAAGTGAGGAAAAGCCAGGTTGAAGGGTCAGCCTGGCTTTTCGTTTTGGGGGAGATATGGTATGATATGGGGAGGGTTTGGGGGGATGTGTTTTTGGGGGATACTATTTTGGGAGATGGGATTTGGGAAAGAGTTGGAAAGGGATAGTTCAGGGGTTGTAGAAGAAATGTGGATAGGTTTTGAAAATGGTTTGAGAATCCGGGAATGAGGCCGGAGAAGAAGATTGGAATGAGAATATGAGGAAAACAGATACGATTGCGGCGGTGGCGACTGCGATGAGCAGTTCCGGCATCGGGATTGTGAGAATCAGCGGTGACGAGGCGTTTGACGTGATTTTGCGGATCTTTCGGAGAAAGAATGGAAAGGCGCCGGCAGAGTTGAAGTCTCACCGGGTGTATTATGGATATATTTATGACGGCGAAGAACGGCTGGACGAGGTGTTGGTGCTGGTGATGAAGGGGCCCCACAGCTATACGGCGGAGGATACGGTGGAAATCGACTGTCACGGCGGTGTGCTGATGATGAAACGAATCCTGGAGACGGTGCTAAAATATGGCGCGAGGCCGGCGGAACCAGGTGAGTTTACGAAACGGGCGTTTTTAAACGGACGGATTGATTTGTCCCAGGCGGAGGCGGTGATTGATGTGATCAACGCCAAGAATCAGTATGCACTGAAATCATCGGTGAGCCAATTAAGCGGGGCAGTTTCGGAAAGAATCCGGGATATGAGAGGGAAGATTCTTTATGAGATCGCGTTTATCGAGTCGGCTTTGGATGATCCGGAACATATTTCCCTGGATGGATACGGAGAACGGCTGAGGGAGACGCTAAAGCCTCTGGCTGAGGAAACGGCCCGTCTGATCCGGTCGGCGGATGATGGAAGAATTATGGTGGAAGGCATTAAAACGGTGATTCTTGGAAAGCCGAACGCCGGAAAATCGTCCCTGATGAATGTGCTTTTGGGCGAGGAACGGGCGATTGTGACGGATATTGCGGGGACGACCAGGGATATTCTGGAGGAACATATCCGTATGCAGGGGATCAGCTTAAATATTGTAGACACCGCGGGCATCCGGGAGACGGAGGACGTGGTGGAGAAAATCGGCGTAGACCGGGCAAAACAGACGGCGGCGGAGGCGGATCTCATCATTTATGTGGTGGATGGTTCCTGTCCATTGGATGAAAATGACCGCCGGATCATGGAGATGGTCCGTGACCGGAAATGCATAGTGCTGCTCAATAAGACGGATCTGGAGCAGGAGGTAACCGCGGAGGAGCTGGAACAGCTTTCCGGAAAACGGGTAGTGCCGGTTTCCGCGAAGGAAAGAACGGGGATTGAGGAGCTGGAACAGGAGATTAAGGAGCTGTTTTACCACGGGGAGCTGAATTTTAACGATGAAGTGTATATCACCAATGTGCGGCAAAAGGCGGCGCTGGAGGAGACGCTGGAGAGCTTAAAGATGGTGCAGCAGAGTATTGACAGCGGGATGCCGGAGGATTTTTACTCCATTGATCTGATGAATGCGTATGAGCAGCTGGGACTGATTATTGGAGAGGCCGTGGAGGATGATTTGGTAAATGAGATATTTGGGAAGTTTTGTATGGGAAAGTAAGTGAGTGGTTGAAAAGGGGAGAGCGGAGATGGATGTGGGGCGTCAATACAATTTGTAAGAGGAATTGTAAGGAATAAAAGGAAATTAGAACATATGTTCTGATTTGGGCTGACATAAATTTGAAATGAGGAAGATAAAGATATGCCAAATGTGGAAGAAACATATGACATTGTGGTGGTAGGCGCTGGGCACGCTGGCTGTGAGGCGGCGTTGGCCTGTGCCAGACTGGGACTGGAAACCGTTATGTTTACGGTAAGTGTGGACAGTATCGCGCTGATGCCCTGTAATCCCAATATTGGAGGGAGCTCAAAGGGACATCTGGTGCGGGAATTGGATGCCCTGGGCGGCGAGATGGGAAAAAATATAGATAAGACATTTATTCAGTCAAAAATGCTGAATGAATCTAAGGGACCGGCAGTTCATTCTCTCCGGGCACAGGCGGATAAGCAGGATTATACAAGAGAGATGAGACGGACGCTGGAGAATACAGATCATTTGACGATTCGCCAGGCGGAAGTGACAGAAATTATCGTGGAAGATGGGAGGCTCACCGGGGTGAAGACGTTTTCCGGTGCAGTATATCATTGTAAAGCAGCGGTATTGGCCACAGGGACATATCTGAAGGCAAGGTGCATCTACGGAGATGTGAGCAGCTATACGGGGCCGAATGGGCTGCAGGCCGCGAATCATCTCACGGATTCACTGATTGCCAACGGGATTGAAATGTATCGGTTTAAAACGGGGACACCGGCCAGAGTGGATAAGAGGAGCATTGACTTTTCCAAGATGGAGGAACAGTTTGGAGATGAGAGAGTTGTGCCATTTTCCTTTTCAACAGATCCGGAAACGGTGCAGAAGGATCAGGTTTCCTGCTGGCTGACCTATACGAATGAGGAGACGCATCGGATTATTCGGGACAATCTGGATCGGTCGCCGCTGTTTTCCGGCGCAATAGAGGGAACAGGACCGAGATATTGTCCGTCTATAGAGGATAAAGTGGTAAAATTTCCTGATAAAAACCGGCATCAGGTGTTTGTGGAGCCGGAGGGACTGTATACTAACGAAATGTATCTGGGAGGTATGTCCAGTTCACTGCCGGAAGATGTCCAGTATGCCATGTATCGGACCGTACCGGGGCTGGAGAATGTGAAAATCGTGCGAAATGCTTACGCGATTGAGTATGATTGTATTAATTCCAGACAGTTGAACGCTACATTGGAGTTTAAAAATATCAAGGGATTATTCAGCGGCGGTCAGTTTAACGGCAGTTCTGGATATGAGGAAGCGGCAGTTCAGGGATTCATGGCGGGAGTCAATGCGGCTATGGAGGTGCTGGGACGGGAGCCTTATGTGCTGGATCGCTCACAGGCGTATATTGGTGTTTTGATTGATGATCTGGTGACGAAGGAGAATCATGAGCCATATCGGATGATGACGTCCAGAGCGGAGTACCGGCTGCTTCTCAGACAGGATAATGCGGATTTGCGGCTGATGAAAATTGGTCACGAGATCGGTTTGGTGGATGATCAGACGTATGAAAGGCTGATTTGGAAGGAAAAAGCCATCGAAGATGAAATGGAGCGGTTGGAAAAGGCGGTAGTCGGTGCCAATGAGAAGGTTCAGAGGTTTTTGACAGAGCATGATAGTACACCTTTGAAATCGGGAAGTACGCTGGCGGAGCTGGTGAGACGGCCGGAATTAGACTATTTTACCTTAGCTGAACTGGATGATAGGAGGCCGGAGCTGCCTTATGATGTGGCAGAGCAGGTCAATATTAATATAAAATATGCTGGATATATCAAACGGCAGCAGCAGCAGGTGGCGCAATTTAAGAAATTGGAAAATAAGAGGCTGGATCAGGACTTTGATTATTCAGAGGTGCCCAGTTTAAGGCGGGAGGCAGTACAGAAACTGAATTTGTATAAGCCGATGAATATTGGTCAGGCATCCAGAATTTCTGGTGTTTCACCGGCGGATATTTCGGTACTGTTGGTGTATTTGGAACAGTTGAGACATCAGCGGAGATAGAGGTAGTATATGATAAAAGAGTTTGCGTTGCAGATGGAGAAGGAGCTGGACGGGAAGGTCGTGCTTTCTGAAAGGCAAATGGAACAGTTTTTCCGGTATTATGAGCTGCTTACAGAATGGAATCAGGTGATGAACCTTACGGCGATCACGGAGATGCCGGAAGTGGTAACAAAACATTTTGTGGACAGTCTGGCGCTGGTACAGGCAGTTCCGGAGATTGGAAATGGCAGCTGGAAGGTAATTGATGTGGGAACCGGGGCGGGATTTCCTGGGTTGCCATTGAAAATTGCTTATCCGGAGCTGAAGATTACACTGTTGGATTCTCTGAATAAACGAATTAAGTTTTTGGGAGAGGTAACAGCGCAGCTAGGCCTGAAAGATGTAGAAATGGTGCATGGACGGGCAGAAGATTTTGGCCGTGATAAAGGATACAGGGAACAGTATGATTTCTGTGTATCGAGAGCTGTGGCGAATTTGGCTACTTTGTCAGAATATTGTTTGCCTTTTGTAAAGGTTGGCGGCTGTTTTGTTCCTTATAAGTCTGGAAAGTTGGAGGAGGAACTGAAGGCTGGAGATGGAGCGTTGGAAAAATTAGGGAGTGAAGTGGAACGCATCGTGAAGTTTACACTGCCAAATGAGGATGAGAGAAATTTGGTGGTGGTGAGGAAAAAGAAGGTATTGAGTAAGAAATATCCCAGAAAAGCTGGGGTGCCGGGGAAGGAGCCGTTGAGATAGAGAGAAATAAGGGGGATTTGGAGGAACAGGGGAGAGTAGATATCAGAGGAAACGGAAGAAGGAAGAGAGAGTTCGAGGCAGGACTGGTTTTTTGAGAGGTGCTGTTTCGGACTCTTTTTTGTTATGTAGGGGATTTGCTTTGTGGGGGAAGGGGCTTGGTCTTGATGAGAGAGGGGAAGTGTTGGCGTAGGTGAATGGGGATGGAGGAAGAGGAAAGATGTTTCACGTGAAACATTAGGGGTAAGATTTAGTGTGGGATGAGTTTAGTAGTGGGATGGAGAGGAAGGAGAAAATGTTTCACGTGAAACATTTGGAAAAGAAATGAGGAAGTGGGGGTGGGAAAAGTAAGAGAGAGAGATGAGGAGATAATTAAAGATAAAGCAGTTTTTGAAGTGTTTGATTTGAAAGGTTTTTGGGAACTGGTGGGATGGAAAAATGGGGATGTTTCACGTGAAACATTTGGAAAAAACTGAGGGAGTGGAGGGCGGAAGGAAACGTAAGAGAGAGGAATGAAGGAATAATCAGGAATAAAACAGTTTTTGAGGTGTTTGATTTGAAAGGTTTTTGGAAGATGGTGGGATGGAAAACGGGAATGTTTCACGTGAAACATTATAATATTTCCATTATAAATAATATCTTAAATTGTGTTACTCATTTTGTTTTTGTATATTAGTTAAAAGTTCTTATTATATATGGATATGTGTTAATATATTTAAAATGCGCACGTGAATTGAAAAAGTAAAGTCTGTATGTAAGACTTAATGCAATATATATGAAAAATTCCGTATAAAACAGGAACTTTTTGTGGATGAATCGCTATCCTTGTGGTAAACTAATACCAAATTTATAAGAAAAGCTCCATTTTAGGGTATACGAAACAGACCTCTGGAAGGGGTGTATGAAAAAGTAACTTCCACAGGCTTGGAGAATAATTATCCGGTTTCTGCCCGATGGCGTTTCTTATAGATTGATTAGTGGATGAGCAGCTTCGGTGATAGCGTCACTTGGTCAGGGGCGATATACCGGAGCTGCATTTTTTTCAGTATTTCCGGCCCAATGGTTTTCATTGCCAGTTCGTAAGGGGTTCTCCCGTTAAGCCGTTTTCTTGGGGCATTGTTGATGTGGTCTACACATTTTCGGACATCCCATTGGGTAAGGTTTGTAAAAACGGTTCCTTTGGGCAGGATCATTCGGAGCATCGTGTGCACGTTCTCAATTCCAGCCTTTTGGTTGCTGCGCATGGGGTCACAATAAAAAATACTGGTACGAGGAGTCCCGTCAGGGCCATGTTCCAGATCATCCGGCTTTCCGAATTCCTGACCGCGATCCGTAAGGATGACCGGCATAAGGAAAGAAAATTCATAAGCATCACCTAATACAGACTGTAGATGTTCAAAGACTGCTTTTACAGAGCCTGGGGAACATCGGTCCATCAGATGGGCCCAGAACAGTTCAATCGCTGGGAAATAAAAGGTAAGGATACATTTTGAAGAACCATTCGCAGAAAGAACCGTGTCCATTTCCCAAAAATCCAGTTCATCCGCATGGCTGTCTTTAAAGTCCTTATAAGTACGCCCGATAAAAATCTCCTTGTCCAGGATCTGTTTGTTATGGGTAGCCCTTTTTTTGAACTTGACTTTCCGTTTCAAATCCACATTTCTGGTCAGCAGGAGATTTTGGTCAATGTAGTTGTATAGGGTTTTTACTGAAATTCCCAATTCAGGATGGTTGGCAAGGATCATATATGGGGACTGCCCCTGCTGGATCAAAGGTCTTACCGTACCGTCGAGAGCCCGGAGTTCCTTTGGTGTCAGGTTCACCCCGGAACGGGC
>NZ_NFLE01000051.1 GCF_002160755.1 Lachnoclostridium sp. An14
ACAAATGGATGCTCTTTTTTCATTCACTTGATAGGTGAAAAGCAATATTCAGTTAAAATACAGTAACTATGTGGCTTTCAGCCAC
Organism: Lachnoclostridium sp. An14; assembly: GCF_002160755.1. GTDB lineage: Bacteria > Bacillota > Clostridia > Lachnospirales > Lachnospiraceae > Lachnoclostridium_A. The sequence goes on from NZ_NFLE01000051.1 coordinate 86, forward strand.
ATTCGTGGCAAAGTCGTGAATAATTCAGGTTTAACACAAATACGATACAATTTAAAGGCATGGCAGAACAAGTATTCTGATATAGTTTCTGTTCCATACGCGCTATACGCAATATACGCAAGAAAAGGAGGGAAATAATATGGATGACTATGTTTCCCACTACCGCCTTTCCGACGACACCTTTCAAACGAACCGATCCCACCAAAAAAATGTAGGAATCCTGGCAAGAGAAAACTGCCGGGTAGAAGAACTGAGAAAAACGGCATATGTAGCAGGGCTGCACCATGACGATGGAAAAAATACGAAGGATTTGTGGCAGCCGTATTTTAAAAAGAGTGTTTGCGGTTCTCAGAGTGTCCGCGATGCACGGACATACAAGGGAGATAAGGTGGATCACTCCACGTTAGGCGGCCTGATCGTGGATTCTTATGAACCGGGCAGCTTGTTTTCGGAAATGATTCAGTTGGCGATTTTTACCCATCATGGAATCCAGGACAGCATCTCCTTGACAGATGGAATTCCATTGGTTGTGAAACGAAAGAGCAAGATTCCGGCAGATATGGTAAATCAGATTCGCGCCGTATGCGAGGATGAGCTGGCGAAGGAAAATGATGAACGTGGTCTGGAGCGGGAGGATATGGCCAGGCTGTGCCGGGAGGCCAGAAAGGATTTAAACCGATTGATCGGAAAGCTGAAAAAACTGCCGGAGGGCCCGGACGGAAGATTGATTTATGGAAACCGGGATTTTTACCTGGGAATGTGTGAACGGCTGCTGTTTTCCGCTCTGGCGGATGGCGACGTTCGGGACACTGTGGATTTTATGGAAGGACGAGAGACCGTTTCCGGTATGACAGATGAGGAAATCCGGGCGGTGTGGAAAATGGGGATAGACCGTCTGGAGGAGAAACTGAGGCAGTTTCATTCTGGAGAACGAGGAAATTCCCCATTAAATGGGGTGCGGGAGGAAATTTCTGACCGCTGTGAGAAAGCGGCGTACTCGGACTGCAACAGGTACCGGCTGGCCGTTCCCACAGGGGCGGGAAAGACGTTGAGTAGCCTTCGGTTTGCCTTGCGCAGAGCGTTAGAGACGGGCAAACGGCACATTTTTTATGTAGCCCCTTTCCGCAGCATTTTGGAACAAAACGCGGACGAGATTCGGGAAGTCATGGGGAATCCGGATTGGGTGCTGGAACACCATGGAGATGTGGTTTTGGAGGATGAGAGGGAAACTTGGCGCTATGAGCGTCTCATAGAAAACTGGGACGAAGTCCCGGTGATTGCCACCACGGCAGTACAGTTTTTTAACACTTTATTGAAAGAGAAGAAACGAAATTTAAGACGTTTTCACAGTCTGTGCGACAGCGTGATTATTTTTGACGAGGTCCAGTCCATTCCGGATAAAGTGATGGGGCTGTTTCGCATGAGTGTGAATTTTTTGACGGAAATTTGCGGTTCTGTGGTGGTGTTGTGTACGGCGACTCAGCCTCTGTTTGAGGAAATGCCGGAGAACCGGATGCTAAAAACGGAGTGGATGGCGGATCGCCTCTCCGCATACGAACCCAGTTTCCGGCGAGTAGAATATGTGGATGCCACAGAAAATGGAATGGTCAGCTTGGATGCCGGGCAGGCGGCGGATATGATCTGCCGGATCGCGGAGAAGGAACGGCAGGTGCTGGCCATTTTTAATACGAAGGGGACGGCAAAACAGGTCTTTGAGGCAGTGAAAGGCCGGATGGCGGGAAACGTATTTCATTTGAGCACATCCATGTGCCCGGAACACCGAAAAACGGTACTCCGCCAGGTGAGGAAAGTGCTGGAGGACGGAGAGGACGTGATCTGCGTCAGCACTCAGTTGGTGGAGGCCGGGGTGGATTTTTCTTTCCGCAGCGTGATTCGGTCCATGGCCGGTTTGGACAATCTGATTCAGGCGGCCGGGCGCTGTAACCGTCACGGAAAAGAGGCATTGGGAAAGGTGTATGTCATCCAGATGACAGCCCAGGCGGAACCGCTCTCCTCCCTTCCGGACATCCGGAAAGCCCAGGAGGCTATGAGAACGATTCTTCAGATTTATCATGAAAATCCGGATCAGCTTGCGGGGCGGTTGGATTCCGAGCAGGCGATTGCCGCCTATTACAGAGCATATTTGCAGGGAAAACGAGGACAGGACCGGTATCCCACAACGGTGGAGGGAATGCCCGCGGATCTGATCGGCTTGCTGTCAGGCAACAAGGAGTTTTTCGGCGGAGAAAAGCGGGTCAGACTGAAACAGGCCTTTCGCACAGCGGGAGAACGGTTTTCCATGATAGAGGATCAGGGAGGCGTGGATGTGGTGGCGCCGTACGGTGACGCCTGGGAGATCCTGGGGGATTTGGAAAGAGAGACGGAACAATCCGCCCGAAAACAGAATCTGCGCAAACTGCAAAGGTATACGGTAAATTTATCAGAATCTATGTTTCGCAGGATGGGCCCGGACGCAGTCAGCCGTCAGGGAGAGGAAATCCTGGTTTTAAACGGGCGCTATTACGATCCGGATACCGGTGTAAAAACCGAGGCCGGAGAACTGGAATTTTTGGATTTTTAACAGGAAGGAGGAGAAAAAATGGAGGAGAAACGGTTCAGAAATACGGTGGAATTCCAGGTGAGCGGCGATTACGCTTTGTTTTCCGATCCTGTGACCAGAGTGGGAGGAGAGAAGTGTTCCTATCCCATTCCCACTTACGAGGCGGTGAAGGGAATTCTGCACAGCGTATTCTGGAAACCGACGATCATATGGGTGATTGACGAGATGCGGGTGATGAACCCGATTCAGACGGAGACGAAAGCGGTGCGTCCCATTGCCTATAATGGGGGGAATGATCTGTCCTATTATACCTATTTAAAAGATGTTTCCTATCAGGTGCGCGCTCATTTTATCTGGAATCTGAACCGGCCGGAGTTTGAACAAGACCGGAATGAACACAAATATCACAACATCGCCAGACGCATGATTGAGCGCGGCGGACGGCGGGATATTTTTCTTGGCACCAGGGAGTGCCAGGGATATGTGGAACCCTGCGTGTACGGAGAAGGAGAGGGAAGTTACGACAACTGGCCGGGAGAAATGGCTTTTGGCTTTATGTATCACGGGATCACCTATGCGGACGAGGCCCAGCTGGAGGAAGACAGAGGAAAAATGACGGTCCGTTTCTGGAGGCCGGTGATGCGCAAAGGCCGCGTGGTATTTTGTCCGCCGGAGGCGTGCACAGAAAAAAGACACATTCATGAGATGGAGATGAAACCGTTTCCAGATAAACATTTTCGCGGCCTTGCAGAATTTTCGGAGGAAGGGGGCGCGGTATGAACTGGTTTGGAGAACTCTGTGACTTGTATGAGAAAAACCGGGAGAAAGCCGGTGTGATGGAAGATGGACAGCCGGTGCTGCTGCCTCTGTACCACACGACGGTGGCGGCGCAGGTGGAAGTGACCATCGACGAAGATGGAAATTTCCTACGGGCGGCTCTGGTGCCGGAGGAGGAAAAGAGCACGATTATTCCTGTGACGGATAAGTCTTCCAGCCGGACAGCCGGAATCGAACCCCATCCCCTCTGTGACAACTTAAAATATCTGGCCGGAGATTACGGGATTTATGTGGCGGGAAAGGACTGCCGGAAAAACCACGAACTTTATATGGCCCAGCTGGAGAATTGGGTCCATTCTCCCCATAGCCATAAAAAGGCGGAAGCCATATGGAAGTATCTTTCCCGAAACTCCATTATGAAGGATCTGATTGGCGCGGGAGTCCTGGAAACAGATGAGCATGGAATGGTAGATACCAAGAAAAAGCTGCAGATTGTATCCCAGGCAGACGCGTTCGTCCGCTTTCGCGTGGAGACCGGCCGGATCCTGGAACCGGGAGCGTTGGAAGACGAGATGGGACGCTACGCCCCGGAATGTTGGAAAGACCGGACGCTTCAGGAAAGCTACATGGACTACTGCGAATCCGTGGAGTCCGGGATGGGAATGTCCTATCTCACAGGGAAATACACCCGGATTTCCTACCTCCAGCCCAAAAAGATCCGAAACGAAGGCGACGGAGCGAAACTTATTTCTTCCAACGACGAGACCAATTATACGTATCGCGGCCGGTTTGCCAGCAAGGAGGAGGCCTTTGCTATTGGTTACGAAGATTCCCAGAAAGCGCACAATGCGTTGAAATGGATCATTCGGAAACAGGGAGTCTCCTATGGCGGAATGTGCCTGGTGACCTGGGAGTCCGATTTAAAGAAACTGCCGGACTGGCAGGCAGATACGGAGACGATCTGTCAGGGGGTGGCAGATGAGGAAGTCTGGGAGGAGGACGACTGGGAGGAACCGGAGACTTATAGCGGTACGGGAACGGCCGGAGCGCTGCGGTTCCGTCAGGCGATCAGAGGGTATCAAAAGAAGTTAGACCAGTCTTCCCGCACAATGATTATGGCGTTGGACGCGGCTACCACCGGCCGCCTGGCGATGGTGGAATGTAAAGATTATGAGACCTCCCGCTATTTAAAGAGCCTGGAACGCTGGTATGACAGCTGTGAGTGGCGCTATGAAAGAGCGGGGAAAACGTACACCGGAATGGTGGGAATCCGTGAGGCGGCAGAGCTCCTTTACGGGACAGAGCAGAACGGGTATTTTTCCATGAAAGGGAAGGAAGACCTGTATAAAGAGGTGGCGAAACGGTGGATGCCTTGTATTTTGGATGGGAAAGAAATCCCTCCGGACATGGTGAATCTGGCGGTTCGCCGGGCGTCCTCGCCGGTTTCCTTTGAATACCGTTTTTTGTGGGAGCGTGTGCTGTCTTTGGCGTGTTCGCTGGTGAGACAGCAGTATAAAAAGAGATTGAAGGAGGATTGGACCATGGCATTGGATGAAAACTGCGGGAATCGGGATTATCTGTACGGCCGCCTTCTGGCGCTGGCAGACCGGGTGGAATATCGAACCTTTGACAAGGATGACGGGAGGGAGACCAACGCGAAACGCTATATGAGCGCGTTTTCTCAGCATCCGTTCCGGACATGGAAGGTGCTGGAGGAAAAGCTGACACCTTATTGGAATCAGCTGAAACCTGGGGAGAGAGTGAAGTATTATAATCTGATGGACGAGATTTTTAATAAGTTTTCCATGGGAGATTTTGAGGATGACGGGGCGTTGAGCGGCCTGTATCTCCTGGGGTTCCATAATCAGTCCTATATGCTGAAGAACTCTGCGAAACAGAATGAAAACGGGGAGGAAGAATCATGAGCGAATTAAAGGGAAGAATCGACTTTTTACTGCTGGTAACCGCAAACAATGCGAATCCAAACGGGGACCCCTTAAACGGCAACCGCCCCAGAGAGAATTTTGAGGGCTACGGGGAAATTTCCGATGTGTGCATTAAAAGAAAAATCCGCAACCGCTGGCAGGATATGGGACAGAAAATCTTTGTCCAGTCTGATGACCGCAGGGATGACGGGTACGGCAGCTTGAAAGAGCGGGCAGACGGCTGTGTGGAGCTGCAGAAGGAAATCAAAAAAGGGAAAAAGGCGGATCGGGATATTTGTGCGCAGATTGCCTGCCAGGAATGGCTGGATGTGAGAGGATTTGGTCAGGTGTTCGCCTTTAAGGGAACGGAGGTGTCCCTGGGCATTCGGGGACCCATTTCCATTCATCAGGCCACCAGCGTTTCTCCGGTGGACATTGTCAGTATGCAGATCACGAAAAGTGTAAACAGCGAGGCCAAGGAGGGCGGCGGAAAGGCGTCTGACACCATGGGCACGAAACACCGGATTGGCTTTGGACTTTACGTGATCAAAGGGAGTGTGAACGTGCAGCTGGCGGAGAAAACGGGATTTTCTCAGGAAGACGCGGACCTGTTAAAAGAGGCGTTGAAGACTCTGTTTGAAAATGACGCATCTTCCGCGCGGCCGGAGGGCAGCATGGAGGTGTGCAGGCTGTACTGGTGGCAGCACGGAGAAAAGACGCCGGCGGTTTCCACGGCGAAGGTGCACCGCAGTGTAAAAATCCGTGAGCGGGCGGATCAGGAAGGCGTTTCAGGAAGGAAAGCTGGCCGTCCCAAGGCGTATGAGGATTATGAAATTTCCTATGAGGATCCAGGCTGTGTAGAACCGGAGGTATTTGATCTTGTATGAGGAGGATGAATTTCTCCAACTGTCAGGGATTCAGCATTTCGCTTTTTGCAGAAGGCAGTGGGCATTAGCCTATATTGAGATGCAGTGGGCGGAAAATGTGAGAACGGTGGAAGGCCACCTTCTACACGAGAAAGCTCACGATGTCATGAGCCGGGAGAAACGGGGAGAGGTGTTGATTTCCAGAGGAATGCCGGTCAGCTCCCGCACATTGGGGGTGAGCGGGGAGTGCGATGTGGTGGAGTTTCACCGCTGCCAGGATGGCATTTCCCTTCATGGCGTTGAGGGGACGTATCGCGTAGTCCCAGTGGAGTATAAACGGGGCGCGCCAAAGAAAAATCACGTGGATATGCTACAGCTGGCAGCTCAGGCCATGTGTCTGGAGGAGATGCTCTGTTGTGACATTCCCGTAGGTTATTTATACTACGGGGAGACGAGACGGCGGGAGCAGGTGGAGATTTCGGAGGAACTGCGGAGAGAGGTGGGGGAGATGTTTCAGGAGATGCACCGCTATTTTGAAACCCAGTATACTCCGAAGGTCAAGTGGAGCAAGAGCTGCAATGCCTGTTCCTTAAAAGACATCTGTCTGCCGGTCCTGGGGAAGAAACGATCGGTGAAGTCCTATATGGACGAGCATTTAAACGAGGAAGAACAGTGAAACGGTTATTGAATACCCTTTATGTCACCTCACCCAACCGGTATTTGTCCTTGGATGGTGAGAATGTAGTGGTTTTGGAAAAGAACGAGGAGGTCGGCCGGGTTCCCCTCCATAATCTGGAAATGATTGTGACATTTGGATACACAGGCGCCAGCCCGGCTTTGATGGGCGCCTGTGCCAGCCGGGGGATCGGACTGGTGTTTTTGAACGGAAATGGAAGATTTCTGGCTCGTGTGGTGGGAGAGGTTTACGGAAATGTGACCCTGCGCAAGGAGCAGTACCGGAGGAGTGAGCGGCATGAGGAGAGCCTTTTGATCGCCAAAAACTGCATTGCCGGAAAGGTCTACAACTCCAGATGGATTTTGGAACGGGCAGTGAGGGATCATGCTCTGCGGCTGGATGGAGAAAAAATTCGCGGAAAATCCCGGATCCTGGCAGATGCACTGTCAAATATCCGCTCCTGTGACAGCGCGGCGACCCTTTTAGGGTTGGAAGGAGAGGCGGCATCCGTATATTTTTCTGTATTTGACGATCTGATTCTGCAGCAGAAAAGGGATTTCGTCTTTTCGGGGAGAAACCGCAGACCGCCTACGGACGAGGTCAATGCCATGCTTTCCTTCTCTTACACGCTGCTTACTTCTATGTGTTCCAGCGCCCTGGAGACGGTGGGGCTGGATCCTTATGTGGGATTCTTTCACAGGGACAGGCCGGGGCGGAAGTCGCTGGCGCTTGATATGGTGGAGGAGCTGCGGGCAGTTATGGCAGATCGATTTGTGCTGACGTTAATCAACAAAAAAGTAGTGACCAAGGACGGATTTTGTCAAAAGGAAAATGGGGCGGTGGTGATGGACGATCAGCTGCGGAAAACATTTTTAGCGGCTTGGCAGAAGAAAAAACAGGAGGTAATCACCCATCCGTTTTTGGGAGAGAAGATGGAGTGGGGAATGGTTCCGTTTGCCCAGGCCATGCTGCTAGCAAGGCATTTGAGAGGCGACTTGGATGAGTATCCGCCATTTTTCTGGAAATGAGACGGAGGAGGAGATCGTAGGGCGAAATGCTGGTATTGATTACTTATGATGTGAACACAGAGACCGCGGCTGGGCGGACCCGGTTGAGAAAGGTGGCAAAACAGTGTGTAAACTATGGCCAACGGGTACAAAATTCCGTGTTTGAGTGTAACTTAGACGCCGCAAAGTGCAGGCAGGTGAAGGCGATTTTGGAGGACATTATTGATAAGGAAAAAGATAGCCTGCGGTTTTATTATCTGGGAGATAAGTATAAAAATAAAGTGGAACACATTGGGGCCAAGCCCGGATTTGATGTGACAGATCCGCTGATTTTTTAGTGGATGGAGCGTTTTAAAACGAGGAGAAAATAGCCTGAAAAATTGTGTAAGGAAGATGATTCTCAACACGTACGATATGGTGCGAATCACAAGTGCACATAAAAACGCTGGGGGATTCGCACCGGAAACGGATTGTGCAGGTTGTGAAAATGGCGTGGTAAATATTGAGGTTTTGGGGATTGGGAGAAGGGGATTTGGGTGATTTGTGTGAAATGTTTGGAGAAGTGGGGTGGTGAATTGGTGATTTTTGCTGTCTCCCCTCATGAGAGGGGAGTGGATTGAAATATGAACCCGCTTGATGTAGCGGATTACCTGGCTGTCTCCCCTCATGAGAGGGGAGTGGATTGAAATTAATCGTCAGGGATGAAAATGGATTTCCAGAACAGCGTCTCCCCTCATGAGAGGGGAGTGGATTGAAATATGATACATAACGTGAGGACATCCGCCAGTGGTGAGTCTCCCCTCATGAGAGGGGAGTGGATTGAAATATTGAACGTTTTTGTAAACTCCCTACAGGAAAAGTCTCCCCTCATGAGAGGGGAGTGGATTGAAATGTTCCGTCCAGCTGTGAAAAATTAAACTGCTCCAGGTCTCCCCTCGTGAGAGGGGAGCAGATCGAAAGACTGCATTGCGTTGGTACTGTTTTGGCCATTGTCGGTGTATGGCGATTGAAAGGCCGCGCGAGCGTTTCGGAGGCAGGGAAAAGAGATGTGGGATGTAGAAAACAGAATCAGCTATTTTGTGATGACAGTATTTGCCGCCCTGGTTATGACGTTTGCCTGGGTATGGTTGTGTTTCGCTTTGATATGAGTTGAGGTGCGATGGAGCCGGGTCTCCAATTCTCCAACGCCTCAACAACAGAACACAGCCCTAATTTTGCGGAAGTCATTGAACAATTCGCAGAGTATTAAATATCAAATTTGAAACATTATCAATGGTATGTTACGATCTATAAAAGGTTCGGCAATGTTATGTAAACAAAGAATAGTATACAGTCAAACAAGGCATATCTATGCCGAACAAACCATCCGTTTCGTAAAACACATATCTAAAACCATCACGATTACAAAAAAACGACACAGCAAAATAAAAAAAGAGCCTAGCCCCAGCCACAAATGTACCCAAAAGGCACCAGTGCGACAACGTCCAAAACGGCCTGGGGGACGGCTCTTTTAAAAACAGTGTATCACAAGAACATAAAAAGTAAAGTTTAATTTTAAGATAAAATGGCAAAATGGCGCAGACTGACAGAAAGGGTCAAGTGGAAATAAAGATGGCGTAATACAAAAACAGAGATAGCATCCTATAAATCGAGTCATTAGCTAAAGTCTTCCTTTTTAACAGAAATCAAATCCCCAGCTGCCCTAAGAGACAACAAACACCAAACGAGTCAGATCCGGACGGATAATGGAAAACAGCGGCTGTTTCTCAAAAATGTAAAACCAGTGCGGTGAAATCCAGTTGGAGATTCCGAAAACGAAAATGGAGCATTTGTCAAACCGCCAGTAAACCACTTTCCGAAAATGAGAAACAGCCATTTCCGGCAACGACAGAAAGAATTGTCCGATTATCAGAACCAGTGAATTTTTGTGCAGCAAAAAATGCAGCTAGAAATGCGGTTCCACATGATTTTTGCCTTTAGGAGCAAGAATTGTAAAACCACGTTCCTCAAAATATGCTATCCTGTCTCCACGGAAAGGAGGAGTTCCAAATGCGCAAAAAATCTGCGGCAGACAGAGACCAGGCCGGCCATGTCGCCCCGGCCATAGATTTCATCGAAACCCACCTGGACGGCAAGCTGGATCTGGAACGGGTGGCATCGGCGGTAAATTATTCCAAATATCACCTGCACCGGATGTTTTCTGCAACTGTGGGCATGACGGTTCACGATTACGCGGTGCGGCGGCAGCTGACGGAGGCAGCAAAGCTGTTGGTGTTTTCTGAAAAGCCTATTATTGAGATCGCCCTCATCTGCGGCTATGAGAGCCAGCAGACGTTTACGGTAGCCTTTAAAGCCATGTACAAAATGCCTCCGGCCCGGTATCGGGAGCTGGGGGTGTTTTATCCTCTCCAGCTCCCCCTTTCCCTCCGCCGGCAGAAACAAAACAAAAAGTTTCATAAGGAAGACATCCGGCTGGCAGAGGAAAGAGATGTGGAAAGATGGATGGAGCTGGTAGGACTGGTGATTGACGGCTATCCCTGTTTTGACGAGAGGGATTACCTTTGGAACCTGAGAAAGTGCATTCAGGAAAAACGGGCCCTGATTCTGGAAACGGAGGGCTGGGCAGTGGGAGTGATGGCTTTTTCCACGGAGACGGGTTCCATTGAATTTATGGGGGTACATCCACAGTACAGAAGGAGCGGGATTCAGAAACTGTTTCTGGATAAGCTGATGGAGGAATATTTGCCGGGAAGGGAGATCAGCACTACCACCTTCCGGGCGTCGGACCGGGCGGACACGGGATACCGGGAGGAGTGGAAACGGCTGGGATTCGCGGAGCGGGAGCTGCTGATGGAGTTTGGCTACCCCACTCAAAGGCTGGTGCGGCCTCCGGAGAGAAAGGAGGGGGAACATGGGACAAAGCAGGCCCCGTAGCTGGCGAAAGACGGCGTTTCAGTTCCTGGTCAGCCAGTGCGTTACCCTTTTTGGCTCCACCCTGGTGCAGATGGCCATTGTGTGGTACGTGACCTTAAATACCGCCTCCGGCGCGTGGGTGGCGGCCTTCAGCGTCTGTTCCTACCTGCCCCAGTTTCTCCTGTCCTTTGCCGGCGGCGTCTTTGCGGACCGCTACAGCCGGAAATGGCTGATTGCGGGGGCAGACGCGGCCATCGCCGCCGTCACCCTTCTTATGATCCTTGTCATTCCCCACATCCGGGAAACGGAGACCTTGCTGTCCGCCCTGCTGTTGATCTCTGCCCTTCGTTCCGCTGGAGCAGGGATTCAGACGCCGGCGGTCAGCGCGGTGATCCCCAGTCTGGTGCCGGAGACGGAACTGATGCGGTTCAATGGTCTCAACGCGGCCATGCAGTCTCTGGTGAATTTCGCGGCCCCGGCTGCCGCAGGAACTTTGCTGACCGTGAGCAGTCTTCGCCTTACTATGGGCATTGACGTTTTGACGGCGGTGGTGGGGATCGGAATGGTACTGGGAATCAGGATTCCCGGAAATGATGAGAGAAAATGTCTCTCCGCCTGGGAGGATTTAAAAATGGGGATCGGCTGCGTCCGCAGTCACTGGGAGGTGGGAAATCTGCTGACGGTGTACGGCCTGTTCACCATTCTCTGCGTGCCCGCCGGGTTTCTGGCGGGGCTTTTGGTGAGCCGCGTTTACGGAGACGATTACTGGTATTTGACAGCTGTGGAGCTGGTGGGTTTTGCCGGCATGGTGGCCGGTGGCCTGCTGATGAGCGTCTGGGGCGGCTGTTCCAACCGGCGGACAACGCTGGCTGCTGCCCTGGGGGTGTTTGGGGCCATGGCCGCGGGGATGGGGATTGTGAAATCCTTCGTCCTGTACCTGCTGCTAATGGGCCTTTACGGCGTCGCCCTGACGGCGGTGCAGACGGCAGTGACCACCATGGTCCAGGAGGGGACTCCGGCCGCGGTTCAGGGCCGTGTGTTTGGCCTTATGAGTTCGGTGTACTCCGGCTGCCTGCCTTTGGGGATGGCGGTGTTCGGGCCGCTGGCGGATTTGATTCCCCTGCAGGGGATCATGATTTTTTCCGGGGCGGCGCTGTTGGCTTTTGCCTTTCTGGTGTACGATGGTGGAAATGGCAGGCACCGGGAAAGAAGGAGAGGGTGAAAGGCCTGTGAGCGGAGATGCTCAGACGGAGAGGGCGGTTTGCAGGCATCATGAGGAAACCTGGATCCACGCCCTGCTCTCCGGATTTCAATCCCTCCAGTATGAGCGGCTCACCTTTACGACGATGAACGGCCACCGCTCCAACAGGTTTTACTGCATCGTCAGGCGGCCCTGATCCCTCATGCCCACCGGAACCGCCGGAGGCTGAGACAGGGGCAGACGGCGAGAACGGCCATCATGGAGAAAAATGGCCGTTTCCGGCACAATCCTTTCAAAGACAGCGTTCTGGATGATAAGGCAGAGACTCTTTTCCCGCCGTTTTTCGCAGGGATTCTTTCCCGGTTTTGTCATTGCAGGCGTTCTGTTTTGCCTGCCGACATAGAAAGGGCAGTCGATTTTCCCGGCTGTCCTTTCTATAAATTGCTGATTATGACTTTATTCTTCAATCCATACATGGATTTCCTCTTTTTGGGTAGTTCAAATAAATTTTGCTGTAATAGAAATGTAAGCTGTAATCTTTTTCAACTACTTGCTTTGATTAGCCAAAATTAACTGCAATCAACCGCGATTAACTGCCACAATCCCCTTTCCTGGATAATCTGCCGGAACAAACGGTCAAGATAACCGTCTTTATCTATGTCTCCGAAACCGCCTGTAATGGTCAAAGTTACGTTTTATATTTTTTCTTAATCACCAAGGAAGAAACGACCATAAAAACAATGATTTGTTACAATCGCCATCTAATGAGTTTCTACGGGATAGTATCCTTCTGGATAATATTTCAAAACGGTTCCCTTTGATACATCAGAATATGGTGATTTTATTAATATTACGGAAAGATAATTTTCTTCTGGAAAGACTGATACAGCAATCTCATTCCCATTATCATCTATCCCTTCAAAACTTAACGTATTGGTTTCTTGACTATATTTTCCTAATGCAGCAGTAACATATAACAACTTATAAACTCCGAAATCAACAACAAAATCCCCATCATCCTGCTTTGTAATTATCATTTCAGATTTTTCATAGCCAGAGCCTAAATCATCCACATATCTTCCAATAAATTCTGTTTCAGCTAAGTTATTTAATTCTTCCAGAGTTGAATTCTCAATTTGCGCTGACTGTTCCATTTCAATTTGTAAAGTATCACTATTTTCTGTACTCGTCATCTTTGATATTACCTTACCTTCAACAGTTTCTCCATTCCCTGCTGTTTTTCCACACCCCGCTAAAATTAAAATACTTATCAGAAAAATAATGTACATTCTTTTTTCCATAATTTCCATCTCCGTAAATCCCGATTTGCTGTCCTGTTTCTTTAAGAAAAGTATAGTACAAGACTGTGAACAAATCCACATCATTTTAACCTGTCGATGGCGTTGCCCTCTGGCATATCGCCGGATGCAGGCTTATCCGCAGACAGAGTCGCTTGTATTACCGTTCAAAATTGGATATAATGAATTAAAATTAAACAGAAAAACAAAAATATTTATAAAATATTTACAATAATCAGCACGAATCATGGAAGAATTGACGCGCAGGCCCAAAAAGGAGCTGCCGCGGAAACTCCCCCGCCAGCACCAATGGAACTCCCTTGCCAGCGCCAATGGGCCCCCCTCGCGGAAACGGGAAAACCGCACATAAAGAACATACCGCAGAATTTCCCTATCCGTTTCCACGACTTCCTTTTGGACCAAATGGCCCCGAAAACCGAATTCCCATCCGCGGAATTTCCATATATTCATAAAGAGAGAAACCACTATGAGAGAACAAACACCATTTCAAATTTCATACCTCCCCCTGTCCGTCTCCCTGATCTCCCGCCAGCAGGCGGAGCTGCCGGCCTACTTAGGCTCCACGCTGCGGGGAGTGATCGGCAGATCCTTATACGAAAGGGACCGGGCTGCCTACGATTTTTTGTATGCCAACGGCAGAAAATGGGAGGGAGAACAGGACACCGTAAAGCCCTATCTCATCATTCCGCCGCCTGTCTGCGGGGAAAAGCAGGTGATCGGGCCGGGAGAACGGCTGCAGTTTGGCGTTCTTCTTTTCGGAGACGGGACAGCTTACGTAAAATCGCTGACGGAGGCGTTTCAGGGCATTGAGAGGCACGGTCTGGGAGCAAGGAGATTCCCCTTTTCCCTGGAGCAGGTGGTAAACTGGGAAACCTGCTGTTTTCTCTGGCGGGACGGGGCTTATTTTCCGGCGGGGGCTGAAAGGAGCGTTCTGCCCTGCCGCCGCTTGGAGGGAGTGACCAGAGTGACAGTCCGGCTGCGCACGCCCCTCAGAATCCGCCGGAAGGGAAACCTGCTGACCACCGTCACCTTCCAGACTCTGATCCGAAACATCACCAATCGGATCCTGGCCCTTACCAGCCGGTACGGCGGCTGGGCGGACCGGGAGGAGGCCATGAGCCTTCAGGAACTGGCGGCCGGAGTCCGCACGGTGAGGGAAGAATTGCGGCTGGAGCGGCTGGAACGCTATTCCAACCGTCTTCAGGAAAAAATGGATTTTGGAGGTTTGATGGGTGAGGTGGAATACGAAGGGAATTTAGATCCCTTCGTCCCGTGGCTGCTGGCGGCCCAGACACTGCATCTCGGGCGGAATACCACCTTTGGAATGGGAGAGATACAGGTATATTTTATTTAACAGGAAACTTCGTTTCCTGTTAAATAAAAATGCTCCGAGGCGCACTCCGCGCAAAGGAAAATGGCTGTTTACGCAGCCGCGCTCCGGCGCGAGTGTGCGCTGTTGCGCACACTTTTTACAGCAAATCCCCGGCTTCAATAACCGTCCGGGCCGCGTGCCTGGAACGGAAATGGCGGGAATGAGGGGGCTTAACATATTGATAAGGAATCATAGCTGCCGGTGCGGCCGCGTTTTGGCATGGACGCGCTGGCAGCCAGTGTTTTGCAAAGGAGGAATTACATGAGTTCTGGTTCAGATCGAAAAGATGTTGTGGAAAGTATTCGGGACAACTACCGGCAGATGGAAATTGGAATAGTAAATCAGCTCTATTTCCACGTTCCCCATGACGGGACGACGGGAAGTTATCGGGAGACCGTCTGGAAAGAGCTGTTTGAAACCATCATTCCCCGAAAATTTGTGATTGAGCAGTCTGTTTTTATTATTGATTCCAATGGAAAGGTGTCCAATGAGGTAGATCTGGCGATTTTTGACGAGACCTACACGCCTTATGTGTTCCGGTACGGGAAATTAAAATTTATTCCCATCGAGGCGGTGGCGGTGACGGTGCAGTGCAAAAGCCAGTCTTTGAAAAAAAAGAATCTTAGAGAGTGGGCTGAGAGCATTCAACAATTAAAAACCTCCTCTAAATCTTTCGCGCGGGTGCTCAGCGGGATTGCCAGCGGGGAAACAGAGCACGGCTCCGCACCCATGTCCCAAACCGCTACCCGGCCGCTTCGGATCCTCTGCTGTTTGAGCGATGGATTGCAAAACATTGAACAGGAGGAAATCTTTGACGTGGTGATACGGGCAAAACAGGAGGAAAACCGGCTGACGATCCATTGGAATTCAAAACAGACGACGCTGTATCATTGGTATGTGGCTTTGAATTTAGTGGGTCAGGAAGAAAAGCCTTCCAAGATAGATCCCGGCGGCTCGGAACAATATACCCTGAAGGATTTCGCCGTTCACCATCAGGGAGAAGAACTGGCTCTGATGACCTTCAACTTTCAACTGAACCAGGTGCTCATGCTGATCAACAACCCCATGCTGTTTCCCCATCGGGCATACGCGGAGCTGTTTGACCAAAATAACAGGACGGAGGAAGGGAAAGATGAGTAGACAAATCGTTGCGCTGTCGGTGGACAAGATCCAGACCTTTCTGACAGAGGTGATTCACTCCCATGTCCAGGAAAAACAGACGGAGGACGCCACCCTTCGGAAAATCCTGAACGCTTCGGATCAGATTTCCGCCGGTTTTTTCCAGGAGGTGGAAATATATTTCCCGGAGGCGGCCAAAGGAGAAAACGTCCTCTTAAAATGCTCCGGCGTGTACATTTTCTACAGCCTGCGGTCAAAGGAGGAGCTGGAGCAGGCGGCAAACCGGCTGTTTGAGCAGTATTACATAGATTCCGAGGGGCAGAAACTCCTGCGGTACGCCATTCTTCCTGATAAAAATCAGGACCCGATTAAGGACATTCAGGAGGCAAAAAAACAGTTGAAAAAGGCTGGAAACTGGAACCGGGCAGTGGAACAAAACCGGGAACTGCTGTTTTCCTTCTGCGAGGTTCCCCCAAATATACCGGAAGGAAAACGGTCCAAAATGGACGGGAACCAATTCCCTTATTTTGCTGAGGAGTTAAACGCCCTGGCAAAAACGGGAGAGGGGGACGGGGGGCAGTTTCGCATCGCCGTGCTGAAAGCGGATTTAGACGGGATGGGGGAGATGTTTAAACGGATCGGCCAGTATGAGGAGTATCAGGCTGTGAGCGAGGTGCTGAACCAGCAAATGTGCCTGGAAGGCCTTCATAAGGCCGCAGAATCCTGCGTCCCTTCAAAGGGAGCGAGATGGCTGTTTCCGCTGTACGTGGCGGGAGACGACCTGTTTTTTGCGGTGGTTCTGGAGCATTTAATTTATGGCGTGAACGTCTGCCGGAACCTGACGCAAAAGATAAATAAGGAGATCAAAGAAAAGATCGGGTGGAGCTTTGATCCCCTTTCCGTCAGCGTTGGAGTGGAGATTACCTTCAATAAGCAGCCCATCCGTTACTATCTGGAGATGGTGGAGGCACAGTTAAAAAATGCGAAGAAAACGAAGTGCCCCCAGGTGCTGCGAAAATTTCTTCAGATGAAAATCGGGATCTGCGATCTGGTGTTCCTGGACGTGGACTATAAATCTGTGAAAGAGCAAATCGACAAGGGAACGAAGAAAAAAGGGAAATGGGTGCCGTCAGGAGATAAAAAAATCGCGGATGAATTGAAACAGGCGCAGCAGAATTTCCCGATCTGGAGTTTCTTTATCCATGATCTGAAACTTTTAAGCTATATCCGGAACGAGGAGAGCAAATGCGCCAATCAGCTGGGCCGGCCCCACTTTTTCTATACCCTGCTGGAGGACATCACAGATAAGACGGTGCAGAGTGACAACATACGCTACATCAACCACGTTTTGTACCGGCTGTTTCCCGCCTATGGGGAGTCTTCCGATCAAAAGCTGAAAAACCTGGAAATCCGTTTAAATGGCAGGCTGCTTACCCATTTGTGCGAGAGGGTGAAAGGGGAAACACGGCTCGTGGTGAAGGAGGAGACAAAACAGCGGTTTCAGGCGTATGTGAGGCTGATGCTCCTTTTCAGTGATCCCCGTTTTCAGATTTTCGGCCAGCAGAAGAAAGAAAAGGAGAATTTCGGAACGCAGGACAAAAAAGCGGAAGGAATCCTGCTTAAAAAGTCACGGAAATATCTCTACGAGATCTGCCTGAACCGGAAAACGCCATTGAGAGATGTGTTTGTGGTGCAGAGCATTCTTCCCAAAGATCACAGGAAACCATTTTGCTGTCTGGCTCTGGAGCCATCCATGCTTTACCGTCTGCGCACCATGCCGGCAGAGCAGGCCGCGGAACGGATTGAACTGCGAAACCCTTCCACAGAGGAGGAAAAAGAAAGGATCGCAGAGGCAAATAACAAGCGCCTG
Organism: Lachnoclostridium sp. An14; assembly: GCF_002160755.1. Classification (GTDB taxonomy): domain Bacteria; phylum Bacillota; class Clostridia; order Lachnospirales; family Lachnospiraceae; genus Lachnoclostridium_A. Next base: position 17,691 of record NZ_NFLE01000051.1, read on the forward strand.
GAGGAAGGAAAACATCCCAACCGCCTGTTTTTTGACAAAAAGCAATTTTTGAGCCTGGCAGAGGAGAGCGGGGAGTGGACGCCGGATTTCGTGGATTCCCTGATGCTGTTTTACCGGTATCATGAGTTGATTATGGAAATAGAAAAACACAAGTGAAACGGGAGGATTCAGACATGAAACATACCATAAAAGTAACGGTGACCACCTGCTCCAACCTGTTGATCGGCGGCTCCCCTGTGCCCTTTGAGATCGGCGGCATCGACCAGTGGACGGCAGTGGACAGCGACGGCTTTCCCTGCATTCCTGCCTCGTCGTGGAAGGGAGCCCTCCGCATGATCGTAAAAGAGGATGCGGAAAGAGGAGAAACAGAAGATGCCCAGGCCATTACCAGGTTTTACCAGGCATTTCTCAAAAGGGAATGGAAGGAAAATGAGCAGCGGATCAGACAGCTGTGGAGGGAGGAAACGGAAGGGATCGAGCGCGTTCATGCCCGTTATGACAGGGCTATAAAAAACGCCTCCCCATGTGACCTATTTGGAATCCGGGAGTTTAACAACACCCCTAAGCTGCTGTTTAATGACCTGCGGCTGAAAGCGGAATACCGGGATCTGAAAAAATGCTTTTCCATCGACGCCAAAAACTCCATCGACAGCAATGGAACGGAGCCAAAGTCCAATCCCCGCACCTACAAGACGGCCAGAACGGGGCTGGTCTTTGAAGGGGAGATTGAATTCTACCAGTTTGATCAGGCTGGCTTTGACGTGGAGCAATGCAGGCGGTACATTATGAGAAATCTGGAGAAATTCAACGACGGCATTTACCGCCTGGGAAACTCCAAGAGCCGCGGATACGGAAAAATCCGGGTTTCATTTACAGAAGACGGGGGAGAGAAACGTGGAAAATTATAAAATCAAGCTGAAGGCCACCGGCCCCATCACCCAGCTGCCAGATTCCCAAAAACTGTTCGGCGCGCTGGTTACAGCCTATGGAAGAATTCACGGCAGCGGGAAAACCACAAAGCTGGTTCATGCCGTGTTTGACCGGAAGATTCATCTGGCGTTGTCCAATGTGATTCCTCTGGGCTACATTCCTCTGCCTCAGGACTATCTGGTGGACCGTCTGGCTGAACGGATCGGGGGAGAGCGATCGCTAAAAGAGAGCCGGGCCAGGATCAAAGAGCGGGCGTATATCCGTCAGGAGGATCTGCGGTCGGTTTTGGAAAAGCCAGCCACCTGCGAGAACCTGTATCCATACATCAAAAAGACGGAGCGGCAGCAGCTCCGCGCCTCCATAGACAGCGTCCTGTACGGAATCCAGGGCCTGGACACAAGGCTGTATACCGTTCCCATGGTGCAGCTTTTGGAAGTGGAGCGAGGGGCGAATGGGAGAGAGGAGACCCGGCCGGTTTCCGACTTCTGTTTCTATCTGCAGGGGGAGGAGGGGGAGAGCTTAAAAGAATGGATAGAGCTGTTGGAGCGCCTGAAGGAGAGTGGAGAGTCCCTGATTTTAGGAAAACGGGCCTCCCAGGGCCTCAATAAGTATGAGGTGACAGGCATGGAGAAGATCAGGCTGCCAAAATCCAACCGGTATCTGAATCTGGGAATGCTGCTGCCGGATCAGGTGGATTTCAACGCGTCCACGGTGAGGCTTTTTACGTCCCAGCGGCGTCCCTTTGGAATGCCGGGAGGCTGGGAGCAGAACCGTTCTCAGTATTTTATCAGTTTCATTGACAGCGGCAGCGTGATCGCATTAAAGGACGGCATCCGGAAGGCGGGAAAATGTGTGAAATCCCCCTTTTATGACAGGGATATTGTATTTGGAAACGGGTTTTTGTACCCCATCTGGCTGGGAAAGGGGGCGAGGGGATGAAGAAGATTTCCTATGAGCTGAACTGCCAGTCCAGCTTGGTTCTGTCGCCGAGGGCCGGGCAGGCGTTTTATCTGGACAAGGACAGCCCCAAAGCGGTTTCTTCCGGCGAACGGATCCGGGTGGTTTACCCGTTTTATCAGTACGGGGAGTATGAGGAGTATGACCCGGAGAACGCGGAGTACTACATCCCCGGCAGCTCCATAAAGGGGGCGCTGGAACCGGGTGTTCACGGAGGAAAGCTGATGGTGGATGACGTAAAAGTCCCAGGAACCTGCGTGATTCTTCAAAATCTGTGGAAGGCCCAATACCTTCAGGAAACAGCCCAGGCAGCATTCGACTGGTTTTTCCCAAATGTGGGTGTGGAAATGGTAAAGGCGGGAACCGTGCTGTCAGGAGAACTGTACCTGGCAGACGGCCTCTCTTTCCAGCAGGAAATATTAGAGCGGGCAAACCAGAGCGCGAAAAAGAAAATGGGCCAGATGTGTAAGTATCTGGAAACGCTGCTGCGTATGAACTATAAAGACGAAAACCTGAATCAGACCCTGGAAACAGTGCGGAAAAGACTTCAGGCCCAGAAGAAGAAAAACAACGTGATTCTTCTCGGGGGATATAAAGGACTCCTCCATTCCATTTTGCTGGAAGGGAAACAACGTGGGGAGGACTGCACCAATGGCAGCCTGTTCCTTGACCGGGAAACGGGGCTGCCCCATGGGCTGGTGGAGCTGTCTGTCCGCGGGGAACCGCAGATTTCATGAGGAAACCGAAAATAGACCCCTGTCGGCGAAAGACGATCTGTTACCAGAAAAACCGTTGGCGTAAGTCGGAACATACGGCTACCGGTAAGGCACTGCGTTTTGGCGAAACACACAAACCCGAAACGCTCCAGTGCGAATCCCAAGCACCCATAAATCCCCAGAGGGATTCGCACTGGAAATGGGAAAGTAAGATGGAAAATTATGAGGGGGTTTGGAGGAATGGGATTGTATTGTGAGGATGGAAACGGTATAATTGCGTAAAAAGAGAGAGGGAAATGGAAGAAAAATTAGGGGATTTTGCTGTCGCTCCCGGTGAGGGAGCGTGGATTGAAATGACCCGGATATTATATTCCGGGTGACAAAGACAGGTCGCTCCCGGTGAGGGAGCGTGGATTGAAATATCTCCTCTGTGTAGATGTCCATAACGGCCTTCGCGTCGCTCCCGGTGAGGGAGCGTGGATTGAAATACTTCATCCAGAAGAACTGCCATCTCGTCACCCGTCGCTCCCGGTGAGGGAGCATACATTAAAATGCAAAAAATTCCATTTCTCTGTATCCGAATCCCTTCTCATTTCGTTATACCTATATAGAGGCCGTCACAGCCTTTGGAAGGAACGGAAAGAGAATGCTGTCATTTTACGCGTCATTGATGGATACGGAGGACCGGCGAGGCCGGTTTGAGAAACTGTACAGAGAAAACCGCGGCCGGATGCTGTCCGCGGCCGCCTCGAAAGGGGAAAACGAGCTGCTGGAAGTAGAAATGAACCATACCCATGCCCTGCCCCCCGCGCCTCCCGCAGTGGAATGGCCTCCTGCCGCTGTTTGCGCCCCCGCAGGCTCCCGCCGCGTCCGTTGGCTGTTTTCTATCACTCCGGTGTTGATCTTCGTCCTCACCTTCACCGTAGCTGCTACCATGTACCGGCAGCTCTATCCCGCCCATTACGGAGTTTCCCTTCCAGGGGCTGTTTCCGCCTCGTCCCAGCCAGTCACCGCCTGGGCTGAGGCCTTCTGCGCCCGGGATGGACAGGCGCTGTTAGACCTCTACGACCCGGAGGCCCGGGATGATTTCTACCGTCTGGAATACGTCTGGTCTCTCCCGGGAGAGACCCCGGTGATCGGACTTCCCGACGGCCCGTGGCCGGAGGGCGGGCGCTGCTCTGCGGTGACTGAGGGAGACCGTACCGTGATCACCTATTGGGCAGAGAAGGACGAACCCCACCTCTGGGCCTGGACTCAGGTGGTGCGCTGGCGGGAAGAAAACGGCACGTACTACGGCCGCCAGGAATCCTTTTCCAGAAACGAATGCGTCATCTCCGCTGCTCAATATGAAGAAATTTACGGAAAAACGGTCTCCGGAACCCCTATGGACTACCGTACCAACCAGGAGGGCCTGTGGAGAGAGCTGGAAATCCTTGCCGGCGAGAACGAAATTTTTCAAAGGATTTTAACCGATCCGGCCCTGTCCCTGGAATATCTGTTAAATTTGTTCGGAGGTGAGGGGACGGTCATAGAAGATCCGGACGGCCGGGTGACGGTCTGCTATCGGTTTTCCGACGGCAGCCAAATTTCCCAGGCCATGTTCCGCACAGCAAATGGAATCTGGCTGCCGGGAGGCTGAACCTCAATCCCTCCCGGACGGCCAAAGCCGCCAAACAGCCGTCACCCCAGCCCTACAAACCTTTAAAGCCCCCAAAAC
>NZ_NFLE01000052.1 GCF_002160755.1 Lachnoclostridium sp. An14
TTATAACATATAATGCCATAAAATGCTATATATTAAAACAAAAAAGTTGACAAAAAAAGAGCAGGACTTATGCGGCCTGCAAGGGATTTTCTTTTTATTCAACTGTCAAACACCCGTGTATTCCTCCTTGCCGCCATCGGTCAGAAAGAATAGTATGAGTATACCGCTAATGGGGAAGATGTGAAAGGATAAGAGCTATTTGTGAAAAGGTAAAAGCTAGACGGGGGTGTGAGAGTAGAATTTAACTTTACATTTCACAAAGCGAAAATCAAAAATAAAATTTCTTGACTTGCACTTTGCGGTGTGGTATAGTGAGGACACGATTCAAACGGAGGGCTCCTTCCGTCAGTCAGATGGCGCGTTCGCGCCGGGATTCCAATTTTGGAAAAAGAAAAGATTGTAGCAGGATGATTCTGTGTGCTGAGTTCCGTTCGGCGCCAAAATTCAATGATTCAATTCTTGAAAAAACTAAGTTCGAGCTGTGTTTCTGCAGGATACCCATTATTTTTAGCTGTCAAGGCTGTGAAAAGGCATTTTACAGACAGACGGAGAGCGAGAGGAGGCTTGTATTTGAAAGAAAAACGAAAAAGGAAAAGGATGAAACCATTATGGCAGCTGGCAGTCTGCGTGTGTTTAACAGGATTTTTTTGCGCGGCAGCGGATACCTGTTCTGCCTATGGGGCATGGATTGGAGATGGAGAAACTGGCTGGGCATATGTGGAGAATGGAGAGGAAAAACGGGATAGCTGGCATTGGGATGGCAGCTGGTGGTACTATCTTGCCCAGGATGGGAAGATGGAGACGGGATGGCTTTTGAAGGATGGGATTTGGTACTATCTGTGTCCGGAAGTGGGAATGCCTCAAGGGAGCGCAGCGTCCGGCTGGAAATGGATTGATGAAAAATGGTATTGGTTTCATCAGGATCACGATGGGCATTTCGGGGAAATGGAGACGAACAGGTGGGTAGATGGCTATTTTCTGGGATCGGATGGTGCATGGACAGGAGAAATGATGGAGGAAGGAGAAGGAAAAGCGGGGCCAGGGACCGGCTTAATGGATGAGATGAGACCGCCATCGGGAGGTAGCTCATCGGGAAGTGTTTCATCGGGAGGCAGTTCATCGTCAGGCAATGGAGCTCTTTCTGGCGGAGTATCCTCCCCGGAAACGAATCCGTCTCCGGACCACACTCCTCCTGTTGCGGATGGTTCCGAAAATGACGGTGTTTCGGGGCAGGAACCCGTTTCTTATCATGTGATTTTTGCGGAAAGCGGAAACAATACTTCTCTTTTGCTGGAAACAGTCCGTGGCGAGACGGATTTGGGCCGGGAGGTGCTGGTTGATTTTCCAGAGGTGGTATACCGACCCGATGGGACTGTTTGGAGAACCGAGGAAAAAAGCCCGTTGCGGGTCTGCCCGGAGGAGTACGGAATTCACAAATATTATGTAATCTACACAGATGTGACAGAAATTCCGGAAGATCCGGAGCAGGAGAAACGGGAGCGCCTGGCAGCATGGGAGGAGAAGGCCAGGGAGGCGGAACGGATGTATTTAGGGGAAGACGGGGCCATGGGCCGGGACTGGCTTGTTTTTAATCAGGAGGAAACGAATCGAAGGATTCGGGATATGGTGTCCCGGCTGAAAGCAGGGACATGGTGGGAATGGTATTTCATCAGTGTGGATTTTACTCCCAATACGTTGATGTTTGCGAATTTTCCAGAGGTGTCTTACTCTGTCAGGACAGAAGACCGGTTTGAATTGGAGGGGCGTACCTATGTTGTGACCGTATTGCGTGCCTGTTTGAAAGAGACTTCCCAGAATCAGCCGCAGGAGTCAGGACGTTGGGAACTGGGGATGGTGACAGAGCGGGAATTAGGAGGTCAGAACTACCAGTTTCGCTGCATTGACGAGGAGTTTTCCAGTGGTGGCAAACCGTTCGCCCTGTTTCTCTGCGAGGACATCATTCCATCCAGCATAGAAAGCAATGAGCTGGAATTTCGAAAACTGCCCTTTGGAACAGATAACAATTATAAAACGTCCCGTGTCCGAAAGTGGCTGCAAAAACAAAATATGGAAGGCCTGGAACCGGTAAGCACGGGAGTTGACACTGCCTGTACCGGGAGTACGGAGCCGGGCCGTTATATGGAATTTGACAGTGGTGCGTTACAGTTTGAGGAAATTGGGACGCAGAAACTTACTGACGGGTATTTCCTTCTGTCGGTGGAAGAAGCGATCCGCTATCGGGATGCTTTGTGGAAGTTTGATGGGATAGAGCAGCCGGAAACCCAGGTTGGACCGTATTCCCGGGGCTATTGGCTCAGGACTCCTGTCTATGAGGAGAGAGAGGGAGAGTTTGTTTATGGGGAGAATGTTTACGTAGTGGATTTGGAGCAGGGATGTATCCGTCCGGAGTGGGTCGGTTCCGGCGAGATAGGGATCCGTCCGGCTTATGCGGTACAGCAGTCAAAAACAGGAAGGGGAGATATATCATGAATAAAAAAAGACAGACAGCGGCCGCTGTATTGGCGATCAGTTTAATGTGCCAGAACGGAATGTACGCGTATGGCGGACAGATTAGAGAAGAATTCAGAGAGAAAAACAGGGAGGCAGCCCCCTTTGGAATGTTACAGTTTCAAAAGGAGAAACTTGCCACTCCTGCGGAAATAGAGACAGTGGCCACATCGTCAGATGCGATCATTTCCAATGAAACCATGACTGTTCAGAAAGGCGTCCTGGATATGGATCAGTGGAAGAATTGGAACGGAGATTTCTCTTTTTTGGACGGAACCCGTGGAGATGGTTCAGAAGAACATCCTTACCGGATTGGGACCGCAGCTCAGTTAAAGGCGCTGTCGATAGTAGCGGCAATGGGGATGAAAATCCCTGAGGAATTCCCGGAGCTGGAGTACCTGGAAGGAGATTATTCCGGCAGCCATTTTGTTCTGGAAAAGGATCTGGACCTGGACGGGCTGGACTGGAATCCCATCGGATATTGTGATGCCGGGAGAGAAAAGGATGATGGATTCCAGGGATTTGAAGGATATTTTCACGGAAACGGTCACAAAGTTACCGGATTTCGTGTAAGGGAAGAACTGCCCTGCAGGGGATTTTTCGGACTGGTAACCAATGGTGGGATAGATGGTCTCACTCTTGTACCAGAGGGAGTGATAACAGGCACGGACAGGGTGGGAATTCTGGCCGGACAGGTAACGAATTCTGTGATCAAAGACTGCCGGGCAAAAGGGGAAATTGCGGCGGAAGGAGACGCAGGAGGTATTGTGGGAATTGCGGAGGTCAGCATTTTGGAAAATTGTCTGGCGGATGTGGTCATAAGCAGCGAAGGATCGGACTCCTTCGTGGGTGGGATTGCCGGGCAGGCCAAAGAGTGTTCCGTGGTGGACTGTGAAACGACAACAGGGGATAATCATACGTCCCGGATCCGGGGAAAGGGGACGGTGGGAGGAATTGTGGGACTCCAGGAGGATTCCGCGATTTATAATGTCCGTGTCACAGGGACAGTCGGAGGTTCTGGAAGTCAGGTGATTGGTGGAATCACTGGGAGGTACGCTGGCGGAAACTTAAAGGTAGCCCGATTTGAGGGCAGTATAGGAAATTCAGGATTGGGCGGGCAGGGGAGAAAGGGAGCCTTTCTTGGAACCAGAGAAAATGATGATTATTTTCGGTATGGGGATCAAGTAGCCTGGCTATTTGCTGACCGGGAAGAAGTCATAGCGGCCAATGTGTGCGGAAGTGAGATTCCAGGGGATAATCTGTACTCTTTTGAGGATCATATTGGATATTTTCACAAAGGAGATCTGTATTATACGCTGACGGAAGGGAGCCGTACCAGAGAGATTACAGAGCGGTATTTTTACGAGGAGTTGGAAGATGGGATCCTCCAGATAATGGATGGGGATAACAGCGGAGCTCTGCCGGCGGATCTGGGATATACCATAGATCACGTGACAGCGGGGGAATCAGGTCGTCCTGTAAGAGGGTATTTAGTGACCATACCTCAGATTGATGTGGCCTCAGAGCTGTTTTACCATGAGGACGTGGCAGTGCTGGAGGCCAAAGGAGCGGGAGCCTACGGAAAACGAATGGATAAGGACCGACGCGGCGCGGTGGCTGCAGGTAAAACAGTGACGGTGTATACTGCCCCTAAAAATTCCGAGAAAGGCCTTTTTCAGATGGAGGGTGTACCTACATACACCAAAGGAGAAACGAGAGAAAAGACCTCCAAGGTAGGTGCTGGTGAGTACGTGTTTACTATGCCCGCGGAAGACACGGAGATTTCTGCGGTTTATACCAAGGTGGCAGCCAGCGTGGACACTGAGCCAGATTCCTGTCGGATTTCCGTAATTCAAGAGCGAACTGGAAACCGGAAATCACCGGTGGAGACCACCAGGATTTATGGTCCGGATGGAAAGCTGATTGCAACTTACATCAATGGGGAGCTGGAGCATGGCACGGTGGTTTACCCAATCCATGTTGCGGCTCAGGTGGAAGGAAATAATGATGTGTCTGATACGGCGGTGCGCTGGAGTGTGGATGATCCGGAGCTTATACGTTTACTGCCCAATCAGGATGAGGACGAAGGCGGATATACGAAACAAAGTGCGTCTCTGGAGGTAAATTTAGAGGCCGGTTTTTTCCAAGACACCATTGAAATGTTGGAGAGGAAACAGGCGGAGAGCGGATACCGGGAACGAATACCGGACACTCTGTACGGCGCGGGCGGACAGGGGGGCGGAGTGGCGGTGGTGACCGCATCCACCTGGCCGTCTGCCTCCTATGAGGGGAAGGTGCGGACGGCCAACTGTGATATTTTGGTAACGTTTCAGGTCCAGGACCGAACGTATATGCCAGTCGAAGGGGTAGTTCTGGATCAGGCGGAGCTGGAGTTTACGGTAACCAGACAACTGACAGGCAGCCGTTACCAGCAGCGGGAGGAGATCAAAACAACGGCTCCGAAGATTCTCACGGCTGTTTTTGCTCCTGATTTCTTTTCAAAAAAAGAGGTTACCTGGTCGGCGGGAGACGATTCTCAGGTACGGGTGTATGCAGAAGAAGACGGCTATAAATCCGCGGTGGTATCCGTGGTAAGTGATGCCAAGTGGATCCGGGACATTATGGCCGTGGATGACGCTGTCCGGGAACAAAATAAAGATGTGCGGTTAACTGGCAGTGGAGAGCAGGAAAATTCCATTATGCTGGTTGCTGAAGATATGCTGGGAAATCGTCAGGTGGCGCTGTGCCAGGTTCGAATTCGCTTTGTAACGGATGACAGAACTTATGGAAATGGATCCGGTAGCGGATCCTCTGGCGGCTCTGCAGGAGGAGGATCCTCCAGTGGGTCCTCAGGAGGAACGTCACCTGGAACTGGACACGGAGGGATCGTATTAGGTCCGGCTGCCGGTCTGTCAGATACTGGTATGGCGGCAATGGAAAATTCCGGTGAAATCGCGGAAGGAGTCCGGGGAGTATGGTCACAGGATGAAGATGGCAGCTGGAGATTTAACGATGGAGTGAGAGATTATGAGGATGAGTGGGCCTATCTCTGGAATCCTTATGGGAGGGACGGACAGGAAACGGCATGGTTTGCGTTTGATGAAAATGGCCGGATGCGGACTGGATGGTATCAGGACGACAGCGGAAATTGGTTTTATCTGAGTCCGGAAAGCGATGGAGCGCTGGGACATATGGTGACGGGATGGAGTTGGATTAATGGAGCCTGCTACTATTTTAATCCGGTATCAGATGGAACGAAAGGACGGCTTTACCGGAGTGAACAGACTCCGGATGGATTTGAGACAGACCACGAGGGCCGTTGGATAATAGATGGAAGGGTACAGAGCGTGTAATTTCAGGGAGAAGTGTATGGGGATTTGGAAGAAGTTCAGCACATGGATCTGCGGTAAAAAGGGAATGGCGTTGATGTTGGCCGTGGTGACGGCGATATTGGCAGTAGCCCCGGCGGCGGAGGAGCTTACGACCTTTGCCTCTCAGTCGGATGACGCCATGAAAAAAGGGTATCCCGGTTTGTGCATGGACGGAGTGGGGTATTCCTTCAGAAGTATTCGGGCGGGAGGGGATATTTATGAGGAGGTGGAAGGGCCTTTAGAGACCGGCAGGAACCAGGCTCTCCTATATTGGGCATTTATCTCCAACCGGGAGAATGACGATCTTCCAGGTCAGAACTATCGCAGCTTTCGAGAGACAGTGAATAAGAATATCCGCGAAACCGGAAGCGACCTGCCTCCGATCACTCCCGTGTCGGTGGCGGATATTAAGCGGTTGATTCACCAGGATCCTCAGGTAGCGAAAACGTATCCTTGGCTGGAACAGGCTCTGACGCGGCCGGAGGAATATCTTCGCCTGGGAGGATTGGGAGGCGAGGCGGGAGTGGGAGGCAAAACCATTCCCTCTCCATTGGCTGACGCAGGTTCTGTGGAAAGTGCCTATGTCCTTTTCGGTCAATCCGGTCCTGCCGGCTATACCTTGTCTCTTTCTGATCAGGAATTCATAGACAGCGTCAGTATTTCTTTTGTGGAGGGAGGAGAAGGCTGGAGTTATACCAAAGGAGAGGGGACCATTACGTTTTGGCACACGGGAGGTGATGATGGAGCGGTCGCTGCGTTTGACCTTTCCGGTACAGGCTATTCAGTGCCTGGAGGAAGTCTGGAGGTAGAAAGTCTTTACAATGACTATATGAATTGGTATGAGGTGACTGCCTGCGGAGGAGACCATTTTTTTCAGGGGTATCCCAATGGTGTTTGCCCGTTGGAAAAACACCAGCGTCTCTATTCGGCAGAACTTCCCGCGGCTTTGGAGCGGATTGTTTATGTCAAAATGGGAGAGGACATCTACGGAGAAACAGGGGGAGCGAAAGCATACCGCCACGAGGAAACCTTTGTCACGCACTATACCATAGAGGCGGAAAAAAGGGACTATGAGACGGGAGAGCCTCTGGAAAAGGCATTATTTTCCGTTTTAGAGGCGTTTTCAGATCGAGATCAGGTCATGGAGGAGGAGGGCCCGGGAACGCTCTGCCGGAAACATTTTTCTCCGTCTCCGGCGGTGTGGGAGGGTTACCGGCATTGTAGTGATCATGTAACGGATGGAAATGGGTGGCTGACCCATACAGACACCCGTACCTATGAATATTCCAAAAGCTACTGTGATGGCCATCCCACTCCGGATTTTCAGACGGTTCCGGAGGAGGAGCGGGATCCGGAGACAGGGGAGGTGACGAATCAGGGAGCGATTGACGCTGCAAAAGCGGCCAACGCGAGAATGGCTGGAGAGTGGCTGGGGACGTATGAAAGCTGTCAGGACTATGAGATGGAACATTTCGGGACGCATTTTCACTGGCTGTTGGATTCTGGTTTGCCGAGGGCTGTCCGTTTGGTGGCGGAGAGTGGGGAACCGTGCCGCAGAGTGCCATCAGTCTCTGTGGAACAAGCTTTTGAACGGTCGGGCTGCCGGTCGGACTGTGAGGAAACTTATGAGGCGTTCATTCAATTAGAATACAGCTATGTGGTTCGGGAGGAGACGGCAAGAACCGGCTATACGCGCCATGGGCGCCATCGGGACGATGTACCGATAGAGGTAATTACAACAGATTCCTCAGAGGCCGGAGGTCATGCGCATTTTGCCGGGCGGTATGAGGCAGATGTTGAGATTTGGAAAGAGGATGACGAAAAAAGAATGTCGGTTTCCAAGTTGGAGACCGATGTTTCGGAAAAAGAGACAGAGACTAAGCTGTCTGACACCGTTTCTTCCGACTCCGATCTGTCTGTTTTGCATTCGCCTTTCAACAAGGACAGCTTTCTTCCAGAATTTCGCCATGTTCCGGCTGTGCCGGAGACCGCGCTTGTTCCAGTTTCCACCTCTCTGTCTTGGTCTGATGAGGAGATCAGAGAGGAAATTCTTGCCACTTCTTCAGAGCTTGTGGCGACTCCCTCAGAAACGGTTGTGTTTGTGGGAGAAGGCAGAGCTGCTCTCGATACGGAAACAGTAAAAAATGTGGCATCGGCCCGCCGAATTGATTTTTCTGCCCTGAAACCGGATGGGATCCAGCATCTGGATTTGGGTGAAGGCGCAGGAAGGGTTTCTCATTGTTTTCAGATCTATGATCATAGAACAGAAGGGGAGATTTATTTTAATAAGCGGGATCTGGAGCTGGTCCAGGAGGAATCAGATCAGTATAGTTCTTACGAGGATTCCCAGGGAGATGGAACCCTAGAGGGAGCTGTATATGGACTGTTCGCGGAGGAGGATATTGTACATCCCGATGGAAATACAGGTGTTGTCTATGAAAAGGGGAATCTGGTGGCAGTTGGAACCACAGATAAGAATGGGGACGGAGCTTTTTTGGTGTACACAGAACCTCCGGGAACCGTGTTTCATTATGATTCCGGCGAAAAAGGCCACACCGGATTTTTAGGCCCAGACAACTTGTATCATGGAGGCAGTTATGATGATTACGTGGAGGATGGGCCATATGAGGACAGAGAGACAACGAGAACGTATGAAGATAATCAGGGGAAAAATGGAAATGTGTGGGTTGGCCGTCCGCTGATTTTGGGCCGATATTCCATCAGAGAATTGTCCCGCTCCGAAGGCTATGAATTGTCAGTCAATGGCAAAGCCAGCACGATTACTAACGCAGGAGCACCCCTAGATCCGGAGACGCCGTCTGTAAAGGGCCGAGTGGCTGTAAGCCGGCCTTTGGAGGAGGATGTTCAGACAGATGGCTCCGGCTACGGAGAGCTGGAATTTTCCGTTACCTCTCAGGGAACCGCAGGCCAGGGGTATGATATTGTGGTGAGCGGGTATCCGGAAGGAACAGAATTTTTCCGGGAGGAGGAAGGCGTGGATACGGTACTGGAGGAGGTGGGTACGGGAGTTTATGAAAAATACCTTCTCTGGGAGGATGATGAGAAAACTGTGCCCAAATACCGTCGTGCCTCCTCGGACAGCAGCGATCCAGTTTATGAAAACGGGCAGATAAAAACAGAAAATCGGGTTATGGAGCGTCGTGGGCTTACCTTGTTTCAAGCGAAAGAAAAGGCTTTGGACGAGGAAGGCATTTGGGAAATTATTCGGGGAGAACCGGTGGGAGAGGACGGTATCTGCGCAGATGATGGAAAGAACGCGGCTCCTTACACTGGCAGCGGAGAACAGAAACGATACATAAAATACAAACTGGAAAAAGCGCTGCGAAGTGGTGGATATGGAACTCCAAAAATGAAAACAGGGGAGTATTCCACGGAAGGGATGCCTGTTTATGACCGCGGTGTGAAAGAAGGAGAGGTGGATACAGAGGGGATTTCCGGATGCCTTCCGGGGGAAACTGCCAGGAAAACGGTATATGGGAGTGCGGTTGCGCAAGTTTCAGTTCCAGTGGATCCTGATCTTACGGTGGGCGAGCTCATTCGTACTATTTTGTTCTATTATCAGGAAAATCCGTGGTGGAGCTATGGTGGTCTGGACCAGATTCAGGAGGTGGATGGAGCCTATATTTGCACCATTTACCAGGCAGTTCCGGAGCTGGGAGAGGGATTTTTCACAGGGGGAGGTTCTCCTTTTCAGGTACAAACTGTGTTTTACCGAAAAGGTTGGATTCCGGAGGATTCCAGCAAATCTCCACGGTGGGTCTATGCCCGGTATGGGACAGAACCGGATGAAGAAAACTTCGGACAGTTTGCTTTGACAGATCTTAGCCAGGTAGCAGTAACCGGAATAACGCGGCAGGTAGCCACAGTCGATTTGATGCCGGATTTTATAGCGGAAGGGAATGGCCTTCTTGCACCCTGGATAGAGGAATTTCCTATATATTACAGGAAAGGTGAATTGGTTCTGGGGAAAGACGGGCTGCCGGTACAGGAGTGGGAGTATCGTGAGGTTACGGAACTGCGTCAGGTAGAACGGTGGGAGCGCCGTGAAGTGAGGGTTCCTGCTGAATATGACAGGAAGACGGGAGAGTACCGGATCCATGTTTCTATGGGATTTACCGACAGCTTTGGGATTGCGTGGGATGATCAGACAGAGCTATCTCTAAAGTGGAAGGCGGTGACAAAGCAGACGGAAAAACGGCTGACGGTTTCAGATCTGGGAAAGCTGACCGCTAACTGGATGGGCTGGCAGGCTGGGGAGCGGGTAGGATACGGAAGGTATCTGCTGATGACGGGAGCGAAGGTTACGGTCAGTGCAGGCAACAGGCAGAGCGTGGAAGAAGATGAAGATACCTATACTCGTGATGTGTGTCTGTCTTATAAAGATCAGGAGATGGCTTCAGAGGACGGGGGAACCCTGAAAACACCTGTGTTGATGCTGGAGCGCCCCATCCGTCAGCGCATCCGAATCCGGAAACGGCTTATCTCTCATGAAAGCAATACATACCCCGTGGAGGAACCGCAGATTTTGCCGGGGTTTCGGTTCAAGCTGTACTTAAAGTCCAATTTGGAACGGTTGTACCGGAATGAGCAGGGAGAGGTCTGCTGGATGGACCGAAACGGAAACGCCATAGAACCGGAAACACTTTTGACAAAGATGGGATCTCAGCCGGACCGAGCCTTTTCTCGAAAGCTTTATACGAAAGTGGAGCATCGTTTAACTTCCAAAACCACAGGTGGAATCAGCAATAATGTATGGGAGAGCGCGGTAAACGCGGCCTGCCGTCTTTATGGCTATGAGGACGGGGTGTTGGCGGAGGAGCTGGAATCAGGATATACCAGATTATTGGAGACGACGTCGGTCACGGTGCGTCAGCCCTCCGGAGAGGAGAGGCAGGTTCCCGTATATAATTACGAAAAGTTTTTTCAGGCGATAGCGGCGGCCAATGAGGATCAGTGGGATGGAAAGCAGTCTTCTTTGGGAGAAAGGTCTGACGCGGTCTGCCAGTTTGCCATTGACTGGTATCTGGATGACGAGGTAAAACGAAGGGTTCAGGATAATGGCCATGGAGAGATGGAACCGTCAGCGGGGACGTCCATTTCTCAGGAAGAAGTTTATGAAACAGCTTTTGAGGCCGCGTTGGAAAAGGCAAAGAAGTACCTGAAACCCTTCTATACCTATGATCTGGATGCGATGTATGCCGTTTCCTGGGATGGGATGCCTGGAGGCGGGGCAGACGGGGATGATACGACTTTGGAGGCTGTAGAAACAGATTCTTCCGGTTTTTGTTTTGGGATTTCTAAGTATCTTCCCTACGGCATCTATGTGGCAGTGGAGCAGCAGCCAGGGACCTCTTATGCGGATAGGCAGCAGCTCAGGAATTATCAGATTGACCGGCCAAAGGAGATTTCCATTCCTTCTGTCTGCGGAAAAGATGGAGAATTTGATCAAAAATTTTTCTATGATTCGGAGCTTTCAGCGGAGGAACAGACAGCCGGTTATCATATCCGTTTTGGCGAAGAAGGAGGGGATTTTTCCCAGGGAGAAAATCAAAGGGAGGTAATCTATGCCCATAACCGGGATGGGGATTTTGAAGTATACCCTTATGGCCTGGAGCCAGATCTCCTGAAAGGTGATGATTATGAGGGGTATCAGATCAGTCAGTCCCCTTATCGACCTTACAAAGATATTTACAATCAAGAGAATGAAAACAGCCAGTACCCCAATGGGACAGTAGGAGCGTATTACCCTTATGGCTCCATATCGGAAGACGGAGGAGCGGCGGATCAGGTGCTGACCATGAATGGCGGATGCTTTCCAAAGGCAGAGACTGCCACGGTTTTGGACGGGATCAAAATGATGACCGGTTCGCTCACCGCCCTGGAAGGACAGTATGCCCCTGCGCTGGTCCCCTGGAGTGTAATAGAGCCAGGAACGGGGAGTGCCGGTGGGCTTTCCGGTTACGCGGAAGCAGAATATGGGAACACCCTTTACCGGGCAAAACTGCGCATTGAGAAAAAGGACAGGGAAACGGGGGAGATGATTCTTCACGATGGGGCTGTGTTTTCCATTTATCACGCCTCCAGGAGGGAGGGAGATGGAAAAAAGGAAACGGTTCTCTTTTATGAGAAAGATACCATGATTTCCGGATCCAAGGAGTTTCTTCAGGCTATGGGAGCCAGAGACATCACCCCGGCGGTGCGGGACAGTTTTCCTTATCTTGGGAAATATTGGGGGATTGTGCCGGCAGGAACTCCGATTTGCCGGGAGGAGGACCAGGTGTTTCTCACGGACGAAATGGGAAAACGTACGGGGGAATTTCAGGCGTTTTCCACTACGACGGAGCAGCAGATGCCGGACAAGGACACAGGAGAACCGCAATGGGAGAATCAAAATACGGGATGGCTGGAGACTCCCCAGCCCCTTGGAGCAGGGACTTATGTGCTGGCAGAGATAAAGCCCCCGGCCGGTTACGTAAGATCCCGTCCTACGGCAGTGGAGATTTATTCAGACCGGATCGCTTATTATCAGGACGGAGACCGGGACGGCCGGACAGCTGCGGCTCTGTTTTCCTATCCGGATGACACTGCTGTGTTAGACCCGGAAGAAACAACAGGGTTGATTTTTCCGGCAAACGTGGATACGGCTCGGATTTCAGTGGGAAACAGTCCGATACATCTCACTGTGGAAAAGAAGAAAACAGATCTCCAGGAGACGACGGCCATTCTGGATGGCCGGGTAGATGGCACAATCCTGGAATTAAAAAGCCGTTACGGCCTGGAAAATCTGGAATTGGCTTACAATGAGTCTGGCCATTATCTGGGATATGGCTGGAAAAAGGGATTTCTGGAGGAAATAGAAGCATTAAGGGCTGCCGGACAGCGAGTAGAGCTGATTTATGAACAGGGAGTATGTTCCGGCAGGGCAAAACTGACAGTGGAAGTGGAGGATGCCAAGGATCCGGTCAGGGATCTTCCAGGAGCCGTACTGACCCTTTATGAGGGGATTTCCCTGAAAGAAAGCGGAGAGATGGAGGATTTGGCTTATGAAGGACTCCGTATTCAACGGGGGACAGATGGTTCTGTGACCAGGATGTATGTGAAAAAAGGCTTTGCCGGGAATCAGATTCTGTTTGTAAAAGACAGGGATAGACTGGCGGAGGATCCGGAACAGGTCTACCTCCAGTATCATGAGGAGCAGCAGGAGAACGATACCGGGGAAGGAGTCTGGGTCAGCCGTACGATACAGAGAGAGGATACGGACATCCTGTATTACGGGCTGGAATCCCTATCCGTAACGCAGTATAAAAATGGGATATTGCTGGGCTATGACCGGTACGGGGAGCAAATAGCCCTGCGGGATGGAGAATCCACATTTGCGCTGAAGGATGGGCGTCCATTTTTTGAGATTGTCTGTCCGGATTATGAGAGACTGGGCTACAACCCGTGGGATAAGCTTTTTGACAAAGTGCCGGAGGGAACGAAACTGTACCATCTGGACAGCGAAGGATGCCGGGACAGCCTGGTGGATCCCTATACGGGAATGGCCTATACGGAGGATGAGAATGGCCGGGTATTTGTATGGCCGGTGACGATCCGACGGGACACAGATGGTCATATTCAGTCTATGGATAAGATCCCAACCTACCGCATTGCCACAATCGTAGACTCAAACGGTGAAGAATATACCATCGGTACTTATGACAGCGTGGAAAACCGTCTGCAGAGACAGCTAAGCCCGGTTTTAGATCAGCACGGCCTTCCCGTATATTATCAGAAATCCAATGAGACGTATGAGAAAGGAACGCCGGTCTATGACAGAGATGGGGAATTTCTGTACTTCCGTTACAATGAGGCTCTGGGGGATGATGACAGGAATGCCTATTCCATAGAAACTCACGAAAGCCTGGAACGGTTACAGGAAACCTTGTACCGCCGCCAGGGAGAGGCATATTTCATGGAAAATACCTGGAGTACGGGGGATCTGGCAGTAAATGATCCATTTCTGCGGCAGATTGGTTCCGGGCAGGCCGACGTGCTGAAACGAGTGGCTCCGGGCACATACATTTTAGAGGAGAAACAGGCGCCGGATGGCTATGCCAAGGCGATGCCGGTGGCCTTGACTGTGGAGGAGACCAAGGAGGCGCAAATAACCGTCCTGGAGAATGTCCCCACTCAGGTAGTGATCCAGAAAACGGACAGTCCACAGGAGTACAAAACGAAGGTCATCGACAGAGATGGAGTTCTCCCGGCGCCGGAGATGGAGATGAAGGCCAAGGGGAGCTACAGCTACGGTCCGGTGGAAGGGGCGATACTGGAACTTTATCCTGCCAAGAAGGTGTATGTTCCCGGGACACAAGGGGAAATGGGAGCGTTTCGCTATGAAAAAACCTCGGAAGTCCCGGTATCCTGGGTGACGCTTGACGGAGAAAACAAACCTTACGGTATGACAGGGGTCTGGACGACAGAAACAGAGCCGAAAATTTTTGAAGGCATTCCGGCCGGAACGTATATCCTGGAGGAGAAAAACGCTCCGCCCGGTTACATCCCAGCGTCCACAGCTGTGGAGATTTCTCCTACTGAAGGTCCCCAGACGGTATTTCTCAGGAATGATCATACCCATGCCGCTTTTCTGAAATATATGAAGGAAAATGGGGTTGCTGTACCCATGCCAAATCGTTTTCGGGCTAAAATGGCGCTCTATCAGGCAGAAACAGATGAGAACGGAACGATTCTTACGGATGAAAACGGAATTCCTCTTTATAGGGAAGAACATTTGGTGGATACGTGGGATACGGATGACTGTCAGGAATATACCGCGGTTGTCAATACCTTCCAATATGGAAGAAAAAGCCTTCTGTCCTGGCTGCAGCGCTGGACGGGAATTGGAAATGACCGCTATCTGTCTGGTTTTACCTGGGATTATGAGAATTTGTTTGAGGAATACGGACCGGAGTTTGACCGCGTTGTCTGGCAGACAGAGCGGACAGCAGTGCGCGGTTCCAGGGAAGATCAGGTGTGGCGGACGTCCAGAGGAGAGCGGATCGTAGCCGGAGAAGATGAAATTCTTTTTCCAGAGGGAATGTCGGAACATGACAAAACAGAGTTCCAGAATGCGCTGAAGGCGAAACCGGAGGCAACGACTCTGTCCTGGCTGACGGAGCGAAGTGCCAGCCGGATCTCTACCACATCTACAGATGGTGGTGAAACCGTCACACAGCTTTGGGAGACGGAGGAAGGGAATAAAATCCGTATTACTTCCTGGGCCAATCTTCTGGATACAGGAACGTTTGGGAGAAGGTTTGAGTATCAGTTTAACTACAAAGAGGTGGACGTGACGGACAAGCTGTGTGCGGTCAGTTATGATTCTGCCGACGGCCGCCATCACGTAGAGAGACTCCCATTTTATGGGAAAGGAGATGGAGCGGGAGCTTATGTTCTGGTGGAGACCGCCGCGCCGGAGGGGTTTCAGCCAGCATCTCCCAGAGCGGTAACACTGGAGGAGACGGGAGATATTCAGCTCTTTTCCATGGAGAATGAGCGGACTTCCATCCTGGTGGGAAAGACAGGAACGGATGGATCCCAGATACAGGGGGCAATTCTGGCTTTGTACAAGGCGTCTTCATCGGGGAAACTGGTTCAGGACAACGCTCATTTGATAGAGCGCTGGGAATCGGGTCAGGATGGCACCTACACAGAAAAAGAGGAGGAATTGGGGCAGCTGCCAGAAGGAATGAAAGCGGGAGACCTCCGTCTTCACCGAATTTATGGCGTAGAGCCTGGGACCTACTATCTGGTGGAAGTGATGCCGCCTCCCTACTATATTCCTATGCTGCCGAAACTTCTGGAAATACAGGAAAATGGACAAGCCGTTTTCCAGGCGGAAAACTGGGAAAAGACGGGCAGAGTGGAAGTAAAAAAGCTGGGAGAGGATGGAAAAACACCCCTTGCAGGGGCGGAGTTTTCCCTGACGAATCAAAGAACAGGAGAACAGTGGACGATGGTTACCGGGGAAGACGGTCAGGCCTCTGTTTCCGGACTGCCAGTGGGCAGAAGGGGCAAATACGGCATGGTTGTGCCGGATTCCTATTTGCTGGAGGAGACTTCGCCGCCGCCGTTTCACCAGATCTCCATGAAACCGCAAACATTTTCCTTTAAAGACAGCGATGCTGTGGAGCTTTCTTTCCAATGTGAAATTCGGGATAAAGAGACAGAGATCTGGATTGCCAAGTCGGATTTTTCTCAGGATGTTCCTGTCAAGGGGGCTGTTCTGGCTGTTTATCAGGCGATTATGACGGAAAACGGGTATGATGCCGACGGAGAGGTGCTGGAAACCTGGGTATCCAATGGCAGGAAACACCGGATCCGGGGAAAGCTCACCGCCGGAAGAACGTATCTGCTAAAGGAACTGAAAGCTCCGGCAGGCTATCAAATAGGTCCACCCATGGTATTTACTGTGACAGAGGATGGAACCGGTATCTCTCAGATCAGTAGCGGGAAAGAGCAGTTGAAGGTCTGGATGGATGAAACGGAACCGTCCAGAATCCAGTCCCTGGAGGTAAGAGGGCGGAAACCGTTGTCAGCCACCCTTTTCGTGAAGAATCTGGACACGGGGGTGGAAGTCCAGCGAACTGTCACGGGAGAAGTGACAGAAATCACGGGAGCGGAAGGCTTTCAGGAACACGATCTTTGCCGTATCCGTGAGACCGTGCTTTATTCAGACGGACGGGAGGAAACGACGGTATCGGTGACCATGAGAGCTGCCATGAACCATGATATTTGGAAAATTCCCACCAGAAGGCCGCTGTACACGGAGCTGTCCCTGTCAGAAAAAGGAGAAACTCCCATGGCCCAATGGAAACCGGAGGCAGACACGGGATATGTGAAACAGATTGAGGGACAGAATTCGGATGGAACAGATCGCTTTCATGAGGGATTTGGCTATGAACTGCGGGAAACTACGGTCTTTTCCGACGGGACCAGACAGGACACAGATCTGCTCTCATTTCGACTGGAGAAACATGGTAAAATTACTGGTCTGGAGATGAAAAACAGAGAACCGGAAGTCTATGTGTCCAAGCGGGACGCGTCATCGGGAGATGAGCTGCCTGGAGCGCTGCTGAATCTGAAGGGGCAGGACGGAACCGTTTGGGACCGTTGGGTCTCGGAGGCCATCCCTCACAGGTTGCAGGGGAAACTGGAGCCGGGCAGCACTTATGTGCTGGAGGAGGAACAGTCCCCAGATGGGTATTTGAAGGCCGATTCTGTGACATTCTCCCTGTCAGAGGACGGACTGACAGATCTGGTGATCATGACGGATGAAAAAGAACCAGGTCACGGCGGAGAGACTCCCCGGGAACCGGGCCAGGTTTTAATCAGAAAGTATGACAAAGAGACGGGAGAAGGTCTGAGAGACGCGGAATTTGCTGTTTACCGGTCAGAAGGCAGTTTCGTAGCCGCTGTTCGGACCGGGTCAGATGGTCAGGTCCTTTGGGAACCGCCGGAGTTTGGAACTTACCGATTGGTGGAAACGGTGGCTCCGGAAGGCTACGTTCTCTGTGAGGAGCCGGTTTCATTCACGGTCTCGGCGGGCGGAAAAGCATTGGAAAATCTGGAGATACCCAATGAACAGGAGACGTTTTCAAGACGTATAGGAAGAATCCTGGCACAGTACCGCGCGGACATCAGGGGAAGATTTTTGAATATTCCAAAACTGGGAGATGAATCAAACGGGATCGTTCTGGCCAGCCTTCTGGGATTGGGGCTGTTCCTGGTTGTCGCTGTATTAGTCGGGGAGAGAAAAAGAAAATAGAGGTGTATGGGAAAGACCCATATACCTCCTTGAGAAACGGAAGATTTAGCTGTGGTGATAATAGTTATTCGGATCCAGCTTTACTTCCATGACATCCTCCACATTACACCGAAGAATATTGCACAGCATATCAATGGTATGGGTGGAGACGTACATATTCTTTTTCAGTCTGCCAATTTGTCCGGCACTTACCCCATAATATTTGATCAGGCGGTATTGGCTGATATTAGATCGTTTCATGGTTTCCCATAATCTGTCATAACTGACCATCTGCATCACTCCTTTGGTTCTATTAAACCGTTATTCACCGTATATGTACATTATCCAAAATTGGAACATCGTCAAAAAGTTGGTAAAAAAAGTGATAAAAAAGGTGTTTGCGCAGGAGAGCCATGATATAATAAACTCACAAAATACAAGGGTTTTCGGAGGGAAAAGGTGATGGAACGCGACCTAAAGGAGATGAGTCTGGAAGAATTATGGAAATTATTTCCAATTATGCTGCAGGAGCATCAGCCTCAGTGGAAATTGTGGTACCAGGAGGAGGCAGGGCAGTTAAGAGGAGTGATCGGTGAATCGCTTTTGGCCCTTCATCACGGAGGAAGTACAGCCGTAAAGGGATTGCTTGCAAAGCCTACGGTGGATATTTTCGGAGAGATGGATTGGCAGAGGCCGGACCGAAATACGGTAGAGCGGCTGGAGGCAGACGGCTGGATCCTGATGACGGAGGGAGAAGTGGAGAACCGGAGACGTCTGCAATTTGGAAAGGGGTACACTCCCAATGGATTCGCGGAGCGGGTGTTCCATCTGCATCTGCGGATGCCTGGGGATTGTGAGGAGCTGTATTTTCGGGACTATCTGAGGGCCCATCCAAAGGCTGCTGTGGAATACGGTGAGCTGAAACGGAGCTTGCAACCCCAGTATGAGCATGACCGGGATGGATATACCGCTGCAAAGACGGAATTTGTGAATGCCTGTACCCAGCGGGCCAAGGAGGAGTTTCCCCATCGCTACGGAAGGGCGGAGATCTTGCAGGTGGAGACCGGTCGGAAACGGTATCTCCCCCTGCTCCTTCTGGCGGATGAGCAGGAGTCCATGATTGACCGGTATTTGGAGGATGGGGAACTGTATGTGCTGAACTTGGATGGGATTCCCGCCGGCTGTATGGTGCTGCAGCCTGTGGAGGAAGGCTGTGAAATCAAAAATTTGGCGGTGGCAGAGGAGTTTCAAGGGTTTGGATATGGCCGGCGTCTGGTGGATATGGCAGTGCGCCGCTGCCGCCGCGCCGGTTGGAAAACCCTCTTTGTGGGAACCGGGGAAAGCCCGCTCACGCTACCTTTTTATCAGGCCTGCGGTTTTCAGTATTCTCACAGGATTCAGGGATTCTTTACGGAATACTATGATCATCCTATCTGGGAAGGGGGAAGGCTGCTGGAGGATATGATTTATCTGAAAAAGGATCTGGAATAGGGGAAGGGGAAATACGAAAACAGCGTTCCCTTTGAAAGGGTGTGCCTGATTTAGCTGAGGAATCCTGCCGGAAGGGTCAATTTCGCTCAAGCAGGTGAAAACCGTAAGCATCAGTGATGTGGGAACCTGGAGCACTCAAGGAAATCTGGGAGGATGCGAGACAAATGTGCAAGGTGCCGAGGATGGTATGAACGCGTACAGATAGGGAAACATCCGGAAATGAAATTTCGCAGGTACGAAAATGCGAAATGCGGGATATGGAAAAAATACGGTGGATGCGCGGGCACAGGACGGAAGACGGGGCATATCCCCATCCCCCCTCACACACCGCATCCTCCCCCCATATC
>NZ_NFLE01000053.1 GCF_002160755.1 Lachnoclostridium sp. An14
GGGATTTTATACCCTTTTGACGGGTTAATTGAGTGATGTTATGGCTGCATGGATCAATTTTCAGATTCATGGTACTGTTATCAATTCAGATACTGTTCCGTGAATAATTTAGGTTAAATTTTTGTTTATTTTTTATGTTTTACTGAAAAATGTTTGTTGTATTTAATATAGTATGGCGATTCGTTTCTGTCAACCGTTTTTTCTTATGGAAATGTATTCCGTGAAATGTGTTCTTGTAATCCTGTCACTCTCATTTTCGTGGCCACGTTCCACCACGAAAAATGGAGATTTAGGACACAATGCAGGCGGCAGCTTGCTCTGTTTGTTTAAGATTCTTGTTTCTCGCGAAGGAAGACCAAGACCTGTCTGGCGGGTCGCATCGCGGCAAGATTCTAATCCACTCCCCCTCTCACGAGGGGAGACACATTCTGCACGAGGCGGATTATTTGGCATAGAATTTCAATCCACTCCCCTCTCACGAGGGGAGACGTTAAACAGCAGGACCACATTGCAGAGGTATCAATTTCAATCCACTCCCCTCTCACGAGGGGAGACTTTCTGCCTCTTTCTCTCTTTGAGCGTCTGTTTTATTTCAATCCACTCCCCTCTCACGAGGGGAGACACTTCTTTTGCATGATCCGCCGTCTGGAGTGACATTTCAATCCACTCCCCTCTCACGAGGGGAGACGAACTTCCGGGAATGGAAAGCCTGAAAACCACCATATTTCAATCCACTCCCCTCTCACGAGGGGAGACTGGTCACGGTCAACATATGATACGGCATACCATATTTCAATCCACTCCCCTCTCACGAGGGGAGACCGACATTGTGAGAGCCTGCATTCGTCCATATGCATCTTCAATCCACTCCCCTCTCACGAGGGGAGACGTGTTAAGGCGGAGGCCACCTGGGTAGCAGAGGGAGTCTTCAATCCACTCCCCTCTCACGAGGGGAGACAGCAAAAACCGCCAATTTTCAATCTCTCCACCTCAAATCCATTATGCAATCTTCACAATCACTTCCTCTACTGATCTGAAATTATCCTGACTTCTTTTTGGTTTTTGCAAATTACATCCTTCATTTCCAGTGCGAATCTACCGGTATTTTTATGTGCGCTTAGGATTCGCACTTCCTAATATTTCAATCACAGGTTGCTTTTTATCCTCTTACCGATCCGCTTTCCGCCTTGCATTCCAGTCATTCAAAAAGGAATCTCATACAGGACCAATCGCCAAAGCACTCTCATCCTTTTGATCCCTTCTTTCATTATATAACCTGTGCCACTGAAACACAAGACGGTTCTATTAAGCGTTGACGCCACTCCAAACTTCTTGCGGTCCCCCCTCTATCCCCTACATCTAGCTGCATTATCCAGAACTCCCAGTTTCTTCTTAATCACCGTAAGTGTTCTCCGTTCCTCCGGTTCTTTCGAGAAACTTCGCACAACGCTGTCCATTGTCTCTGGGCTCCAGTAAATTTTAAGTTTTTCTCTGGCACGAGTGCTAGCCGTGTAAAAATTAGCATGGGATATTTTCTCGACATTACAAAAAGGAATCACGATTTTCACTGATTTGTACTCCAATCCCTGTGCTTTTTGGATCGAAACAGCGTATGCGACTTGGAACGGAATAACTGTCATAATCCTGTCTTCATCAGACACCGTTTCCTCATCACTGGAAAATAAACCTGATCAATACTCTCATCTGTATTCTTTATCTCATCTTCCGGCCTCAGCTTTATCGTCGCACTGCCTTTTTCAAAATCAATGGACCGGATGAAACTGGGAGAGAGGTACCTCCAGAAAACACGCTTATCCCCTCGGCGCTCCGGATCAAGGACGATAAATAAAATCCCCGGATCCGCAGTCACTTCATTTGCGATAAAGGCTGGAAACCCCAAGCTTGTCAGTTGACAGGAAATGATTCCTTCTGATTCTCTGTAGTTGCTCGTCCCTTTAATCTGCACCATAAAAACTTGTTCCGGGCACCGGGATATGTCTGGATTGGGAACAAATTCAAACGTGCCATCATGATTGGGCCAGCGATCGCAATAAAAAGTGTGCGCTTGGCGCACACTTGCGCCGGAGCGAGGCTGCGCTAGCAGCCATTTTCCTCTGCGCGAAGTGCGCCTCCTTGCGGAGCATTCTTATTTAACAGGAAACGCAGTTTCTTGTTAAATAAGAAAATCAGGATTGGTCTTTCCGCCGGAAATAAAAAAATCATTCAAAGTAGACACCGCCGCATGATCTTCAACCGAATATTTGGAGTGGGTGGAGATATGACGTTTATAAGAATCCTTATCATTTGGAAACAAATTTTTCACCTCGCTTTGAATTGTATTTTCATTCTGCCAATCCACTGTTAATCAGACGCAGGACGAAAAAACGCTTTCCCTCTCATATCTGAACATAGTCCATTTTATTGGATGGGATTGCCATCGGCCCTTGTTAGTTTGACGACGCATTCGCAGTGTCCACTCCACGGAAACAAATCCACCCCCACCCCCATCTTCGCCACATACCCCTTCTTCTCAAAATACTTCAGGTCCCTCGCCAGCGTATCCGGGCCGCAGGAGACGTAGACGACGGTTTTCGGGCCCATTTTGGCCACTGCGTCCATAAATACCTTCGTGCTGCCGCTCCGCAGCGGATCCATAAACACCACATCCGCTTTCTCTCCATCCGCCGCCATCTGCCGGAGGAAATCCCCCGCGTCGCCGCAGAAAAACCGGATATTCTCCACCTGGTTCGTTTTGGCGTTGCGAATGGCATCCCGCACCGCGTCCCGGTTTAGCTCCACGCCGATCACCTGTTTGGCCTTCCTGCTGGCCACAATACCGATGGTGCCGATCCCGCAGTAAGCGTCCACCACCGTCTCCTTTCCCTTAAGTCCCGCAAACTCCATAGCCTTTCCATACAGAATCTCCGTCTGCACCGGATTGATCTGGTAAAAAGACTTCGCGGAAATGCGGAAACGGAACCCACACAGCACGTCCTCAATATACCCCTTCCCGTAAAGCACCTGCTCCCGGTCCCCCAGCACCATGCTGGTCCCGCGGCCGTTCACATTCTGGATGATGGTGGTGATCTCCGGATGTTTCTGCCGGAGGGCTTTCACAAAATTGTTGCGGGACGGAAAAACGGGAGACGCCGTCACCAGCACTACCATAATCTCCCCCGTGGCAAATCCCCGTTTCACCAGAACGTGGCGCAGAAGCCCATACCCCGTATCCTCATCGTAAGTCTTGATTTTAAAGGATTTCAGCATCCCGCGAATCGTCCCAATGATCTCATCTGCCTTCTCATCTTCAATGAGACAGCTCTCCACCGGCAGCACAATATGGCTGTTTTCCTGGTAAACGCCGGAAATGGGGTTTCCCTTCCGGTCATGGGAAAACGCCGCGTGCACCTTATTCCGGTAGTGCCAGGGATTGTCCATCCCGATCACTCCCTGCACCGGGCAGATCCCCTTCAGCAGGCCCTTCAGCATTTTCTCCTTCTCCGCCAGCTGCTCCTCATAGCTTAAGTGCAGGTACTGACACCCGCCGCATTTTTTATAAACCGGACACTGTTTCATGTTTCCGCTCCTTTTTCCTTGATTTTCTTCGCCTTGCCCACGATCCTCCCGATGGCATTTCTCGTCCAATACGGATTCCCCGCGGGCACGACCCATATCTTCCTCACTATCATATCATAAACTTCTTTTCGGCGCACCGGCATTTTTCTTCCGCCTCCCCTCTTGCATTTCTCTTACGACGCGCTATAATATATCCCTATAATCCACGCCTGCCTCCGGCAGGCCGAACCACAGAAAAGAGAGGAAACCATATGAACACAAATCCAAACGCAGCAGAACCATTTTACATAGACAAAACCCTCTATCAGGGCCGTCCGGCAGACGAAAACGGCTGCCTTGCCAAGGAACTGCGGGCCTACGACCTGTTGGATCAGCTGGGGATTTCCTACATCCGTATGGATCACGACCCCACCGCCACCATCGAGGACTGCCACGACATTGACCGGCTTTTGGGCATTGAAATCTGCAAAAATCTGTTTCTCTGCAACGCCCAGAAGACGAAATTCTACCTGTTAATGATGCCCGGTTCCAAAAAATTCCGGACAGCCCTTTTATCTAAGCAGATCCAGTCTGCCCGTCTCTCCTTCGCCGGACCGGAATACATGGAGGAGTTTTTGGACCTGACCCCCGGCTCTGTCACCATTTTAGGCCTGATGAACGACCGGGAAAACCGGGTTCAGCTCCTCATCGACGAGGACGTGCTCTCCCACGAGGATCTGGGCTGCCATCCCTGTATCAACACCTCCAGCCTGAAATTAAAAACCGCTGACATCCTGGACAAATTCCTCCCGGCAATCCACCACGACTACATCAAAGTATCTCTGCCCTGGGCGGAATAAAAAAGTGTGCGCTTGGCGCACACTCGCGCCGAAGCGCGGCTGCGCCAGCAGCCATATTCCTTTGCGCGGAGTGCGCCTCCCGTCGGAGGCTTTTGTGTCATAGGGGACACAGTTTCCTATGACACAAAAACCAGCCCCAGCGGCAACCATCCGTGTTCTTCGGTTTGTTGTCCGCTGGGGCTGTCTGGCTCCATCTTATTTCATTTTCTCTATCTCCCCGCCCACTCCCGGTTCATCTCTCTCCGCGCCTCCAGAAACCTCTCATTCTCCCTGGTGGGATGAATCCGGTTTGTAAGCAGCACAAAGGCCTCCTCCCGGTCCATGTGGATCACCATGGACGTGCCTGTAAACCCGGTGTGGTAAAATACGTGGGGGCCAAATTCCACTCCCCACCCATAACTTCGTCCGAAATTGTCCGTCCTCTCCAGAATCTCAAACATCTCCCGGCCGAACAGCCTATCATCCCGCCGGATGTAGGCCGACGCAAAGGCCATCATATCCTCCAGCGTGGAAAACAGCCCCGCACTCCCGCTCTCTCCCAGCAGGTAAGCCTTGGAATCGTGCACCTCCCCGCAGATCCAGCCTCTTTTCTCCGAATACTCCTCCGGCACAAAAGCGCTTAGCTCTCCCTTCGGGTGATAAGAAGTGTGATTCATTCCCAAAGGCTTGAAAATATGGGACTGAAAGCTTTCCTCCAGGCTGCATCCGTCCACAGCCGTCACCATCAGGCCCAGCAGAATGAATCCTGGATCCGAGTAGCAGTAGCGTTCTCCCGGCCCCGCCTCCGGAGCCGTCTCATACAGACGGTCCAGAATATTCTCCGACGTCAGCGTTTTCTTGTCCGGGATCTCATCCGGCAGGCCGCTGTTATGGAGCAGCAGATTTCCCACCGTAATCCCTGGATGCCGGAACCGCCCTAACACCGCCTGTACCGGAGTGTCGAAACGGATCCGTCCGCTTTCCACCAGCTGCAGGATCCTGGTGGCCGTTCCCGTCACCTTGGTGAGGGACGCCAGATCATAGTACATCCCAGCCTCCAGTTTCCGTTTGGACCACGGCTCTACCGCCCCCTGCGCTCCCAGATAAAACGATTCCCCGCCATCCCGGTCCACAAACCCGTAGGATGCGCCGCAGATCACCCCTGTTTGCACCAGCTCACCGATGCGGCGGTGAACCAGCTGCCTGCGGGCTGCTTTCTCCTCTGCCACTCTGCCGTCTGAACCTTCCATATCCTGCCTCCTGTTCCTTTTCCTCTCACTTGTGGAAACGCCCGGCCCATCCTCTCCCCGAAAGCCACTGGAGCCGCCTCACTGCCTTTCCCTGCGGATCCTCTGATATAACAGCAAAAGGGCGGCCTCCAGGCATTCCGCCAGAGAGCAGCCGCCCGAATCTATTTTCGCGAATCACAAATTTCCCGCCAAGGCCGTTCTCCCCGCGGCCCGGAAATTCTCACGGTCCCGAAACCGTTTTCCGCTCCTACTGTCCCGCTTTCTCAACCGCCGCGATGGCATCCCGCACCCGGCCTTCTGCTTTTTCCAAAGCCGCTGCCGCCGTCTCCTTATCACAGCCGGCGGAAATCATCACAACGGCATCCGCCACCTTCATGTCCGCCTTCCTCAGGGTCTCCAGAGCTGTATCCATATCCGCTCCCGTGATCTGGGAAATCATGCGGCCGGAGCGCACCACCAGCTTTTCATTGGTGGGCTGCACGTGCACCATGTAGTTCTGGTACACCTTTCCTAAACGCACCATCACGCCCGTGGAAATCATATTCAGGATCATCTTCTGAGCCGTTCCCGCCTTCATGCGGGTGGAGCCGCTGATGACCTCCGCCCCCACCACCGGGGCGATGGAAATCTGGGCCTCCGCGGCCATGGCGCTGCCGCCGTTGCAGGTGATGGAAACCGTCAGCGCGCCGATTTCATTGCCATACTTTAAAGCTGCCAGAGTATAGGGAGTTCTGCCGCTGGCCGCAATGCCGATCACGCAGTCGTCCGCCGTCAGACCGGCCTTTTTTAAATCCTCTACCGCCAGCTCCTCAGAATCCTCCGCTCCCTCTACGGCGCGGTACATCGCCTGTTCCCCTCCGGCCAGCAGGCCAAATGCCCGATCCGGAGAAACGCTGTAGGTAGGCGTCAGCTCCACCGCGTCCAGGGTTCCCATTCTTCCTGACGTGCCGGCTCCGCAGTAAATGATCCTGCCGCCCCGTTTGAACCGCTCAGCCACGGCATCCACCGCCTGGGCCACCTTGGGCAGTTCCTTTTCAATGGCGTCCGCCACCTTTTTGTCCTCCTGGTTGATCAGCGTCACGATCCCCAGAGCATCCAGACTGTCAATATTCTTTGTGGCCTCATTCACGGTCTCCGTGGTCAGCCCCTCTATATTTACCATGTTTTTACCTCTCTCACTCTTTTTCTTTCAGCCCCTCCACCATTCGGTTTGTCTTGACCAGCTCAATTTCAATCCGGGCGAAATCCTCCCGGATCGTCCCCAGATAAATCAGCCATCCCATCATCAGCGAGGTTTGCAGGGATTCAAAGGCCCCCACCCGTCTCACATCCTCCAGCTCCGGCACCGTCAGACAGATGTCCACCAGTTTCTTTAAGGGAGATTCGTTGCGCCTGGTGACAGCGATCACCTTAGCCCGGCGCTCCCTCGCCTTTTCACAGCTGTAAAGGATTTCCTTGGACTGTCCGCTGTAGGAAAACGCCAGTACCAGATCCCGATGGTCGATGTAGTTAAAAAACTCTGTCACCATGTTCAGATCCTGGTAGCAGTTGGCGTCGTATCCGGCGCGGCGCAGCTTGTGAAACAGGTCATAGGCAGAGGCGTAGGACGCGCCCAGGCCCAGCAGATAAATCTTTCTCGCCTTCTTCACCATCTGCACCGCCTGTTCCAGAGCCTTCCTGTCCAGTTGGTAGAAAAAATCCCGAAATGCCACGTCCGTTCTGGCCTGCATCTTCCCGCAGATCGCCTCCAGATCGTCCCCCTCGGAGAGAATGGGATCCGCCATTCTCCACTCGCTTTTTTTGTCCTCCTGGTCGCGGACTGACGCCAGCTCCAGCTTAAAGCCGTCCAGCCCCTCCGCTCCCATTTTCTTTACAAAACGAATGACAGAGGCGGAGGAAACCCCGCTGGCCTCAGCAATATCAGCAGCCGTCATTCCCAGCAGCCGGTCATGGTTGGCCAGCACAAAGTCGGAGATTCTTTTGTCCCCCTTGCTCATCTGGTTATAGCGCTCTCTGATTTTCAGCATGATATTTTCCACGGAATTTCCTCCCTCTCGTCACTGATTTCTATACTCTCTACTTCATATACTCCAGAATCGACTGATCCGACTCGTTGGGGATCATCTGGGCCGTTACCGGATGGCCGCCGTCGATCATCTCATGGATGTCGGCGATGTCCTTCTCTGTGAGGTTCACCGACTTCTTAATATTTTTGGAGCCCTCCCGTTTCGCCACGTTACCTACGTTCACCCGTTCGATCTCCACGCCCTGGCGGATCAGCTCCGCCATATCCGTCACGTTTTTGGTGATTACAAACACACGGTCTCCCGCGTAGGCGTTCTCCTTAAACCGCTGCACCGCCCGTTTTACCGTGACGATGGAGAGTTTCACGCCTGCCGGTTTTGCCATTTTCAGGCCGGACAGGACCATGGGATCCTTCAGGGCCGCGTCGTTGACCACCACAATCCGGCTGGCGCCTACTGTGTTGGTCCAAACCATAGCCACCTGGCCGTGGATCAGACGCTCATCCACTCTGGCGTGGACAATTTTCCCCTTGGGGCCGTCGGGATTTCCCCGGCGCGCCGCCACTTTCTTCGCGGGCTGAGCTGCCTTCTGGGCTGCCTGCTCCTCCTCCGTGAGGAAATGCACCACCTGCTCCTTTGCCGTCTCTGCCACGGATTTTGCCAGTTCCTTCACGTCCTCCGTGCCCTCGCGGCCCATGCTGGCCTCGATGAGGGATGCCAGGTTCGTACCTCCCACCACCTCCAGGTTGGCGCGGCCGGACATCCGCAGCTTAGTCGCCACGTTATAGGGAGAACCTCCCACCAGGTCTGCCAAGATCAGCACAGAGCCGCAATCCTGGAACGAGTCTACGGCAGCTCCTATTTTTTCCGTCAGCTCCTCCACCGACTCCTCCGGCAGAAAATCCACCGCCTGGCAGTGATCCGGCTCCCCGGCGATCAGCCGCAGGCTGCTTAAAATGCCAGTGGCAAAATTTCCGTGCCCCGTTACAATCAATCCTATCATACCATACCTCCCCGTTTAAAACAATCCGGCCACAACGGTCAGCATTCCCTGCAGGTTGCCGAGAACCATTCCCAGAGCGATCAGGATGAAAATCAGCTTTGTGGAATTGATTCCCTTCTTTCCCAACAGCCAGTAGGACAGCATAACGATGCCCAGGGGCAGCATACAGGGAAGGATCTTATCTAACATATCCTGAAGGGCGAAGGTCACCTCTCCCATGGTAAACGCCAGATCCGTCTTATAGTTGATGACGGAGGGGATCAGGGCTCCCACTACCGTCAAGCCCAGGATGCTGGCCGCCTCCGTAATCGGAGCCAGCTTATCCGCGAAACTGGTGGCCAGTTTCCGTCCGGAATTATAGCCGATGTATGTAAATTTGTAGCGCACCCACATCACTGCCGCGCAGGCGAGAAGGGGAATGATCAGGCCTACCGGGTTGCCCTGCATGGCAATGTAGGCGGCGATGGAAAACACGATAGCGCGGTAGATGGCGATAAACAGCGTGTCGCCCACGCCTGCCAGAGGGCCCATCAGGCCGGTTTTCACTGCCATTACCGTCTCCTCGGATTCAATGCCCAGCTCCTCCTCCAGAGCCATGTCCGCTCCCACGATCAGATGGGCCATGGCCGGTGTGGTGTTGAAATAGGAGAGCTGCATCTTCAGCGCTTTTTTCATCTTTTCCGGGTCATTTTTGTACAGACGCTTGAGGGCAGGCATGATCACGTAGGTGTAGCCCAGGCCCTGCATTTTTTCATAGTTCCAGCCATACTGAAGGGCGAACAGGTTTCTCACATAAACCTTGTTAATATCCTGCTTTGTCAGCTTTTTGCTCTCAATCCGCTCAGCCATCAATCTCTACCTCCTCGTCATCAATTCGAATCATTCCGTTCTCAGAAACCACTGCCGCGCCGGCACGCTCTTTCGTTCTAGAATAGTGGATTGCCGCCAGGGCAAGACCTAAAAGGGCAGCCGCCATCACGCTGAACATGGATCCGGCATAGGCCAGCATCACAAATCCAATAATGAAGTATGCGTAGTATTTCTTAAGGGGCAGGTAGCGCATCAGGATCGCCATACCCATAGCCGGGAGAATGGCTCCCGCCGTCTTTAAGCCGGTCATAAACCACACCGGAATGAAGGCGTTGATGCTGTTTACCACAGCCTCTCCAAAGATCAGGCCTACCATAACCGGAATCACACGGGACAGGGCCCAGGGAAGAAATCCCAGGAGGTTTGCCCGCTCTACTCCTTTGTAGTCGCCCTTCTCCGCGCAGCGGTCCGCGTAGTGCTGGAAGAAGGAGTTGCACATTCTGCCTAAAATATCCATCTGCGTCAGCAGAAGACCGATGGGAATCGCCAGAGCAATGCCGTACTCAGCGCCCTCTCCGGAAATAATGGCGTAAGTGGTGCCCATGATAGCTCCGGAAAGATAATCAGGAACTGTGGCGCCGCCATAGGTAGCCACACCCAGGGTCATCAGCTGCAGCGTAGCGCCGATGATCAGGCCCGTCTGCAAATCCCCCAAAAGAAAGCCCACAAATGTTGCTGCAAACAGCGGCGTATAAATGCCGCACTGAATGGAAATCTGGTCTGCCACCGCAATCACGGTGTACAATACCACCAACCCGACAAACAATACAGAAATCTCCTGCATACTGTCCTCCTTAAACACATTTCTTACATTTTCTTTTTTGGTTTTTGTCCCTGATCCGGGACATTTTTACCAGTTTTTCACTGACATAAGCGCTTATGTTTGTATGATAGCATATATGTAACGAAAATACAATACTTAATTTAATTTTTGTATAAAATGTAATGAAATTTCATTTTTAACCTGTGATCCTTCCCTCTCTGTCCTTGAAAAATGGGACAAAACGCACAAATTCCCGCGCGAAACACGGTTTCATCAATGATTCGATCCTATGTGGGAGTGCGTCTTGGCGGGAGGCTTTTGCGCCAAGGAAGACACGGTTTCCTACGCGTAAAAAATATGCGCCACAGCGTATACTCGCGCCGAAATGCGGCTACACCGGCAGCCATTTTCCTTTGCGCGAGTGCGTTTCGGCCGGAGGCTTTTGCATCATAGAGAATACAGTTCGTTTCCTATTGCGCAAAAACGTGTGCGCTTGGCGCACACTTGCGCCGGAGGGCAGCTGTATCAGCAGTCATATTCCTCCCCGCAGAATGAGCCTCCTTGCAGAGCATTTTTATTTAACAGGAAACTGCGTTTCCTGTTAAATAAAAATGGCCTCCCGCCGGCACACATCCTGCCGGCAGAAGGCCCTGGAACCCTTGTGGGTCCGTCCCTTTTCCGTTAAAAATCACTTGAAATCCTTTATCAGATCGCCCGCGTATACTCCTTCAGCCACGCAGCCTCCTCCTCCGTCAGATAGGGCGCGATCTTCTCATAAACCTGGCTGTGATAAGCGTTTAACAGCTCCACATCCTCCGGCCGCATAAGGGATTTGTCGATGGCGTCTAAGTCAATGGGGGCGAAGGTCACAAACTCAAACCTCATAAACTGGCCGTAACCGTTCTTCTCCGCCTTCCGGCACAGGATCAGATTCTCCGTGCGGATGCCATGGCTGCCCTCAATATAGATCCCAGGCTCATCGGAGGTGAGCATTCCCTCCTCCAGCACACCGCTGTCCTGGCGCTCCGGCACCATCTTCCAGCGGATGCCATTGGGGCGCTCATGGACGTTTAAGAGGTAGCCCACGCCATGTCCCGTCCCGTGGTCAAAGTTTAATCCCCGCTGCCAGAATACCTCTCTGGCCACATAGTCCAGGTTCAGGCCGCGGCAGCCATAAAGAAACTTCACATTTCCCAGGCGCAGCATACTCATAGCCACCAGAGTGAAATGCTCCCGCTCCTCATCTGTCAGCTCGCCCAACGCGATAGTTCTGGTAATGTCCGTGGTTCCCTCATAATACTGTCCGCCGGAATCCACCAGATAAAGGCCTCTGGGTTCCAGCACTGCCTTGCTCTCCTCTGTGGCAGAGTAATGGCACATCGCCGCATTGGGTCCGTAGGCGGAAATGGTGGAAAAGCTGGGCTCCAGATAGCCCTCCTGCTCTTTCCGGAGGCTTTCCAGTTTCTCCGCCACGCTCATCTCGTCCATGGGAATTTTTCCGATATTCGTCTTCAGCCAGTAAATATATTTTGTCACCGCCACTCCGTCCTTGATGTGGGCGCGGCGGATATTCTCCATCTCCGTCTCATTTTTTACCGCCTTCATCAGAGCCGTGGGATTCATCCGGTCCACGATCCGGCAGCTGTCATCCAGACTGTGGCAGAGAGCGTAGTTCACACGGCCTTTCTCCAGCATCACTGCCCGGTTTTTCAGCTCCTTCACATAATCGTAGATCCCGCCGTAGGGCATTACCGTCACCCCGAGCCCCTCTAAATAAGACCGCACCTCTCCGTTTAAAGCCTCCTCCTGGATGAACAAAAACAGCTCCGTCTCCGTCACCGCCAGATAGGAAAGGGCCACCGGATTGCAGGGAACGTCATTTCCACGGATGTTTAACAGCCACACGATGTCATCCAGGGCCGTCAGCACATGGACGTCCGCTCCCGCCTGTCTCATGGCAAGACGCAGCTCCTTTACTTTTTCCGCGGCCGGCTTGCCGCAGTATTTCTCCTCCAGAATCCACACTGACTCTCTGGAAAGCTGCGGGCGGTTCTCCCAGATCTCTCCCACCAGATCTGCGCCACAGGCCACAGCCGCCTTTTTGCCAGCCACAGCTGCCTCCATCTCCTCGCCCCAGAGCTCATTCACCACCCGGCCGTCAAACCCCAGGGTGCCGCCCTCTGGAACGGTTTCCTTTAAATACTCCAGAATGGTGGGCACGCCTTCCACTCCCATTTTCCGCAGGGTTACGCCGCTGCCTTCCAGCTCCCCTGCTGCCTGGACAAAATACCGGCCGTCCGTCCACAGTCCGGCCTCGTCCATGGTGACCACCGCCGTCCCGGCAGAACCAGTGAAACCGGTGATGTATTTCCGGCAGGCAAAATACTCTCCCACGTACTCCGACTCATGGAAGTCCGCGGTGGGCACCACGTACACATCCACGCCTGCTTCCCTCATCTTCTCTCTCAGTCTATTCAAATGCTCGTTCATCCTCAATCTCTCCTCTCTCTCATGGCGTCCCCAATGGCCGCCGCGATGCCTTCCCCGTAAGTGGGGTGGGCCCTCATGGCCATGGAAAGCTGGGAGGCCGTCATGCCGTTTACAATGGCCGTGGCCATCTCCCCGATCATATCCGTAGCCCTGGCGCACATGATCTGCGCCCCCACCAGCGTGTGAGCGTAGGCGTCAAACACCAGGCGGATAAAGCCGCTCTCCTCTCTGGCGATAATGGATTTTCCATTCTTTCCCATGTCGTAATGGCCGCAGACCACCTTCATGCCATGCCGTCTCGCCACTTCCTCCGTCAGTCCCACGGAGGCGATCTCCGGGGATGTATAAATACAGCTGGGCACCACCGGCAGCCGCACAAAGGTGCCGCCGGGAACCACCTCCAGGCGGATATGGGGCTCCCGTCCCGACAGTTTCTCTACCACATAAGTGGCCTGGGCCGCCGCCACATGAGCCAGCCGCACCCTGGAAACCAGATCTCCTATGGCGTAAACCCCCGGCTCGCTGGTCATAAAATCTCCGTCCACCTTCAGCCGTCCGTCCTCCAGCTCCGGAGAAACGTCCTCTCCCAACAGCCCTTCCAGATACGGTTTTCTTCCCGCCGCCAGCAGGATCCGAGAGGAACGGACTTCAAACGTCTCCTGTCCCTTTCTCACCCGGCACACCGTCCCGTCGCCCTCGATGGCCTCCACCTGGACGCCGCAGTGGACGGTGATTCCCCGGCGAACCAGTTCCCGCTCCAGCTGAGCGGATACCTCTCGGTCCATGGGGCCTAAAAGCCGGTCTCCCACCTCCAGGATGGTCACCTTGGAGCAGAGGTTACTGAACACCGTGGCCAGCTCCACTCCGATCACCCCGCCGCCGACGATGGTCAGACGGTCGTAATTCCAGGTGTTCGAGGTCAGCAGCTGGTCACTGGTCATCACTCCCACCCCGTCCGCTCCCGGAATGGCGGGAATGCCCGGCTTGGCTCCGGAGGCCAAAATCACAAATTGTCCCTGCAGAAACTCCCGGCCGTTTTCTCCGGACACTTCTACTGTGCGGTCCCGCCGCAAAGTTCCCGTCCCGTGAAAAACCTGGATGCCGTTTTCCTGAAACAGGCTCCAGATCCCATCCAGATACCGGTCCACCGCCCTCTGCTTATAATCCTGCATTTTCTTAAAGTCAAAGGAAATAAAATCCGTGTACACTCCCATGTCGTCGCAGTCCTGAAGGGAGGAAAACGTGCTGGAGGCGTAAAGCAGCGCCTTCGTGGGAATGCAGCCGCGATTGATGCAGGCGCCTCCCAGTTTGTCCTTTTCCACCACAGCCACCTTCATTCCCAGGTCTGCCGCCCGCAGCGCCGCCGTATATCCCCCTGGCCCGCCGCCGATTATCACTAAATCAAATTGTTTTGCCATTGCCCTCTCCTTTTCACCTTTTTCATTCTGTCCCGCATTGCCCCGGAAAACGCCTGTGCTGCAGGTTCCCAAATCGTCCGAACCGTGGCGCTGGCTACCATAGCACCAGTCTTTTGCCGGAATCCTCCGCCGTATTCTGACCGCCATGCCGCCCGAAACTTACTTTCCGCAGGACCGTCCTCCGGTTCTCCCGGCTGTTCCTACCGGAAAAATCCGAAATGCTCGCAGGCGTTCCAGACTCCATCCTTTTCAATATCCGTGGTCACATAGTCCGCCACGTCCTTCAGCTCCTGGATGGCATTTCCCATAGCGATACCCGTTCCCGCCGTCTGAAGGATCTCGTAGTCATTCATACTGTCCCCGAAGGCCACCGCCTCCTCAGGAGTGGTGCCGTAATACTGGCAGAGACGGATGAGGCCCTTTCCTTTCGACGCCTCCAGCTCCACCACATCCGCCCCCATCCGTCCGGCAAACAGGAGAAATTTCAGCTCCGGAAACTGTTTTTCCATATCCAGGGCGCCTTCTTCCCGGCCCACATAGGCCAGAGTGCGCACCTCCCGGTCCAAAAGCTGCCACGGATCCTGGAACCGGCGCATACATTTTCCCCAGCG
Organism: Lachnoclostridium sp. An14; assembly: GCF_002160755.1. Lineage (GTDB taxonomy): Bacteria > Bacillota > Clostridia > Lachnospirales > Lachnospiraceae > Lachnoclostridium_A. The sequence continues at coordinate 14,824 of NZ_NFLE01000053.1, forward strand.
CTGAATATCCAGCTCTTTCACCGCCTCCGGATGAAGGTAAAAATCCTCATCCCCGATGGTCACTCCCACCGCGTAACCGGCCCCGTCGGCGTAGTCAAACAGACGTTTCAACAGGCCTTTATCCATGGTGTGCTCATAAATCAGCTCGTCCCCCACGGTGATCTTCGTACCGTTCATATGGATGATGGCATCCGGTTTCACAATGTCCCGGTACTCCCTGCTGTAATACGTATCCATATCTCTCCCCGTGGAGAGCACAATATAAAAATCCTCCCGCAGCCGCTCCAACGCCCGCAGCGCGCTGTCCGGAATCCGGTACGTGCCGTGGTCCAACAGCGTCTGATCCAGGTCAAAGCTGGCGATCCGCTTTTTCTTCATTTGAACATCTCCTCCTTCCGGAAATCTTCCGTATGCAGAAATGCCGGGCGCCGCTCCCGGCCCCCAGCATACCTTTCCGCTCAACCAAAATTATTGTACATGAAAGCGGCGGGGGATGTCAAGAACAGGGGAGGGATTTGCGCATTTGAGGTCATGGTTCACACGAGCGGAAACATACGGCAGAATGACGTGGGAGTTTGTTTCCAACACAACAAAACAATATGCTGAAGGATCATCGTATAAGGCGTACATCCAGCGGGAATTATTTGACGGTCAACGACATTTAACGTCAGCCGGCATGATAAAATCCATCAATCCATACATGATATGGCTGCGCCGGCAGAATTTGAGAAAGGATAAGTAAAATGTGCTATATTCCAAATATATCATACAAATGATCAGAAATACTGAGAATCATGGGAGTGCATTTCGCCAGAGGGTCGTCATCTGTATATGGGATGATATAGTCCGAGGCATCCGCAAACCGTTTGCGCTTGTACAGTTTTCTGCCGTTGTCATTGGCCCGCAGGAAAATGGCCTGAAATCCCATTACTCTGGTAGAAATCTCATACAATTTCATCAACAGATATTCAAAGAAAACTGTGCTGTAATATTTGAAACCACCCATATCATAAGCCAGCACTTTTTGCAGCGTTCCGGCTATCGCAAAATATTTGATTTCCGCGCACGGCAAGTCAAAAAGATCGGGGGAATGGTTTTGATGAAAATATAAAGACATGGCCTGCAGAGTTGCGAACGCAAAGATCACTGAAATGTTATGATTATAAAATTCTTCTTCATCCACTAAAATATAGGTGACTCCCATGCCGTCTGCGCTGAATTTCAAAGCATCATTCGCCAAAAAATCATTGAAATCCGGATGGTAACAGTCAAAAGCTTTCAGGACACTGGGAGACACCTTCGATTCTTCCAGCTCTACATAAATAAAACTACTCATCTTTCGCATCCCTGCAAAGCTTTTTTATTCTGTCCATTGCGTTTCGGCTGATGCCTGCCGCCGACTCCGAACACGTTTTCCAATAGTCAGCCGTCGCCGTGTGCTTTTCCATAAGGGCAAAGAACTCTCTGGTTTTAGACGGTTTAATAATCGTAGATTGCCTTGGTTTTGCCATCGTAGCCATACATTTATCCTCCTTTTCTTTTGAAGAATCCACATCTATAAAGAGCCGGCCTTCTTCTCTGATCAGACCCTTTCTTTATTTTCCTCATTCTACCATATCCGCAAACGGAGATCAAGTGTTATCTTGTCCCATTCTGTAAATAAATTTTAATGCTATCCAGCAATTATCAAAAATCTATTCTCCTATTTCCCGCCATGACACAGTAAAAAGTGTGCGCAGCTGCGCACACTCGCGCCGGAGCGCGGCTGCGCCAGCAGCCCTTTTCCTTTACGCGGAGTGCGCCTCCCGCCGGAGGTTTCTGTGTCATAGGGGACACAATCTCCTATGACACAAAAAAACGGAAGATCCGCTCCATCGAATCTTCCGCTATATTACAATCGGGGCAACAGGATTTGAACCTGCGACCTCTCGGCCCCCAGCCGAGCGCGCTACCAAGCTACGCCATACCCCGGTATTACAGCGGCTGTAAAACAGCCGCCGGTATTCATTTTACATTACATTCTTGCCGCAACACTTTTTGTACTTCTTGCCGCTGCCGCAGGGACAGGGATCATTGGGATAAACCTTCTTTGTCTGGCGGCGAACCGTGCCGGAGGCTTTCTGCTCTTTATAAAGCTCCGTCCGTCTCTCCTCGCTCAGAATGCTGTCCCACTGAGGCAGCTCGTAAAGCCAGCTGGCCTTCGCCTCTACCATATTGTAGTACAGCTTTTCCGGATCAATCTCAATCTTTACCTGAGTGTCCTCATCCATGGTCTCGATGGGATTCTCATATCCCTTCAGGCTCTCATTGATGCCGTCCAGGAATCCTGTCATGATCAGAGTGTCTGTGCTATATTTCTCAGCAAGCTCTTTCACAGTTCCCTCGATCACCTCTGTGGGAGCGGAAAGAATCTGCTCGTAAATGCCTTTTTCAATCTGGAAATAACTGGTCCACAGCTCCTCCTGCTGTTTCTTCGCAAGGCCATCGCCGTATGCCAGATTTCTCCAAGTTTCTAACATCGTTGCCATTGTTTTTTCCATCCTTTTCTCTCTAGGATTGCCCGACTCGGATAGTATAATACAAAACCTTCTATTTTGCAATCCCATTTTTTCAAAATTATGTATTTTTTTTCGTCCAATCCATTTTCCCTTATCCGACGCCTGTCAGGGACGGCATCTGCCGCAGGGCTCATAGCCTTCCTTCAGTAGTTCCTCCCTGGATCCGGAGTAGTCCTGCCGGTTGGACGAATCCATCTCCTTCACGCTGCTGCAGCCGGGAAGGTGGAATTTCTTCGTGTTGGTATTCAGCACGTATTCCGACTGCTGCCCGTTTGCCGTTCCGGAGTCTGTCCGGCCGCTGTCATCCCTCCGGCTCTCCCCGGTTTCGTAGTCGATGGCGATCCCTGGCTGCACGTTGTAGGCAAACACGCAGAAACGGATGCCTTCGCCCCCGTCCTCCACGGACTCCGCCTCCATGAGCACCCCTCTCGCCACCAGTTCCTCTCCGAAAAACTTCGGTGTCACCCGGTACAGCACATGGTTTCCCGTCTCCTTCACGTAGTCCGCCACCATATTCTCAAAAGGCAGCATTCCCTCCACGTTCAGATACCGGGTGCCGGTGATGAGGTTTTTCTCATTGGCGTTCTCCCCGGTGAGCTGAAATCCGATGAGATGGCAGCGGTTGTAAAGGTATTTTCCGTCCACCTCCTCATATTTTACCGTCTGCCAGCCGGTGGGCTTTACCTGGCCAATGCTCTCCCGATCCTCCGTGGGCATCAGATCCTGCCCCACGCTGGCAAAGGCCTGGCCGCACCGTCCCAGCCCGTCTAAATCGCTGTAGGATTCAAAAGAACCTTCCGAAAAATCGTCCTCCGAAAAAAACGGCTCGTTCCCGTTCACCGCCTCATAAGGCTGTCCGGCGTAGGCGGGGAGTCCTTCCGCCGCCAGAAATTCCTCCCAGGAACCGGCGTCCGCCAGGCCATTTCCCTCGTCCATCCCGGTCTCCCGGCCGCCTGAGCCTGCCTCCGTCTGCCTCCCTGCGGTCACCTCCCCCGGTCCGTACGTCCCGCCTCCGCACCCTGTCAAAAGCAGGGACAGCGCCAGAAGGGTAGCCGCCAGAGCGCCTGTCAGCCGCCGCCTCATCCGTACACCTCCATGGTGATGGTCTCGTGGGAATTTCCGGCAAACTCCTCCGTTCGCTCCAGGCGGAACCGGCTTAATACCCCTTCGTCAAAGTACAGGTCCGCTGGATACCTGCGGTTCCAGCGAAACAGGATCACACCTTCGGCCAGGTCCCGGTACTCCTCCGGTTTCGCCCGCTCGATCAGGCAGAACTCTCCCTTTCCTGCCTTCTCTAAAAAGGCCTCATCCACCACTATCCCGGCGCTCTCTGCCCCGGGAGTTTCCGCAAACGACTTCCAGCTGTATCCGTCCATCCACAGCCGTTTCCCGGCCGTCAGCTCCAGGATCCGCTCCCGCAAAACAACGTCCGTGCTCACTCTCCGGCCGTTGAAGGCCATGCCAAAGCGGTCCTCCACACACGCGATGATAACCATGACAATCTCTCCTTTCCACACAATCCGCTCCCAGTATAGCATGAATCCGCGGCGGGCGCAAATGAGAGCCCTCTGGCGTCGCGCCTGTTTCTTCTATAATAAAAGCACGCAGCGGCACACCCGTTTCCGCCGGAGCGCGGCTGCGTCAGCAGCCATATTCCTCTGCGCGAAGTGCGCCTCCCGCCGGAGGCTTTTATGTCATAGGAGACGCAGTTTCCTACTATGACATAAAACGGGCATGACCGCTAACGAGGTCATCACGAATCATGAAAGTGAAAACGCCGTGGAACCGGCGGGGACATCCCCTCATTCCACGGCGTTTCCTCACAGCTAAAGGTGGAGGAGTATTTATGATGCAGCCGGCGCACAGGCAGATCTCTTGTCGCAAGAGATATAGTCCTGAATTCCGGCGAGCAGCTCGTCAATTACAGTCTGGGAACTTTCATGGAGCACCAGCCGCAAATCCGATGCCTGGC
>NZ_NFLE01000054.1 GCF_002160755.1 Lachnoclostridium sp. An14
GGGCAGAGGTGGAAGTGCGGTAACGTATGGAGCTGACTGTCACTAATCGGTCGAGGGCTTGACCAGGAAGTTGTGTTAGGATGTGCGGTTTATTTGATGTGTGGTTTTGAGGGTACGTTTAGTACTCTTTGAGTACGGCCCGGTGGCTCAGTTGGTTAGAGCGCCGCCCTGTCACGGCGGAGGTCGTGGGTTCGAGTCCCATCCGGGTCGCTAGCATTCAGCAATGAATGTGACAATTTATTAGGTTCGGGGTCTTAGCTCAGCTGGGAGAGCATCTGCCTTACAAGCAGAGGGTCATAGGTTCGAGCCCTATAGGCCCCATTCGTTGTATTATCGGACGACATCCGGGAATGACATCATGGAAGATGATACAACAAAACCTAAGGGGGAATTCCCGAGTGGCCAAAGGGGGCAGACTGTAAATCTGTTAGCTGTGCTTTCAGTGGTTCGAATCCACTTTCCCCCACTCGCAGTTGAAAAGAACTTGATATTTTTTCAACTGTTGTATATAATATAAACATAGCGTCGCGGGGTGGAGCAGTCTGGAAGCTCGTCGGGCTCATAACCCGAAGGTCGTAGGTTCAAATCCTGCCCCCGCAATTTTCATGCCTAGATAGCTCAGTTGGTAGAGCAGAGGACTGAAAATCCTCGTGTCACTGGTTCGATTCCGGTTCTAGGCACTACAATTTTTATAATTGTATGGGATATTAGCTCAGTCGGTAGAGCACTTGACTTTTAATCAAGTTGTCCGGGGTTCGAATCCCCGATGTCTCATGGATGAAGTAGACGGAAAACCCTGAATCATCAGGGAGTTCCGTCTTTTGTCATAAGGTTTTCTTGGAAGGTAGGCACTGTAGTTTGTTACGGTGCCTTTTTTCATAGCAGGGGCAGGCAGTATATCATATTTTTACGCAGGGGTAAACTATGGGTAAGGAACGAACGATTTTGGAACAGGTGTGTGCACAGCTGAGAGAAGACAGAGAAGGGGCTTTCGAGGAATTTTACATTCTGACCTATCAGAGAATTTACCAGTTGATTTTAAGATCGGTGGGACAGGAGAAGAAGGCGGAGCAGCTTTTGGCGGATTTTTATGTGCGGCTGTATGAAATGCTGGGAGAGCTGCCGGAGCATATGGGCAGCGAGGAGAGTGTATTTTTGTGGCTGGAATCGCTGTTGGACGAGTTTTTTGAAATACAGGCCGGCGGGGAGGAAGGCGATCAGCTGACGGAGAAACGCCTGTCAGAGGAGCGGGCTACCACGCTGTTTTTCCATATTGAGGACAGGCTGGGACTGGCGGAACGGGATGAAGACGAAGGGAAAGAAACGGCAACCAGGCATGGAATGAGGAGAAAGCTGCGGCTGGTATCCGCGGCAGCTGTGGGGCTTGTGGTTTGTCTGGCCTGTTTTGGGACCTGGAAGATAAAGAATATGATTGGGGACTGGATTGATTCCATGGAAGTCGCCCTGGAGGATGAGACGGCCGTTCCAGAGCCGGAGGGGACGAAGAAAGGGGACGGAGATCCAGGGGAAAGCCAGACGGAAGAAACGGAGGAGGCAGAAGGCTTTTTGGAGCTGGGCGACTGGAAAGCGGCTCTGGCAAAGGACGGGTCTGTCGTGGCCTTAGAGCGGCTGGAGGTTCCTGTGTCCCATGGTCCGGTACAGGATGTGGATGGCTGGAGCTATATGCTGGTGAGGGACGAGGCATTTCCGGACGCGGATGAGGATCTGAAGGACAGTCTGATCTGCCGGGAACTGAATGCGGATACCTACGGCGTGATTGCCAGGGAAGTGACCGATTTCTGCGTAGAGGATGAGACGCTTTACTATGCGGATGAGAGCGGCGTGACGGCGGAAGTGCTGGGAAATCTGGTGTGGCTGACCCAGGAGACTCTGGAGACAGAAATACAGATGAAGGACGACGGATTTTATCTGCTGAACGCTCTCGGGGAACCGGAGACGGCGGGACAGGTTCAGATGGGAGGCACCGTTTTGCGCGTGGACGGAGGACGGATCAAATATGCTCAGCAGCCTGCACAGACGGCAGGCGGCATGACGTTTTATCTGGCCAATGTGGATCAGGACACAGGCTCGGAGCTTTGCCGGAGCAACGGTTCCCAGGCATGGCTGTTTCAGAAGGGGAAACTTTGGATTGACAGCTTTGTTGTGGTGGGGGACTGGGTGTATTTCAGCGCCTATGAGGACCGGGATGCCAATGGAATGCGGTACAGCACGGTTTACCGGGCAAAGGCGGACGGTTCGGCAACGGAGGCGGTGACAGGAAGGTTTCAGGGAAATATCACGGCTATGTACTATTTTCCTGGAGAAGGGGCTATTTACGGAGAGTTTAAGCCGGACAGCTATCACAGCTATTATGGGCAGCTGGTGCGGATCGGTTTAAACGGACAGATGCAGGTGATTGACAGCAACACTGCGAGAAACGGGCGTTCCACTACGGGAAATGATATGCTGGAGCTGCTGACGGTGCAGGATGGGACCATTTACTGCTATTGGCACGACTGCAGCGTGAACAGCAGCAACGTGAGCATTTTATGGACGCAGCCGCTGATGCTGGGACTGAATTGATCCCGCAGGGCGGCTGACGGCCGGGTTAATTTATTCATCGAAATCTACTACCACGTAGAAACCGCGGGAGTTCTCACGAACCTCGCGGACGACGCCGGTGGGAGATTTGATGCGGTCGCGGGCGGCAAAGCAGCCGGACATGGCCACGGCCGGGTCGATGATGTAGCTGTAGCTGCTGGTTCCCTCCCGCTCAATGATATTGACAACGTCGCCGGCGGATACCAGGCCGGGGCGCTCCATTTTAAATTCTACAGTTCTCATGAGAAATGTTCCTCCTTTTGGTGCGGCTGTAGCGCGGAAACGGGTTACAGTTTTATTATAATTTGGTGAAATGGAAAGTCAAGACAGGCGGAGGAAAGAAAAACTCTGCCGGGAGCTATAAAAAATTTGATAAAGTAAGGCCCATGTGTTAGAATGAGACGAGCATAAAAGGAGTGACTTGATGGTATGAGACAAGAGGAAAGGCTGATTAAACGGCTGAAAACTTATAGTGCATCCGATTTTTACCCGTTTCATATGCCGGGGCACAAGAGAAATCCGGAGCTGGGGGCAGAGTATGGCAATCCGTTTGAGATTGATATTACGGAGATTCACGGGTTTGACAATCTCCACCATCCGGAGGGAATTTTAAAGGAATCTATGGAGTGGGCCGCGTCGGTTTACGGGGCGGATCACACGTATTATCTGGTGAATGGCAGCAGCTGCGGAGTGCTGGCGGCGGTCTGCGGGACGGTTTCCCACGGGGGCACGATTCTCATGAGCCGGAACTGCCACAAGGCGGCGTACAACGCGGCGTTCCTCAATCATCTGGACGTGCGCTACGTTTATCCACAAGTCATCGGGGATTTGGGGATACAGGGCGGAATTTTGCCGGAGGATGTGGAAAACATATTGCAGGAAAACCCTGGGATTCAGGCGGTGCTGATCGTTTCCCCCACTTACGACGGGGTGGTGTCAGATGTGGCCGGGATCGCGGAGGCGGCGCACCGGTATGGGAAACCGCTGATTGTGGATGAGGCCCATGGAGCACATTTCCCATTTGGAGAGGATTTTCCTGTGTCCGCGCTGGACTTAGGGGCGGATGTGGTGATTCAGAGCCTTCACAAGACCCTTCCCAGCTTTACTCAGACGGCGGTGATGCACGTGAAGGGAGATCTGGCGCCGGTGGCGGAGCTTGAGCGCTATCTGAGAATTTTCCAGAGCAGCAGCCCGTCCTATCTGTTTATGGCGGGAATTGAAAACTGCATTTATCATATGGACCGGGAAGGCCGGACGGAAATGGGAAAGTTTTACCGGAGCCTTCAAAACCTGCGGGCAGAGCTGCGGGGGATGCTCCACCTGCGCCTTTTGGATGAGGAATGGGTGGGGCGGTTCGGCGTTTACGGGCTGGACTGCTCAAAGATCGTGGTGATGGTGGACAATACGGGATTAAACGGAGCCGGTCTGGAGCGGATTCTGAGAGAGCGGTATCATCTGGAGATGGAAATGTGCACGGCGGATTACGTGGTGGCGATCACCTCTCTGGGAGACCGTTCAGAAGGGTTGAAACGGCTGGCGGATGCCCTGTTGGAGATCGACAGGGAGCTGACGGACGAGCCGGAGGATCCGGACCGGGAGAGCGACCTGGAGTGGAGCGGCCGGGTGACGTCAAAGCCGGAGGTGGAGATGACCATTTATGAGGGGCTGACTGCCGGGAAGGAGCCGGTGGCAGTGTCGGACAGCGTAGGCCGGATTTCCGGGGAATTCGTGTATATCTATCCGCCGGGGATCCCCATTGTGGCCCCTGGGGAAATGCTCCTGCCGTCTCTGGTGCATACGATTGAGGAGTATCAGGAGATGGGACTTTCTGTTCAGGGACTGGCGGATGAGTCAGGACGGACCATTCAGGTGGTAAAGCGGCCATGAAAAAGTTATTTTGTGTGATGGGAAAGAGCGCGTCCGGAAAGGACACGATTTATAAAAAGCTTCTGGAGCGGATGCCGGAGCTGGGGACGGCCACTCTCTATACTACCCGCCCTATGCGGGACGGGGAGACAGACGGGGTGGAGTATTTCTTCACGACGGAAACGCAGCTGCGGGAGCTGAAGGCGGAAGGACGGATCATTGAGTCCCGCACCTATGAGACGGTGTGCGGGCCGTGGACGTACGCCACGGTGGACGACGGCCAGTTTGATCGGATCGAGGGCGGATGCCTGATGATCGGGACGTTGGAGTCCTACGGGAAGCTGAGGGAGTATTTTGGCCCGGAGCGGGTAGTGCCCCTTTACGTGGAAGTAGAGGATGGACTGCGCTTTGAGCGGGCCATGGAGCGGGAGCGGCAGCAGAGGAAACCGAATTTTTCTGAGGTGCGCCGGAGGTATCAGGCGGATCAGGAGGACTTCTGCGAGGAAAAATTGAGCAGTCACGGGATTGTGACGCGGTATGAAAATGAGAATCTGGAGGACTGCCTGAACCGGATGATGGCAGATATTCGCAGGAGCTTATAGGTGCCAATCGTTGAAATTTGTGCTATACTGGAGGAGGTGCCGCGATGGCGGGATACGAGGAGGTTTTGGGCCAGGATTCCATCAAGGAATTTTTCCGAAACAGCATACGGACTGGAAATGTGCCCCACGCCTGTATTTTGTCGGGCGAGGACGGCATGGGAAAACGGAAACTGGCGGAGACATTTGCCAGGGCCCTGCTCTGTGAAAAAGGCGGGGAGGAGGCCTGCGGGGAGTGCCACAGCTGTAAGCAGACGGCATCCGGCAGCCATCCGGATCTGATTTTTGTGACCCATGAGAAACCGGCCAGCATCGGCGTGGACGACGTGAGGGAGCAGATTCAGGATTCCATCGTCATACGGCCCTATAACGGGACATATAAGGTTTATATTGTGGATGAAGCGGAGAAAATGACCGTACAGGCTCAGAACGCGCTGCTCAAGACCATTGAGGAGCCGCCGTCTTACGGTGTGATTCTGCTGCTCACCACAAACCTGGACGCATTTCTGCCGACGATCCTGTCCAGATGCGTGCAGCTAAAATGTAAGCCGGTGAGCGACGCCGCCGGAAAGGCGTACCTGATGGAGCATTTTCAGGTATCGGAGGCCAGGGCGGAGGTTTACACGGCATTTGCGAGAGGAAACGTAGGAAAAATGGTAGATATGGCGACATCTGAAGAATTTCAGAATATGTATGACCGGATGGTCCGCCTTTTAAAGCGGATTAAGGAGATGGACATCTCGGAGCTTTTGGCCTGCATTAAGGAGTTAAAGGACGACAGCGTGGATATTTACGACTGTCTGGACTTTATGCAGCTGTGGTACAGGGATATTCTGATGTACAAGGTGACCAGGGACATCAATCTGATGGTCTTTAAAAACGAACACAACGCGATCAACGAAATCTGTGAGAAATCCGGTTACGACGGGCTGGAGCTGATCCTGCAGGCCATTGACAAGGCCAGGGTGCGCTTAAACGCCAACGTAAACCAGGATTTGGCGCTGGAGTTGATGCTTCTGACTATGAAGGAGAATTGATCAATGACGAAGGTGATAGGCGTAAGATTCCGAAACGCGGGCAAGATTTATTATTTTGACCCGGCGAACATGAACATTTCCACGGGCGATCATGTGATCGTGGAGACGGCAAGAGGAATCGAATACGGATTTGTGGTGCTGGGGAGCCGGGAGGTGGAGGATTCCAAGGTGGTTTCTCCCTTGAAGGCGGTGATCCGCATGGCGACCCCGGAGGACGAGGCCATTGAGGCCAACAATAAAAAGAAGGAAAAGGACGCGTTCCGCATCTGTCAGGAAAAAATCGCGAAACACGGTTTGCAGATGAAACTGATCGACGCGGAATATACCTTTGACAATAATAAAGTGCTGTTTTACTTTACGGCGGACGGGAGAGTGGACTTCCGGGAGCTGGTGAAGGATCTGGCTTCGGTGTTTAAAACCAGGATTGAGCTGCGGCAGGTGGGCGTCCGGGACGAGACGAAGATCATGGGCGGAATCGGCATCTGCGGACGGACTCTGTGCTGCCATTCTTATCTGTCGGAGTTTGCCCCGGTGTCCATCAAGATGGCGAAGGAGCAGAATCTTTCCTTAAACCCGTCCAAGATTTCCGGAGTCTGCGGCAGACTCATGTGCTGCCTGAAGAACGAGGAGGAAACCTACGAGTATCTCAACAGCAAGATGCCGGGAACGGGAGACTACGTCACCACAAACGACGGCCTGAAGGGCGAGGTGCACAGCGTCAATGTGCTGCGGCAGCTGGTGAAGGTGGTGGTGATGGTAAATAAGGACGAGAAGGAGATCAGAGAGTATCCTGTGGATCAGCTGAAATTCCGTCCCAGAAGGAAAAAGGACAAAGTTAAGGTAAACGACAGAGAGTTAAAGGAGCTGGAGGCTCTGGAGAAAAAGGAAGGAAAGTCAAAGCTGTCATGACGGTGGAGCTGAAGGAAGGAGAGCGGATCGACGATCTGCAGAGAAATGGCTATCAGATCATCCAGCGCACAGACGGTTTCTGCTTTGGAATGGACGCTGTGCTCCTCTCCGGATTCGCGGCGGTGAGGAAAGGGGAGAGAGCCCTGGACCTGGGAACGGGGACGGGGATCATTCCCATTCTTCTGGAGGCGAAAACGGATGGGGAGCATTTTTCCGCCCTGGAGATCCAGCATGAGGTGGCGGATATGGCCAGGCGGAGCGTGGCGCTCAACGGCCTGGAGGAGCGGATCCGCATTGTGGAGGGAGACATTAAGGAAGCCAGCCGCATCTTCGGCGCGGCGTCCTTTGACGTGGTTACCTCCAATCCGCCCTACATGAATGACGCCCATGGACTGAAAAATCCAGATCTGCCCAAAGCCATTTCCCGCCATGAGGTGCTCTGCGCCCTGGAGGACGTGGCGAGAGAGGCGGCGAAGGTGCTGCGGGACGGCGGAAGGTTTTACATGGTTCACCGCCCCCACCGCCTGGTGGAGATCATCAACACCTTGTCCGCCCACCGTCTGGAGGTGAAACGGATGAAACTGGTTCACCCCTTTGTGGACCGGGAGGCGAATATGGTGCTTTTGGAGGCGGTAAAGGGAGGCGGGGCCTTCCTAAAAATGGAGGCGCCGGTGATCGTTTTCAAGGAGCCGGGAGTCTATGCGGACGAGATCCGGGATGTGTACGGATATTAGAGGAGTGCGGGAGCGCTGCCCGCGGACGGGAGAACAGGAGGAACGGGTATGGCCGGAAAATTATATCTTTGCGCGACGCCCATCGGGAATCTGGAGGACATCACCTACCGGGTGCTGCGGACTCTGGGAGAGGTGGATCTGATCGCGGCGGAGGATACGAGACACAGCATCAAGCTGCTGAACCATTTCCAGATCAAAACGCCTATGACCAGTTACCACGAGTACAATAAAGTGGAGAAGGCCAGGTATCTGGTGGAGAAACTGCTTTCCGGCGTAAACGTGGCGCTGATCACGGATGCCGGCACGCCTGGGATCTCCGATCCCGGCGAGGAGCTGGTGCGGCAGTGCTATGAGGCCGGGGTGGAGGTGACATCCCTGCCGGGGCCGGCGGCCTGTATCACAGCTCTGACCATGTCGGGACTTTCCACCAGAAGATTTTGCTTTGAGGCCTTTTTGCCCTCGGAAAAAGGGGATAAGAAAGAACGGCTGCGGATCCTGGAGGAGCTCAAAGGGGAGACCAGGACGATCATCGTCTACGAGGCGCCCCATCACCTGGTAAAGACCCTGAAGGACTTGAGAGAGGCCCTGGGAAACCGCCGTCTCACCCTATGCAGGGAGCTGACGAAACGGTATGAGACGGCCTGGCAGACCACCTTCGACGAGGCTTTGGCCGCCTATGAGACGGAGGAGCCGAAGGGCGAGTGGGTGTTGGTGATCGAGGGCAAAAGCCCGGAGGAACTGCGCAGAGAGGAAATGCGCTCCTGGGAGGAGATGTCCATAGAGGAGCATATGGCTGTTTATGAGGATCAGGGTGTGGACCGGAAGGAGGCTATGAAACGGGTGGCCAAGGACCGGGGCATCAGCAAGAGAGAGGTGTATCAGGCGCTTTTGCAGGACGAGTGAAAGGACGGCCGGGACTGACAGGGGTCAGGTTTCGATTCATTTGAATGGATCTAGGAATAAACGGGACGGGCTGCCTGAGCAAGTTTCTCAGATTTATATTGACAACCGCCCACGATTTTGCTATTGTGAGTAGGACAACAAAATTATGTGATAGTGTGTTACTGGACATCCAGGCATTAGCTATTTAGTTCCGCACTGGCAGGTGCGTCTGATGGCTGATGCCTTTTTTGCGTCCTTAAGAGAATAGGCTCTCTATGACACAAAAGCCTCTTTCCGTTTTCGCTTATGAGGAAAGGAATTAAAAAAGGGCAAACTTCCCCGAAAAGGGCCGGACATTGGAAATCGCCAGGGAGAAAGGAGGGAAACGTCTGCCGCGCGGAATACCAGATGGGAAAAATGGGGATTATGAGACCAGAAAAGAAAGGAAAGAGCGGATATGAAAGATAAGATTTTTGGTGTATTGCAGCGGGTGGGGCGGAGCTTTATGCTGCCCATCGCCATTCTGCCGGTGGCCGGCCTCCTGTTGGGAATTGGAAGCTCCTTTACGAACGCGACGACCATTTCCACCTATCATTTGGAGAGTATTCTGGGAGATGGGACGCTGCTAAACGCCCTGTTAATTATTATGAGCAAGGCGGGAAACGTGATTTTTGACAACCTGCCTCTGATATTCGCGGTGGGCGTGGCCATCGGTATGGCGAAGGAGGAAAAAGAGGTTTCGGCCCTGTCGGCTATGATCGCCTTTTTCGTCATGCACATTTCCATCAACGCGGTGCTGCTGGTAAGCGGTAAGGTGCTGGCGGACGGCTCCGTGGCGGAAGGGGTGCTGGACGGCACCATCGCCAATGTGTGCGGGATGCAGACATTGCAGATGGGCGTATTCGGAGGTATTATCGTGGGCCTTGGCGTGGCGGCCCTGCACAACCGGTTTCACAAAATCGTGCTGCCAAACGCTCTGTCGTTCTTCGGCGGCTCCCGGTTTGTGCCGATCATTTCCACGCTGGTGTACCTGTTTGTGGGAATCGGAATGTATTTTGTGTGGCCGGTGGTACAGAACGGCATTTTCGCCCTGGGCGGCCTGGTGACGGGCACGGGCTATGTGGGAACCCTGATTTTCGGCATTGTGAAACGGGCGCTGATTCCCTTCGGCCTGCATCACGTGTTTTATCTGCCCTTCTGGCAGACGGCTGTGGGCGGCACCATGACGGTGGGCGGACAGCTGGTACAGGGCGGTCAGAATATTTTCTTTGCCCAGCTGGCGGCCGCGGATGTGGCTCATTTCAGCGCGGACGCTACCAGGTATTTCTCCGGTGAGTTTATTTTTATGATTTTCGGACTGCCGGGGGCAGCTCTGGCCATGTACCGGTGCGCGAAACCGGAGAAGAAAAAGGCGGCCGGCGGACTGCTGCTTTCCGCGGCTCTGACCTGTATGTTTACGGGAATCACGGAGCCTATTGAGTTTTCCTTCCTGTTTGTGGCTCCCATGCTGTTTGTGGTGCAGGTGGTGCTGGCCGGGGCGGCGTACATGATCGCCCACATTTTAAACATCGCCGTGGGACTGACGTTCTCCGGCGGACTGCTAGATCTGTTTATCTTCGGTATTTTGCAGGGAAATGAAAAGACCAGCTGGCTGCGGATCATTCCCGCGGGAATCATTTACTTCTTCCTGTACTACTTTATTTTCAGTTTCCTGATTAAGAAGTTTGATTTAAAGACACCGGGCCGTGAGGACGACGACGTGGAGACAAAGCTTTATACAAAAGCGGATGTGAACGCCAGAAAGGCGGTGGAAAAAGGCGGGGACGGCGAGAAGGACGAGCTGAGCGAGGCCATTGCCAACGGTCTGGGCGGCAAGAAGAATATCACTTCCGTGGACTGCTGCGCCACCAGGCTGCGCTGTTCGGTGGCAAAGCCGGAGCTGGTGAATGAGAAACTCTTGAAGGCCACAGGCGCTGTGGGCGTGATCAAAAAAGGCCAGGGCATCCAGGTGATCTACGGCCCTCAGGTGGCGGTAATCAAGTCGAACCTCCAGTCCTATCTGACAACGGCTCCTGATGTGGAGTATCACGGCAGCGAGGAAGATTTGGCGGCGGACAGCGCCCAGAAATCAGCGGGGACGGAGACGTCCGGCGCAGCCGTTCCGGAAAAAGAGACCGGCGCAGCATCCGCGGAGAAACAGGCGGCCAGGGCTATCTATTCCCCCTTTACGGGTACGGTGAAACCCATCACGGAGGCGCCGGATCCGGCGTTTGCGGGAAAGGCCATGGGAGACGGATTTCTGGTGGAGCCGGAAAACGGTGAGCTTTTGGCGCCGGAGGACGGTTTCGTGGATTTTGTGTTCCCCACGGGGCACGCTCTGGGATTTCGGACGGAGGACGGAGTGGAAATGCTGTTCCACATCGGCGTGGATACGGTAAAACTGGACGGAAAGGGCTTTCAGGCTCTGGTAAAAGACGGCGATCAGGTGAAAAAGGGTGACAAACTGATCCAGTTTGATTTACAATATATAAAAGAGAATGCTCCGTCTGACGTGTGCATCACCGTGTTTACGGGAATGCAGGACGGCGAGGAGATCCGGGTGACGGCGTCGAAGGTAAAGGCGCTGGATCAGGCGGCGGAGCTGATCTGATCAAATCCTCAGGGGGAAGATAATGTATCGGGTGATAAAGGTTTTAAATAACAACGGAATTCTGGCCTACGACATGGAAAACGGACGGGAAATGATCTTTCTGGGAAAGGGCGTAGGATTTGGAAAGCGCAACGGGGAACGGTTCGCGGAGGCGGGAGACGCCTCCGCCTACGCGGCGGAGCCGAGAAAAGGCCAGGGAACGGCTTTAAAGGCGGTAAACGGCATCGAGCCGGTGTTCCTGGAGGTGACGGGAAGGATCATCGACGAGGCGGAAAAGCAGTTTTCCAGCTTAAACCGGGATATTTTGCTGCCGCTGGCGGACCACATCGCCCTGGCGGTGCAGCGGGCGAAGGAGGGCCGGGAGTTTCCCAATCCCTTCAACCAGGACATCCGGGCCATGTTCCCGCGGGAGTACGCGGCAGCGGAGCAGGGACGGCAGATCATCGAGGAGGCCACAGGACAGCGGATTTCCGAGGATGAGGCCGGACTGATCACTCTCCACATCCACGCGGCTCTCTCGGATGAGAAGGTGGAAGAGAGCCTGACGGCGGCCAGGCTGGTGAAGACGGGAGTGGCCATGATCGAAGAACGGTTCGGCGTGGTCCTGCCGCCGGATTCCCTGGCTTACAACCGGCTGGTAAGCCATATCCGGTATATGATTTTTCGTATTATGAGGGACGAGCAGGTGAGCTTAAACCTGGAGGACTACGCCAGAGAGAGCTTTCCGGCGTCCTATGGCCTGGCGGAGGAGATCTGCGGGTATTTTGAGCGGGAGCTTAAAAAACCGATCCGCCGGGAAGAAGTGGGATTTTTGGGAATCCACATTGAGAGAGTGGCTCAGATGTAAAAAGAGGATGGGAACGCTGTGTGTTGCAGTGTTCCCATCCTCTTTCTGTCATATGAACTTTTTCATGACAACGGCCATCGCCGTGCCATCGCTTATGCCTGAGCCGCCTTGTACTCCTTTAAGGCCTTTGCCAGCTGATCCGGGCAGGAAGTGGGTTTCATGCCGCAGGTGATGCCGTCCAGACGGGTGATGGCCTCATCCACGTCCATGCCTTCCACCAGCTTGCCGATACCCTTTAAGTTGCCGTTGCAGCCGCCTACGTAGCTGACATTGGTGAGCTTATTGTCCTTTATGTCGAAATGAATTTCTCTGGAACAGGTTCCGCGTGTTTTAAATACCATATCTAACTTTCCTCCATTGTTTTCAAAGCCCTCATGTTCTTAAGTAGCTCATTTATTATATCTGTCCTTGGAAAGGATTGTCAAGGGATTGCCTTGCCAAAAGATGGTTTTGTCCTGTATACTGGTAACAGTTAAGCCATGCAGAAACATATGGCAAAATACTGCGTGGGAGCTTGCTCACTAAGCAGTTTTTTGCCATATGTTTCTATAGGGCGGACGCCCTACATGAATCATTTGACGGCTAATAACATTTAACGTTAGCCAATTTTGAAAATCCGTCAAATTATGAATGGCATGGCTGAACTGTTACGTATACTGGAGACAAATGTGAAAATTTCAGCAGGAGGTTGTGGATATGATCGGAATTATCGGCGCGATGGATCAGGAAGTTGCCAGATTAAAAGAGGAAATGACGGACGTGACGGTGGAAAAGAAGGCTGCCATGGACTTTTATTGTGGAAAACTTCGGGGAAAGGATGCCGTGGTGGTGCGTTCCGGCATTGGAAAGGTAAACGCGGCGGTCTGCACCCAGATTCTGGCGGGGCATTACGGAGTGGACGCGGTGATCAATACAGGGATCGCCGGTTCCCTGAAAAATGAGATCAACATCGGGGACATCGTACTGGCCACGGACGCGGTGCAGCACGATATGGACGCCAGCGGATTCGGCTATCCCGTGGGAAAGGTTCCGCAGATGGATATTTTTGAGTTTCCGGCGGACGGCAGGCTGCGGGCGCTGGCAGAGGAGTGCAGCAGGGCGGTCAACCCGGAGGTGGGAGTGTTCTGCGGGCGGGTGCTCAGCGGCGACCAGTTTATCGACAGCAAGGAGAAGAAGGAGTGGCTGGTAAAGACCTTTGACGGCTACTGCACGGAGATGGAAGGGGCTGCCATCGCCCAGGCGGCTTACTTAAACGGAATCCCTTGTCTGATCGTCCGTTCCATCTCAGATAAGGCGGACGACAGCGCCAATATGGACTATGAAACCTTTGAGGCGAAGGCCATTGAGAATTCCGTGCGTCTGATGCTGGAGATGGTGGGAAGAATGTAAAATAGAAATAGAGAAAGCCGGCGCCTGGCGGTGATAAATGCCAGGGCCGGCTTTTTCGCGCATTTTTTAAACAATTTCCGCCTCCATCCCATACTCCCGCAGCACCAGATCGTCGTCAATCACTTCCTCATAGATCCCGTCCGCCGTTTCAAAGCCGTTTTTCTGGTACAGGGAAATAGCAGGTTCGTTGCTGTCAACCACAAACAGCCGAAGATACCGGGCTCCAGCCTGTTTTGTCAGATCTTTTGCCTCTTTTAACATCCGGCTTCCGATGCCGCGGCGGCCGCAGCCAGGGCGCACACCCAGGCGGTCCAGGTATATGGCCTTGGCGGAGCTGTCTTTCCAGCCCACCTTCGTCTCCCCGTCATGTTCCCCGCAAAGGGCAAAGGCGGAGAGGATGACGCCGTTTTCCTCCAGCAGGTAAAGCCGTCCCTTTAAAATATCTTCCTGGAGAAATTCACAGGGGTAAATTTCATCCCAGATGCAGATGCCGCGGCTGTCCATATCCTTGACAATGTCCCGGTATACCTCCTTTAATCTTGGCAGATCCTCTGTATCAGCGATTCGAAACCCCATTGGTTTGCTCCTCCTTTGCTCTTAACATTCCTGAAGCATGATCAAAGTATAACAGACCGAAAACAAAAAGGCAATTCAGGCTCCGAATCCCCCTTCCCGTGCGATTCCCGGCGGAATTTGACGACCGATTCTAGGGACTTGAATCTTCTCATGTAAAATTTGGGCCGCTATAATTAGGGGTATCTGGAAAGCAATTCCGGGAAGAAAGGGGAGCATGGATCATGCAAGAATTTTTAGCTACGGGAAAAGTACTGTATGTACTGGCAGGACTGTGTTTGCTGAGTATGTTCTGCAAATGGATGACGAAAAGCCTCTACAAACGATTAACGAAGGAAACCACCAATATGGCGATGACAAAGAATAAGAATCTGAAAACCTTAAAACAGCGCATCGAGAGCACCTACCGGGTAAACGGCGGCGTGGGCAACATGGCAGTTTATCTGGAGCGCCAGGCGGCAGATTTCAAATTTTTAAAGGTTTCTCTGTCCGGATGGGCGAATTTTTCCAACCAGCTCACCATGCTGTGCTTTTTAGTGGGCGGAACGGCGGCCTTTCTGGCCTACTGGTACAGAAGCGATACCTATTACATAGCGCTCTACGGCACCATGGGAATCCTGACGGGGCTTCTCACCATGGTGGTGGATATGGGAGTGAATTTAAACGAGAGACGGCAGCTGCTTTTGGTGGCGCTGGAGGATTATATGGATAATTCCCTGTTTTTCCGGCCGGGAAAAGGCCGTATGGCAGCGGCGGAGGCAGAGGATGGCGCCCATATGGCGGAACCGGCTGTCCGCGGCAGGGGGACAGGCCGGAATGGGGAGCTGACCAGCCGCAGCGCGGAGCTTTCCGCCCGCAGCCAGGATGGGCCAAGCCCCGCGCTATACGATTCGGAGCGGGTAGAATATAAGGAAAGCGCCGCGGGCCGGGAAGGCGGACTGCGGTCAGGACTGCGCCGCGGACGGAGGCGGGAGACGCCCCAGCCGGAGCCGCAGATGGATTCGTCCTCCTTAAAGAGCAGCCTGGAACAGATCGCTGCCAGCCGGGACAAGGCCAAACCGGACGCGGACTGGCTAAAGGATCTGAAACCGGAGGAGGTCAAGCTTTTAGGGGAGATCATCCGGGAATATTTAGCCTAAAAAGAGAGAAATTTAGCTGTAAATCGAATGGAATTATGATATAATGGGAATAAGTTGTTGAATATTTTGTGAACAGAGCGGGGAAACCGCCATCACAGAAGAAAAGGAGAGGATAACAATGGGAAAGACAGTGACATTTGATTATTCCAGAGCCGCGCGTTTTGTGAGCGCAGAGGAAATGGAGAACGCCAAAGGGACGACCATGTATGCCAGAGACGTGCTGGTAAATAAGACGGGGGCTGGAAATGATTTCCTGGGATGGATCGACCTTCCTGTGGACTATGATAAAGAGGAGTTTGCCCGTATTAAGAAAGCGGCTGAAAAGATTCAGAATGATTCAGATGTGCTGTTGGTCATTGGAATCGGCGGTTCCTATCTGGGAGCCAGAGCGGCGATTGAGTTTTTAAGCCACAGCTTTTACAATATTCTGGATAAAGGCGTGAGAAAGACGCCGGAGATCTATTATGTTGGAAACAGCATCAGCAGCAAGTACATCCACGACTTAAAGGATGTGCTGGCCGGCAAGGATTTCTCCATCAACATCATTTCCAAATCCGGAACCACCACAGAGCCGGCAATCGCGTTCCGGGTGTTTAAGGAGATGCTGATTGAGAAATACGGCCGCGAGGAGGCGAACAAGAGAATCTACGCCACCACCGACAAGGCCAGAGGCGCTTTAAAGAGCCTGGCAAACGAGGAAGGCTATGAGACCTTCGTCGTTCCGGATGATGTGGGCGGACGTTTCTCCGTGCTGACGGCTGTAGGCCTGCTGCCCATCGCGGTGAGCGGAGCCGATATTGATCAGCTCATGGAGGGCGCGGCATCCGGAAGGAAGAAAGCCCTGGAGCAGCCCTTTGAGGAGAACGGGGCCCTTCAGTACGCAGCCGTGCGCAACATTTTATATAAAAAGGGCAAAAACGTGGAGATCGTAGCAAACTACGAGCCCAGCCTTCACTACGTATCTGAGTGGTGGAAACAGCTTTACGGCGAGAGCGAAGGCAAGGACCGCAGAGGCATCCTGCCGGCAGCCGTAGATTTAACCACAGACCTTCACTCCATGGGACAGTTCATCCAGGACGGCTCCAGAATCATGTTTGAGACCGTTCTGAATGTGGAGGAGTCCCCGGCGGAGATCCTTCTCCAGAAAGAGGAGGTGGACACGGACGGAATGAATTACCTGGCCGGAAAGAGTGTGGACTTTGTAAATAAGAGCGCCATGAACGGCACCATCTTAGCTCACACCGACGGCGACGTACCGAACCTGATGGTTACCATTCCGGAGCAGAACGCCTTCTATCTGGGAGAACTGTTCTACTTCTTCGAGTTTGCCTGCGGCGTGAGCGGATACCTCTTAGGCGTAAATCCGTTCAATCAGCCCGGCGTGGAGAGCTACAAGAAAAATATGTTCGCTCTGCTTGGCAAGCCTGGTTATGAGAAGGAGAGAGAGGAACTGTTAAAGAGATTATAATTGCGAAGATACCAGGATCGGGAGAGAGCCTGACTTGGATACCCTCACATCTTACAAAATAAAAGAAGTGCCGGACGCGGACAGTTGGATGCCGCGCCCGGCACTTTTTTGTGCACTCCGCGCAAAGAAATGTGGCTGTTGACGCAGCCGCGCTCCGGTGCAAGTGTGCACTCCGGCGCACACTTTTTAACATAGGACACTATATTCTCCGGTACTTAAAAGCCGGAATCTCCATACCAGAAGGCCCGTCATCCGTCAGCCTGGGTTTCCAATGGTTCTTTCACCGTTTCAGAATCGGTCTGAAGGGCTTTTTTCTGCTCCAGCAGGTCAGGATGGCGCTGCCGCAGGTATGCCTCCAGGGTGCTTTTGTCAATGAGGGAGGGCACCACGCCCTTTCTCATAATGCTGAAACTGGCGGCCAGGGTGGCGATGCGGATGGCGTCTCTCATGGGATAGCCATACATCAAATAGGACGCCAGGGCACTGATAAACGCGTCCCCAGCCCCTGTGTTGTCGATGGAGAGGAAATTTTCCGCGGGGCAGTACATCTCGTCGTCCGCGGACTTCATATAGCAGCCCTGCTTTCCCAGGGTGACGATCACCGTGGAAACGCCCAGGCCCAGGAAAAAGCCGGCCTGCTTTTCCAGGGTGGACTGGTGGGGGCAGATCTCGTTCATCTCGTCCTGATTGGGGATTAAGATGTCTACGTTTACCAGGATGTCCGGCCGGATTGACTGGCAGGCGGACGGCTTTAAAATGGTAGTCACCCCGAAGGCCTTGGCCGTCTCGCAGGCAGCTAACACCGTCTCCTCCGGCAGCTCCGTCTGGATGAGGCAGCAGCCGGCGTGCTCGAAAAGGCCCCGGTTTCTGGAAATGTCCTGGGGAGTCAGTCCGTGGTTGGCGCCGGATAGAATGGAAATCATGGATTCCCCGTTCTTCTGGACAAAGATATAGGCTTTCCCCGTCTGTTCCCCTGGGATCCGCTTGATGCCGGAGGTGTCGATGGAGTATTTTTCCAGGGCGGAGTCGATGATCTCCGCGTCCGTGTCCGTTCCCACGCTGCCGATCAGAGTTACCATATGGCCCAGGCGGGAGACGCCCACGGCCTGGTTGATGCCCTTGCCGCCGGGGAAGATGAGGGAATCGGTGCTCATCACCGTTTTGCCGGAATAGGGCAGTGTATCTACATCTAAATAGTGGTCAATATTGATGCTTCCCACCACCAGGATCCGTTTTTCCTGCATATGGGGCGGAAAGGAGACGGTGGCCAGGCTGTTTAAAGAGATCTTTGGCTGAAACGTCTTCTGGATCCACTCCGGCTCCTCGATGCGGATGATCTTTTCCGCCAGGAACTGGCCGAAAGCCCGCTCCGGCACGGGACAGCAGGAGATGGAGGGATAAATAAGCTCCTGAAAGGCGCCGTCCCGCATAGCGATGATGGACAGCTCCCTGGGAATGGAGTAGTGGAGGGCGGAGAGTTTTCCGTACAGCTCCAGGGCTGTGTCGTAGCTGGAGCAGATCACCGCGCTCACCAGCTGGGAAGAAATCTTTTGCAGCAGGATAGGGGAAATCTCGTGGAAGACCAGGGAATCCTTCGGCAGGATCCCGGAGTCAAACAGCCGTTTTTTATATCCCTCCAGAAACGGCCCCATTTCCTCCCCGTCGGAGAGCAGGCAGGCGATGGAGGTGTGATACCGCTCCAAAAGCGTCCCCACCGCGAAGGCGGAAAGCCTGGAGTAGTCGATGCACTCCGCTCCGCCGGCCCAGGGGGCCTGCAAAAGGAGATAGGGAATCCCCGCCCGGTCCGGAATGGATTTTAAGGACAGGCTGGCGGAGGAGACCGGCTCCCAGAGAATGCCGTCCACCTTGGCCCGGCATACGATGCTTAAGCTCTGGGACTCCATTTTTAAACTGTTCCCGCTGACGGAGTAGATGACCCGGTAGCCGAAGGACTGCGCCCGTTCCATGATCCCGTTTAAGATCTCCTGGGACTGGGAGCGCAGCACCACTCCGATCAGAGGGGTTTTGGACGGCAGGCTGGGGACAGAGGAATAGGGATGGTATCCGTATTCCTTTGCGAGATTTAAAATCCGCTCCCTGGTTTCGGCGCTGATGCTGTCGTCCTTCTGGTTCATCACCTTGGAAACCGTGGAAGCGGATACCCCGGCTAACCGGGCAAATTCTTTGATATTCATAGGCCTCTCCTGTCTGCTGTCCGGACCTTCGTCTAAATCCGGTCCACATACGTCAAATATATGTCAATTATACTTCATAAAGCGGCTTCGGTAAAGGAGAAAGTGGAGAAAGTGCACAAAAAGGAGTTGACATGGCAGGGAAATAGTAATACCTAAATTATTCACGGAACAGTATCTGAATTGATAACAGTACCATGAATCTGAAAATTGATCCATGCAGCCATAACATCACTCAATTAACCCGTCAAAAGGGTATAAAATCCCTGTGG
>NZ_NFLE01000055.1 GCF_002160755.1 Lachnoclostridium sp. An14
CTCGCCAGGTGTCACAGCCTGGCGGGGGATTCTTTATCCACAAGATGTTGATAAAATGGTGGATAAAACACAAGATATGGAAAATGAACTACGATGACGAAATGTAAGAGGTGAGACGATTGATTGAAAATCTGATCAGATGGTTTAGGCAATGTAGATGCAGCCACCATTACTGTAAGCATTGGAGCCGGGAGGCGGGGCCATATGGCGGTTATGTGAAACGGTGTACAAAGTGTAATAAAATTTTATATCAAGGAAAAAAATAATGTTCCCATACGGATCCGCGAAATGGAAAAAGAAAAGACAGCATATTTTGAGGCTGGATGGATATAAGGATGTGCTAGCGGCCAGGTACGGAAGAGCGGAGCCGGCTACCATTGTACATCATATTTATCCGGCGGAGCTGTATCCGGAATATGCCTGGTGTGACTGGAATTTGATCAGTGTCAGCATGGGGACCCACAATAAGCTGGAGAACCGAACGTCAGGAGAATTAACGGAGGCTGGGCGCAGACTGATGTATAAGACAAAACCAGGAGAGAATTGGAGGAAAAAGAATGGATGAAATTATCAAAGGGTTAAAGGAACTGAAGGATGCAATTATAGCGAAAGGAATCGCAGATTTAAAGTATGTAGATCTGGCGAATGATTTGATCAAGGCTGCCGAGAAAAAAGGACAGGTGGCAGCAGGAATCAGCCAGGAAGATTTCGTGGGAATAGAAAGTGAGAGTATTCCTGGACTGGCAGGAGGAATCACGATCCACGCGAATCATGTGGAAATTAATTTTGGCCAGAAAGAAAATGAAAACGGACCCCCCCCTGGGTAACGAAAAATAAATTTTAAAAATCTCTAATGGCTGGGGTAAACATTTCCAACTCTAAGCTAAATTTTGATGAAAGGGGTGCAAAATGACAAAATCCAAATATAAAAACTTAATATTGGAGCAGCTTTTGGCCCTGAAAATCTATGAAAGCAGCTATGATCATGTGATAGAATCCCTGGCCGCGATCCTGGAACAGAGGGATAAAACTTTCCGGGAATTCAAAAAGTCCGGAGGAAAGTCGGTGATTGAGTACACGAACAAGGGTGGATCTACGAACATGACGAAGAACCCACTCCTTGGGATGTGGGATGAGCTGAACAAAACCGCTCTGGCATACTGGCGGGAATTGGGGTTGACGCCATCCAGCTATAAGAAGATTACGGGAGAGGGCGCGAAGAAAGAAATAAAGAAGAAAGGCCTGGCAGCAGCTCTTGCGGAAATTGAAAGGTAAAAATTGGCCGGAAGTTTTAGAGTATGCCGAAAGTATCAGAGACGGCCGTAAGATTGCCTGCGAAGAGCTGAAGCAGGCAGTAGAGCGGTTTTTTCATGATCTGGAAAATCCTGATTATTGGATGGACAGTAAAGATCCAGAATTTTGCATTCAGATCATCGAAAAAACGATCTGCCATCAGCAGGGAGAACGATTGGATGGAACCCCGCTTAGAGGAACCCCATTTTTATTGGAGCCGTTTCACAAGTTTATCATTTACAATCTGGTCGGATTTAAGCTAAAGGGCACGGAGATCGTAAGATTTCATGAGGCCCTTATTTACATTCCCAGAAAAAATATTAAGACTTCATTTGCCGCATCCCTGGCCTGGGCACTATCGTTGCTCTATCGAAAAAGCGGAGCCAAGACATACATTGCTTCAGCGGCGCTTATGCAGTCATTGGAGAGCTTTAATTTTTTGAAATACAATATCAACCGGATGGGGGAGAACATAAAAGATGGCGGATCCATTAAAATTATCGATAACAATAATGAGCACAGCATAGAATCCCAATTTGGAGACGAAGAGGGATCCTTTTTTATTCGCGCTTTGGCAGCCAATCCGGATGCCCAGGATTCTCTGAACTGCAATATTGCGATTGCGGATGAGATTCACGCATTCAAGGTGCCAAAGCAATATAATCTGTTCAAAGAAGCCATGAAGGCATATACCAACAAACTGATTATTGGGATCAGCACCGCAGGAGACAATGAGCAGTTATTTTTAGGGCAAAGGCTGAAGTACTGCCGGAAAGTATTAAATGGAACAATCAAAGATGAGCAGTATTTTATTTTCGCTTGCTGTGCGCCGGAGGGGGTCAAAGATGGGAGTGTGGATTTTACAGATCCAAAGGTGCATGAGATGGCAAATCCGGCTTATGGAGTATCCATCCGGCCGGAAGAAATTCTGAATGATTCCCTCCAGGCTCAGAATGACCCGCAGCAGCGAAAGGATTTTTTCGCAAAGTCTTTGAACGTGTATACCAATTCGTTAAAAGCCTACTTTGATATTGATGAATTTAGGAGAAGCGATCAGAAATATGACTGGACTTTGCAGCAGCTGGCAAAGCTGCCGGTGCAATGGTATGGCGGCGCGGATCTCTCAAAGCTGCATGACCTGACAGCGGCGGCCCTGTTTGGAAATTATAATGGCGTGGACATTATTATCGCTCACGCATTTTTCCCGGTGGTCGCGGCGCATCTAAAAGCGGAGCAGGATAACATCCCACTGTTTGGGTGGGCGGATGATGAGTGGCTGACTATGTGCAACAGCCCAACGGTCAACCATTCGGATGTGATCAATTGGTTCATAAAAATGCGGGATATGGGCTTTAAGATCAGGCAGATCGGACATGACCGAAAATTTTGCCGGGAATATTTTATCGGCATGAAACAGGCGCATTTTAATATCATTGATCAGCCCCAGTATTACTATAAAAAATCAGAAGGATTTCGACATATTGAAAAGAGTGCTAAAGACGGAACTCTTTATTATTTGCATTCGGAAGCCTATGAATATTGTGTCGAGAATGTATCGGCAGTCGAGAAGACGGATGACATGATCCAATATGACAAGGTTCAGCCAGAGCACCGGATCGACCTGTTTGATGCGTCGGTGTTTGCGTGCGTCAGATACTTAGAAAATCTGGAACGAAGCAGGAAAGGAAAGGCATGGTGGGGAGATGAGTAAGGACAAAAAGAAAAAGACAAGAGCAGAACCCAAAGGAACGAAACGCCGGGAAAAGAATGTGGTTTCCTGGCTGTGCAGTTCGGACGCCTATGACATTTTAACATGTAAGGGATATACAAGCCTATCACAAAATCCGGAGATCATTACTGCGGTAGATAAAATTGCGAAACTGATCGGATCCATGACGTTATATCTGATGGAAAACCGGGATGATGGAGATGTCCGGATCCGCAATGAGTTGTCACGGAAGATTGATATTGAGCCGTGCAGCAGCATGACCAGATCGACATTTATCCAATGGATTGTTCGCACCCTGTATCTGGAAGGAAACGGAAATGCTGTGGTACTTCCGGTCTTCCGGCGTGGATATTTGCAGGATCTGAGACCACAGCCGGCCAATACGGTGAGTTTGAATCCGTTGAGTTACTGGGATTATCAGGTGATGCTAGGCGGAACGCCATATGAGCCGGATGAAATACTGCATTTTGTCTTAAACCCGGACAGCACATACCCATGGAAAGGAGATGGGTATAAAGTCGCTCTGACGGATGTGGCAAATAATTTAAAGCAGGCCGGAGTCACGGAAAAAGGATTCATGGAATCCAAGTGGAAACCGTCCATCATCGTGAAGGTAGACGCTATGACCGATGAGTATTCCAGTCCGGAAGGCCGCAGAAAACTGCTGTCAGAATACATCGAAACGGGGCGAGCTGGAGAACCGTGGCTGATCCCGGCGGAGCAGTTCTCTGTGGAGCAGGTTCGGCCGCTGTCTCTGGCTGACCTGGCACTATCCGATATGGTACAGCTGGATAAACGGACGGTGGCAGCGATCCTGGGAGTTCCCCCATTTGTTTTAGGGGTTGGGGATTTTAACCGGGAAGCATGGAACAACTTTATCAGTTCCACGATCATGCCGATTGCACAGGCGATTCAGCAGGAGATGACAAAAAAGCTGTTGTATTCTCCTACTCTGTACTTTCGGTTCAATCCACGGAGCTTGTACAGCTATGAACTGCGGGATATGGCCGCAATTGCGGATGATCAGTATGTGCGCGGAATTATGACGGCAAACGAGGTCCGTGACTGGTTGGGACTGTCCCCGAAAGACGGGTTAAATGAATTGGTAATTCTGGAAAATTACATTCCGCGAGGAATGATTGCAGACCAGAGTAAGCTGCAGAACGGAGGTGAGACATAATGGAACATCGAATCTTGAAGATGAAGAACGCGAAAATCCGGGAAGATGGCGGGAGGCGCTATTTGGAAGGGTACTTTGCAGTATTTAATGAGCCGTATCAGGTATTTGACGGTTGGGTAGAGACTGTGGAACGCGGTGCGTTTGCCCGGTATTTATCCACTGGGGAGGATACGAAGGTGCTGTGGAATCATGACAGCAACATTGTCCTTGGGTCTACAGCCAATGGGACCGCTGTACTGCGGGAGGACGAAACCGGTTTATGGGGCAGCGTGGAAATCAACGAACAGGACCAGGAAGCGTTGAATGCCTATGCCAGAGTGGGCAGGGGGGATGTCAATGGTTGCTCTTTTGGCTTTGACATCGCGAGGCAGGAAGAATGGTGGGACGAGGATGGAGTGTACCGGACAAAAATTACTGAAGTGGATCCGCTCTATGAAGTTTCGCCCTGTACGTTCCCGGCTTATAAAGCCACCAGCATATCTGCCAGGAACAAGCAGCATCTGGCAGAGGCCAGGGAGAAATATAAGCAGGCACAGGAAAAAAGACGAGAAGATTGGCGCACAAGTATGAGAAAGCGCCTGAAAGGAGAATGAACATGGCATTAAAAGCAATTATGCTCCGGAGAAGCATCGAAAAGAAAACCCATGAGCTGGCAGCTTTGAGAGAGAGGGATGGTGAGTTTGAGAGGAGAGAAGCCGAACTGGAAACAGCCATCAATGAAGCGGAGACAGAGGAAGATGAAGCGGCCGTTTCTGAGGAGATAGAAAAATTTGAAACAGAAAAGGAAGCCCATGAAGGGGAAAAGAAGCGGCTCCAGGAAGAAATCGAAGGATTGGAAGCTGAACTGAAAGAAACCGAGAGTAAGGCACCTGGAGAGCCGGAAAGCAGAACAGGAAGGGAAGGGAGCAGAAGAACGATGGAAAGAAGAAACTTTTTTGGAATGAATATGCAGGAGAGGGAGGCATTTCTGGCCGACAACAACGTAAAGGCATTCCTCTCCAGAGTTAGAGAGATCGGAAGCGCGGCTCCGGTCAATAAGCGGGCAGTGACAGGAGCTGATCTGACAATTCCCACGGCAGTGCTGGAGCTTATCCGTCAGAACATTATGGACTACTCGAAGCTGGTCCGGCGGGTGAGGTTAAGGACGGTATCTGGAAAGGCCAGACAGACCGTGATGGGGACGATTCCGGAAGCAGTTTGGACAGAAATGTGTGCAAAACTGAATGAAATTGATTTCGGCTTTACTCAGACTGAAGTGGATGGCTATAAGGTGGGAGGTGTCATTTACATCTGCAAAGCCACCCTGGAGGACTCCGATCTGGAACTGGCTGCTGAAATCATTGATGCCCTGGGAATTGCCATCGGGATTGCTCTGGATAAGGCAATCCTGTATGGACTGGGGACCAAAATGCCGCTGGGAATTGTGACCAGACTGGCCCAGGAGAGCGCACCATCCGATTATCCTGCAACGGCCAGACCTTGGCAGGATCTCCACACCAGTAATATGATCACGATCCAGTCAAGCTCTACGGGGCTGGAATTTTTTAAAGAGATCGTACTGGCTGGAGGAAAGGCATCCAATAAGTATGCCAGAGGAACCAAATTCTGGGCTATGAACGAGACTACATATACAAAAATCAAGGTAGAGGCCATGAATTTTAATTCTGCTGGCGCAATCGTGTCTGTGCAGGATGGCGCGATGCCGGTTGCCGGCGGGGATATTGTAGTACTGTCGGATGACATTATTCCGGACAACAATATTGTAGCTGGATATGGAGAATTATACCTGCTTGCGGAGCGGGCAGGCTCTGAGTTTGCGAGATCTGATGAGTACCGCTTTGCGGAGGATCAGGTAGCATTTAAGGGAACGGCCCGATACGATGGGGACCCGGTGATCGCTGAAGGGTTTATCGCCATCGGCCTGGGCGCGGCGCCGCAGACCTCTATGGCATTTGCGGGAGACACGGCCAACGATGCCACCCTGGAGGCATTAGATCTTGGCTCCGCCCTCACCCCTGCTTTCGCCCCGAACAAGTACGAGTACACGTTCTCCGCCACATCTGCGACGGTGACGGCGGAGGCCATCGCCACCCAGGACGCGGCGCAGATTGTAATGACTTACGACGGGAAAAAGGTGCGCAACGGCGGGACCCTGACGCTGGCGGATACAAAGGATCTGGTGGTGACCGTAACCAACGGCCTGGGCAAGCAGACATACACGGTGTCTATCACCAAAACCGGAGCCTGATAGGAGGGAGAAAGGATGGACAAGGCGGCAAAGCTGGTAATTTTAAAGCAGGATCTCCAGATGCTGACAACGGCAAATGATGAATACCTGGGAACGCTCCTGGACCTTGCCGCCGCTGCTATCCAGCGGGAAGGAATCCAGCTGATTGAAGATGATACGGAATGTGATATGGCGGTGATCCAGTATGCCGCCTATCTCTTCCGGAAGAGAGCAGCAGCAGATACAACGATGCCGCGATTCCTCCGCTGGAACCTGAATAATCTGCTGTTTAGTCAGAAAGCGAGGGCAGAAGATGACGTTTGACGATGGAATTTTGACCGTGTACAACGTGAAAAACATTGCGCAGGCAGGGGATCGGCCGGTGATGGGACTGGAAGAGAAGGGAAAATACTACTTTGGCTATAGTCAGATCGGAGTTACCCGATATTACAACGCCATGCAGGCCAATCAGGACGTTTCCGCCCTTGTGGCTGTGCCCGGCTGGAACGACGTTAAAAATACGGATGTCATTATCATCCAGGAGCAAAAAGAAACGCAGTATCAAGTTGGACTTGTACAGCCGGAACTGGATGAAAATGGGCTGAGAATTATGAGAATCACGCTGGAAAGGCTGGGACAAACGTATGAAGTGCCTACAGAGAGTTAAGGAAGCGCTGCTGACGGTAATTGAGGCAGAAAAACTATTCCATCTTGAAGCGATGAAAGCGGAATATCCCTATTGCGTATGGGCGGAGGACGGAGCAGGAAACCAGCTGAATGGTGACAATTACATGATTCAGCAGTCCATCCAGGGGACCATAGATTATTATACCCAAAACGAATATGATCCGGTGGTAGATGAGATTCAGGCTGCGTTAAAATCGGCCAGGATCTCCTTTTATTTAAACTCCGTCCAGTATGAGGATGAGACGAAAGCCACACACTGGGAATGGGTATTTGAGGTGAGTTGATGGCAAGACTGACAATCAAAGGGGCAGACGAGTATGCTCTGAAGCTGTCAAAGTTGGGGAAAAGCACAGAAACGATTGCTGGAAAAGCAATTTATGGCGCTGCTGATATTGTGGCCAATCGAATAAAAGAAAACATCAAGGCGCTTCCGGCAGTCCCGGACATTGAAAACATAAAGGCATACCGATCTGGAGAAAAGTCTCATTTATCATATACCCAAAAGAAAGGGCTGCAGGAGTCGTTTGGAGTAGCGAAAATGCAGCAGGACAATGGATTTTATAACGTGAAACTGGGGTTTGACGGATATAACGAGGTTAAAACCAGGAAGTATCCGAGGGGCCAGCCCAATCAGCTGATTGCGCGAGTAACAGAGAGCGGATCGCCATATATGGACAAAACGCCATTTATGAGGACGGCCGTCAATGCGACGAGAAAGCCGGCATTGGCTGAGATGCAGAAAGTTATTGACGAGGAAAGTCAGAAGATTATGGAGTAAATGCAGAAAGGAGAAACAAGATGGCAATTAAAGGATTGAGTATCCCGGTTTTTGGAAAATACCAGTACAATCCCACGAGCAAAAATGTGAGCTATGTGGATGGACTGGTAAATCCACATGCGATTGAATATACCATGACGCCGGAGTCTTCGGATCCCAATCCGCTGTATGGAGATAACCGGGTGATCGAAAATGACAACCCGACCTTTAACACAGCAATTTTATCCCTGGGAGTGGATGAGCTGGATCAGGAAACATCAAAATATGTTCTGGGCGTAAAGGTCTATGAACAGACATATGGAGATGGGAAAACAGTAGAGGTGACCGCATATGATGATGATCAGAAGGCGGTAACTTTGGGGGTTGGGCTTATCGAATTACATCAGATTGATGATGTGGATCGTTACCGTGCAGTGTTGTTAAAACGAGTCGTGTTTAATCTGCCGGAAAATACAGCAACGACAAAGGGAGAGTCCGTGGAATGGCAGACAAAGACCATCGAGGGGACCGTCAGCAGGAGTGAGGCTGTCACGGAAAATGAGAAATATCCCTGGATGTCGGATGCCTGGTTTTTGTCAGAGGCAGATGCCTTGGAATGGCTGCAGTATAATCTTGGGGTCGGTACGTTGAAAACTCTGGAAATACAAAGTGCAGCCGGGACAGCAGAAGGAACAACAAAGATTACTGTCACTCCTGAAGCGACAGGAGAAAATGTTTACTATTATCAGCTTGGACAGGAGCTGGAAGTACCGGGATATAATGCTGACTGCTCCGGAATGATGCAGTGGGATGGAGAAGCTGATATTCAGGCAACTGCCGGGCAGAAGATCATGATCGTGGAATGCGATGGTGTCAATGCAAGAGCAGCGGGGATTGCAACTGTGAGCGTAAATGGAGGAGTATGATGGATAGAACCGTATACATAGAGATTGCAGGGAAACAGTATCCGATGCGCTTTTCGGTCGGGGCTTCCATTGCAATCACAAAAAAATTCGGATCTCTGCAGAACATGGCAAATAGTTTAAAAAATGGGGACGATGTAAATGAGGAAAAAACATTTGAGACCATTATCTGGATGACAGAGACTCTGATCAGGCAGGGATGCGCCTACAAAAATCTGTTTGAATCGGATCTTCCGATTCCGGAAAATGCACCGGTGAAAGATGGAAAATATGTACCGATCACAGCAGAAAATCTGGAAATCGCAATCGACATAGCGGATATGGGAGAGATTACGCAGAAAATATTTGCGGCCATCGGATCAGGGAATAAGAAAGAGATCCACACGAAGGAAAAAGAAAACGGTAAAAAAAACGAAAAAGAAGCCATGTAGGTGAGGAATCTCCTGCATGGCTTTTTATGTGGAAAGGAATCCTGGGGGTCGATCTCCAGGAATTTTTATTGTATGCCCCGGGCCAATTTATGGACATAGTAGCTTGCTGGCAGATCTCTCAGGGAATTTTGGACGAAGGAACGTCAAAAGAAGAGGGAGAGGTAAAAGAATATATCCCAAACTGGAGGTGACAAAATGGCAGTAGACATCGGCCCTAAAATCGGAATAGATGGAGAAGCGGAGTTTCGGAAGCAGATCAATAATATTACCCAGCAGGTAAAGACTTATGCGTCTGAAATGCAGGTGCTCTCCACCGCATTTGATGATAATGCGGATGCCGAGGAGACAATGACCAGGAAAAGCGCTGTTTTGTCCCAGGAAATTGAGGCACAGCAGAAAAAAATAGAGCTCCTGCAGCGTGGGCTGAGCGAAGCAGCTCAAAAATTCGGGGAAACAGATGATAAGACGCTGAAATGGCAGCAAGCAGTAAATCGGGCGACTGCGGACCTGAACAAAATGCAGGCGGAGCTGAAACAAAACGAATCCGCCATGAACGGACTGGAGAGCGAAACCGATGATGTCTCAGAGGCGATGGATGACGCCGGAAGAAGCGCCTCCAGTTTTGGAGACGTCCTGAAGGGGAGTCTGGCTGCTGAAGCGATAGGGAGCGCCCTGGGGACTATTAAGGATGCTGTTAAGGAATTGGGGCAGCAGTTGGCGGATTACAGCCTGCAGAGCGAAAATGCGACCGTAAAAGCTACCGCATACTTTGGAGAGACAGGGGACGCGGCGAGGCAGACCGAACAGGTTATAAAGGACGTGTTTGCCGGTGGCGTCGGAGAGAGCATGGATGAGGTCGCTAATGCGGTCATAGCAGTCAAGAGTAATTTGGACGATCTGTCACAAACGGATCTCACCAATTTGACAAACCAGGCAATTACATTGGAGTCGATGTACGGGATCGATATGAATGAAACGCTTCGGGGTGTCAACTCATTGATGCAGCAGTTTGGGCTGAGCGCACAGGAAGCCATGGATTTTATCGTGGCCGGTACGCAGAATGGACTGGATAAAACACAGGAATTGGGAGATAACCTGAGCGAATACGCGGGAAAATTTGCACAAGCGGGATATTCCGCGGAAGAATACTTCCAGCTGTTAAACAACGGCCTTGATAATGGAGCCTATAACCTGGACAAGGTGAATAATGCTATAAACGAGGTAACCACCCGGCTGGCAGATGGCACGATTGCTGATGAAATAGACAGCTACAGCATAAAGACCAGGGAGCTTTTTAAAGCATGGCAGGATGGAGAAGCCACACAAAAAGATGTGATTGATTCCATCGTTTGGGACATCGCAAATGTAGCAACCCAGCAGGATGCCCTGACCTTAGCGGCAACCGCATTCGGGACGATGGCCGAAGATGGAAATTTAAAGTTTATCACCTCACTTACCAGTGTTGGAGATGCGTATTCGGACGTGACCGGCAAAGCTCAGGAGCTGACTGATGCCACAACGACCTCACAACAGGAGCTGGACGCAGCGCTCCGCGGAGCCCAGGAGCAGTTGGCTCCAATCGGTGACAAGTTGGTAGAGATTGCGACGGCTGTAATTCCGCAGGCGTCGCAGGCTTTTTCTGATTTTGCAGGATTTGTATCCCAGAACGGCCCGGCGATTTTAAGCGTTATCGCCGGAATAGGGGCAGCTCTGGGGGCGTGGAATGTGGTGACGATGATTCAGGGGCTTGTGGGAAGCATCAATGCGTTCAAGGCTGCCAATGAAGGCGCGACTATTGCCCAGTATGCGATCAACGCAGCCATGAATGCGAATCCGATTGGATTGTTGATCACTGCCATTACGGCTATAGTGACGGCCATAGGTGTGTTTATAGCCACAAATGAAGATGCCAGAAACAAAATATCCGAAGTTTGGGAGACTATTAAAAGTACCGTATCGTCAGCGATTGACACCGTAAAGCAAATTTTGGATTCCATCATACAGTTTATCCAAAATAATTGGCAGGCACTTTTGCTGATGCTGGTAAATCCATTCGCGGGTGCTTTCAAGCTGCTGTACGATAATTGCGAGCAGTTTCGACAAACCGTTGATAAAATGGTCGAAAATGTCAAAAATGCGTTCCAGAACCTCTATCAGAATGTCACAACGAAGGCGCGTGAAATTGGAACGACGATCATAAATGGAATCAAAAGTGCGGTCGATTATATCGCGTCTCTGCCGGGGCAATTTTTGAATTGGGGCAGGGATATGATCGATAATCTGATCAGCGGAATCAAAGAGGGGATCGGAAAAATTGGGGACGCAATCGGATCGGTGGCGGATACGATCCGCAGTTACATTCATTTTTCTAAGCCCGACAAAGGTCCTCTTGCTGATTTTGATACCTATATGCCTGATATGACCAAAATGATTACCAGCGGGATCCGGTCGGGTATCCCGGAAATCGAAAAGGCGATGAAGGAAGAGGCAGCAGCCATGAGGCCCAATTTACAGGAAGCGAATGGAACTGCGATTGCCTATAATCGGTTAGCGGAAAAATTGGGGAATCTTCAGGTCGTGCTGAATGATGGAACGCTGGTCGGGAAATTAACCCCCAGAATCAATAGCA
Organism: Lachnoclostridium sp. An14; assembly: GCF_002160755.1. GTDB lineage: Bacteria > Bacillota > Clostridia > Lachnospirales > Lachnospiraceae > Lachnoclostridium_A. Next base: position 11,857 of record NZ_NFLE01000055.1, read on the forward strand.
CTCTGGGAGGCTATGCCCGAAAAGAAGGGAGGTTTGGCGTATGATCATACCGACACGGTGCTATTTGAACGGAAATGACACCTGGAAGCAGTTCGAGCTGATCATGTCGTCGAAGAATATTGCGCCGGCGGACGCAAAACAGAATTTTCTGGAAATACCTGCTAGAAATGGAGATCTGGATTTGTCGGAAGCATTAATGGGAATCCCGTTTTATGGGAACCGGGAGATCACGATTACACTGGGCGGGAAGAAGGCAAGAGCAGAATGGACAAGAACATTATCAAATGTCCAGAATAAATACCATAACCGGAAAGTGCAGGTCATTTTTGAGGATGATCCCAGTTATTACTGGGAAGGAAGATTGACGGTCAATGATGACTTTGACCTGGGAAATGAGGTCGGAACTTTTTCCGTTACAGTCAACGCACAGCCATATAAAATGGAAACGCGCGATGGAGGAGAGGGAACCTGCCAGGCGTGGGATACCTTCGTGTTTGCGACAGATATATTCCGGAATTATCATGGATTACAGGTATCCGGCACCCTTACCGTAAATGTGTACGGGAACCAAATGCCGGTAATTCCGGAATTTGAAGTGAGCGCAGCGCAAAATTTAACAGTGAAATATCAGGAGAAGACCTATCAGCTGCAGAATGGAACGAACAAATTTTATGATATTGTGACGGGACCGGGAGATAACCTGTTTATGTTTTCTGGGACTGGAGTCGTAACGATCCATTACAGGGGAGGCAGTCTGTAATGCACAGATACCATGTAGAAATAAAAAACGGGACAACACGGGAAGTCCTGTATTATCCATTGGATCCGGACCGGCAGATCTATGATGATGAGTTAAATGATTCATTAGGCAGTACGGCCACGTTTAATTTTTCAATTCCTCCGCAGAATCCGGCTTATTTGCACATAGAACCTTTATCCACGAAGGTTTATGTTTATGACGGGGATGACGTGATTTATGACGGACGGGTATCCAACGACAAAAAAGATATTTTGAATACAGGGACTGTGGAAACGGTGGGATCTATGTCATATTTGGCGGACAGTATTCAGCAGCCGTTTTCGTTTTCCGGATCCTTGGAAGCATATTTCACACAGATTCTTGGCGCCCATAATGAGCAGTGCGAAGCCAAATTTCAGGCTGGCGATATTATGGACGGGACAATTGTGGTGGTATCCAATGAGTATAAGGATACTCTGTCCATTCTGTCGGAAACAACGCAGGAAACACTGGGAGGTTATTTAAGGATCCGTTATTTGGCAGATGACAGCTATGCGGTAGATTATCAGGCCGGATTTGGAGAAAATAGCCAGATTGTACGTTTGGGAGAAAACATTGTGGATTTAAACTCCGAGCGCAGTCCGGAAGAGATCTATACCAGAATTATACCGCTTGGAGCCGAACTGGAAGCAAATGATCAGAGTACGCTGCCACGATATGTCACCATCGACAGTGTGAATAACGGTGTGAATTATGTGGAAAACCAAACCCTCAAAGACAAGTATAGGACCATCGTAGGGGTAAAACAATGGGATGATATAACCGATCCCGGAGAATTAAAGAGAGTAGCACAGGAATATATCAACGGCATGACATTGCCGGAAACATTTTCGATACAGGCAGTGGATTTATCATACATAGAGGACGGAGTGGCCGCGTTTGAGGTTGGGAAGAACACGAGGATCGTGTCTCCGCCGCATGGAATAGACACCGAGTATTTACTGGCGGAAAAGACCATGCACCTGACAAGTCCGGAAAATGATTCGGTCACACTGGGAGAAGTAAAGCAGAGCCTGTCAAAACAGGTAGTAAGCAATCAGACAGAGGCAGAGAAAAATAATACTAATACCAAGGTGGATCTGGGGAATACCATTGTACAAACCGGTATGACGATCACGGGGGCAAAGGGCGGGTATGTAGTCCTGGATACCTATGATGATCAGGGGAATGCGGTATCTCCCTGGCAGATATTGATCATGGATCAACCGGACAAGCAGAGTGCTAAAAATGTGATCCGAATGAACCAAAATGGGATTGGATTTTCCACAAATGGATATAACGGCCCATATACTAACGCGTGGACCATAGACGGAAATCTGAATGCCACGTTTATCCGATCCGGCACGCTGATTATAGGAGGAAGTACCTGGAACACGGATGGGGTGATCCGAATTTTGAACACCAAAGATGAAACGCTGATGGAAATGAGTAAGGATGGAATTACAATCAACAGCGGAAAAATGAATGCCCCTGAGATTTCCGGAGGAAAGATTACCGGTGCGCAGATTGATATTGGCGATGGATTTTTTTATGCGGATGACCAGGAGGTTGGAATTGGCGGTTTTTATTCCAGATTATCTTGGGGAAGAAATATTTTCCAGTCGAATGACGGACAGTGTGGAATGTCGGCGGAGCCCACATCAGATGGAGGTCTGTGGTTTTGGGCCGGATACAGTGATTCCGGAGATTTTGATTTTGCTGTAAACAATGGCGGGCAGTGCTGGGCACGGGATTTTATGATCGTGGGCGAAGGATCCATCAGTGATCGGCTCAGAAGAATCGAAAATGACATCGAAGATATGCAGAATGGAGGTGGAGAGTAATGGCAATCACAGTAAGTCCTATCAACCTGGAACCGGAAATCCAACAGTGGGAAGACGCGTACTGCGGGGAAGATGTAAGGCAGGCAAACATAGACGCATTTGAAAAAATACAGGCCAGTGTAAATGAAGCAATAGCGGGAGTGACGCAGGTGGCCAATAGTGCAGATCAGGTTCAGCAGTCAGCAATCCAGGCTGCAGGGCAGGCTGCGGCAGCAGCCGAGAACGCCAATCAGGCATTGGAAAATGTGGAGGAGGTACGCCAGGATTTGGCGGATCGGGTGGCGTCCGGCGAATTTGACGGCGCACCTGGAGAGCAGGGGCCGCCGGGCCCGCAGGGAGAGAGCGGTGTCATGGCGCCGGCTTCCGGGATGTTTTCGCTTTACCTGGATCCGGCGACCGGAGATCTCTATGCAGAGTACCCGGACGGCAGCACGCCGCCGCAATTCGAGTATGATTCCGAAAGCGGCAACCTGTATTTTGTGACGGATGATTAGGAGGTTTAGGAGGTAGACATGGCAAGAATTCTTATTGGAAATATCAAAGGCCCCCAGGGAGAGCAGGGCCCTCAGGGGGTACAGGGGCCTGTAGGGCCGCAGGGCCCTCAGGGACCGTTGCCGCCGTTGGTTAATAATGCATTGGCAACGGAGGCCGGAGTAGCTGCCCTGGATGCGGCGATGGGAAAAACGCTGCAGGATCAGATCACAGACAATAAAAATGACATTGCTGAGTTAAAGAGTGATTTAATATCCAAATCCGAGATCCTAGCGGATTATAAAAACCCAGGTGTAGTTGGTACTGTAAGTAACTGTTGGATCAACACTATTGGTCATATTGCTATTGCTGATTTTGGACTATTTTTGGTGTCTCAACACTTGGGGGAAAGTGATGTAGTAGTATTCACCATTCCCGCCGGTTTTCGGCCGAGTCAAGTAGCTTATGGTGTAATGTCATCCACTGATGGGGAATTTTCTACAAAAGTATCCGCTGAAATCAGCGGAGAAATAAAACTGTCACGAACTCCAAGCACAGCCAAATACCTCGGAGGGCAGGTGATATTTTTAATCAACTAACGCATTAATAATCAAAACTGATTTTACTTTATCGGGCGTGGCGACCGGAACGCTCAAATTTTCAAAGCAGGGAAAGCTGGCAGAAATCGCATTCACCGGTATGAAGTTGACCGCTCAAATCGAAAGCGGAAATACGGTCCAAATATTCACGGTACTATCTGACTATGCTCCGGCCAGTACATACTATGCTCCAGTCGTATTTGATGGGGGTAAAATTGCACTTGCGACCATTAATCCCAACGGGCAAATAATCATTCAAAATTACAGCGGATCTGCTATAACAACAGCGTCATCTATATATGGTGTTCTTCCGTATGCCACGAAATGATATCCCAATATAACTGAGATTTTTGGCGGATAATTGCTATATTTTTCTACCTCTTGTACCCTAAGGGAGAGAGGAGAGAGAGAATGGTCGAAGAGATTATACAAACAATCAAGCGCGCTATGATGCCGGATCTTGCGCCGGCGCAACTCGAAAAACTGGAGAATGTGCTGTATATCACGCTGCACGGCAAACAGATTATCGAGGAGTGCAGCGAACTGGCGCCGACCGGGGAGGATGGAGATGTGGCCAAGATCAATATGTTTTTGGGGTCGAAAAAGACCACCGGCCGGGCAGACGGCACGCTGCAGCAGTACAGCCGGGAGATCTACAACATGCTGGATTTTTTAGGTAAACGCCTGGAGGACATCACGGCGATGGATCTGCGATACTATTATGCGGTGATGCGCGAGCGCCGCGGGATCCAGATGAGCACTATGCAGACGAGGATACATTATCTGTCATCGTTTTGGGACTTCTTGACATTGGAAAAGCTAGTGCCGGACAATCCGGTGCGCCGGATCGGCGGACTGAAAGTGGAGAGCGTAGTCAAAAAGCCGTTTGCCCAGGAGGAGCTGGAGGCTCTGAGACTGCATTGTGACCGGTCCAGAGATCGGGCACTGGTAGAGTTTTTGCTGGCTACCGGATTGAGGGTGTCAGAGGTGTGCAAATTAGACGTTGGGGACATTGACTTTTATCGGATGGAGTTTTACATCAAGGGCAAAGGAGGCAAGGAGAGACTATGTTTATTGAATGATGTGGCAAAATTCCACCTCAAGCGTTACTTGAGAGAGCGCCAGCGGCGAGAAAGGATAGGAGAGGATGATCTCCGCCGGCGGCCGCTGTTTGTGGCAGCAAAAGCGCCGTTTAAGCGCATGACCATAGCGGGGGTACAGTATTTGCTCAAAGAATTGGGCCAGAAGGCTGCAGTGGCAAATGTACATCCGCACCGGTTCCGTCGGACGTTCGCCTGTGATATGATCGGGCGCGGGATGCCGGTGGAGCAGCTGATGGTCCTCATGGGCCACTCAAAGATCGAGACCACGATGATTTACGTCACGGTCAAGACCAGCAGTGTCCGGGAGGCCTACAGGCGGTTGCGGGCTGGATAAAATATAGGTAATCCATATGATTTTTTTTGGCCGGCCGGCAGGGCGGTCTTTTTTGCGTGGTGGTAATGCGTAGAGTGAGTGAGCAGAGGAAGACAGGACAGAAAAGCAGGGTAAAAACGTAAGATTTTCATGGTTATATTGGGATTTTATGCGGATGTTGGCCATGAAATAGTCCCGATGCAGGTAACCCCGGCAGAACATTGAGTAAGGGGACGCATAGAGACTCTTCTATCTGTCTGCAAATTTACAACGATCATATTGTTGGTATTACCGTCGGTGCGGGCGATAACTGCACAGGTTTCTGCCACCGGACGATCCTCTTCATCGAGGGTGCCTATTTGATATGTACCACCAGCAGATACAGAATTGAAATTTGCAACACGGATAATTGCGATCCGGGTCCGCGGTCCTACTTTGAAAATCCTTGATGCGGTGTTATCAGCACTAAATAATGTTGAGTTAGATAGTGTTAGGGCTTTGGATGACACATCAAAATTACTATTTTATGAGGTCTCAGACAGTTCCAGCTTTTTCCAGGTGGTGTTCCACTGATTTTGCCCCAAAATGAACTGATTGAGCAATATGCCACCAGTAAAGCCGTCAGGGAATACCCAAACAGTAACATAATTATCGGCATGCTGAAAATATTTAACGTATCCCCATTTGGGGGCGCTTGCTGGGAGATCAGTATACTGAGTACTGGAGAAACCGTACTCTCCGGATTTGATCCCCTTGGTTTGGATCATAAATGCGACATCCGATCTCAAATTTGGCTGATCCGCTCCAGATGTAATATCTTTTACGCGCGGAATCACAGCGGATATGTAGCTTTTATCCTCCGGGAATTTACTATAAAACAAAGAAAGGAAAATAAGATTATGAACAAAGACAAAATGATTTTAAAGGACAACACAACAATTGAGCTTGAGGCAGGAGCATCCCTGTCAAACATCCAGGTGGCGGCGGCCGATCGGGCCGGTATGGTGGCAATCTGGAAAAAGATGACGGCGGACAACCTGTCCAGTGTCCAGATCCAGACGGGCGCCGGCCTGACAGTTGGCACATACACAGACCTGGTGCTGGTGTCAGAGACATCCGCCGTATCTTCTGACGGATCTGTGCTGACCAGCTATCGCTTCCGGGAGAAAACAGACGAGGAAAAGCGCCTGGATGCCCTGGAGGAGGGACAGGAAGTATTAAACGGTGCGGTAGATGATCTTGGAAAAGCTACCAGTGATTTGGCGGATCAGATTGGGGGTGAGCAGTAATATGGGTAAATTTTACGGGTTAAAAATCAAGGCCGGAGAGATGACACTTGAGGACGTGCCGAAACTCTGGAGGAATGCTACGGAGACGTGGCTGAAGGAAAATGAGGAGGATGAGTAACATGAATTTTGTAGATCGCTATAATGCAGCAGTAGGAGCAGCTGTGGCCGTTTTTACGGCTCTGTTTGGTGTGTACTGGTATTTATTTTTGGGATACCTTGCGCTTAACATTGTTGACTGGCTGACAGGATGGTACAAGGCTAGAAAACTGGGAAAGGAATCCAGTGCGGTAGGATGGAAGGGGGCGGCAAAAAAAGTAGGCTACTGGGTGATTATCCTGGTAGCTTTTTTGATGCCGACAATGTTCATACATTTGGGGCAGGATATGCTGGGAATCAACCTGGACTTTTTGATGCTTTTTGGATGGTTTACTTTGGCGTCCCTATTAGTCAACGAGATCCGTAGTATCCTCGAAAATCTGGTAGAGTGTGGCTACAATGTCCCTGAATTTTTAATCAAAGGCTTGGCGGTGACTGAAAAACTGATCCAGGCCGGAGCGGGCGTTGGAGATAAAGAGGGCAAGTGAGGAGGTGATCCCACATCTCCGGGCCGGGCGGTATCCCGGCGGCCGCAGGGCCAACTCCAAAACCAAACCATAAAATGAAAAAAGGAGAACAGACTATGAAGAATTGGAAACCGATCAATGTAAAGGACATTCCCGCTATTGAGGAGAAGTTGAAGGCAGCCATCCG
>NZ_NFLE01000056.1 GCF_002160755.1 Lachnoclostridium sp. An14
AAAAGGAGCGGGAAGAATTTACCAGGCTGAAGGTCATAAAGAGGATGAAGGAGAAATCGTAACCGGTTTCTCCTTTTCCCATCTCCCATCTTTCTCTTTTCCCCAATATGTGTTAAAATAAGAATCATTTTCCGACACATCCGCCGCGCCTGGCCGGCCGGCGGCCACACTGTCTGAAGGGAGGAAATTCCAACATGGAAATCAACTGGTCCATCCTCTTTGCCCTGGAGACCGTAGGCACCATCGCCTTCGCCTCCTCCGGCGCCATGGTGGCCATCAATAAAAATCTGGACCTGCTGGGGGTCATCGTCCTCGGCGTCACCACTGCCGTAGGCGGGGGAATGATCCGGGACATCATCATTGGACGGATCCCGCCCAGCCTGTTTGTAAACCCGGTCTACGTGGTCATGGCCCTGGTGACGGTGATCCTGCTCTTTCTCGTCATCCGGTTTCACAACTACCTGATGACCGGCAAAAACCGGGAAACCTATGACCGGATCATGAACCTGTTTGACGCCGTGGGCCTGGGGGCCTTCACCGTGGTGGGCATCGACACCGCCGTGAACGCCGGTTTTGGGGATTATCACTTTCTGGCGGCGTTTCTGGGCGTGATCACCGGGGTCGGCGGCGGCATCCTGCGGGACATCATGGCCGATCAGACGCCCTACGTCCTCTGCAAGCACGTGTACGCCTGCGCCTCCATCGCCGGCGCCCTGCTCTACATCGCCCTGCCGGATGTGATTCCCGCGGACGCGGCCATGGTGATCTGCTCTGCCGTGGTGGTGGCCATCCGTCTCCTGGCGGCCAAATACCGCTGGAACCTGCCCACCGCCACCGGAAAACCATACAAAGGAGATGACAGCCTATGAAACTGCTCCACTGGCTTTTGGGAATCCTCTGCGCCTTCTGCCTGATGATCCTCTTTCTCATCACCTCGGTGGAAGCCGTGGCCTACTGGACTCCCGGATACTATGAACGGGAATATGAAAAATATCACGTCACCGACGCCGTCCATATGGAGATGGACGACCTTCTGGAGGTGACGGATGAGATGATGGCCTACCTGCGGGGAGACCGGGAAGACCTGCACGTGATGACCGTGGTGGACGGACAGCCCAGGGAGTTTTTCAACGCCCGGGAGATCGCCCACATGGAGGATGTGCGGGGGCTGTTTTTAGGGGCCATCGCCCTCCGCCGCGTCTGCGCAGCCGCCGCCGTCCTCTGCGTCGTGCTCATGGCGCTCTTAAAGGCGGACGTCAGGCGTCTGCTGCCCCGGGCTCTGTGCGTGGGCACCGGACTGTTTTTCCTTCTGGCCACCGTGGTGGGCGGAGTGATCGCCTCGGATTTCTCCAGGTACTTCATTGTGTTCCATCACATTTTCTTCGACAACGACCTGTGGATTTTAAACCCGGCGACGGACCTTTTAATCAACATTGTGCCGGAGCCCTTTTTCTCTGACACAGCCCTGCGCATCGGGCTGACCTTCGGCGGGATGGTACTGGTGCTGTTCGCCCTGTGCCTTTACCTGGCCCGCAGAAACGGCAAGGCCAGAAAGAACCCCGTTTCCAACGACTGACAGGACGGGCGGCGTCCATCTTTTCCTTTACTTGTCCGTCAAAATAGAATATACTGTATAAAGCAACTTTTTACATTTTACTGATCACACATGGAGTCACTTATCCCTATGAAACGTATATTAATTCTGCTGTTAAGCTTGACCCTGATTCTTGGGCTCTGTCCCACCGCGGCCTACGCCGCCCCGGACTGGCCCACCAACATCGCCATTGAGGCTGACGGCGGGATCGTCATTGACGCCGATTCCGGAGCCGTTCTGTTTGGAAAAAACCTGCACCAGACCTACTATCCCGCCAGTATTACAAAGGTGCTTACCGCTCTGATTACACTGGAAAACTGCGATATGGACGAGCAGGTAACATTCTCTCATGACGCCGTGTACAATGTGGAATCCAACAGCACCAACGCTGGGCTGGATGAGGGCGACGTACTCTCCGTAGAGGACTGTCTCTATGCCCTGCTGCTCCAGTCTGCCAACGAGGTTGCCAATGCTCTGGCGGAGCACATTTCCGGTTCCCGCGAGGCTTTCGCGGAGCTGATGAACCAGCGGGCGGCAGAGCTGGGATGCCAGGACAGCCACTTCGCCAATCCCAGCGGCTTAAACGACGAAAATCATTATGTATCCGCCTACGATATGGCCCTGATTTGTCAGGCCGCCATTCAGAACCGGGATTTCCTGGAAATCGACGGCACAAAATCCTATAAGCTGCCGCCCACCAAACGGAATCCAGATGGACTGAACCTGTACACCCACCATGCCATGCTCCTGTCCAGCCGGGCAGAATACTATGACGGTACTTTTGGCGGAAAAACGGGCTACACCTCCCTGGCAGGGAACACCCTGGTAACCTTCGCCAAGAGAAATGGCATGACCCTGATCACCGTAGTGTTAAACGGCCATTCCACCCACTACAGCGACACAAAAGCCATGCTGGATTTTGGCTTTACCAACTTCCAGACGTCCAGGATTTCCAGCCTGGACAGCCGTTTTTCCTCCTTAAATGAGGATATGACCATCGCCGGACTTCCCTCCGGCGACCTGTCGGATCTGTCCTTCCAGGACGGAATGATCACTCTGCCTCTGTCCTCCACCATCGCGGATACGGATATGGCTGTAAACTATGAGCTGGACAGCCGCGCGCCGGAAAATGCCATCGCCCAGGTCCAGTACACCTACAATGACCGGGTGGTCGGATCGGCTTATCTGCTGAACCGAATCGGCGAGGAGCCGGAGACCGTCCTTCCGCCCCTGGACACAAACGAGACCGGTGAAACCGGAACAGAGACGGCGGAAACCCCAGAGCCCGGCTCTCAGGATGGTTCCGAAACCGCCGTTCTCCCCACAGACGGAGAGAGCGAGGCCGCCGCAGGCGAGGCAGACAGCCCGGCGGATCCCGCAGATACCGGACGCTCCGGTATTCCCACTGTGGTGTGGATCGCTTTAGGGGTAGCCGTGGTGATTGGCGCCGTAGCCGGTTTCATAATCTACTTAAACATCCAGCGCCAGCGCAAAGAGGAAGCACGCCGCAGACGGCAGGAGCGCCGCCGCCAGCGTTTAAGAGAAATCGGCGTATCTGACGAGGAATTCCAGCAAATGATGGCGGAACGCCGGGCCTCCCGCCCGGATTCCCAGACAAAAAAGCGTGCGCGGTAGCGCACGCTCGCGCCAAAGCGCGGCTCCCATTGGAGGTTTGCCATGATACATCAGAAAAAATCCATGGACAAAAAGACTCTGTTCCGTAATATCCTGATCACTACCCTGATCCTGGGATTTACTACGGCGGGGTCTTTCGCCTTTTTCCGCTTTACCAGCAACGCGGAAAATATCGCCGTATTCTATATGCTGGCCGTCGTGTTCATCGCCCGTTTTACCACGGGCTACGTTCCCGGCATTATCGCTTCCCTTATCTCAGTGATCTGCGTAAATTTCGCCTTCACCTATCCTTTCTTTTCCCTGACCTTTTCCGTGGACGGCTACCCCATTACCTTTGCCGCCCTGATGATCATCGCCAGCTTGACCAGCATGACCACCACCCACTTAAAGGAGAAAAACAGGATTTTAAACGAGCAGGAAAAGCTCCTGATGGAGGCGGAAAAGGAAAAAATGCGGGCAAACCTGCTGCGGGCCGTCTCCCACGACCTGCGCACGCCGCTGACCAGCATCATTGGCACCAGCTCCGCTTACTTAGACAGCGGTTCCTCCCTCACAGAGGAGGAGCGCCGCTCCATGGTGCAGACCATCTACGACGACTCCAACTGGCTTCTCCATATGGTGGAAAACCTTCTTTCCGTCACCAGGATCCGCCAGACGGACGCCCACGTTTCCACCACTCTAGAGCCGGTGGAGGAGGTGGTCTCCGAGGCCGTTTCCAGGCTGAAAAAACGGCTGCCCGACGCCAGGATACGGGTGTCCACGCCGGAGGATTTCATCATGGCCCCCATGGACGCCACCCTGATCGAGCAGGTCATTATCAACCTCCTGGAAAACGGGATCTACCACAGCGGTTCCGACGCTCCCATGGAGCTGACGGTGACCGCGGAGCAAAAAAACGCCGTGTTCCGCATCCGGGACCACGGCCATGGCATCCGGGAAGACCTGCTTCCCAATATTTTTGACGGCTACGCCGACACCGCCACTTCCTCCGGGGATTCCCGGAAAGGCATGGGCATCGGCCTGTCCATCTGCAAGACCATTATCATGGCCCACGACGGCGACATCTGGGCAGAAAATCTGCCGGACGGCGCCCTGTTTACTTTCACATTACCACTAGGAGAGGAAACGTATGAATCATAAGCTGACTGTCGTTATCATTGAGGATGAAAAAAATATCTGTACCTTTATTGAAACTGCCCTGGAAAACCACGACTACAAGACGGTAGCCGCCCACACCGGAAAGGAGGGGCTGTCCTATATCGCCTCCCTCTGCCCGGACGTGGTGCTTTTGGACCTGGGCCTTCCGGACATCGACGGCATGGACATCATCCGGCAGGTGCGGGAATTTTCCGCTGTGCCCATTCTGGTGATTTCCGCCCGTACCAGCGAAAGCGAAAAGGTGGCGGCCTTAGACGCCGGCGCCGACGACTACATTACCAAGCCCTTCGGCACCTCCGAGCTTTTGGCCCGCATCCGCACGGCCCTGCGCCACAGCCAGATGTCCGCCAGCAGCCCGAAGTCCTCTGAATCCGTTTACCGCTGCGGCGACCTCACCATCAACTTTGACAAGCGTTTGGTGACCATCGCTGACAGGGAGGTCCATTTAACCCAGATTGAGTACAAGCTGGTCTCCCTCCTGGCCTTAAACGCCGGCCGTGTACTGACCTACGACTTTATTATCAACCATATCTGGGGCCCCTACGCCGACAGCAACAACCAGATCCTGCGGGTAAACATGGCCCACATCCGCCGCAAAATGGAGGAAAACCCCGCCGACCCCAAATACATCAGCACGGAGATCGGCGTGGGCTATCGGATGCGGGAGCCGGAAAACTAGGAAGGCCTAAAAATCCCGTTTCATCTGGCCCAGGATCAGAGATTTATTGTCCACCGCCCTCATGGTGGCCAGGATCCCGTCCAGGTGGTCGTACTCATGCTGCAAAAGCTCGGACAGATCCCCCTCCAAGTGCATGGCGCGGGGCTCAAAATTCTCGTCCAGATAGCGGATGTCCGCCCGTCTGTGCCTGGACACTCTCACCATCAGGCCGGGAAAGGACATACAGTCGTCCACCAGCTCATACACCTCCTCATCCGGGAAGGTCAGAACCGGGTTGATAAACACGTAGGGCCGGTCCGTATACATATAGAGCAGACGTTTCGGCACCCCGATCTGGGGCGCCGCCACTGCCCGGCCCGCTCCGTACGTTTTTCTGTAATCCATAAGGGTATCATGAAGGTCCTTCACCCATTCCTTCACCATCTCCCGCTCCTCATTTGTCACTTCCCCGCAGACTTCATATAGTTTCGGGTTTCCCAGCTTTAAAATTTCACGTACCATAAGATCAGATCCTCCTTTTCCTTTTATAGCACCATCATACCACAATTTCCCTGGATCATACAGCACATCCGGAAACGCGCCGGACGCCCGTTCTCTTTTTCGCCCATCGAACCTTTTCCGAAGACCTTGCCGCCGGGGAACGCGAAACCCATGACGCAAAAGTCCCGCGGAAACCCGGCTTTTTTGTCCGCCAGGTTTCCGCGGGAGCTGTATCCTTTTTTGAGTTTTGGCCATTTTGGCTTCTGCCGTCACAGCTTTTTTCCCTTTTTTCCAAACCGTCTCTTTTTAAAAAAGGGGATTCGGGACGCCGCCGCCTCGGCACGGCCCTTTCCTTCCTTCTGATACTCCCGGATCGTCTCGTCCAGCCGTTTAAACCGCTCCTCGGCCTTCTCGTCCCCCACCCGGATCAGATACTCCAGCTCCTTGGAAACCTTGTCGTTTACCAGAGCGCTGATGTCCTGGCTGAGCTGCTCGTTGTTGTGCTCCAGAGCCCTTCCGATGATGTGGTTCATAATTTCCTGGAACTGTTCCATTTTCTCCTCGGCAGTGAGGGCCGGCACCCCGTTTCCCTCCTCCACCACGGAGACGGCCTGTCCATCCGCCCCTCCCAGGGCGCTTTCCCGAAGGGCCGCCGCACCGTCGCTTAACATCTCGTCTGACAGCTCCTCCTTGCCTTCCTCCATCATCTTCTCCAGCGCCGCCTTGATGGCCTTGAGCTGATACCCCTTCTCCTTTAACTCCTTAATCTGCTTAAACAGGCGGATATGGAACTCCGTGTAATACCGGTGTCCCATCTCGTTGCGGGGGATTTTGAGCTCCAGCTCGTCCTCCCAGTACCGGAGCACATGGGACTCCACATCCACCTTTTTGGACGCGTCTGAAATCAGGTAATGTATTTCGTTCATTGTCGATCCTCTCCTTTAGTTGGCAATATTTCACATCTACTTATATGTTATGCCCTCAGTCTGAGGATTATGACAAAAATTCTGAACCTGATATTTCGCCCGTTCAGCCATGCCATTCATCATTTGACGGACTTTACAAAATCGGCTGACGTTAACGTTATTAGCCGTCAACTCCTGGCCATATTGGCAAACTTCGTGTACTCCGGCATCCACACCAGGTTGATGGTACCGATGGGGCCGTTTCGCTGCTTGGCGATGATGACTTCCGCCACGTTGGGGTTTTCCGTATCCTTATTGTAGTAGTCGTCACGGTAGAGGAACATCACCACGTCCGCGTCCTGCTCGATGGCTCCCGACTCACGCAGGTCGGAAAGCATGGGACGGTGGTCCGTTCTCGTCTCACAGGCACGGCTAAGCTGGGACAGGGCGATCACCGGGGCGTTTAACTCCCTGGCGAGAGCCTTTAAGGAACGGGAAATCTCGGAGATCTCCTGCTGCCGGTTGTCACTGCTTTTTCCGCTGCCGCTCATAAGCTGCAGATAGTCGATGATCACCAGATCCAGGCCGTCCTCCAGTTTCTTTTTCCTGCACTTGGAGCGCAGCTCGGAAATGGAGATGCCGGGGGTGTCGTCGATGGTCAGGGTGGAATTTCCGATCACCCCGATTCCCTCCACCACCGCGTCCCAGTCAGCGTCCGTCAGAGTGCCGGTTCGCAGCTTTTGAGAGTCCACGTTGGACTCCATGGCGAGCATACGGTTTACCAGCTGCTCCTTGGACATCTCCAGGCTGAATACCATGCAGGGGCGGCGCTTTTTCACCGACACGTAGTCCACCAGGTTCAGCACGAAGGCCGTCTTTCCCATGGACGGACGGGCGGCGATGAGGATGAAGTCCGAAGGCTGCATCCCGGAGGTCTTGTAGTCCAGGTCAATGAAACCGGTGGGGATTCCCGTCACCGTGTCCTTTGTCTTAGACGCGATCTCGATCTTTTCCAGCACGTTTAAGGCCACCTGTCGGATGGGCACAAAATCCCCGCCGGTCCTGGACTGAAGCAGGTCAAAAATCGCCTTCTCCGTGTGGGTCAGAATGTCCTCCAGCCGTTCCTTTCCCGCGTAGCAGGAATTGGCAATCTCCTCGTTCACCCGGATCAGGCGGCGCATAACCGCTTTCTCCCGGACAATGTTGGCGTAAGCCTTTACGTTGGCGGAGGTGGGCACGGTGGTGATAATGTTCTTTAAGGTCTCCAGGCTGGCCACCTCCGGCGGCACGTCTTTCTCCTTCAGCCGGTTCTGGAGGTTGATCACATCCACCGACTGGCCCTCGTTAAACAGCTCCACCATGCAGCCGAACATCACGCCGTACTGTTTCTGGTAAAAATCCGCGTCGGTGATAATCTCCGACGCGGCTATAATGGCTTCACGGTCCATGAGCATGGCTCCAATGACGGACAGCTCCGCCTCCAGGCTATGGGGCTGCACCCGTTTTAACAGGGCGTCATTCTCCATTTCCATTTCGTTTCTCCTATGCCTCTGTGACCTTCACGGTCAGTTTTCCGGTTACGTCCTTGTGGAGCTTTACAGGAACCTCGTGATTTCCGAAGGTCTTGATCGCGTCCGGCAGCACCAGCTTTTTCTTGTCAATATCCAGGCCCAGCTGATCCTTGGCCGCTGCCGCGATCTCCTTGCTGGAAACGGAACCAAAGGCCCTTCCGCCCTCACCGGCCTTCATGGTCAGGGTGATGGACAGTCCCTCCAGTTTCTGAGCCAGCTCCTTGGCTGCCGCCAGCTGCTCCGCCGCCAGTTTCTCCGCGTTTGCCTTCTGCAGTTTCAGGTCGTTTAAGTTCTTCGCCGTGGCCTCCACGCCCAGATTCTTCTTTAAGATAAAGTTTCTGGCGTAGCCGTCGTTTACATTTACTACCTGCCCCTTCTTTCCCAGGGCCTTTACATCCTCTAATAATACTACCTGCATTATGAAATATCTCCTTTCTCCAGCATCTTACGGATGACCTCTTTGATCTTCTCCTCTGCTTCTTCGATTGTCATATCTTTTAACTGCGCGCCGGCTATGGTTCTGTGGCCGCCGCCTCCCAGTTTTTCCATCACCACCTGCACGTTCACCTCGTCGATGGAGCGGGCGCTGACGTATATCACCCCGTTAAAGGGAGTGAGCACGAAGGACGCCTTCATGCCGATGATGTCTAACAGCTCGTTGGCCGCCTGGGCGCCCACGATGGTGGGGCTTTCGATTCCCTCGGACGGGCATACGGAGATGGCGAAATAGTCGTTGAAAATCTCCGCGTTGCTGATGGTGAGGGCTCTGGCCTTGTAGTCGGCCATCTCGTCCCGGAACATCTTCCGGACTCTGGTCACATCCGCCCCGTTCCGGCGCAGATAGGCAGCCGCCTCAAAGGTGCGAACGCCTGTCTGGTTGGTGAAATTATTGGTGTCGATGACGATTCCGGCGTACATGGCGTCGGCTTCCGCCGGCCGGATCCGGATGCCGTCGGCGATGTACTGCAGCACCTCCGCCACCATCTCACAGGTGGAGGACGCGTAGGGCTCCACGTAGGAGAGCACCGCGTTGCTGATGATCTCGCTGCTCTGGCGGTGGTGATCCAGCACCACGATGGTCTTTACCGCCTGCAAAAGCTCCGGGGCGTCGGTGATGCTGGGACGGTTTACGTCCACTACCACCAGGATGGTGGTGGGATCCGCCAGCTCCAGGGCCTGTTTCGTCCTTATAAACATATCCTCCGGATAGTCGCTGCTCCCTGTAAACCGCTCAATCATGGGCCGCACGGAGGAGGTGATGTCATTGTAGACGATATTCGCCTTCTTGTTCATGGCCATGGCGATGCGGTAAATGCCCACGGCAGCCCCCAGGGAGTCGATGTCTCCCAGCTTGTGTCCCATGATCAGGATGCGGTCCTTATTCTCCATCAGCTCCCGCAGGGCGTGGGCCTTCACCCTGGCTTTCACCCTGGTGGCCTTCTCCGTCTGCTGGGATTTTCCGCCGTAATACTGGATGTTTACCCCGTCCTTGATCACCGCCTGGTCGCCGCCCCGTCCCAGGGCCATGTCGATGGCAGTGCGGGAAAACTCATAGTTCTGCATATAGGTATCCCCGTTCATACCCAGACCGATGCTTAAGGTGACGGCCATCTCATTTCCGATGTTCACCGTCTTGACCTCCTCCAGGATGGAGAAACGGTTCTGGCGCAGGGTATCCACGTATTTCTGCTTAATCGCGAAGAAATATTTGTCCTTCTCGATCTTTTTGACCACGCCGGCCATGCTGGCGATGTATTTGCTGATCTTCCGGTCAATGAGGGCGGTGAGCAGGGAACGGCGCACTTCCTCCACGCTTTCTAAGGCCTCGTCGTAATTGTCCAGGTACAGCAGGCCGCTGACCATCTTCTGATCGTTGATCTCCTGCTCATACTGGAGAATGAGGGTCTCGTCAAACAGGTAGACAGCCACCATTTTCTCCTCCGTCTCATCGGGGAGGAATTCCTCCGGATCCTCGGCCTCCTGCTCCAGGCCCACCGGACATAAATCCACCCGGAATTTCCGGTCCTCGTAGGTGACGTGGATACAGCCTCTCTGCCCGGAAGAAAGAATCTCCTTCGTAATGTCGGGAAACAGCACCGTCAGATTCTTTTTCGGTCCCTTTATATCCTCTATGGCCTCCTGGAATTTCTGATTTTTCCACAGGATGCGCCCCTTTTCATCCACCAGGGCGTAAGGCAGGTTCATCTCCGACAGCAGGTGCTTCTGCACCCAGGAATATTCGGAGGAAAACTCCACCAGACCGGCCAACAGCCGCCGTTTCCTGTAAAAATAAAGCCACAGGGCAATTCCCAAATAAACAGCCGTGAACACGAACATCACCAGGCCGGCGATGGCGTCCAGGACTCCAACGATCAGGTTCATCGCCACTACAAGGGCAGAGAGCACCATCGGCCACTGCAGGTAGACGCGCAGCTCCCCCTTTACCTTCAGCTTTCCTTTCATATACACCTCACTGGAATGTATTTCTTCGCACAAAACACCAATTTAACCTTGATACCAGGGTCAAAAGGCCGGAAATCCGATGCAGGCTTGCTTGCAAGAGGGTTTTTGACCTTGGGACCCGCCAAAACATGAATAAGCAGCCATTTTTCGTAGAAAAATGAGCGGATTATGAATGTTTCCCAGGATTGCGGGAGCACGTAGTGCGGAGCAATCCGGTATCAAAGGGGGTCAAAATACCTTTTGACCCCAACATCTAACCTTTAGTATAGCATAAAACTTGGCGGCAGTAAAGCCGGGGAGTGGGCGGCGGATGGGAAATAGAATGGTAAATTGAAGGTAAATCGGCGTGGTAAATCAGAGCGGCGAGACAGGGACGGATTAGCGAAACGGCGCCTGTCCTTAAATTTTTATCCGTATCTGTAAATATTGTTTTTTGAAAAAGTCCAGATATTAATAAAATTTGTGGTATTTCGTCTTTATTCTACTATTTTTATATTCAGATCATTATATAATTGAGCTGTAGAAAGGATGGAAAACGCGATGGAAAGGAATCGGTATTATAAGTACGTTTTAGCATTGGGGCACGGCTGCTCCGACATCAATCAGGGGGCTTTATCGGCGGTGCTCCCATTTATCATAGCCGCGTACCACTATGATTATACGACGGCGGCTATGCTTGTAACGGTATCAAACCTGTTTGGCTCGATTGTCCAGCCTATATTTGGAACCATTGCCGACAGGAAAAACAAGCCTTGGATCATGGCGCTGGGCGTCCTTCTTGCCGGCGGCGGAATGGCATTTACCGGGCTGACTTCCAATTTTTACGGGCTGTGCGCAGCCGTCATTGTCAGCGGCATCGGAATCGCCATGTTTCACCCCCAGGCGGCCCAGCTGGTGGGGCGGTCCTCCGAAACGGGCAAACAGGGAAAAGGCATCAGCATATTCTCTTTCGGCGGAAAAATCGGCTCTACCCTGGGACCGGTTTTAACCTCGTCCTCCATTCTGCTCTTTGGCATGAAGGGCACGCTGGCATTCTTGATTCCATCCCTTCTCTTTGGAATCATTTCCGCGTTCTTTTTGAAGGATTTTAAAGAATTAGGAGAAAAGGAAAAAGCGGACAATGGGAAATCCCGCGCGGAAAGCGAAGATGGGCCTGCTGCCAGTCAGGATAACTGGCCGGCATTTATCAAGCTGTGTATCACCGTTTTTGGTAGATCCATTATCACCAACGGAATGAGCACCTTTCTGGCGCTGTACTTTATTCAGATCCTGCACCAGAGCCAGTCGTTTGGAAACAGTGCCTTGAGCGTCTATTTCGCCATCGGCGCCCTTGCGGCCCTCCTGGGCGGAAGCATCGCGGACCGGTTTGGATACACGAAAATGATCGCGGTGTCATTTGCCGTTTTCTTCCCGAGCCTGATTCTGTTTACCACCACCAGAAACTTCCTGTTTGCGGGCGCGATGCTGATTCCCATGGCAGCCGCGGAAAGTCTCTCCTACAGTCCCATGGTGGTGTTGGGCCAGCGGTATCTGCCCAACCATACCGGGTTCGCGTCAGGCATTACTCTGGGGCTGGCCGTTTCCGTCGGCGCGGTTTTATGCCCCGTTCTTGGATACGCAGCAGATAAATATGGGCTGACGGCCGCGCTCTACGTGATCGCCGGCGTTTCCGCCGCCGCGCTGGCAAGCTCCCTGTTTCTGCCGGAGACCGTCCCGGAGGCACGGGAATAGCCGTATTTTCTTTTTTACGTTTCACGCCGGAACAGGGCTTTCTGATACTGTTTCGGCGTTGTGTTTAACCTCTTTTTGAAACACTGGATGTAGTGGGAAAGACTGTTAAACCCCACAAGCCCCGCGATCCTGGAAATGGTATATTCGTTGGAGGACAAAAGATCCAGGCTCTTTTTTATGCGAAAATCAATCAGATATTCATAGGGGGAAGTCTTTAATACATTCCTGAACAGGCGCCCGCAGTAACCGGCAGAAATATGGCCGTAAGCCGCAATTTGTTCCAACATAATATCCTCATCGTAATGGTCGTGAATAAAGGTCAGGCATTTCTGAATACACAAATTCTGTTCCGCGCGGACCTTTTTTTCAGGGATCTCCGTCCGTTTCATCAATTCCAGAATAAACTGATTCATCAACAGCAGCATTTCATATTCATAAAAAGGATCTTTCTTTCTCGCGGCCTGCGCGCGTATTTTCTCGGTTATGTCCATCATCGTCCTGTCCTGAATCAATACCGTCGTTAAATTATGATTGTCCAAAAACTGTACCACCTGCCTGTATACAGGACTGTTTTCATAAAACTTCATAAAAACATCCGGGAAAAGAAAGGACTGATAGTGGGCGTCCTCTTTTTCAGTGATCTGATGCAGGATTTTCCTGTTTATAAACGCGCTCTCGCCCTTTTTCAGCTCCAGGGTCTGATACAGCGTTTTGATCTGGATCACCCCCTCGATCACAAAGGTCAGCTGCAAATCATCATGCCAGTGCATTTCATGGAAACGCAGCCGCTGCGGCACGCAATGATGATTGTTGACATCCAGCACAAGAAGGGGGAACGCGCTGTGAATATGAGGATTTTTTTCAAAGAGTTCAAATGAGTTCAGACCGGGCATGGCGATACCTCCCTTTTCCTTTCATTATATATGGTTTCACGGTTATTGCAATATGGCGCCTAATGGCAAAGGGAAAAAGAAAAATGGCTCGTTTCCGCAGGTTTCTTCCTGCCTTTCCCACCGCGTAAAATTCCAAATCCGGTTGCCAGTCCTCTGGGCCGTATTGTATAATGATTGTAATTTCTGCCACACTTTATTGGGAACAGGCAGAGGAAATTATACCACAAAGGAGGAGGCCTGATTATGGAATATTTAAGGCTTATTGGAATCCTGATCGTGATTATCGGCTTTGCGCTGAAGCTGGATTCCATTCTGATCATCTTTCTGGCAGCCGTGACCACCGCCCTGGTAGGTGGGCTGGGAATCGACGGACTGCTGGAAACCCTGGGAACGAATTTTGTGTCCAACCGAAGCATGGCAATCTTTATCCTGATCCTGCTGGTGACCGGTACCCTGGAGAGAAACGGCCTGCGGGAAGCCGCCGCCGCTTTCATCCACAAGTTTAAAAACGTCACCGTCGGCAAGCTGCTGTGCATCTACGGCGCTATGCGGGCGTTCTTCGGCGCCTTTAACGTAAACTTCGGCGGCGTGGCCGGTTTCGTCCGTCCTGTGATCATGCCCATGGCAGAGGGCGCCGCGGAAAATGAGAACGGCACCGTGGACGAGGAATATCTGGAGGAAATCAAGGGTATGGCCGCCGCCATGGAAAACATTGCCTGGTTCTTTTTCCAGGTGCTGTTTGTGGGCGGTTCCGGAGCCCTTCTCGTACAGTCTACCTTAAGCGGCCTGGGCTATGAGGTAAGCCTCATCGACCTGGCAAAAGCGGAAATCCCTGTGGCCTTAACGGCCCTTGTGATCGCCTGCATTTACTTCACCCTGAAGGATAAACGGCTGCGGGCCAAATATCTGGGAAAAGGCAGCGCCGCCGGCAAAAAAGCGGGAAAGGGAGGTAAATAAATATGGCATTTTTCGCAGATCCCACCGTCTCTTTAAGCAATAAGCTTTTGGAAATCGTTTACATCATCATCGGCCTGATCACCATTTACGCAGGCGTGAAAAACCTGCTGGACAAGAAAAATCCAGCCCGGTTCGGCACCTTCGTGTTCTGGACCTCCTTCGGCATCGTGTGTTCCCTGGGACGCTGGCTGCCGTCCAGGGTTTCCGGCGCCCTTATCATCATCATGGTCATCCCGGCCATCTTTAAGCGGGTGCAGAAAGGGGAGTCCAATGCCCCCACCAAGGAGTACACCCAAAAGCAGTTTGCCCGCATCGGCATGAAAATTTTCCTGCCAGCCCTGACTATGGGCATCCTGGCATTGACCTTTGCCCTGTTTACCCAGATCAGCGCTCTCGTGGGCGTGGCCTTGGGCGTATTGATTTCCATGATCGTGCTCATGTGCTACTCCAGGGACAACAAGCCGGTCACCTTTTTAAAGGATTCGGAGCGCCTGCTCTCCACCATGGGCCCGCTCTGTATGCTTCCTCAGCTTTTAGGCGCTCTGGGCGGCATTTTCACGGCGGCTGGCGTAGGTGACATCATCGGCGCCATCGTATCCGGCATCGTGCCGGAAGGAAACGTCATCGCGGGAATCATCGTATTTGCCATCGGCATGGCCCTTTTCACAGCCATCATGGGAAATGCCTTCGGAGCCATCACCGTCATGACCATCGGCGTGGGAGCTCCCTGCGTGCTGGCTTACGGCGCGGATCCGGTGATCATCGGCATGGTGGCCTTAACCTGCGGTTTCTGCGGCACTCTCTTAACCCCCATGGCCGCCAACTTCAACATCGTGCCCGTGGCCCTCTTAAACATGAAGGAGCGGTTCGGCGTGATCCGCAACCAGGCCCCGGTGGCCCTTATTATGCTTGCGGTGCAGATCGTTTACATGATTATTTTCAGCTGAAACTGATATTGGAAAATGGTTTATAACATTTGTCTGTGAAACCTCCCGAGGGCGGCGCAGCCGCCCCGGCTATCTGAATCTGAGAATGGAGATGAACGTATGAAAATTTTAGTGACTGGTTTTGATCCCTTTGGCGGAGAGAGCGTAAACCCGGCCTACGAAGCTGTAAAGCTGCTGCCGGATACCATCGCCGGAGCGGAGATTATCAAGCTGGAGATCCCCACCGTGTTTTCCTTAAGCGGCCCCGCTGTGGAGGAAGGCATTAAAAAGCACCAGCCGGATGTGGTGATCAACGTGGGACAGGCGGGAGGCCGCGCCTGCATCAATATCGAAAAGGTGGCCATCAACTTTGTGGACGCCCGCATCCCGGACAACAACGGCGAGCAGCCCCTGGACGAGCCGCTGCAGGCGGACGGCCCGGCGGCCTACTTTGCCACCATCCCGGTGAAGGCCATGATGCAGCACGTGCGGGAAAAGGGACTGCCCTGTGCCGTTTCCTACACTGCCGGCACCTACGTGTGCAACAGCATTATGTACAACGTCCTCTATATGTGTGAAAAGCGCTATCCGAACATCCGCGCCGGTTTCATCCATGTGCCCTTCGCCTGCGGCCAGGTGATCGACAAGGCGCCCACCACGCCGTCCATGTCTCTGGAAACCATCGCGAAGTCCCTGGAGTACGCCATTGAGGCGGTGGCTATGGATAAGGCGGAGGCAAAGGCCAGCGCGGGGGAGCTGCACTAGAAAGGTGCTGAATTTCCTTATACAGATTTTCCTTATACGGCAAAAAGGTGTGGAAAACGGGTTTTGTTCCGTTTTCCACACCTTTTTATTTTTTATATTTGATTTTACATCCGCTTTTTATATCCTTTTATACCCGTCGTTTTCTGGATTCACCGTTTTTCGGGCAATCAGCAGATTTCCGCTCCCGCCGGCATATCTTTCTCCGGCGTCATCAGGGAGAGGTTTCCATCGGCGTCCTCAGCGCAGAGGAGCATTCCCTCGGACATCACTCCGGCCAGCTTGGCGGGCTTTAAGTTGGTCACCACCATGACCTTCTTGCCAACCATTTCCTCCGGCGTATAGTGAGCCTTGATGCCGCTGACGATCTGGCGCACCTGGCTGCCCACCTTTACCTGGCTGCAAAGCAGCTTTTTGGACTTCGGAACGGCCTCGCAGGCGATGATCTCGCCCACCTGGAACTGGAGCTTGGCGAAATCGTCGTAGGTGATCTCCGGCTTTGCCTCGATGTCGATCACGTTCTCCTCTGCCTTCTCCGCCTCGCCGTTTGCAGCCTCTGCCTCGGCTCTCTGAGCGGCCTGCAGGGCCTCTACCTTCTCCAGGATCTCCTTCACGTCGATTCTGGCAAAGAGGATCTCCGGTTTCTCCGTCACCTTGTTTCCGGACGGATATTTTCCAAACGCGTCCATCTCGGACAGAGCCCGTTTCTCCGTGTTTAACTGGCTTAAGATCTTTTCAGAGGTCTCCGGCATGAAGGAGGCTAACAGGGAGGCGCCGATGGTGATGGCCTCAGTCAGGTTGTAGAGAACGGTGGCCAGACGGTCTTTCTTGGCCTCGTCCTTTGCCAGCACCCAGGGAGCGGTCTCGTCGATGTATTTGTTGCTCCGTCTGAAGATGCCGAAAATCTCGGTGATGGCGTCGGCCACGCGGAGCTGGTTCATCTTCTCGTCCGCCTTCTTCACAGCCTCCAGCACCACGGCCTTCAGATCCTCGTCCACCGGCTCTACGGCTCCGGTGTTGTTCACCACTCCGCCGAAATACTTGTTTGTCATGGAGATGGTGCGGTTTACCAGATTGCCCAGGATGTTTGCCAGGTCGGAGTTCATTCTCTCCACCATCAGCTCCCAGGTGATCACGCCGTCATTGTCAAAGGGCATCTCGTGAAGGACGAAATAGCGCACGGCGTCCACGCCGAAGAAATCCACCAGGGTGTCGGCGTAGATCACATTTCCCTTGGATTTGCTCATCTTGCCGTCGCCCTGGAGAAGCCACGGATGGCCGAACACCTGCTTTGGCAGCGGAAGTCCTAAGGACATGAGGAAAATGGGCCAGTAGATCGTATGGAAACGGATGATGTCCTTACCGATCAGATGAAGGTCCGCCGGCCAGTATTTTTTGAACAGCTCTCCACTCTCTCCGTCGCAGTCATAGCCTAAGCCGGTGATGTAGTTGGAAAGGGCGTCCAGCCACACGTAGGTCACGTGTTTCGGGTCAAAATCCACTGGGATTCCCCATGTAAAGGAGGTTCTGGACACGCACAGGTCCTGAAGTCCCGGCAGAAGGAAGTTGTTCATCATCTCGTTTTTGCGGGCTACCGGCTGGATAAACTCCGGGTGCTCGTTGATGTGGGCGATGAGGCGGTCGGCGTATTTGCTCATCTTAAAGAAATACGCCTCCTCCTTCGCCGGCTGCACCGGGCGGCCGCAGTCGGGGCACTTGCCGTCCACTACCTGGGACGGGGTCCAGAAGGACTCACAGGGAGTGCAGTACAGACCCTCGTAATAGCCCTTGTAAATGTCGCCCTGATCGTACATTTTCTTAAAGATCTTCTGGATCTGTTTCTCGTGGTACTCATCGGTGGTACGGATAAATTTGTCGTAGGACGTGTTCATCAGATCCCAGATCCTCTTGATCTCCCCGGCTACATTGTCCACAAACTCCTTGGGGGTCACGCCGGCCTCGGCGGCTTTCAGCTCAATTTTCTGGCCGTGCTCGTCCGTTCCGGTCTGGAAAAATACGTCATAGCCCTGCTCTCTCTTATAACGGGCAATGCTGTCCGCCAGCACGATCTCGTAGGTGTTGCCGATGTGGGGCTTTCCTGAGGTGTAGGCGATGGCGGTGGTGATGTAATATGGTTTTTTACAATTCTGGCACATATTCGCTCCTCCTGGTGTTTCTTTTTCTTATGGAAAATCCTTGATTATCCGGATGGGGGAATGGGATTTGCTGCGGAAGGTGTTACTGTAATATGGGGGCGCAGTTTCCTGTGGGCAAAAAAGTGTGCCCATCCTGCCGGAGGCTTTTTGTGTCATTGGGAACACAATTCCCTGTGACACAAAAACAGTCCCGCCTCTAAACGATGACACAACACCGCTTAAAGACGAGACCTTTCTCCCGTGATACCACTTTAATTCACCCGCGCCTCACGGCGCGGACCTTGGCGGCTGCGATGTCTGCCGCTGCGGCCGTACAAAACCGGCCGCCCCGCAAACCTTCGCAGTCTGCGCAGTAACGGGCGCTCCCGTCGCAGGCTAAAATCCCTTCTCACCTGCTCTGCTCCGAGTCCATGTTCAGCAGCCCGTCCGCTCTCCCTTCTCAGCTTTCCAGGATTCTCTGTCGCGCCGGTCTCCGCCTACTCTCCTCATCCCTGCATTTCCCTTATTTTCCGGAAAATTATAGATTTAGTTTAATCGTTGGGGGGTGGTTTGTCAAGGGTGGGTGG
>NZ_NFLE01000057.1 GCF_002160755.1 Lachnoclostridium sp. An14
GAGGGAATCCCATTGGGAAGTTCCAAATAATTTCGCAGAAATTTCTCGTGTTCCTTTCCAAACACTTCCATTTCCACCCAGTCATCCGCATTTGCAAGCATAGCGAAAAAAACGAGCAGAATAATATCCTTCATTTTATGCAGAACCTTTTTCTCCTGTCTAAGATCCGTCACCGTACTTACAAAATTTAACACTTCTTTCATAACATCCCATCCTTTTTTCTTTTAGTATACCAGAAAAAAGGCGGATGTTCATAATTTGTTCATTCGTGCGTTTGTCGTGGCGGAGGACAGCCAGGCGGGATGCAGCGCGGCAATATGCAAGAGAGAACAACGCCGCCGACAGGCTGAAATGATGTAGATTTGTTCATGAATTTGTACTATACTTTTATTGAGTACATGAGCAAAACAAATAAGGGGGCGGCAAGATGAAAACGAAAGCATCTAAATATCTTGATATAATTATTGAGTCTATAAATTATATCATTATCAATTACGCATTATCCAACATGGCAATGTTGTTTCAAAGTAGATAAATGACAAGTTTGATGGAGAGAAAAGTATGGAAAAATTTTCTGGATTGCTTATGATAGCAGCTATCGTTTGTGCTTTGTTTGCTGATAAAATAGATGCGGCTGTCAAAGGAGATAAAAAGGTTAAAAAAGTGATTGTCGTATTTAGTGTGGGTGTATTATTAGTTTGTACGATTGCTATTGTTGCAAGTATTTTAGCATAAATACCCAAATCTAAAATTTCAGTTTATCGAACATTGGATAATACAATATAATAAACCACCCACAAGGGACAGCCGAGAAATCGACTGTCCTTTTCTATACCTATGAGCAGAAAGGAGCTACCAGCCATGACGAAACCCAGAGAGAAAACCCGCGAGGAACTGACCGCCGAGATTGAGGACGGGAAGAAGAAAATCCAGCAGTACGAAAACCGGGAAAAGGTGCTGCGGCAAAAGCTGTCACAGGAAGAACGCCGGACGCGTAGCCACCGCCTTATCGTCCGGGGCGCGGTCTTTGAAAGCATTGTGCCGGAAACCAAGACCATGACCGACGAGGAAACCGCTGTACTTCTGCGGCTTGCCTTGACGAGCGAGCCAGCGCGGGAATATCTGAAAAAACGAACCGAGGACGGGAACGCAGGATAAATCCCCAACTATCGAGATATTGTTTCCGGCCTACGCCCAATATACTTCTTATGATTTTCAAGCTGACATTGTAATCTTTCTGCCAACTGAAAGCATTCGGCTTTTTTGCAAATCTCAATTCCAAACTGTAACAACCGAATATCTGTTGCCAATGGAAGTTCATCGGAATTATCGACAGCCCACCAAGGAAATACTTTGTTGTCTTTTTCACTTTCCGCAATCAAAAACATATAGCCAATAAATTCTCCATTCCTGCGAACAAAAATATATTGTGGTAAAGTATTTCCTTGTGACTTCTCCATTTCATTTTTCATGCGGTTGATACCGCCACAGGCTGGAGTAAATCCAAGTTCTTCAAGCTGGGAAATTGCCTTGTCCTTTTCTTGTTCCGATAAATCATGATAATTGATAATTTCATCTATCATTTTTAACTGCCCCTTATTTGTAATATATCGCATTTTATCAAAAATCTTATGAACAATTCAACCACAGAAATATTTTACAACGGGTTACAATCCCCGTAATTTTTCGCCATTTTTCACAACAACGGGCCGGCAGTCTGCTGCCGGCCCTTCTGTCCTCTTTTTTCAATCGTTTTTCTAGGTTTTGCCTGGCCTTGCGCCCGGTTTTCCGCCGGGGAAATGCCGTAGCTTTTCCTTCTCCTTCACAGGCTATGCCAGAGGCGCGATCGGCTCCTGGGGGGAGGTGGGCTCCGCCGCCGTAGTGGACGGAGGCAGGATCACGCCGTCTCCCGTGGAGGGATTTCCACCGCCCTGTATGGTGCCGCCCGGGCCGTCCCAGTCTATCGAGGGCTCCTGCGGCCTGGTGGGAGAATTGACAATGGGTGCCCTCTCCGTCTCCTCTGTGGAGGCAGTGGGCCGGTTTCCGCTGTTCGCGCCGGACGTGGATGCGGCGGAACTGCTCTCCGTGGTCTGGCCCGGCCTGGACGGGCGTGTGGGACTGCCGGCGGACTGGCTGGGTCTGGTGGGCGCGGTCTGGCTCTCCCCGGTCTGACCCGGTCTGGCTCCGCTGCTCTCCGCTCCCGGCCCGTGGCCGTCATCCTCGTCCCCGTTTTCCGTGGGCAGGATCATGCCGAACTCGTCGGTCTGAGGCTGTTTCGTCTCGACGGGATTGCCGTCCTCGTCCGTCTCTGGCTCCTTCGTCTCAATGACATTGCCATCCTCGTCCGTCTCCGGCTCCTTCGTCTCAATAACATTGCCGTTCTCGTCGGTCTCTGGCTCCGTCGTCTCCTTCTCCGTGGTCTCTGCCACCGTGGTCTTTGGCTTGTAAACCGCTCCGCCATCGGTGTCCGCGTGGTACACGAACTGGCCTTCCTTGCTCAGTCCCGTGTCGGAGATGATCTTCGCGCTGATCTGTTTCACCTGCTCCGTGGGCGTGTAGTTCTCGTCGTCAAACAGGAACCGGTGCAGCTCCTTTACGTTGCTCTCCAGAGTGGTGGGAACGACGCAGGCGCCCTTTCTGCCCATGTTGGCATCGCCTCTGGCGAAGGGGAAACCGCCGGTCTCACCGATGTGGTATTTGCTGATGTCCTGGGCCATGCGCACCAGATCCATGGTGTCAATGTTGGTGGAAACCAGGGGGGCCACCGTGACGATGACGTTGTTCAGTACAGAGAAATCTGCCTTTTTGGCCTTGTCAAAGGCCGCCTGGATCACCTTTCTCTGGCGCTCCGTTCTGGCAAAGTCGGTGTCCATCAGGCGCAGGCGGCCGTAGGCCACAGCCTGGACGCCGTCCAGATGGTTCATGCCGGCAGACTTTAACTGGGTGGTGGGGATGCCCGTCACCTTCTGGGTCTCCGTGATGAAGGAGTTGATGTAGGAGAATTCTGCCTTGCTGATCTCCATATCAATGCCGCCTAAGATATTGATGGCCTCCGCCACTGCCTTCCAGTTGAAGGTCACATACTCCTGGATGTCCAGATCCAGGTTTTTATTTAAGGCCTTTACGGCCTGGTTGGGGCCGCCTACGAAATAGGCCTGGTTGATCTTATTATAGCTGCCCTTGTCATCGGTGTTTAAATAGGAGTCACGGAATACGGAAACGATGCGGATCTCTCCCGTATCCCGATTGATGTTAAACAGCATATTTACATCGGCGTTGGCGCCCTTTCCCGTATTGGAGCCGCGGCTGTCCACGCCGAACACGGCTACGGTCCAGTAGCCCTCCATCTTTTCCAGGGTCTCCGTCGCCAGCTCCTCGTTCTTTACCTCGGCCACGCTGAATCCCTCGTCCCGCTGCACCAGGGACCAGGTTCTGGCCACAAAGGCATAGCAGAAAATGAAGGCCAGGGCAAAGCACTCCGCGACGATAAATTTGATAATCCGTTTCCGCCGCTTGGCCTCCGGGGTGAGAGCCGTTTTTCTGGAACCTCCGAAACGGCGTCCGCCGGAATTTCCTCCGTCTCCGCCATCCCCGTTTCCGTTTCCGCCGCCGGTTCCTCCGGATCCATTTCCGTTTCCGGAACCGCCGGTTCCCGCTCCGTAGCCGCCTTTTCCTGTTCCGGCTCCGGTTTTTCCAGCTCCTGTTCCGCCTTTTCCGATTCCGGTTTTTCCGGCCCCGGTTCCGCCTTCGGCGCGGCTGGCGAGCTCATTCCAAAGCTGCAGTCCTTCCTCATCCGCGGCTGCTCCCCGACTGATCCCGGCCCGGCGCCGCCCGGCGTCAGGTGGGGTGGCCCGCCCTGACAGGGGACGGGCAGACGAGGACACAGGCTGGCGGGAGGACGCTCCCGTTCCCGCCGCTGCGGACGCGGATGGGCGGGCCGTCGTTCCGGACATTCCGGCCCCGGATGGGCCTGCCATCACTCCAGACATTCCGGCCGCAGACGGGCGTACTGACGTTCCGGACATCCCGGCCGCTGTCTGGCGGGCGGCGATGCCGGCTCCTCCTGCGGCAGCAGCTGAACGGGCTGTCACTCCAGCTCCCGGCGCTGCGGACGCGGTCGGGCGGACCGTCGTTCCTGTTCTCGGCGCTGCGGACGCGGTCGGACGGGCCGCCGTTCCCATTCCCCGTGTACCCGCCGCGTAACGCGGGGCAGACGGAGATACCGGCTGGCGGGAGGTTCCCCCCGCGGCGGACGCTCCAGCCTGGACAGGGCGTGCTCCCGCTCCGCCCATTCCCCCGGTCTGACGGTAGCCTGTAGCGGCTCCGGCCGAAGTTCCCTGACGGGGAGAAGAAACCGGCGTCCCCGCCGGTCTCTGTCCTGCTGTCTGACGCCCGGAGGCTGTTCCTGACGAAAATGCCGCCTGGCGGTCAGAAACGGCCTGCCCCGGCCTGGATGTCACCCGAAACCCGGCAGACGCCCGGTCCAGGGACGATTCCCGCGGAGAGCGGAAACCGGCGCCGGTTCCTTCCTCTGCAGCCAAGCGGCCCTGGACCGCGGACTCAGCCGGACGCCCGTTTTCCATGTTCCCCATGGACGGACGCCGCCTGCTCTGCCGCGCCCTGGAGCGCCCGGCCTCGTACTCATATTCCTGGCTCATGCTTTACCTCTTTTCCTTCTTTCATGCCTCAATACGCATTTTTATTGATAAATCCCTTGAACACGGTGAGAAACAGAATCTTAAAATCCAGCCCAAGGGTCCAGTTTTCGATGTAATACAGGTCGCACTCAATGCGTTTCGTGATGGAGGTATCTCCCCGGTAGCCGTTGATCTGGGCCCAGCCCGTCAGCCCCGGACGCACCTGGTGCTTGACCATGTAGCGCGGAATCTCCTCCTTAAATTTCTCCACAAAAAACGGCCGCTCCGGCCTGGGGCCCACCAGGCTCATATCTCCCTTCAGCACATTAAAAAACTGGGGCATTTCGTCGATGCTGGTCTTGCGGATAAACCGCCCCACCGGCGTCACCCTGGGATCGTGGGGAGTGGTCCATTTGCTCTTTTCCTCCGTGGGGGCCTGTACCTCCATGGAGCGGAACTTGTACATTTTAAACGGCCGGTTGTGAAGTCCCACCCGCTCCTGGCAGTATATCACCGGGCCGGGAGAGGTGATCTTGACCAAAACGGCGGCAGCCAGCATCACCGGTGAAAACAGGATGATGGCTACAATGGCGCCGAAAATATCCACGGTCCGCTTCATGAATTTATTTAAGCCGTTGGTGAGGGGCACATGGCGGATGTGGATGACCGGAAGTCCCAGAAGGTCCTCCATATAGGGCCTTGTGGGGATGATGTTATTATAGTCCGGGATAAATTTCGTATGCACGCCGGATTTCTCGCAGGCGGCCACGATTTCTCCCAGGTTTCCGAATTCTTTAATGCTCAGGGTAATGGCGATCTCATCCAGCACGTTCATGTCCAGGATGGAATTTAACTCCCCGATGGTTCCCAGAACCCGGATCCCCTTGTAGTCCTCTCCCAGAGCCTTGTGGTCGTCCAGGATGCCGGCGATGTGATAGCCCCACTCCGGGTTCTGCTTGACCCGGTCAATGTAGCCCTCCGCCGCCCGGCTGTAGCCTACCAGGAGGATGTGCTTTAAATTATAGCCCTTGGCCCGCATGGAGCGCAGGAACGCCCGGATGGCGTTGCGCTCTGCCGTCTCCAGCACAATGTTGATCACAAAGAAATAGATGATCATGGGCCTGGAGAAGTTGTACCAGAAGGGGTTTTTACTGATCAGGTACAATACCAGGGTAAACATTAAAAGGCCGATGGAATTGGCCTTGCAGATATTGGCAAATTCCAGCCGCCTTCCCTGGACCCGCTTGGGGGTGTAAAGCTGAAACACCGCGTACAGGAACAGGTAAACGGGAACGACAATAAGCAGGGCCATCAGATAGAATTCGGCTCTCAGGGGATCTCCCTTGGTGGGAACGAACCCATTTATCATCAGTAACCACGCCAGGCCGTAGGAGACCGCGATGACCGCGGCGTCCAGCACGACCTGAAAGCGGTTTAATTCGCGCTGATGGTCTTTAATCATTTGCTAATCACCTCAACATCGTTCTTATTATACATGAAAGCCCCGCCGTATGTCATTAACAATTTCTTAAAATATCCCTGCCTTTTGTTACAGGTTCATGAACTTTTTGCCAATGCTACACCGGTCTCCCGGCGGCCTTCCTGAGCTGCCGCCTGCCAAACTCCCACACGTAGAGCGCCGTCCCGGCGATCAGCTCCCACTGGATGCGGACGTAATTTTTAAAATGTTCCGGGCGGTAAGCCACTTTATAGCAGTTTTTCCTGGTGGAAAATCCTTCCTTCAGCCCGCTCACATAGTCGGCGCCAAACCCGATTTTCCGAAAAAATCCGTATTTTACCGCCATTCCCGCCGCCAGGGGCACGCTGTTTAAAAGGAGCTGGGGAAGGGGCATATTTTTGTAGTTTAAGTAAACGCTGTTGCGGGCCGCCAGGCGCACCTTGAAGGAATTGTACTTGGAGCCGCTGGTGCCGCTGCCCACGTGGCACACCTTCGCCGTGGGGCAGTACACGTTTTTGTAGCCGAAGATTTTTGCCCGGTAGCCCACGTCGATGTCCTCCAGGTAGGCAAAGTGGCTCTCGTCAAAGTATCCGATCTCCTCAAATACCTCTCTGCGGTAAATGGCGGCACCGGCGCAGGCGGCAAACACCTGGCGGGCCCGGCTGTAGCGGGAAGCAGGCTGTCCCACGCCCCGTTGATAAGCCCAGCCTAACACACTGTACATATCTCCGGCGTCGTCCATCAGCTCTCTGTTTGACAGCTGAAGCATCTTGCTGCTGGCGGAAAATACCTCCGGAAAACGGTCCATGCAGCGCACCAGCTCCCCCACGTAGTCGGGATAGGGCTCCGTGTCGTTGTTTAACAGGATCACGTAGGGCGTTTCACAGGCGCGGATGCCCACGTTCACCGCTCCGGAAAAGCCGGTGTTCTCCTCCAGGAAAATGGAGGGGATCTCATGGTCCTTCAGCCACTCCACGCTGCCGTCCTGGGAGCCGTTGTCCACCACCAGGATGTCAAATTCCTTAAATTTTTGCTGCCGCAGAGCCGCGAAACACGGCTCCATAAAACGCAGCCCGTTGTAATTGGGTATGATGACCGTAACCTTATTCATATCAGATCTCCAGGGGATAGGGCTCCCCGATTTTCTCTTTCTTTAAGTCCCTTAAGGCAAAATTGGACTTTCGCAGGGTCAGGTTCGGGTTGTAGTAGGGATCTCCGTTTTTCAGGATCTCCGGCCATTTCTCCGAGAAAATCTTGATCTCCCGGTTGAAACGGGCCACCTTCTCCGGCGTGTCCTCCAGCCCTCTGGACTTGGACTCGTAGTGGTAGAGAAGGGCGTAGGGGTTGTAGACCACCAGCTTGTCCTGGGCCCGCACCTTCATGCAGTAGTCAATGTCGTTGAAGGCCACCGCCAGCTCCTCGGAGAACCCGCCGGCCTTCTCAAACACGTCCTTCTTTGTCATCAGGCAGGCGGCGGTGACGGCGCTGTAGTCCTGGGCGCACATGGCCCGGTGGAAATAGCTGTTCTCCGCCTTGTGAAGGCCGATGAAGGTATGGCCCGCGATGCCGCCAAAGCCCACTACCACACCGGCGTGCTGGATGGTGTCGTCCTGGTACAGAAGCCTGGCTCCCACCGCGCCCACGTCCGGCCGCTGGCAGTAGCCTAACATCTCCTGAATGGTGTCCGGCTCGATGATCTCCGTGTCGTTGTTTAAAAACAGCAGATAGTCGCCTTTGGCGTGTTTCACGCCGAAATTGTTGATGGCGGAGTAGTTGAACTCCCGCTCCCAGGTGACGACGCGGACGTTTTCATGTTCCTTCTGAAGGGCCTCGTAGTAGTCAAAGGTGGCCTGGTCTGTGCTGTTGTTTTCAATGATCACGTATTCCAGGTTTTTGTAGGTGGCTTTTTCCATCAGAGATTTTAAGCACACGTCCAGATCCTGAGCGTGATCCTTATTGGGGATGACCACGGACACCAGCGGCTCTCCCTGGATGTGGAAACGGACGTGGTATTTTCCGTAGTCCACTCCCTTTTCAATGGAGTCGGTCTCAATGCCTAAGCGGTCAAAATGGGCCTTGATGGCCCTGGCTCCCGCCTCAAAGGCGTAGAGCTTGCTCTCCGGGTTGCTGGCGGTAGAGCCCTGGTGGCAGCGCCAGTGGTAGAGCACCTTGGGAATATGGTGAATCTTCCTGGCTTTTTCCGTGCACCGGAAGATGAAATCGTAGTCCTGGGCCCCGTCGAAATTCTGGTCGAACTGGCCCACCTCCTCCACCAGGTCCCGGTTTACGGCGAACAGGTGGCAGATGTAGTTGGTGCTGGTGAGCAGGTCGGGGTTAAAATCCGGCTTGAAGTGGGGCTCAAACAGGGCGCCGCCGTCCATATCCAGCTTGTCCTCGTCGGAGTAGATCACGTCGTTGCAGGGATCCTCGTTGATGGCCTTGGCGATCTCGTAGAGGGCGTTTGGCGTCAGGGTGTCGTCGTGGTCCGCCAGCACGATGAAGTCGCCGGAGGCCATGTCCATGGCGGCGTTGGTGTTGCCGGAAATGCCCTTGTTCTCTCCCATGACCAGATACCGCACCCGGTCGTCCCGCTCCGCGTAGCGGCGCAGCACCCGCTCGCAGCTCTTTCCCCTGGGGCTGCCGTCCGCCACGCAGATCTCCCAGTTTTCATAGGTCTGGGCAAAAATGGAGTCCAAAAGCTCCCGCAGGTATTTCTCCGGCGTCTGGTAGGCGGGGATGACCACGGAAAGCTTGGGACGGTAGTCAAACCACTGGTTTTTCTGCTGCTCCAGCTCCTCCTCCGTGGGCTTTGTGAGCTCGTACCACTCGCCGTAGTCGTAGTCATTGTCAATGCCCTGGAGCTTGTGCCTGGATTTTACCACCAGGGCCCGCAGGCCGTTTTCCTTCCAGAAGTCGTAGGCCACCTTCACCGTCTCCATGTTCATCAGATCCATGATCTTTTCCCGGCGCTTGTGGGCTACGCTGGAGCGCTTGGCGATCAGCTCCTCGTTGTAGCGGATGCGGACGCGGCGGCCTTCGCATTTCATAAGAAGGTAATAGTCCTCTCCCCGCTCGTAGTCAAACTGGATGTCAAAACCGAAGTCCTTGTCCCAGGTCTTTCCAAAATAGATCTGGCTCACGTCGTCCCGTCTGGTGGACACGTATTTAAACTCCACCGCACGGTGGTTTTTGTCCTCCACCTTAAAATCCACGGCGGACTGAGGGTTTTTCCCGATGGCCCAGCCGTTGATCTGTATGGTGTTTTCCCGAATTCTCACAACATCTACTTTATACTTCATAGGCGTTCCCCGTTTTCTTCCTCCGTATCCCTATCAAAATTCAGCCGCTCCTCCTCCACCACCAGGGGGCGTTTCATCACCCTGGAATTGATGGTGAGCACGTATTCTCCCACCAGGCCGATGAAGAAGATCTGCACCGAGCCAAGAAAACACATCCCGATGAGCAGCGGGGCCATGCCGGCCGCGAAACGGTCCCAGTAAAGGAGCTTTAACACCAGGTAAATCAGGGCTACTACCATACTCACCGCGGAGCAGACGCTGCCGAAAATGGTAGCCAGGCGCAGCCCCACCTTGGTGTAGGAGGTAAAGCTGAGCATGGCGGCGTCGTAGAGCTTGTAGAAATTATTGCTGGTCTTTCCGGCCTTCCGCTTGGGCTGCTCGTAAGGGATTTCCTTCCGCCTAAAGCCCAGCTCCGCCACGATTCCCCGCAGAAAGGGGGTGGGGTCGTCTAAGTTCCGCAGCACTTCGATAAACTTCTGATCGTACAGGCCAAAGCCGGTGAAATGCTCGATCTGCTCCACATCGGAAAGCTTTTTTATGGTTTTGTAATAGCAGCTGCGCAGCCAGTACATGAGCTTGTTTTCCTGGCTGGATTTTTTGATGCCGATGACGATTTTATAGCCATTTTCCCACTCCCGCACGTACTTTGGCACCATCTCCACCGGGTCCTGGAAATCCGCCGCCATCAGGATGGTGCAGTCCCCGGTAGTCTGCAGCATCCCGTAGTAGGGGGAGTTGAACTGGCCGAAGTTTTTGGCGTTGAAAATGGCCTTTACGCCCTTGTCCCTGGCGCAGAGGTCCCTCAGGATGTCCCTGGTGCGGTCCTGGGAATCGTTGTCAATAAAGAGGATCTCGTACCGGTACTCCGGCAGATCCCGCCGGAACATGGCTGTCAGGGCGTCCCACAAAGGCTCTACGTTGGCCTCCTCGTTGTAGCAGGGCACCACGATGCTCACTGTTTTCATCTGTTATTCCTTCCAATCTATTTTTACCATGACCTTGATCAGGCCGTCGGTTTTATCTTTCATCATATACAGGGCCTGTTCCACCTGATCCAGGCCGTAAAGGGTGTGGGTCACCAGCTTTTCCGGGTGGATCCGGCCGTATTTTACCATGGAGAGCAGGCGCTCAATACGGGCGCGTCCGCCCTTTGCCAGCTCGGTGCGGATGGTTTTTCCCGCCATGCCCCGGCCGCCGGAAAACTTGGGAAACTCCAGGAAACCGGTGCCGCCGTAGTAATTTACATTGGAAATGGTCCCGGTGCCGTAGCGCACCATGTCCACCGCCTGGGTGAATACCTCGTCCCCGCCTCCGCAGAGGATGACGCAGTCGCTGCCCACCCCGCCGGTCATGGATAATACCTGTTCTGTCACGTCCCCGTCTTTATAGCTGATGACGTCGGTGGCTCCAAACTCCTTCGCCAGCTCCACGCACACGGGCCTGCTGCCCACGGCGATGATTCTGGCGGCGCCCAAATGCCTGGCGCCCTCAATGGCCATCAGGCCGATGGGGCCGATGCCCATAACCACCACGGTGTCCCCGATTTTAATATCGGCGTACTCCGCTCCGGTAAAGCCGGTGGTGACCACATCCACGCACATTAAGGCCTGTTCCAGGGTCACTCCCTCCGGAATCTTTGCCAGGGTGGTGTCCGCGTCGGGGATCAGAAACTTTTCCGAAAAGACGCCTGGCTGGGTGCGGCCCAGCTGGTGGCCGGAAAAGGGGGCAGAGGCGTGGCGGTCGTTTCCCTCCTGGATGGCCCGCGCCCTCCAGTCCGGGGTGATGGCCGGCACGGCCACGATCTCTCCCAGCGCGAAATCCCGCACCTCCTCCCCCACCTCCAGCACCTGGGCCACGCACTCATGGCCAAGGACCAGGTTCGGGGCCTTTCTCGATCCGCCGCCGAACACGGTGTGGACATCGGAGGAGCAGGGCGTCACCGCCACCGGCCGCAGGATGGCCCCGTAGGGCTGCTTTAACCGCGGCTCCGGGGCGTCATGCCACCCCACCACTCCCGGTTCCTTCAGTACAAATGCTTTCATAGTCGGACTCCTCTCCTCAAAGTGTCTCCAGGCGGTTGGATTTCAATGCCAGAATCTCCACGGTTTCCCCGAATTTCTCCCGGATCATGGAGGCGATCTCCTCCGTGTAGCCGGGAGCCACGATCAAAATGGCGTCCACCGGCTCCTGATGGAAATCATCGGGGGCCACGATGGGCAGGTGGGAGGTGGGGGCGAACCGTCCCTGCTTAAAGGGGGCGGAGTCAATGATA
This sequence comes from Lachnoclostridium sp. An14, assembly GCF_002160755.1. GTDB lineage: Bacteria > Bacillota > Clostridia > Lachnospirales > Lachnospiraceae > Lachnoclostridium_A. The sequence goes on from NZ_NFLE01000057.1 coordinate 11,668, forward strand.
TAGCTCACCTTATCTCCCAGCCTTGTGGTGGCCGCCAGGGTAAAGCCCTGATGGCTGGCGCCCCAGATGGCCAGCTTTTTGCCTCTCTCGTGGAGACGGTCCACCAGGCTGTTTACCTCCCGGTCAATGGAATAGCGGCTGGCCATTAGGCCGGAAACGTCCACGGGAGCGGCAGACTGGCTGACGGATGGCCTGGCAGCGGCATCCTCTGGCCGGCGCCGGCTGACAGCAGCCGGGGAAACGTGCCCGGACGGCTGCAGCTGGCAGGCTGTGGCTCCGCTGGCAGTGCCGGACTGGCTGGAGGCAGGCACCGCAGACGATTGGGGCCGGCCGGCGGCATCCCGCGGGCATTTGCGCACGATCACCGACAGGGTATCCCGGTTTACCATCTCCTCCTCCAGCACTTCAAAGCCGTTTTCCTCCAGAAGGGCCCGCAGCGTCCCGAAGGTGTAGTAGGCGATGTGGTCCCGGATCAGCTCGTAGTAACCGTCGTACTGGAGAATGTACTCCAGGCTGGGCACGGTGATCAGGCCCATGCCGCCCTCTTTTAAATTGTTGGCGATGCAGCGGAGCATGACGCCGGGGCGGGGCTGATGCTCCAGGAAATTGAAGGATAAAAAGGCGTCATAGGGGCCGTCTGGGAACCGGGTATCCTCCGTCTCCGGGAATCCCTGGGTCACGTCCAGGCCGCTTTTTACCGCCAGCTCCACCAGATCCGCCCGGTGCTCAATGCCGTGGGCCTCCACGGGAAACTCCGCCAGGACGGAAAGAAATTCTCCACGGCCGCAGCCGGCCTCGATGAATTTCTTCCCCTCCAGCCCGTAGGCCTCAATGAGGTGGCGGTACTGCCGTCTCCGCAGCTCCACCATGGTGGTGGTAAAGCCTCCCGCCCGGATCACATCCCGGTAGTAGTCCACCGGCTGGCAGTTAAACTGCACCAGCCCGCAGGCCGGGCACTGAAACAGGCTTAAAGTGATGCCCTCATCCTCCGCCACCTGGCTGGCGTCGGGGATGTTCTGGGCGGAGGCCGGCATATTGTCTAATGTCATAAGCGGCCGCTCCCCCAGGGAATGGCCGCAGGCGATACAGTGATCCATCATCGCGTTCCTCCTATTTTTATGGGTGAGCCGCCCATTTTTCTGCTCTGATAAGTATATATAATCTTTGCCGTTTTCTCAACCTTATCCCGCAAAAATCATCATTTTTTGCAGTTCGGTGGGGAAAAAGCTGCAATTTCCACCTATTTCCCCTGGCGGCCGGAAAGGGCACGCTCCGTGATCTCCCGCACTGCCTTCGTCTTGGCGTCGGCGTAGTCCTGGACGTATTTCCACGTCCGGCGGGAAAGCTCCCGTTTGGCGGCGGCGTAGCGATCCCGGTCTTCCTCATGCTCCCGCAGCCAGTCCCGGAAGGCAAGCATCCGCTCCGCCTCCCCGCACCCATCGGCGAACACGTGGAGGTTCACCTCCGGGTCATAGCCTTTGAACATCCGGTGCTCATACCACTCCGGCTCCCGGATTCTGAGGCGGTAGCCCTCGTTCTCCAGGGCCGGGACGTACTCCGCCTCCGCCGCCGGATCATCCACAAGGAGCAGGATGTCCAGGATGGGTTTCGCACATAAGCCGGGGACAGAGGTGGAACCCACGTGCTCCACCCGCAGGGCCTTCGCTCCCAGGGCGGCATGGATTTTCTCTTTTTCCTTTAAAAACTGAGCGGGCCAGCTCGGATCCGGCTCCGCCAGGAAAATGGGGCCATTGACCTCCACAGGCGCGCCCACAGTCACTTCTTTTAAATGCTCTCCGGAGCTCACAGCAGTTCCGCCCCGAAGGTCCAGTCCCATATAGACCACATCCTCCATGGGGTTGTGGTAGTAAGCCGGGATCTCCTGAAAACCGAATTTCCGGTACAGGCGGATGGCATTTTCCATGGGACGCAGAGTGTCCAGCACCATTTCCCCGTAGCCTTCCTTCCTGGCCAGACGGATGAGTTCCCCCACCAGGCGGCTGCCGGTGTGAAGGCGGCGGTATTCTTTCTTTACATAAAGCCGTTTCATCTCGCACCGCTCATCGGTGTGACGGTGAAATGCCACACAGCCCACCACCTGGCCCGTCTCCGTGACGGCGGCCAGAATCTGCCCGTTGGGGCGCACGTATTTGTGTTCCAGGTGCTCCAGCTCCTGGGAGAGGTTCTGAAAGGTCAGATCCCGTCCCAGTGCGCCGGTATACTCCACAATCAGCTCCCTAATCTCCGGCAGATAAGGGGCGCCGTCTGTGATCCGTATCTCCTCTGCCACCTTTATCTCTCCTCTCCTGCCGCGGAAAATTCCATGGAAAATTTAAAGTGGCGGTTTCTCATGCCCATCCGCTCGTAGAAACGGTGGGCGTCCCGCCGCACCTGATGGCAGGCGGCCTCGATCTGAACGCAGCCATTCTCCCGCGCCAGGGCGCAGGCGGCCTGCACCAGCTCCTCCCCCACCCCCTGGCTGCGGCATTCCTGGCTGACCACCAGCTCCACAATCTCCGCCACCAGCCCGGCGTGGTGGAGCTGCCGCTCCATACGCAGGTTTAAAAACGCGGACACCCGGCCGCCGGGAGCCCACACAAGCCCGTGAAAACGGCCATCTTCCATTTGTTCCATATAAATGCCGCGAAAAATCTCCGGGGAAAGTCCTTCTCCCTCCAGAGCGCACACCAGCCTCCACACGCCCTCCCAGTCCTCCGGGGCGGCAGGGCGGATGTGGTTTTCTGTTTCACGGCTCTGTCCTGTCCATTCCATGTCTGTCTCTCCTCCATAGCCGCAGGGGCGTCCCCTTCCGGCGCGCCTTATATGGCAAACTCATACAGCAGGAAATCCGTGATTCCCGTGTCCTCATAAAACAGCTTTACATGGCCGGTGTAGCGAAAGCCCATGCCCTCGTACAGCCGCTTGGCCGGCAGATTGTCCTCCAGCACGTCCAGGCGCACGGCGGCGCGGCCGTTTTCCCTGGCCATATCCAGGGCTTTTTTTACCATCTGCCTGCCAAATCCTTTCTTGTGATGGCCGGGCAGAACGCCCAGGGCGTGAACCACGTCGATGTCCTCCGCCGGGGCGTCCACGCCCCAGGCCACATCTTTATAGCCATCCGCCGCCTGATGGTTGATCACCATGGCCGCGGCCACAGTCCCCTCCTCCAGGCCGATGAACACCTGGCCCTTTTCTATCTCCTGCCGGATAAATTCCGGCTCCGGATAGACGCCCTTTTCCCATCTGGGGGGATATTCCGAGCCTTCCATCTGATCGGTCACCGCGTCATAAAACGCCATCACCGTTAAAAATTCCTCCGGCACTGCCTTTCGTATCTCCATCCGGCATTCCTCCTTTAACGGTTGTATTTTTCCCGATCCCACTCCCGCAGGGCGTCTTTCACCGCTTTTTTGATCACCAGGTACGCCACCGCTCCGATAACCAGAATGTTGACCGCCCAGGCGATCAGGCCAAACAATAAACCAAAGATTGACGTTGACATTGACATTTTCTCCTCCTTATATCTGCTATGATTTTAATGAAACCGACGCCAGCGTCCGTTTGATCCCTTCCTGAAAGGAGATGGCCGGGCGCCAGCCGGTGGCCAGCTTTAGTTTTCCCACGTCGGGAAGAAGGGAGGCAGGGCCCTCGGCGTTGGGGGGACGTTTTCCGTACTCGTAGCTCCCCTGATGTCCGCAGCAGGCGTACATTTCCTCCACAAACTCCCGCAGCACCCGGGTGTCCTCCCCCGCCACGTTGTAGATGCCCGGGGAAATGCCATCCTGCCGCAAAAGCTCTGCCATGGCCGCCGCCATGTCGTCGATATACAAAAAGTTCCAATGCTGGGTGCACTCCCCCAGTTCCATATGTCCGCCTGCGGAAAAGGTCTTTAAACAGCTGTTGACCAGGGACCAGGGGTGGTCTCCCGGCCCGTAGACGCTGTAGATTCTGGCGTGGATATACTCCATGGACAGCTCCTCACAGAGGGCGGCCGCCTGGCGTCCAAACTCCAGTTTTGCTTTTCCGTACTGGGAAACAGGAGCGCAGGGGTGATCCTCCGCCGTCAGCTCCCGGCAGCTCCCATACTCCGCCTGGGAGCCGGAAAAGAGAAAACGGCGGCATCCCAGAGCCGCCGCCGACTTCACCGTTTCCACAGAGCAACGGATATTTTTTTCCTGGACGGCTGGGTCGCTCCGTCCGGCGCTGCCCACGCCGTCCCAGGCCATGTGAAGAAAACCGTCCCAATGGCCGCCGCCCAAGCGTTCCGGCAGGCGTTCCATATCCTCCAGTCCCAGTTCCACCTGATGGAGATGGTCGTGAACGGGGAGTTTTCCCCGGTTGGGGGAGCCGGGGCGGACGATGGTCCACACATGGTCCCCCCGCCGCAGCAGCTCTCCTGTGACAGCCAGCCCGATAAAGCTGGTGCCTCCGGTGATAATCACGTTCATAGGCTTACTCCTTGATCCTGGGGATGATCATGATCTCGTCCATCTCCTCGTCGGAGAGGAAGGGGGCCAGATCCTCCAGGGGGGCGGACACGATGGAGCCGTCCGGCAGCCGCTTGGACGCGGATTTCGGCTCGAAGGGCTGGTCCGTGGTGACGAAAATCTCACAGATCACCGGGCCGTCCATAGCCAGGGTCTGATCCAGTACGGATTCTATCTCCGGGTTGCTGTGAATGGCGGTGTAGGGGTAGCCGTAGGCCCAGGCCAGTTTCTCCATGCTGGGGAAACTTAAGTCGTGGCTGTCTTCGCCCACACCCACCAGGGGCTCGCCGAAGAAGTTCTTCTGGGTCTGGCGGATGGAGTGATAGCCACCGTTATTGATAATAAACATTTTAATGGGAAGGCGGTGGTGGATCACCGTCTGCAGCTCCTGAAGGTTCATCTGCATACTTCCGTCGCCGGATACCATGATCAGCTCCTCCCTGCCGGCCGCCACGCAGGCGCCGATGGCCGCGGGAAGGTCATAGCCCATGGAGGCGATGGCGGAGTTGGTGATAAACCGCTGGCCTTTTTTGAGTACGTAAGCGTGGCCGCCCACAACGCAGGCGGAACCATTTCCCACCACGGTGATCCGGCCCTCCGGCAGGCGGCGGCTCAGCTCTTTGATGAAGGCGTACACGTTGGCCTCACGTTCTTGGCCTCCCTCGTAGTGGCGGGGCAGAACCACCGGGTATTTCTTCTTCCAATACTGGCAGTTTTCCTGCCAGGTCATGCCGTTTTTGCCCTCGCCTCCCTGGAACACGGGAAGGGTCTCCTCCTCGTCCAGAACGGCCTCCAGGGTCTCTAAAAGGTCCTTCGCGTCGGCGTGGATGGTCATATCGGCGTGGACGCTGGGTTTCTTTAACTCCTCGGCGTCAATGTCGTTGACAATCACGTAGGCGGCTCTGGCCCAGGTCTCGTAATTATAGCCCACCTGGCGGATGCTTAAGCGGCTGCCTACGGAGAGCACCAGGTCGCTGTTCTGCACGGCGAAGTTTCCGGGACGGTCCCCGAAACCGCCGCCACGGCCCACGTATAAGGGGTGGTCATCCCAGACGGCGTCCTCGCTGTTCCAGCCGGTGACCACGGGGATCCCCAGCTTTTCCGCCACCCGCAGGAATACCTCGTGAGCGCCGCCGAGACGGACGCCGTTTCCCACGTTGAACACGGGGCGCTTGCTCTCTTTTATTTTTTCAATGATCCGGCGGGCGGTGTCTTTTTCCACCTTCGGGGGGAGCACCTGGCGCTTTTCGCCTTTTCCGGCAGTGTCCTCCGGAATCTCCGCCGGGGATTTGGCGGCCCAGCCGGTGCCGCCGGCCTCGTAGTCGTCTTTGTCAAAGCCGATGAGATCATCGGTGTCCACGTAGGCGCCCTGGACGTTTAAGGGAATGTCCAGCCAGGTGGGGCCTTTGCGGCCGGACTGGGACAGGTACAGGGCCTTTTCCATGCAGAAACGGATGCGCAGGGGATCAATGACCATCTCGCTGTACTTCGTCATGCAGTCGATGGATTTTGTGATGTCAAACTCCTGGTCGCCCATGGCGCGGATGCCCACGCCAGACCAGCGGGCGGTGGTGTCGTAGCGCACCTGGCCGGAGAGGACAAACATGGGGATGGAATCCAGCCAGCCGCCTACCACTCCGGTGATGGCGTTGGTGCCGCCGGGGCCGGTGGTGACGCAGAGGGCCGCGATCTGGTTGTGGATGCGGGCGTAGCTCTCCGCGGCGATGGCGCAGGCCTGCTCGTGGTGGTTGTAGAGGCAGCGGAGGCCGGGCTGGTGGCCTAAGGCGTCATTTAAGTGCATGGCGCCGCCGCCGGTGACGGAGAAGACCTGGGTGATGTGGGATTCTACTAATTTTTGTGCAATGTAATTGGATACTTTGATTTTCATGGGTTGAGTGCTCCTTTTTTTGAGAGGGTGAATGTAGTGGGGGGAGGAGAAGACGGGCTCCTGCTGGCGCAGATCGCGCTTGGAGGAGTTTGCGGGCTCCTGCTGCGCAGATCGCGCTTTTTGGAGTTTACGAGCTCCTGCTGCGCAGATCGCGCTTGGTTTCCTGAGGTTCCTCCCGGCCACATCCGCAGTGCGCGCGGGCTCGATTCCGCTTCGCTCCATCTCGCTCGCGGGGCGTCGCCCTATGGCAAAAGGCAGTCTCCCAGCCGCTTATGTGCAAGCACAACACGGCTGGGAGACTGCCTTTTGCCATAGGGCGACGCCCCGCGAGCGAGATGGAGCGAAGCGGAATCGAGCCCGCGCGCACTGCGGATGTGGCCGGGAGGAACCTCAGGAAACCAAGCGCG
>NZ_NFLE01000058.1 GCF_002160755.1 Lachnoclostridium sp. An14
TCGATGCGCTGGCGCTGTCTCGCCTGGAGGGACGGCTCGATGCGCTGGCGCTGTCTCGCCTGGAGGGACGGCTCGATGCGCTGGCGCTGTCTCGCCTGGAGGGACGGCTCGATGCGCTGCGCTGTCTCGCCTGAGAGACGGCCGGGTCCGCAGGTCAGCTCGAATCCGCTTCGCTCCTTCTCGCTTTGCGGCATTCGCCGCAAAGCCCGGAATCAGCACCCACGCCCTGGAGAGCGAGCTCTCCGGGGCGTGGGTGCTGATTCCGGACTTCCCTGCTCATTGCAGGGAAAAATGTGTTGAAATCTGCAAAATAATGTTATATAATTGTATGATGTGTAGATTTCTTTTTTGAAAGGACGTTATTCAGTGGGAAAAGAACCGGCAGCTTTTTTGGAAAAACTTCAGAAACTTGTAAACCAGGGAAAGGCGAAGGGGAATACTCTCGATATTGGGGAGATTAACGACTGTTTCCTGGGGGATGAACTGAGCGCGGAGCAGATGGACCATATTTATGCGTACCTGGAGGAACACAATATTGATGTGGTTCCTGTCATGGACGATGCCAGTCTGGCGGAGGATGTGTTGCTGCTCGACGATGATGTGGACGACAGTTTCATGAAGGACTCCGAGAACGAGGAGGACATCGACCTGGATGCCATTGATTTGCTGGAAGGAATAGGGACAGAAGACCCGGTCCGGATGTATTTGAAGGAAATTGGGACTGTACCGCTGCTGTCAGCAGATGAAGAATTAAATCTGGCAAAGAGAAAAGCAGAGGGCGATGAGTATGCGAAGGAGCGTTTGATCGAGGCGAATCTGAGGCTGGTAGTCAGTATCGCGAAACGGTACACCGGCCGCGGGATGAGTTTCCTGGATTTGGTGCAGGAGGGGAACTTAGGCCTTATCAAAGGCGTGGAAAAATTTGATTACACCAAGGGATATAAGCTGAGTACATATGCTACCTGGTGGATCCGGCAGTCTGTGACCAGAGCGCTGGCGGATCAGGCGCGGACCATCCGCGTACCGGTGCATATGGTGGAAACGATTAATAAGATGTCAAAGATGCAGAGAAAGCTGACTCTGGAGCTGGGGTATGAGCCGTCTGTGACAGAGCTGGCGGAGGCTCTGGAGATGAGCGAGGACAAGGTGATGGAGATTATGCAGATCGCCAGAGAGCCTGCATCCTTGGAGACGCCCATCGGTGAGGAGGACGATTCCAACCTGGGTGATTTCGTGGCGGATTCTAATGTGGTGACCCCGGAGGGGAACGTGGAGTCCGTGATGTTAAGGGAGCACATTGACGCCCTTCTGGGAGATTTGAAGGAGAGGGAGCGCCAGGTAATCGTGCTTCGGTTCGGCTTGGAGGACGGCCACCCCAGAACCCTGGAGGAGGTCGGCAAGGAGTTTAATGTAACCCGTGAGCGTATCCGTCAGATCGAGGCGAAAGCCCTGCGGAAACTGCGCAATCCCGTCCGCAGCAAACGGATCCGGGATTTCCTGTAAAGGTTTGGCCGGTCAGGCTCTGTCCCCGCTTTGGCATGGGAAAGGGCCTGGCCGTAGGTGTGGTAGAAAGTGTGCGCCCCAAGCGCACACTTTTCCTATGACGGGGAAAGATAGGGGAAATGGCAGCCGGGAGCCGCGTTTCCGTACGGATGTACGCGGCAGACGTACATTTGACAGGAGGACAGGATGAACAGGAGAAACTATCAGAGAGAGCTGGAGACTATAATCGAGGACGCCGGGGCGAAGGGGCAGGTGCCCAGCCTGTTTCTGCACAGCTGCTGCGCGCCCTGCAGTAGCTATGTGCTGGAGTACCTCTCCCAGTATTTTTCCATCACTCTGTTTTACTATAATCCCAACATTTATCCGCCGGAGGAGTATGAGAAACGGGTGGAGGAGCAGGAACGGCTCATCCGGGATCAGCCCCATCTGCACCCGGTGAAGTTTCTGGCGGGCACCTATGAGCCGCAGCGTTTTTTCGCAGCGGCGAAGGGCCATGAGAAGGATAAGGAAGGGGGAGAGCGGTGTTTCCGCTGCTATGAGCTGCGCCTTCGGGAGGCGGCGAAAGCGGCGGCGAAGGGCGGTTACGACTACTTCACCACCACTCTTTCCATCAGCCCTTTAAAGAACGCGGAAAAGCTCAACGAGATCGGCGAGGCGGTGGCGGCGGAGTACAAAGTAGCCTATCTGCCCTCCGATTTTAAGAAAAAGGGCGGTTACCAGCGCTCGGTGGAGCTGTCAAAGGAGTATGGCCTGTACCGTCAGAATTACTGCGGCTGCGTCTATTCCCGAGATATGCTTGACACCCCAGGGCATTTGTAATAAAATTTTTATATCATATGAAGTGTTGTTTTCTGTGGTATAAAAGTATCTGACGGAGGCGTACTCCGCGGGGAGAAAGAGAGCGCTGGCGCAGCCGCGCTCCGGCTTAGGTGTGCGCGGCCATGTGTTTTATATCATAGGAAACGATGTTCACGGTGATACAAAACGGATATGACCGCTAACGCGGCCGTCTCAAATCATGAAAGCCAGATGGTTTCCGCCATCTGCCGGCGGTATTTGAAATACGAGGCTTTCAGAGTATTCTCCGGCGGAGGCAGATTCCGGGCGGAGGAAAAAGGCTGCTGGTGTGGCCGCATTCCGGCGTGGGTATGCGCTCCAGCACGCGTTTTTTATATCATCAGAGTAAATAAGAAAAGGGGAGAAGGGGCATGGTATCAAAGGTAGTGACTGTGACAAACCCATCGGGCCTTCATTTGAGGCCGGCTGGTGTGCTGTCCCAGACGGCGATGAAATATCAGTGCAGCATCATCATTGAATGCGGAGAGAAGAAGGTCGTGGCAAAGAGCGTGTTAAACGTAATGGCCGCGGGCATTAAGCAGGGCACGGAAGTGACTGTCATCTGCGACGGAGAGGATGAGGAGGCAGCGCTTAAGGACGTGGCAGGAGCCATCGAGAGAGGGCTTGGCGAGGTCTGAAAGCTTACAAAAGAGTCTCAGAAACAAAACGGCGATGACCGCTGACGCGGCCATCGCGAATCATGAAAGCCAGATGGTCTGATGCCGATATATCTGTGCGTGCGAGCACGCCCATCTATATCGCCGCCATCCGGGGCTTTCACAGTAAACGGACATGACCGCTGACGCGGTCATCACGAATCATGAAAGCCAGATGGCTCCACGCCTACGGCGTTCCCGCCATCTGCCGGCGGTATTCGAAATCCGGGCTATCGCCCTCCTTTCTCATACCGTCTTGCCCGTCTGATGCCGATATATCTGAACGTGCGAGCGCGCCCCTCTATATCGCCGCCATCCGGGGCTTTCACAGTAAACAATTTCATAATGGAAGCAGAGTAGGTGTATGCGCGTTAAGTGCCGGACGTACAGGGAGTTGACGGTCGGACGAAAAGGTTTTCTTGCGGTGCGTACGCCGCATCCCGCTGCATCGGAGAAAAATTATCTCCACTTGTAGTATGCGATGAATCTGCAAAGGAGGTAATTTTTTATGACAAAAATGGCAACTTTGTTCAGAACATCCATGGACGAATTAAAGGACGTCCGCAGCCTGGCGATGATCGCCCTCTTTGGAGGAATGTCGGTGGTGATGGGCTATTTCACCATCCAGATCGGAGATTTTTTAAAAATCGGTTTTTCCACCATTGTCCAGCAGTTTGTTTATTATCTGTTTGGACCGGGGGCAGGAATGCTGTTCGCGGGGGCCATGGATCTTCTCAAATTTGCGATAAAGCCCACAGGGGCTTTTTTTCCAGGCTATACCTTCAACGCCATGCTGGCGGCCGTGCTCTACGGCTACTTTTATTACAGACAGAAGATCACCCTGCGCCGGGTGCTTGCAGCCCAGTTTGTGGTGGCTCTCATCTGTAACGTATGTTTCGGCACGCTGTGGTGGCATATGACTACCACCAAGGCCCAGGCGGCGTTCTGGCCGGTGTTTCTCACCAGAGCCGGGAAAAATCTGGCCCAGTGGCCTTTAAATTCCCTGCTGTTTTACGGGGCGTGGGAGTTTATGGAGAGAGCGGGGGTGTTCCGCGAGATCAGAAAGCACATTCGTACAAGAAGGGTTTAGAAAAAGGAGGACATTATCATGAGCACCAGTTGTTCAGGAAACTGCTCCAGCTGCGGAGAGAGCTGCAGCAGCCGCACGGCGGAGCAGACCAGTTTTATTGCACCGCTCAACGATGCAAGCTCTGTAAATAAGGTAATTGGCATCGTCAGCGGAAAGGGCGGCGTGGGAAAATCCCTTGTCACCTCCATGCTGGCAGTGAAAATGAGAAATAAAGGATACAAGACGGCGATTCTGGACGCGGACATCACCGGCCCGTCCATCCCCACGGCCTTTGGCCTGGGAAATGACGGCGTGGGCATGGCAAACGGGAACCTGATGATCCCGGCCACCACGGCTACGGGCATTGAGGTGATGAGCGCCAACCTTCTTCTGGACAGCGAGACGGATCCGGTGATCTGGAGAGGGCCGGTGATCGCTGGGGCGGTGAAACAGTTCTGGCAGGAAACCCTGTGGGAGAACGTGGACTATATGTTCGTGGATATGCCTCCGGGAACGGGGGACGTGCCTCTGACGGTGTTCCAGTCTCTGCCGGTGAACGGCATTGTGATCGTCACCTCTCCCCAGGAGCTGGTGTCCATGATCGTGGCCAAGGCCGTGAACATGGCAAAGAAGATGAACATTCCGATCCTGGGCGTAGTGGAGAACATGAGCTACGTGGAGTGCCCGGACTGCGGAAAGAAGATCAGCCTGTTTGGCGAGAGCCATATCGAGGAGGTTGCGAAGGAGTACGGCATTCCGGTGCTGGCAAAGCTCCCCATCAACCCGGAGATCGCGAAGGCTGTGGACGCCGGACAGGTAGAGTACCTGGAGATGCCGTATCTGGATGATGCGGCGAAGGCTGTAGAGACGATTTAAAAGGTGTGAAAGGAAATGAATGTCAGTTTGACCCCCAACAGTGAGCTGGAGCAGTCGGTCGTCAGGGTTCCGGATCTGGCGCAGGTGCCGGAAGAATTTTTAAGTATGGCCCGCCAGTTCCAGGAGGCTATGATGATGTATACCTGCGCCATCCGCGAGGTAAAGACGAAACTGGAGGTCTTAAACGACGAGCTGTCGGTGAGAAATTCCAGAAACCCCATTGAGATGATAAAATCCAGGGTGAAAAAGCCCGCCAGCATTGTGGAAAAGCTGCAGAGAAAAGGACTGGAGGTTTCCCTGGAGTCCATGGTCAACAATCTGGACGACGTGGCGGGGATTCGGATTATCTGCTCGTTTCTGGATGATATTTACGCGGTGGCGGATATGCTGGTGCGCCAGGACGACATCCGTGTGCTCGCGGTAAAGGATTATATCAAGAATCCAAAGCCCAACGGCTACCGCAGCTACCACATGATCGTGGAAATCCCCGTATTCTTTTCGGATATGAAGAAACCCATGCGGGTGGAGGTGCAGATCCGCACCATCGCCATGGATTTCTGGGCCAGCCTGGACCATCAGCTGAAGTACAAAAAGTCTATGGATAACGCGTCGGAAATCGGCGAGGAGCTCAAGCAGTGCGCCGATGTGATCGCCCAGACGGACAAGCGGATGCTGGAGATCCGGCAACAGATCGAGGCTCAGGGGATTCAGGTAAGACGGGACTGATACAAAAAAGATAAATATGGAAGGCCGGCAGGCCTGCGGCGGGAAGATGCCGTGGGGACTGCCGGTCTTTTTCCATATTTTATGACGGCCAGTGGGCCAGATAATTTTTAGTTATTTAGTAGAGATAATAGGACAGGGTTTCCGTAATCCGGAACCCTGTTTTCTTGTAGAGATTTAAGGCCACGGTATTGTTTCCGGAGACCTGGAGGGTGACGGTGGAGGTGTTTTCCTGGAGGGATTTGAGTACCTGGAGGAAAAAGGCCTTCCCGTAGCCCTTGCCCCGGAAGGGGGCCCTGATCTCCATGCCGTAGAAATATACGCCGCCGCCTAAGGGAGTGATGAAACAGACGCCGATCTCCCGGTCCTGGGCGAAGGCGGTGAATTTGCCGCTTTCGTCCACGGTCATGGAAAAGGAGGGGGGCAGGGCGCAGACGGGGGGCTGCCACTGGGACAGCTCCAGAGTCATCATATGCTCGTTGTACCAGAACCGGGCGTTCAGCTTTTTTAGCACGAAAGCGGACGCCGGGCAGCGGCCATCGGTGACGAAGGAAAAGTCGGAATTGGGGAAGTGCAGCTCCGCCTGGGCCAGGGCTTTGGAAAAATATCCCTGTTTCCGCATATCCGGGAGGGTGGCCGCGGTGCACTCGTAAAGGTGGGGCTCCAGGTAGTAGAGGGCCAGAGCGCTGGCCAGAGTGCCGTTTTCCATACAGAGCACGAAAAAGTCCCCGTCCTCCGCCGGAAAGGTGAGGGTCATCCCCTCAAATTCCCGGCAGGCCCGGAAAAGCTCCTGAACCAGTTCCTTTTGCTGAGAAGACAGGGCGGTGGCAGTGATGATTTCCAAGTTTCATTCCTCCTTACGCGATGGTCTGAACGATGTCATCCGGTGAGTTTACACAAGCTTGTAGCCGCAGTTTCCGCAGAACTTCATGCCGTTTGTTTTGGCTCCGCAGTTGGGGCAGAAGTTGGGGGGCAGAAGGAAGGGCCCAGTGCCCGGCGCGGAGCCGGTTTCGGGAGCTGCCCCGGCCTGGACGCCGGGAGTCTGTCCCAGAGGCCCTGTTCCGGGCGTTCCGGACACTGCCATGGCCTGCCCGCCGGGAACCTGTCCCGCGGCTCCGGCCACCATCTGCTGCCCCATGGCCAGACCGGCGGCCATCCCAGCCATCTGGGCGGCGGAACCGCCGCTTTCCGTGAGGGACTGTCCGAAGGCCACCTGCTGAAAGCGTCCCACATCCCCGATCATGCTCTGGGCAGCGGCCTTTTCCGCCATTTTCTGAACCTCCTCCGGGTAGTTAAAGCTGGAGATGGTGAAGGTGGGGATGGCGATTCCGATGGAGCGCATCTCCATGTCTAAGTCCTCCCGCAGTCCGGCGCCGATCTCCCCGGCGTTTCGCTGCAGGTTGAACATATCCTGGCCCTTGGCGGAGATCCATTTCATCAGCAGCTGGCTTAAGGAGGAGAGGATCCGTTCCTTTACGTCCTCCACAGTAAACTGCTGTCGGATTCCGGCGATCCGATCGATGAGCACGTCGTAGTCCTCCACCCGGCAGGTGAAGGTGCCGAAGGCCCGGATGGGCATTCCTCCCGGAAGGCCGGGATAGGGGATCAGCACCGGGCTTTTCGTCCCCCATTTCACCAGGATTTCCTTCGTGTTGATAAACAGGACCTCCGCCCGGATGCCGCTGTTAAAACCGAACTGAAAGCCCTTCAGAGTGGAGAGGAAAGGAATGATGTCCGACTCCACCTCGAAGTTTCCCTCGTCCCGGAAAATGCCTTCCACGACGCCGTTATAGAGGAACACAGCGTCCTGTCCCGGCCGGATGATGAGGCGGCTCCCTTTCTTGATCTCCTGGTTGCTCCATTTCCAAAAGAGCATATCGTCGCGGAATTCCCGCCACTCGATCACGTTTGCAAACTGGTTTCCAAACAGGCCCATATGTAAAACCTCCGTTCTTTCGCTATCATTGTAAGAAATAAAAAATAAGCAGAATCACCGCGATCACCAGCAGGACGCAGAGGGCGATTTTGAAAATGCTCTTGGGGTATTCCCCGGCGATGAGGCCGCTTTGTCCGTTGATCAGTACGTGGTATACCCGGTCCCGGTACTGGTAGGCGGTGCTGTACACCGGCACCAGGATGTATTTAAAGGTTTCCCCAGAAAAGGAAGGGGAAATGCACAGTCCGTCGATCCGGTCGTAGCGGCTGAGCACCTCCCTCTCAGCCATTTCCCGGATCTGTTCCGTCATTTCCTGGCGGGCCTGGTTCGCGGCCACCTCCAGGGAGACGGAGAAACATTCCGCGTTGTAGCCGGATAAATATTCCGGGGAATAGGAGACTAACGCCTCAGTGCGGAAACTATCCATTCCTCCTAAGAGGTCCAGATCCAGCTTGCCAGACGCGGGGACGAGCAGGTCGTCAAAGGTGTGGCGGATCTGCCCGGACACGGGATGCCAGGTGGTGTAGGTCCTGGTTCTCATCTTTCCATTCGGCCCACGGTAGGTTTGGGTGTGCACCCGGCCTCCGCGGGCGGTGTAGGGGGTGTCCGTGCGGGCGTCGAAGGTCCAGTAGGGAAGGTAAATCCCCTGGAGCAGCCCCTTCTGATACAGATGTTTCAGCTTGCTAGGAGCCCAGAACTGTCCCTTCACCCAGGCGGCAAACCGTTGGTCCGCCATATCCCGGTCAAACTGAAAGGGCAGTACGCCGTCGGGAATTAAGGTGTCTTCCTGTTTCTCCGCCAGCACGTATTTAGAGCCGCAGTAGGGGCATTCCGCCGCCGTGCTGTTGGCGTCCACCTCGATTTTGGCTCCGCAGCCCTGGCATTCCATGGTGTGGGAGGTCTTTTCCTCCGCCCGTATTTTTCTGCGGGCGTCTAGGGTCATGGGGTGTTCCTGAATCCGCTCCGCAAAGTGATCAATCGTTTCCCGGGAGCCGCAGCTGGGGCATTTGAGGGCCTGGCTTTCCGGGTCGAACTCCATGACGCTGCCGCAGTTTTTGCAGTGGTAGATTTCCATGACTACAGTCCCAGCTTGGCTTTTAAGGCGGCTAACTCATCCTCCACCTCCGGATTGCCGGCGGCCGGCTCATCGTATTTGCGCATCAGATCCTCGGCGGTATCCTCTTTTTTGCCAAGCTCTGCCATGGCCTCCGCCTCGTCCAGCATCCGGTTGGCCTTCTCCTCCATCTTATCGAAGGCGGACATGGCCTCACCGGCGTTTCGGATTCCGGAACCTAACTGGTTTACACGCTCCTGGGTGCGGGCCATGGCCATCTTGGAGTGGATGAGGGCTTTTCGCTGCTGCAGCTGGGCCAGATCCTTTTCCAGCTTGTCGTGCATTTCCTTCATGTGGGCGGCGTTTTCCCTGGCGGTGGCGTAAAGCTGCTCTAAGGACGCCCGGCTGGCGTTAAGGGCTGCCTTTTTCTCCAGGAAGACTCTGGCGTCCCCTTCATTTCCAGCCACAAGGGCCTTTTCCGCGTAGCGGGCCATGGTCTCCATCTCCTGGGTGTTCTCGTCCAGATCCCGTTTGGCCTTTTTCTCCGCAGCCATGACGGCGGCCGTCTCCGCCTTCACCTTGCCTAAATCGCTCTCAATGTCCCGGATGTACTGATCCACCATTTTCGCGGGATCCTCTGCTTTGTCCAAAAGGGCGTTGATGTTTGCCGACATAATATCCGTAAATCGTTTTAAAATGTTTGCCATAGCTGTTTCCTCCTTGAATTGGCCGTTAAGCGGTGTCGTTTGACGGTGAAAGGACGGCGGCCGCCGGTTCCCGACAGTTTCGGCCCCGTTTTCCTGAAACGGGACGGGCCTTGGCCGCCGCAGGGATTTGCCGTCTGTCTTATAAAGGAAATTATAGGGCAGGAACGGGTAAAATTCAACTGAAATCGGGAAGATTGTAACAGTTCAGCCATGCAGAACCATATGGCAAAACACTGCTTAGTGAGCAAGCTCTCACGCAGTGTTTTGCCATATGGTTCTATAGGGCGGACGCCCGACATGAATCATTTGACGGCTAATCACGTTTCACGTTAGCCAATTTCACAGAATCCGTCAAATTATGAATTGCATGGCTGAACGGTTACGGAAGATTGTATTTTGTGTGTATTTGGCCTTGACCATTCCTTTCCCGTGAGAGTAGAATGAAAATCAGACTGTTTGAGAGGAGATACGCAAGATGAAATATGTCAAGGAAGCGGGGATCATTTTCGGAATGTCCGCCGCAGGTGAAGTCTTGAATCAGCTTTTGCCCTTTCCCGTTCCGGCGGGAGTGTACGGCCTGTTTCTGCTTTTGATCTGCCTGGTTATTGGCGTGGTGAAACTGGAGATGCTGGAGGTCACGGGAAACTGGATGCTGGACGCCATGCCCATTATGTTTCTGCCGGCCTGTGTGGGCATTATGGAGAGCTTTGGGGAATTGAAGGCGGTGCTGGTGCCCTTTGTGGTGATCGCGGTGGTGTCCACTGTTCTCGTCATGAGCGTTACCGGGCTGGTGGCTCAGTGGATTATCAGAAGGAAAGGGGGAGACCGGTCATGAGAGAGGCGTTGGCATCCTCAGCGTACTTTGGCGCGGTGCTCAGCATCGCCGCCTACAGCTTTGGCCTGTGGCTGAAGAAAAAGACGGGATTTGCCCTCTGCAATCCCCTGCTGGTGGCAGCGGCCGTCATCATCCCTGTTTTGCTGGCGGCGGATTTAAGCTACGATGAATATATGAAGGGGGCCCAGTGCATCAGCTATCTGCTGACGCCGGCCACGGTCTGTCTGGCCATTCCCCTTTACAAGCAGCTTGCCCTGTTAAAGCGGAATAAGGCGGCTGTGGTCTGCGGCATTGCCGCCGGGGTGGTGGCCAACGCGGCTACCATTCTGGTGCTCTGTCTGCTGTTTAAGCTGGAGCACGTCCATTACGTGACCCTTCTGCCAAAATCCATCACCACTGCCATCGGCATGGGAGTCAGTGAGGAGGCGGGAGGCATTGTGACGCTGACGGTGGTGAGCATTATCATCACCGGCGTGTCCGGCGTGATTTTGGCGGAAAAGCTGTTCCAGTTTCTTCATCTGGAGGAACCGGTGGCCAAGGGGCTGGCCCTGGGAAACGCCGCCCACGCCATCGGCACCTCCAAGGCTCTGGAGCTTGGGGAGATAGAAGGAGCCATGTCCAGCCTGGCCATTGCCGTGGCGGGACTGATGACAGTGGTGGTGGTGCCGCTGATCGGAAATCTGATATAGGAGATCGGGGAAAAACGGCGGGAAAGCGGAGGGGGATCCTGCCCGCCAAAGGATTCCCGTTGGTGGAACCTTGTGGTATAATAACGAGGAAAGAGCGGATCGTGCTTGCACGAATCCGCGCTTGACGAGGAAGCCCATCGAGCCGCAGGCGAGATGATATATAGAAACAGCGATAACAGGAGAAGGGAGAGATCACAATGAAGACGATGATCACAAATGTGAGAGTGCTCACAATGAACGGGGAAAATAAGGTTTACGAGGACGGCTGTGTGCTGGTGGACGGCAGCCGGATCGCCAGGGTGGGGAGCAGACAGGAGGCGGAGAGCTGGAATCCAGGGCCGGATGTGAGAATTCTTGACGGCGGCGGCGGAATCCTGCTGCCGGGCCTGGTAAACACCCACTGCCACGTGTCCATGATGCCTTTCCGCACCCTGGGGGATGACTGCGCCGACCGTCTGCGCCGGTTTTTGTTCCCCCTGGAAAACGACGCCATGACCAGAACGCTGGTGTACCGGGCGGCGAAGTATGGAATCTGTGAAATGCTGCTGGCGGGCATTACCACCTTCGTGGATATGTATTACTTTGAGGACGAGGTGGCGAAGGCCTGCGAGGAGCTGGGGATCCGGGGATTTTTAGGGGAGACGGTCATCGGCCAGCCCACCTGCGACAGCCCGGAGCCTTACGGCGGCCTGGAGTACGGGGAGCGGTTTATAAACGAGTGGAAGGGAAACCGGCTGGTGACGCCGGTGGTGGCCCCCCACGCTACATACAGCTTAAGCCCGGAGATGTTAAAACGCTCCTTTGAGCTGGCGGAGAAGTACGATGTGCCCTACACCATCCACGTTTGCGAGATGGAGCACGAGATGGAGAAATTCCGGACGGAGTACGGGAAGACCCCGGTGGAGGTTATGGCGGATCTGGGGATTTTGGACCGGAGGACCCTGGCGGCCCACTGCGTTTATATGGAGGAGAAGGCTATGGAGCTCTTTGCCCGTCACGGGGTAAGCGTGGCTCACTGTATCGGCTCCAACACCAAGGGCGGCCGCGGCGTGGCTCCCATTCCGGCCATGGAAAAGCTGGGCATCGCCGCCGGATTCGGCACCGACGGGGCCTCCTCCGGAAATACCCTGGATCTGTTTACCCTTTTTAAGCTTTTTGCCAATTTCCAGAAGACGGAGCATCATGACCGGACCCTGTTCCCGGCCTGCGACATTGTGAAAATGGGCACCATGGGCGGCGCCAGGGCCATCGGCATGGAGCGGGAGCTTGGCTCCATCGAGGAAGGAAAGAAGGCGGATCTGGTGATCGTGGAGACGGATTCGGTGAATATGTTCCCCTGCTACAATCCCTATTCTGCCCTGGTCTACTCCGCCAACGCCTCCAACGTGGACACGGTGATGGTAGACGGAGAGGTGCTGGTGCGGGGCAAGCGGCTCTTGCGGGACAGCCTGGAAGGCATCCGGGAGGAGCTGGAGATGGAAATGGGGCCGTTTATGAAGGCGGCGGAAAATTACGGAGAAATGATTTAACAAAAAGACGCGAAACAGGAGCTGCTGTGCCGGTTGTCTACCCGGCGCCGCAGCTCCTGTTTTGTGTCATAGGAAACGGTGTCCCCTATGACATAAAAGCCTCCGGCGGGAGGCGCCCTTCGCCCAGAGGGAAATGGCGGCCGGCCCGTCTTTTATGGGGAGAGTTTATTCAATGTTGATATATTTCGGCTTTTCCTCGATGGGTTTCGGCGCCTCCTTCGGCACCGTCAGGCGGAGCACGCCGTTTTCAAAGGCGGCTTTGATGTCCTCCTGCCTTAAGGCCTCGCCCACGTAGAAGGTCCGTCTCATGGAGCCGTGGTAGCGCTCCCGGCGCACATAAGTTTTTTCCTTGTCATCGGCTTCGCTGTGTACGGCGGAGATGGTGAGGTAGCCGTCCTTTAACTCAGCCTGGATCTCGTCCTTGCGGTAGCCGGGCAGCTCAATGTCCACCAGATAGCAGGCCCCGCCGTCTAAAATATCCGTGCGCATCAGCCCGGTATCCTTCTTCGTCTGTGCCGGCTGAGAGCCGCTCCAGAAACTGTCATTGAAAAAATCGTCAAAGAAATCAAAGCCGTAATTTGTTCTTGGAATTAACATAAGTAACATCCTCCTTTTATGATGAGCGGACGGTGGAAACGGGTCCGCCGTGGTCTCTTTCGCTGTTTTGTTATGGTTGTACTATAACACGGTTTGTTAGCACTGTCAAGAGGTGAGTGCTAAAAAGTTTGATATGGAAATGAGACCTCCCGTTTTCCACAGCGTTTGCAGTAAAAAAGTGTGCGCTTGGCGCACACTCGCGCCGGAGCGCGGCTGCGCCAGCAGCCATTTTCCTTTGCGCGGAGTGCGCCTCCCGCCGGAGGCTTTTGTGCCATAGGGAACGCAGTTTCCTATGGCACAAAAAACAGGAAACCTGGATGGAATTTCCCGGTTTCCTGTCATATACAGTGCCTGTATGGGGAAAACCTTCGGAACCGTTTTCCCTTATTGGATGGTGCCTATAACGGTGATGTTCCCTCCGTCCTGGAACAGACCGGAACAGTTATACTGCCATATTCCCTTTTCCAGGGGGATCTCCTTTGTGATGTCGGCGGAGCCGATGGTAATATGCTGCTGGTTTCCATTTGGATCAAACAGGAAGAAGTCCACGGACCCGCCCTTAATATCGGAGGTAATGGTCAGGGTTAAGGTCTGATGGTCTTCGGCCTGGAAGGAACCGGATTCGGCGATGTTCCTCTGATCCGGGTGGTTGGCCAGGGAAATTACGGTGCCCTCCTGGGGCAGGCTGCCGTCCACGGTCTCGTGGGAAATGGTGCTGTGGGGAATTAAATCGAGGGTATTTTTTGCGCTGTCATAATTGACGGCATATCCCAGATTGGTAAAGGTTTCCGTGGCCGGCACGTAGAGGCTGGCCTCCTGTTCCCCTTCCATAGTAACGGAAATCAGGGGTCTGCCAAGGGACAGAGAGGTCCCGTTAAGAGAAATCTGGGTGCCGCTCAGAGTGGCGGAGGCGATTCCCGTCGCCGCGAACGCCGTAGTGATCCCCATGGTCCCGATGATCAGCCCGGCAACGAAACTTTTTGCGTGGAATGGTTTCATGTATTATCCTCCCTTCAAATTCAGATGTCGATGTACCGCGGGCCGACCGCCAGAGAATGTGGACCGCGGGCGTAGAAGTGTGAATGGTTAGTATTATTATATAACAGTTTGCAAAAAAAAAGTTAATAATTTCTTAACAAATTATTACGATTTATAATAACTGAAAACATTGGAGAATATTGGATAAATTCTGATAAAATAGGTGAGGAATTCTTGTTCCAAGGAATCCACCCAGCAAATTTCAGTTCCCCTCTTGACATTTCCTCCCCGCTGTTCTATAATTCCAATATACCCATTGAGGGTATGAGTATATGGAGGTACGATATGCGAACAGAGGTGTATAATATTGAAGGAATGGCCTGCGCCGCCTGCAGCAGCGCGGTGGAGCGGGTCACCAGGAAACTGGAGGGAGTCCAGTCCAGTGATGTGAACCTCACTACCAATAAGATGGTCATCACCTACGACGAGTCCAGGGTCACGGAGCAGATGATCGTGGAAAAGGTGGATAAGGCCGGATTTAAGGCCTCTCTGGTGGTGGAGGAGGCAGATAAGAAAAAGCAGGAGGAGGCAGCCTTTGAGAAACAGGAGGAGCAGCTTAACGCCACGAAACGGCGGGTGATCACCGCCATCTGTTTTGCGGTTCCCCTTCTCTACATTTCCATGGGCCATATGATGGGAATGCCCTTACCGGGTATCATAGCCCCTATGGAGAACCCGGTGAACTTCGCCCTGATCCAGCTGGTGCTGACGGTGGCGGTGATGATCTGCGGGCGGAAATTTTATCTGGTGGGCATCAAGGCTCTGATCAAGGGAAATCCCAACATGGATTCCCTGGTGGCCATCGGCACAGGCAGCGCCTTTGTCTACAGTCTCTGCATGACCTGGCTGATCCTGCAGGGCGACGGCTCCAGAGTGCACAGCCTGTACTACGAGTCGGCGGCCGTGGTAGTGACCCTGGTTATGCTGGGAAAATACATGGAGAGCCGCAGCAAGGGAAAGACCTCCGAGGCCATCCGCAAGCTGATGGAGCTGGCCCCGGATACGGCCATTCTCTATGAAAACGGCGCGGAGCGGGAGGTGGAGACCTCCGCGGTGCGGCTTGGACAGCACCTTCTCATAAAGCCCGGCAGCCGGATCCCCCTGGACGGCGTGGTGGTGAGAGGAAACAGCAGCGTGGACGAATCCATGCTCACAGGAGAGAGCATCCCGGTGGAGAAGCAGGAAGGGGATCAGCTGATCGGCGGCAGCATGAACTACAATGGGGCCATGGAAATGGAAGTGACCCACACGGGAAACGACACCACCCTGTCAAAAATCATCCGCATGATCGAGGACGCCCAGGGCAAAAAGGCCCCCATTTCCAAACTGGCGGATCAGGTGGCCGGCGTGTTCGTGCCCACGGTTATGGTGATTGCCCTGGTGGCGGCCCTGCTCTGGGGCGTGGTGGGAGGTCAGAATATGTCCTTTGTGCTCACCATTTTCGTCTCTGTGCTGGTGATTGCCTGCCCCTGTGCCCTGGGACTGGCCACGCCCACGGCTATCATGGTGGGAACAGGTGTGGGAGCCAGCCACGGAATTCTGATTAAGAGCGGCGAGGCCCTGGAAATCAGCCACAAGGTGGATACGGTGGTGTTGGATAAGACGGGAACCATCACGGAGGGAAAGCCGAGGGTGACGGACGTGATGGCCGCCGGCTCCTTAAATGAGGAAGAACTGCTGCGCCTGGCAGCCAGCTGCGAGCAGCTGTCGGAGCACCCCCTGGGAAATGCCATCGTGGAGGAGGCGAAGGTGAGAGGCATGGAGCTGACGCGCCCGGAGACCTTCCAGAGCGTCACGGGAGCCGGCATTCTCACGGAGCTGGACGGAAAACCGGTGGGCATCGGAAATTTCCGTCTGGTGGAACAGCTGGGCCTTTCCCTGAGTGATAAATTGCAGGAAATCGCCGGAACTGCGGCGGACGAGGGGAAAACCCCCATGTTTGTAGTGGTGGACGGAGCGCTGGAAGGGGTGATCTGCGTGGCAGACACCATCAAGGAGAGCAGCGTGCGGGCGGTGGACCACCTGAAAAGCCTGGGAATCCAGGTATATATGCTCACCGGAGACAACAAAAAGACCGCCGCCTACATCGGAAGACAGGCCCACATTGACAATGTGATCGCTGAAGTTCTTCCGGAGGATAAGGCAAATGTGGTCAGCCGGTTGCAGTCAGAGGGAAAAACTGTTATGATGGTAGGAGACGGCATCAATGATGCCCCGGCCCTGGTACAGGCGGACGTGGGCACGGCCATCGGCTCCGGCAGCGACATCGCCCTGGAGTCGGGGGACATCGTGCTGATGAAGTCGGATCTGGAGGATGTGTACCGGGCGGTGAAGTTAAGCCGCCTTACCATCCGCAATATCAAGCAGAATCTGTTCTGGGCATTTTTCTACAACAGCCTGGGCATTCCGGTGGC
Source organism: Lachnoclostridium sp. An14 (assembly GCF_002160755.1). Classification (GTDB taxonomy): domain Bacteria; phylum Bacillota; class Clostridia; order Lachnospirales; family Lachnospiraceae; genus Lachnoclostridium_A. Next base: position 16,464 of record NZ_NFLE01000058.1, read on the forward strand.
GGCCGGGGTTCTCTATCTGTTGGGAGGCCCGCTGCTCAGCCCCATGATCGGAGGCTTTGCCATGTCGCTGAGCTCCGTCTGCGTGGTGAGCAACGCCCTTCGCCTGCGCCGGATGAAATTATAGGACCGGATGCCTGCCGGGGCCGGAAGAAACGATGAGAGGTGGAACATGGGAGAAAAATACAGTGAGGAAACCTGCGGCTGCAGCAGGCATAAGCATCGGACTGCGGAGGAGGAAAAGGCCCTATTAAACCGGCTGAACCGGATCGAGGGCCAGATCCGCGGGATCAAAAATATGGTGGAGGAGGAGCGGTACTGCATCGACATTTTAAATCAGGTGTCAGCGGTACAGGCGGCCCTCAACAGCTTTAACCGGATCCTTTTAACCGATCACATTCACAGCTGTGTGGTGGAGCGGGTCGAGGAAGGAGATACGGAAGTGATCGACGAGCTCTGCCGGGCGATTCAGAAACTGATGAAATAACCGGCCAAACGCCGTAAAAAGAAAAGGAGAAGATTGATATGAAGACATTTAAATGCGAAGAAATGATGTGCGGAAACTGCGTAGCCAGAATCGACAAGGCTCTGGACGGCGAGGGCATTGCCCACAAGACGGATCTGGATACCAAGACCGTTTCCATCGAGGACGACGGCGTTTGCGTCAAGGCGGTGGAGCTGCTGGATGATCTGGGATTTTCCGCGGTAGAGGTATAAGGAAACGAGAGGCCCCCGCCGGAACTGCGTTTTCCGGCGGGGCAGTTTGCTTTTGGGCAGGCAGTTTTTGTGCTCTCTTTTCTCATTAATATAGGTAGGAACAGACAGAAATGGGATGGAAATTGCGTGAAATTGTTGCAAATATTTATACAATAAAAAATATTTGAAAAAGGAGTTGACTTTTCTCAGGTTCTGTTATATACTACCAGAGGTGTCGAGGCGTGGCTCAGTTTGGTAGAGCGCTGCGTTCGGGACGCAGAGGTCGCAAGTTCGAATCTTGTCGCCTCGATGATACCGGCCTATTGGTCAAGCGGTCAAGACGCCGCCCTCTCACGGCGGAAACCCGGGTTCGATTCCCGGATAGGTCATCGATACGTGATGGTGTCGAAAGTGAATTGCAAGCTACTGTGGCTCAGTCGGTAGAGCAGCTGATTCGTAATCAGCAGGTCAGGGGTTCGAGTCCCCTCAGTAGCTCTGACAGGGACACCTGTCAAACCATGTCGAGGCGTGGCTCAGTTTGGTAGAGCGCTGCGTTCGGGACGCAGAGGTCGCAAGTTCGAATCTTGTCGCCTCGATGGATACCGGCCTATTGGTCAAGCGGTCAAGACGCCGCCCTCTCACGGCGGAAACCCGGGTTCGATTCCCGGATAGGTCATAGGAATGCGGAAAATGTGTTGCAGAAGGAAAATCTGCGGCACATTTTTTTGTGTCATAGTAGGAAACTGCGTTCCTTATGACACAAAAGCCTCTGGCGGGAGGTGCACTTCGCGCAGAGGAATATGGCTGTTTACGCAGCCGCGCTCCGGCGTGAGTGTGCGCTTGGCACACACTGTTTTAATTACGGATGAAACGGTTCTTTTCTGAAACTTCTGGGGGTCAAAAAGTTTTGCCAAAAGTTTCTTTCAGAAGTTGCCTGGAAGGTTGTCAAAAGTTTCTTGAAAAATACGTGAATTGAAAAAGTAAAGTCTGTATGTAAGACTTAACGCTATGTATATGAAAAATTCCGCATAAAACAGGAACTTTTTGTGGATGAATCGCTATCCTTGTGGTAAACTAATACCAA
>NZ_NFLE01000059.1 GCF_002160755.1 Lachnoclostridium sp. An14
ATTTTAACACATATTGGGGAAAAGAGAAAGATGGGAGATGGGAAAAGGAGAAACCGGTTACGATTTCTCCTTCATCCTCTTTATGACCTTCAGCCTGGTAAATTCTTCCCGCTCCTTTTCCTCCAGGGCGTTGGTGATGTCCCTGGTGAGGGTTTCGTACATGGGAATGGTGATGTTTTTCAGGGCGTTGGCCCGTTTCTGGGTCTTTTTGATGTTGTTTGCCAGGCGGTAGGCGGAGTTTTCCACCATGGAGAGCTTGATGGTCAGCTCCTTCACCTTCTCAAACCGGGCTCTGGCCTCGTCTAGGGATTCCCTGGTGCTGTAATAGGCGTAGGACAGGTTTAAGGTGTCCGGCGTGTGCTGCACCAGGGGGATCTCCGTCCCCATGATGCTCCGGGATTTGATGCGGATCCCGTTTTCCACGGGCACGGAGGCGCTGATTTCCTGGACGTAGTTGATGCCCAGTTCGATGTTGGCCTGCTGGAGGGCCTTGTAGGCCTCTGTGAAGGTGGCGTCGATCTCGGACTGGATGTCCCTGGCCTGGTCGATGAGGTTCATCAGCTCCTTGAGGAGGATGTTCCGCTTTTTGTCCATCAGGCCGTAGCCCTGAGTGGCCAGGGCCAGGGAGTTTTTGGCCAGGATTAAATTTCCTTTTGTTGGAAATGTATTAGGATTCATGAAAATTCCTCCTATTCAGCGGAATGATAAAATTCATCCAGCACCTTCGTGTCGATGCGGTCCAGCTCCTCTCTGGGAAGCATCCTCAAAAGCTCCCAGCCGATGTCTAAGGTCTGAGTGATGGTCCTGTTTTCATGGGGATCCTGGCCGATAAACCGCTCCTCAAAGGCCTTTCCGAATTCCAGGTATTTCTTGTCTAAGGGGGACAGCTCATCCTCGCCGATGACCGAGGCCAGCGCCCTGGCGTCGCCCACCTTGGCGTAGCAGGAAAAGAGCTGGTTTGCCACGTCCTGGTGATCCTTTCTGGTGTAGCCCTCGCCGATGCCGTCTTTCATCAGGCGGGAGAGGCTGGGCAGCACGTTGATGGGCGGGTAGACGGACTGGCCCTGCAGCAGGCGGTCCAGCACGATCTGTCCCTCGGTGATGTAGCCCGTCAGGTCGGGGATCGGGTGGGTGATGTCGTCGTTTGGCATGGTCAGGATGGGGATCTGGGTCACAGATCCGTGTTTCCCGGCCACGATGCCGGCCCGCTCGTAGATGGTGGCCAGCTCGCTGTAGAGATAGCCTGGATAGCCCTTTCTGGAGGGGATTTCCCCTTTGGAGGAGGAGACCTCACGCATAGCCTCGGCGAAGGAGGTCATATCCGTTAAAATGACCAGAATGTGCATTTCCTTTTCAAAGGCTAAGTATTCCGCCAGGGTCAGGGCTACCTTGGGGGTGATGAGACGCTCTACCACCGGGTCGTTTGCCAGGTTGATGAACATGGCCACGTGGTCGGAGACGCCGCTCTCCTCGAAGGTGCGGCGGAAGAAGTCTGCCACGTCGTATTTGACACCCATAGCAGCGAACACGATGGCGAATTTCTCGTCGGAATTGTCTCCCAGGGACGCCTGCTGCACGATCTGGGCGGCCAGCTGGTCGTGGGGCAGGCCGTTTCCGGAGAAAATCGGCAGTTTCTGCCCGCGGATTAAGGTGGTCAGGCCGTCGATGGCGGAGATTCCCGTGCGGATGTAGTCTCTGGGGTATTCTCTGGTCACCGGGTTTAAGGGCTTTCCGTTTACGTCCAGCATTTTGTCCGGCTCGATGTCTCCCAGGCCGTCGATGGGAACGCCGATGCCGTTGAAGGTGCGGCCCAGCATTTCCTCGGATACGCCCAGCTCCATGGGGCGGCCGGTCAGGCGGGTGTGGGTGTTTCTTAAGGCCATGCCGTCGGTGCCCTCGTACACCTGGATGACGGCGCGGTCGTCGTAGATCTCTATGATGCGGCCGAGCCGCGGCTCCGTGCCGTTTACCGTCATTTCTACGATCTCGTCGTAGGCGGCTCCGCGGACGCCTTCCAGCACGGCCAGCGGGCCGTTGATTCTGCTTAAGCCCAGATATTCGATTGCCATGTGAAAACCTCCTTTACGCGTTGCGCTCCACGACGTCGTCGTAGAACTGGTCGATCATTTTTTTGTATTCGTCAAACAGCTCCGGCTTGCTGTTGGGGATGTCGTATTTCATGGCGATCACCTTGTCGAAAATCTTGTCCTCCTTGAGCACGGACATGGGCATTCCCATGGAAATCAGCGCCCTGGATTTTTTGTAGAGATAGAGGATGGTCTCCATCATTTTAAACTGCTTGGACAGGGGGACACAGGTGTCGTCGGCGTGGAAGGCGTTCTGCTGGAGAAAGCCCACGCGGATGACCTTGGCGATCTCCAGGATCAGTTTCTGGTCGTCGGGGAGAACGTCGCTGCCGATGAGCTTTACAATCTCCATCAGGCTGCTCTCCTGGGTGAGGAGAAAGACCAGCCGGTTGCGGTAGTCCACAAATTTCCGGTCCACATTTTCCGTGTACCAGGGGGCTAAGTCCGTCAGGTACTCGGAGTAGCTGGTGAGCCACTGGATGGCCGGGAAATGCCTGGAGTAGGCCAGGTTTTTGTCCAGTCCCCAGAAACAGCGGACGAAACGCTTGGTGTTCATGGTCACTGGCTCGGAGAAGTCGCCGCCCTGGGGGGAGACGGCTCCGATGATGGAGACGGAGCCTTCCGTTCCGTTTAAGTTCTGCATCATTCCAGCCCGCTCGTAGAAGGCGGAGAGCCGGGAGGCCAGGTAAGCCGGGAATCCTTCCTCGGCAGGCATTTCCTCCAGGCGGCCGGACAGCTCCCGCAGCGCCTCGGCCCAGCGGGAGGTGGAGTCGGCCATGATGGCCACGTGGTAGCCCATATCCCGGTAATATTCCGCTAAGGTCAGGCCGGAGTACAGGCTGGCCTCACGGGCGGCTACGGGCATATTGGAGGTGTTGGCGATCAGGGTGGTGCGGTCCAGCAGGGGATTGCCGGATTTGGGGTCGATCAGCTCGGAAAACTCCTCCAGTACCTGGGTCATCTCGTTTCCACGCTCGCCGCAGCCGATGTAGATGATGATGTCCGCGTCGGACCATTTGGCGATCTGGTGCTGGGTCATGGTCTTTCCCGTACCGAATCCGCCGGGGATGGCAGCGGTGCCGCCCTTTGCCAGGGGGAACATGGTGTCTAAGATCCTCTGACCGGTGATTAAAGGCATGGCCGGGGGGAACCGCTTGGCCGTGGGCCTGGGAACGCGGATGGGCCAGCGCTGGGTCATGGTGATGTCCCGCTCAGTGCCGTCAGGAAGCTGTAAGGTTAGCAGCCGGTCGTCGATGGTGTATTTGCCGTCGGCCACCACGTCGGTGACGTAGCCCTCCAGGTCGGGGGGCAGCATGACCTTGTGGACGATGGCGGGAGTCTCCGGGACCTCGGCGATGATGGCGCCAGGCAGGAGCTGTTCTCCCTTTTTCACAGTGATGTGGGTGTCCCACAGCTTTTCCCGGTCTAAGGAATCTACGTTTACGCCTCTGGGGATATAGGCCCCGCCGGTTTTCGCGATCTCTTTTAAGGGGCGCTCGATGCCGTCGAAAATATTGCTTAAAATGCCGGGGGCCAGGACGGCGGAGACGGGGGCGCCGGAGCCGGTGACGGTTTCTCCCGGCTTGATGCCTGTCGTCTCCTCATACACCTGGATGGTGGTGGACTGGGCGGAGAGGCCGATGACCTCGCCCACCAGGCTGTCCTTTCCCACGGTGACCATTTCGTGCATCTCAAAGCCTGCGTCGCCCTTTACGTAGACGATGGGGCCGTTGATGCCGTAGATCGTTCCTGTCTTAGTCATGGCCCTGTCCTCCTTTTCCGTTTAAATGGAATGAAAAATGGCGTTTTTCCCCGGCGATCAGGGCGTCGAAGGAATTGTCAATCAAAATGTTTTTGGAGGGAATCACGGCCCTCGTGCCGCCTCCGAAGGAGTACTGGCTTAACCGGATGTCCACGCCCTCTCCCTGGTGGAGAGCGATGCGTTGCAATTTGTCGCTGTCTGTGGGATCCATGTAAATGATCAGTTCGTCGTCCCCGGCCACCTCTCTGGCCCGGCGGATCTGCCGCTCTAACAGGCGCTGGTACTGCGCGGTCTCCATGAAGGCGGCCAGGCGGTTTTTCAGCTCCACAAAGAGCATATCTTTTAATTCTTCCTGTTTCCGGCTCAGTCTCCGGCGGATCTTTAACTGATCCACGGCAAGCTGTTTATTGATGTCCCGCTTGATGCGGTCTTTTTCAATCTGAATCTGCATTTCTGCCCGGTGTTCTGCCTCCGCCTTGTGCTCCTCAAACGCCTGTTCCAGGGCGGCGGTGCAGTCGTCCAGCATTTTCGCGCTGCGGGCTCTGGAGTCTTCCATGCAGAACTCCAGGAAATGCTGTAATTTTTCCTCGGTTGTCATGTCTGATCACCTGCCTTTTTATAGTTTCAGGCCGATGGCCTCGTTCACGTAATCGGTGATAAAGTTGGGCTTGCGGCCGGTTCCGTGGCGGTCGGGGATTTCCACGAACAGGGGGACTTTATAATCCAGCTTGAGCTGGTTTACCACGTCCGGAAACTCCCTGCCGAATTTCTCCGTGAGGAGGACAATCCCGATCTCTTTGTCGGCCAGCACGCGATCGAGGGCGGCCTTTAATTCCTCTTTTTCATGGACAACCTCGCCTTCCACCCCGGCAAGCCTCATGCCGGTGTAGGTGTCGGTGTTGTCGCTGATCAGGTACATTTTCATATCAGAGCTGTCCTAAGATCATGAAGGAGATGATCAGTCCGTACAGGCACACACCTTCGGCAAGTCCTACGAAGATGAGGGATTTACCAAGAATGGAGGAGTCCTCGCTGATGGCCCCCAAAGCGGCGGAGGCGGCCGCGGAAACGGCGATGCCGCCGCCTACGCAGGAAAGTCCGGTGGATAAGGCGGCTGCCAGATAGCCAAGGCCTGTGGAAGAACTGGCTCCGGCCGCGGCGGCCACAGCGGCTGTCTCAGCGGCATCGGCTGCCTGGGCGTTTCCGGAGAACAGGACGAACATGGAAACGGCCATGACGCCGAAAAACAGCACCAGGTTGCTGGCCAGGGCTATTTTGTAGCGGCCTTTCGTCTTTTCGCCGGCGGCGAAGGCGCCGAAGGGAACGGCGATGGTAAGGATCAGCGCGATGGCCAGAGTGATTTTGACTAATAAAGACATAATGGGTATTCTCCTCTCGATTATTATGTTTACTGAAAGCCCCGGATGGCGACGATATAGATGGGCGTGCTCGCGCGCACAGATATATCGTCATCAGACGGGCAAGACGCTATAAAAAGTGTGCGCTTGGCGCACACTCGCGCTGGAGCGCGGCTGCGTCAGCAGCCATATTCTTTTGCGCGGAGTGCGCCTCCTTGCGGAGCATACTTATTTAACAGGAAACGTAGTTTCCTGTTAAATAAGTAAGGAGGGCGGCAGCCCGGATTTCGAATGCCGTCGGCAGATGGCGGGAACGCCGTAGGCGTGGAGCCATCTGGCTTTCATGATTCGTGATGACCGCGTTAGCGGTCATGTCCGTTTATTGCGGAAATGGCCTGCGGGGCGGAAAAGGGGCTTATGCCCCCGCCCGTCCGTAGGGCTTAAATTCCCGGCCGGTTCCGCGGTAGAACCGGCTGAACAGCTCATAGTATTCCAGACGCAGCACCTGGATGCCCACGATCAGGCCTTCCATCCCGCAGACAAACAGGTTGCCGAGGACGATCACCAGCCAGTTGGGGCTGCCGGCCTCGGCGCCGGCTAACATCAGCACCACCTCCATCATCGCCGCGTGGCTCACGGCGAAGGCGCCCACACGGACGAAGGAGAGGGTGTTGGAAAAGTAGCTCAACAGCACTTCAAAAAGCTCGAAAAAGCCCTGGATCACAAACATGGCCTTGCCGCCGGGAGCGGCCGTTTTGGCCTTTTTTTCCAGAAGGGCGGTGAGGGGCTCCTTAAAGAACATGAGGAGCAGGGGCAGGCCGAACATAACGGCAAGCACCGCCGCGGCGGGTACGGGATTTCCGCTCATGAACAGCACCACGGAAACCACTACGCTTCCGTAAAACACCAGTCCCGCGGCCCCGTTTGTGTCAAACCAAATCTTTTCCACGTCTTTTTCCCGAATGCTGTTGATCATGTTTAACACCATGGTAAACAGGATAATGCCCATTCCGATGGAGATGGCCACCACGAATACGGTGTTCAGCTTTCCGATGAAGGGCAGGTCCGTCATGGCGTCCGCGGGACGCAGCCAGAGGGGTTCGATCACGTTCTCAAAGCCGAATACGCTGCCGAACAGGAACCCGAATATGGTGGAGAAAAAGCCGCAGCAGGAGACGATGGCCGCCAGATTCAGCTTTTTCAGCCGGTACAGTAAAAATCCGCCGATCAGCAAACAGAGCCCTTGTCCCGCGTCCCCGAACATGAAACCGAACAGGAAGGAGTAGGTGATGCCGATGAGGATGGTGGGGTCCAGTTCTCCGTAGGCCGGCAGGCCGTACATCCGGATAAACATTTCAAAGGGCCGGAATAGCCTCGGGTTTTTCAGCTTTGTAGGCGGTTTGCTCAAAATGTTGCCATGGTTTTCTTCCACGATCAGGAACACGTCCTCGTCGTTTTTGATGTCCTCCCGGAAGGCGTCCGCCTGTTCCTTCGTCATCCAGCCGCAGAGGATGTAGAAGGTGGAGTCCTTGTGGCGGGTGCAGGCCGCCATCCGCCGCACGTCGAAATTCTTCGCGAAACGGGAGAGTCTGGCGTCCGCCGCCAGAATAGAGGCGCGGTTCTCCTCCAGGCAGGAGACGCGTTTTTGCTCCAGGGCGGCGATTTGGTCCTTCATGCCGTTGATTTTCTCGTCCAGAGCGGCTCCGGCCTCCAGAGGCGTCCCCTCGTACTCGTCAGGGATCATGTAGCGCTCAAAGTGCATGGAGGCGTAGATGGCGTCAATCTTTTTGGAGATGGACTCCGGCACGAAGTAGACGATCCACACGTAATCGTCCTCTTCGCTGCACTTGTAATACACCGTGTCGATGGTGTCGTAAACGTAGTCCGTAAACTTCCGGAAATACTCCTTCGGAATCCGTCCAAAGCGGAACTGGATGTATTTAAAGTGGAGAATGGCGCTTAAGTTGTAGTTTAAGTCCGTAAATGGGGAAATCCGCTCTCTGGACTCCTCCAAAGCGGCCACCTGCTGTTCCAGATCCTCCTTTTCCCTGCTCCAGGCGTCCAGATCCGAGGTGATCCTGGCTACAATGTCCAGGGCCTCGTCCAAAGTGATGTCCGGGGCGGGTCCCCGGGAGTCCTTCCCGGCAGTTTCCGCCTTTAAGGGCGCGGCCAGGGCCTCCGCCTGGGCGCACATCTCCTTGTAGGGATTTGTCTCCGTAAACGGTCTTAGATCCTTTACGGAGCGAAGCTCGGCCAGGGCATTTTCCAGCTGAACCTCGTACTTTGACAGATACCGGTCAACGACCCGGTCAATATCGGCCTTCGGCCCGGTGATGCTGATAAATTTCATCGGTTCAATCACGTTCCGTTACCCCCTTTTTTGTCTTTTATGATGTAAGAAATGATCTCGGCCGGGGCAATTCCGTACCGGATGCCCTCGATTGCCGTGATGAGCCGGTGGATCTCCAGGTTCTTAAAATAGAAGTAGGAGTTCAAAATCGCGTTGGAATAGGGATGGTTCCTGGCGGTCAGGACGTGGATGCGGTCCATCACCTGCTCGTAAAGGATCTCCAGGTCAGGCTGGCTCTGCAGGTCGGTGTAGGCCAGGTTCCCGTAATAGGTGCCGTTTAACGCCTGGAAAAATTCTTCCACAGTGCCGGTCTCCGCCAGTTTGGTGATGTCCTCCCGTCTCAGGCGGTAATTTACCGGAATGAGCAGGGGGTAAATGTCCTTTGGCTGGAGATTGTAATACTTCTTTGAGCGGTAGATCCATTGGGCGTTCAGCAGATCCAGCTGGGCGCCGAAACACTGGGTAAGCGTCTTTTTCTCCTCTTTGTTCAGAAATTTGTCCTTCGTTTTCCAGACCCACTGAAAATGGTACAGATCCAGCTGGAGCTCGTAGTCAAAAAGGGACGCCCCGTCCTGCTCCTCCAGTCTGGCAAAGAGGGCGTGATAGGGCGTATCTCTTAAAGCGTCCGTAAGCTCGGAAAGGGACGCGGCCGAGGTGAGGCGGCGGGTATCCAGCCTGGAATGCCTGGAAAAAAAGTCCTGGAACATGGAGAGATCCAAAGCTCCCCGATCAGGATGGGAAAGATTTCTCAGGCATCGCTTGATCAGGGAAATTTCAAAGTTGGAAAAGTACAAATTTAAAAATTTCCGCGGCCCTGGTCCGGAAAAGCGGTACAGCTTTTCAAAATCCCGGTATCGGGAGAGGGTGAGCAGCTTTTCCAGCTCGGAACGGTGGATGCCGCTGTCCGCATCGGCGAGAATGCCGCTGTAGGACGGCTGGGAGCGGAGAAATTCCAACGCCTCGCCTACGGTGGAGAGGGCGGCCAGCTCCTGATACTGCCGGTCTGTGATAAAACGGCTTTCCATTGCCCGAACCTTGGTGGCCAGACCGCTGTAAGTCAGCAGATTGCCCATATGATCACTCCTTTGTCATGGCCAGGAACAGGTTTTCCACATATCTGGCGTGGTTGCGGCGGTAGTTTTCCTCCATACGGCGGATGGTATCCTCCGCTTCCTGACGCTGGGTGTCCAGCTGGCGCTTGGCTTCCAGTTCCATGGCGTCCCGAAGCTCTTTCAGCTGTCCGGCGGTTTTTTCCTCCAGCTCACGGTCAAAGGCCGCAGCCTTTTCCTCCATCTCCTTCGCGTATTCTTTTTTTCGCTCTCCGGCCGCGTCCATGATGGCCGCGGCGGAGGCTTCGATCTCGGAGATCTTGCTGATGATGTTGTTCATATCGTCCTCCTGCCGGTTTCAGGCTTGTATTTATATAAGTACAATCGTTACCACCTCATAATACTCCCTTTGTTTCAAAATTACTATGGTAAAAAATTATCAAAATATTATGGAAAGTGGCGGAAAATTATACAGCTTGACCGGGCGTGTATTGTGCACTCGCAACACTTTCCATTTTTCGCGGACAAAAAAGCAGGAATAATTTCACAAAAGTATACACCATCTTTCCCGCGGCTGCGCTTGGGAAGGGAGGTTTTGGGCAGATGGGCGGAGAGCGCGGCCCGCGGGAGACTTATGCGGCGGAGGCTGTGGCTTCTGGGGGATAAAAAGGGGAATGTTGGGGCGTAGCCTTGTGATGGAGGAGGGGGGCACCGGTTACCAGTTTTTTGGTGGGAGAGAGGAGTTTCCTCCGGAGGTTTTTTATTATAGTAAACGGAGTTTTCCATAATAAAAGCCATAAGTCAAGACCACCGGCTTAGCCGGTGGTCTTGACTTTTCTGTGACACAACAAAAACCGGCCATCCTGCGCTATAAGAGCAGTATGGCCGGTTACGGCATTCCTATCCGTATTTTGATCGGTTTGAAAACGGTTCCTGTTGAATCATTTGAAAACAGCTACTGTTGAATCAGATATTTGGAGGAAACGTAAGCCTCCTGTCCTTCGTAAATGATCACCGCCCAAGTGTCATTGTAAGGCCGCACATACTCCACGGGAGCGTGGGACGCCAGGACGCCCAGGGAACCGCTGCTGGCGGAGGGCTGAGGCCGGACGTAGAGCTCTGTGGTGGTGATGTAGGTGACGCCGGACGCAGTCTCAGGCGCTGTGGTTTCCGGAGCCGTCGTCTCCGGGGGCGCTGTGGTCTCAGGAGCGGTGGTTTCCGGAGCGGTCGTCTCCGGGGCTGCCGTGGTTTCCGGAGCGGTCGTCTCCGGAGGAGCTGTAGTTTCCGGAGCGGTCGTCTCTGGGGCTGCGGTGGTTTCCGGAGCCGTCGTTTCCGGGGCTGCGGTGCCGTCATCGCCGCTGTCGCTGCCGTCCGGGGACTCGGACTCATTGTCCGCGGGTTCCGTGCTGTTGTCCTGGTCAGGATCCGCGGCGTCACTGCCGCCGGTCTCGCCGTCCCCGCTGCCAGAATTCTCGTCGTTATCTGTCTCGCTGCCGGTCATGGTCTCGATCACCGGAGCACCCTGGGTCGAAGGCTGTGAGGGCTGGTTCCGGTCGGGACGCAGCTGGCTGATAATAATTAACAGCAGAATGATGATTGCCACCGGAATCAGCACTTTTAAGAGATCCTCAGCCCGCAGAGAGCGGCGACGCTTGCTGACAGCCGGCCGCCGTACGGGGGCGGAGTAGCTGCCGGTCGCTTTGGGGGCGCTGATGTTTTTTGTGTCCCGATCCATGGCCGCGGCGGCGCGGGAACGGGGATTTTTCTCGTCCTGAGCGCCGGGATTGGGGATCCGGATGATCCGTTCCGGGCGGACAGGTTCCTGTTCGGTGTCTTCAAGAGCCTGAGCCTGGGAATCAGAGGCAAATTCAGGGTCGGTATCGGTGGGATTCAGAGCCGCGTCAGAGAAATCCCCCGTCACGCCGGGGAAGGACTGGGCTGTATCGTTCACCGGTTCAAATCCGGTATCCTCGTCCGGCTCATGAAAATTCTGCCAGTGGGCACTGGAAAATGGCCCGCCGGAGGTCCCAAATATGGGCTGGCCGGAGCCGAGGGCAGCGTCGGTTTCCAGGCCGGCGCTGTGATCTTCACAGCTGTCTGGCGGTGCTTCACCGTAGCTGTCTGCGCTGGCAGAGGTATGGCTGTCTGCGCTGGCAGAGGTATGGCTGTCTGCGCTGGTTTCCTCATAACCGTCGGAAACGGCAGGGCGGTAGCTATCAGGCTGGTCTTCCGCACCGGTTCCGTTTTCCGTATTTATGTAATCCTCGGAATCGGATGGGTGAAACCTCTGGCCAACAGGCTCATAGCCGTGGAAAAGGGGCTGGCGGTAACTGCCGGTGTTTCCCGTGTCCTCTGTGCCGTAAGCGCCGGTGTTCGTCCTCTCATAGCTGGGAGAGGAGATCGTCCGGTATCCGCTCGGGATGGTTTCCTCCTGGGCGGCCGCAGTCATTTCCTCCTGGCTGGCCTGGCTGCTTTCTTCGAGAGTGCTGTCCTCATTTCCGGGAAATGGATTTTTAGAGAGTTTCCCTCTGAAAATTCCCTTTACGGCAAAGCCGGTTTTTTTAGTTTCTGTGCCTTTGCTTTCGTCTCTGGACGTCTCCGATTCGCTGCCTTCAGAGAGATCCTGATTTTCGGAAATGGCCGTGCCCGGCGTGGAGACGTCTGCGGCAGTGCTTTCCTGAGCGGCGGTCTCCTGGGCGGACAGGACCCTGGAGGCGATGGCCTCCTTGGCCGTGGGCACATTTTTGGCGGTAGCCGCGGAAATGGTTTTTAAAACCGGTTTCCGTTTTTTTACTTTATAAAATTCATTGGCAAAGGTGTAGACCTCCTGGCTTAAGAGCTGGTGTGCCTGACTGGCGTCGTAGGCGTTGCTTGCGCCCTCATTCAAGGCCTTTGTGCCAATGGTGCGTATTCTATGGTAATGTTCACAGGTGGGTTTTGAGATCCAGTGGTTCTGATAGAGCTGATCAATCATTGTCATCAGGTCCGTGTCAATAATGCAGGCTTTCTCTGCCAGCGTCCGCACCATCAGATCCAGCACCTCAAGGGATTTTACCATGGACGCGTTAAACTGTTTCTGGCTGATGAGATGCTCGACTTCCACCACACCGCGGCGGATCTGCTCCCAACTCCCCAGATTGTCCGTGTTTCCCATTTTTGTCCTCCTTTGCAGTCAATATGAATCTTAAAAAGATGGGGATTCCCCATCTTTTTAACTGACAGCTTATTCCCGGTATTAGTAATAAACGCCGCTCATGCTGGAAAACACCGCAGCACCGAGCACGATATACAAGAGAATGCCAATTACAATGCTGATGACGTACACAAGCAGCTGGGCTTTCGCGAAATTAGATCTGGTTGAATTTTTGCTGCTGCAGGCCCATACGATCAGAAGAATCAAGCTGCCGATGCCACAGGTAAAAAATCCCAGTAAGCTGGGGAGCCCCAACCAGATAATAAAGTCCTTGATTGTGGGTTCCGGAACCATGTTCTGGAAATTCTGGCCATTTGCGTTGTAGTAATCCATGTTTTCCATATCCGTGTTCTCCTTTGCATAATTTTAACAGGAATTGATCTGCCGGCGCGGCGTTTGCGAAAGCGCGCCGGCAAATTCTGCTAAGTGTTCCTATTATAGCATAGACCAGGATAGGGGGCAATAGAGTGGGAAAAATTGACAGAAAATTGTGTAACCGTTCAGCCATGCAGAAACATATGGCAAAATACTGCGTGGGAGCTTGCTCACTAAGCAGTTTTTTGCCATATGTTTCTATAGGGCGGACGCCCTACATGAATAATTTGACGGCTAATAACGTTTAACGTTAGCCAATTTTAAAAATCCGTCAAATTATGAATGGCATGGCTGAACTGTTACAAAATTGTCAGTTTATCAGTTTTCCGGTTTTGTCAGTGATAGCCGGAGGCTTAAGGTATAGCGGGCAAAATGTTCTTTGCCTGCAGGGCGGCTACTAAGGTGTCTGTTATATCTGTAAGTAAATGAATATCCTTGCGGATTATTTTTACGGAAACTTTTGCGTCCAGACGGAATGTTTCTATAGAGACCTCTAAAGAGTCTACCTTGAGGTTCAGGGAACCAAAGTGGGTCTCCAGAGAACTGACGTTGGTTTGCAGGGACGCCGTCATGGTTTTGAGGGAACGGGTATCTGCCTGGAGAGACAGAGAATCCCCCTCCAGCGTGTCGACCCGGAGTTCCAGGGAGTGTACCGTGGCGGTGAGGGTCTCCACCTGCGATTCCAGGGAAGAAACTCTGGCAGTGAGGTTTTCCATCTGAGTTTCCAGAGAGGAGACTCTGACGGTGAGTGTCTCCATCTGAGTTTCCAGAGAGGAGACTCTGGCGGTGAGTGTCTCCATCTGAGTTTCCAGAGAGGAGACTCTGGCGGTGAGGTTTTCCACCTGAGTTTCCAGAGAGGAGACTCTGGCGGTGAGGTTTTCCACCTGGGTTTCCAGAGAGGAGACTCTGGCGGTGAGGTTTTCCACTTGCGTTTCCAGAGAATTCATACGCATCTCTAGGGAGTCCATACGCGTTTCCAGAGAATTCATACGTGTTTCCAGGGAATCCATGCGCGTTTCCAGGGAATTCATTCTGCATTCCAGAGAATCCATACGCGTTTCCAAGGCACCCATCCGGCGATCCAGCACCTCCAGCTGAATATTAATCTGATCAAATTGCTGATCAAAATGATTCAGATGGTTGTCGATGGAGCTGAGTTTTTCAAGAATCAGTTGTTCCAGGTTTTGTGTCATAGGCAATCTCCTCCTGTAAAATAAAATGTAGTCCAAATCTTTGGCCGAAAAGGGGATTTCTCTTGCTGAATCGCAGGTGAAATACCTGAAAAGAGCGAATGCTCCAGAGATGGGCCCGATTGGGCAATAGTGATTTGTTGGTTCCCATTATAACAGTTTCATGAAGTGTTGGCAAGGCGATAAACGGACAAAGTGGATTTCCAAAGATGATTTTTTCAATTTTTTTCGGATACCCTTAGAATATTTCCGCCAGTTCTGTCTCATGTGCGTGAGACAGCGGCGCCATGCAGACAAGGGACAGAGCCGTAAAGGTCAGGCTCTGTCCCCTGGGATTGGTAAAATTTCAGAATAGGAGCTTGGATTGAACCGATGAAAATGGCTTTGGAAACCGCAATTTTCCTGTGTTTAATCCCCTTCATAAGCGTCAATCCAGGCCTGGGTAGGACGGATGACAGACATTTTGTTATCTTCATTTATCGCTATATAAAGAACGGTGTTTCCTTCCATATCCCCGACAACGAAGGGGAAGGCGTTTTGGTTTGTGGCAGCTCCAATATTGTGATCCATGTCCATAGCAATTACCGAGATGCTGCCAGGGCAATGACCGGAACGGTTTAACCTGGCGATGTGTTCATTCAATACATCTTCGCAGGCCTGCTGGACCGGAACCTGGTGTTTTAGTTTCTCAACGATCGCAAAGGAGAGGCAGCCTTTCATAATATCTTCCCCGACTCCGGTAGCAGCTGCGGCGCCAATCTCAGAATCAGCATAACAGCCAGACCCGATCAGGGGGCTGTCTCCCACACGTCCAGGCAGTTTCATAAACAGTCCGGAAGTGGACACACCGCAAGCGATGGAACTGCCGTTATTTCCTATAATACATACGGTATCGTGCCCGCCATAGGCCTCTAGCTGTTCCATGTCGATATTTTTTTGCTGCTCCTCGTATCTCATTTTCGCTTCATCTGTAAGCATATCTGAAAACTCGTATCCGCGCTTTCTCGCATATTCCTCCGCGCCTCCTGCGGTCAGAAGGGAATTTCTTTTATAATGGCACAGATCATAGGCGACTTCGATGGGGTTTTTTATGTTTTTTACCCCCATGACACCACCAAATCCCAGGGTATCGCCGTCCATATAGGCTGCGTCCAGTTCCACTTCCCCATCACAGTTTGGCAAAGCTCCGTATCCCACGGAATGATACAGCGGATTGTTTTCCACCGTTTTTACAGCCTCGATCACCGCCTTATGAATGGTCGCGCCTTCTTTTAATAAATTCTGGCCTTTCTGGATGCTTTCAAAAGCCATTTTCCAGGTTGCTACCAGATAGCCTTTCATATTATCATTCCTCTCTTTCCAGTAATATAACGTAATATAATAAGTTTGGGCTTTTAGGATATTTTACCACATTCATGTGCCGTTGCAAAATAAAAACACCGTCCCCGACGCCCGAAACGTCAAAAACAGTGCTTTTTCCTGCGCCTTCAGGGACTCGAACCCTGGACAAATAGATTAAGAGATTAGCTTATTTAGTGTTGTTTTTGTTTTGGAGGATGATTTTATGTATATTGATAAGAGAAGGCTCTCTGTTGCCATTCCTATGAAGTTGTATGAACGGTTGGAGTCGGATTTTCAGAATTATGGTATAGCTAAAACTTACACGGTGGTCTCTGCTCTTATGTCCTATTATGCTAGTATAGACCGCCAGCTGCCTGCCAGGTATCCGGGCGTGTGTCAAGGGACAAGGACGGGCGATAGCCCGGCCGATACGCCGTAGGGCAGCCCTTGACGCACAAAAAGAGCTGCTACGATGTCAGAGAGAGGACGATAGGAACGCAGTTCCGTTTTCGTCCGCTTGATGACAAGATAGCAGCTTTTGGATTCCGGTAGGCGGCTGGTGATATTGTTTTTGTTAGATATAATATTCATGTAATTTGTTTGCTCTCCTGCGGATTGCCTTTTGTGT
The DNA here is from genome assembly GCF_002160755.1 of Lachnoclostridium sp. An14. Taxonomy (GTDB): domain Bacteria; phylum Bacillota; class Clostridia; order Lachnospirales; family Lachnospiraceae; genus Lachnoclostridium_A. The sequence goes on from NZ_NFLE01000059.1 coordinate 15,334, forward strand.
TGCAAAAATAGTTTGATAATTTTACTTTTAGTGTCTTGGTAAGATGTGTATTAACAAATTTAGGGGGCTGGGGTGCCGGTTATCACAGGATGTGTTTTGCTCCTTGTTGCATATAGGCGTGTAGGAGGCATCCCCGTTTTTGCCCCCTTACAACGCGACAATGTGCATCGACAATTTAAAGACCCGCGTACATCCGGCATTAGGACGTGTGAACAACGTAGTGTGAGCCGTCCGCCGGTGGACAACACTTGCTAGGTATGATTATTTATCTGCCATACCGGCGTCGAATCCGTTTTTAAAGGATTCTTTAAGTTTTGTTAATGCGGGCGTTTTGGGATCTTTCAGTAAGTTTATTTCGTTGTTTATGGCTTCTTTTCTGGTTGTTTTTTCTGGTAGTATTATTTCCCCATGTTCTTTTTCATATGTACGTATCCTTTTTTTAATTAGGTAGACAATTTCTTGCGTTGTGTTTCTTTCGTTTTCTTTTGCGATATATGCGATTTTATCTAAAATTTCCTGATCTGTACGAATAACAAATTGTGGCTTTTTAGAAGGCATACTTATGCAACTCCTTTTTGCTATAAGAAAAATTAAGTTGTAAAGTGCTAGCACCTGGTATATTATATGATATGTAGGAGCTAGCACCTGCACATAATGTGCATATATAAATGCTAATTGTGTATTGATAAATTATAGCATTTAATAATGCCGTTTACAAGTATGAGAAAGGCTAACACGTCGGTTTTCTATGAGTATGCCGCGGCTTTGCGGAGCAGTATGCGTGATGTTGTAGAAAAATACGGTTGTCTTATTGATTCAGTTAGTTAAGTAGACTAAGGGAGGTATTGTTTTGTTTGGTTCGTCTTACTCGGAGTTAGTGGAACGTATGAAAAAGTTTGATGATGTGCGTCTTGTTGAGGAATATTTATCTGTTCAGTTTATTTTGAATTTGGTTTTTTGTTGTGATTACAGTGAATTAGTGATTTTGGATGATCTCTCTGAGTATCAGGATGCCGTTTTAAATGAGGTATTCGACCGGTTTGCGACTGTCTCTGATAGTAGGAGTAACCGATTGTTATCGTCTTTCAGTAGTTTATTGGATTCTGTATTGAATGTGTGTGAAAACCTCTCAAACGATGTCGGAGAGGAGGCCGCGCCGTTGCCTATGGCTGGCGCGGCCAACGGAAAGGAGTGCTAATATGGCGATAAGGTATTGTAAATCTGTTTCAGAGTATAAGGAAGAACGTGCCCGGCGTGTTCATGTCTGGTTTCTGATGAATTTTTCACCGGCTACTTGTTCTTATGAAATTGTTGGTAATACGGTACGGGTGAGAGACTTCACAGGTGATAGTGTGTCAGTTCCGTTGCGTGATGTTCTTTGATCGGAGCGCGTGGGCGCGACTTTAGGTCGCGCAGGCGGCGCGGAGAGGTCATATAATAGTTTAGCTTGATGTTAGGTTGATTACGAAAAAAGGATGATGGCAATGACCTATTATTTGAAAAGTGGTTTAGGAAAAAGGAAAGAGTATTCTCTTTGTAAAGAATTTGTTGGTGATAGGGTCTCTTTTCCGGCTATGGTTGATTGTGATTTTAAACGCTATCGCAATAACTATTGGTTGACATTCTCCGGCTATGAGCTAGGTATTTTTGTTTTTGCGGGAAATGCTCGTATTTGTGTTTCTAGTAAAGTGTGGATTGAGTGTGATGCTCGATTCCAGTATACGCAGTTGTTTCATACGTATGTACCGTTTGAATACTTAAAAAACAATGATTTTCTGCGTTCTGTAGCTTAATTTTTTGGGAGATTGTCGCTGCTTAAAGTAGTGGCTGACCCCCGTACAGTAATACGGGGGTAGAAATTCCAAATTGCAACAGCAAACTTTTTATAGTGTTTATGGAGGTTTTGTATGGATAATGGCAATAAAGTCATAATGAAAAATGGATTGCTATCATTGTCTGACTGGCTGGAGTTTACTTTAAAAACCGGCTTTGATGAGACAAGCCCGGCGCCCTATACATATGCGCTTGATTTGATGGGGTATTCTGTTGACGAGTTTACGTTTCAGCCGTTTGGCGGTTTCGGTTATCATGAGAAAATCGTCCGTCGTGTAGGCTCTGGAGAAATTAAAGTGTATTATCACGGCTCTGTGCCGGGTATGGGGATTCATGTGGTTATATCAAGTAGCTGTATGGATGATGTGTTGAAACATTACCGCGATGCGCATAGTTCAGCTACCCCGTTTTCTGATTTTGCGTATGAAATGGCGGATTTAGATAGTACCGTTTTTCTGGATTTTCTGGCTATGATTTGCGAATTTGGTTCGGTGACACGGCTTGATATTGCTATTGATGATATTGGGGCCTGCTATTTTACGGTGCCGGAGGTAAATCAGTATATAGAATCCGGGCAATATTCTTCTCGGATTCGGCATACGGAGTATTTGTGTTCCCGTGATAATGGCGCTGTTTCCGGTGATACGGTGTATGTCGGGAAGCGTACCAGTGATTTCATGTTGCGTGTGTATGATAAGCAGGCAGAACAAAATAAAAAGCGTGCCGGTCAGGAATTGCCGTTAATTGAAACGCCGTGGGTGCGTTGGGAAATGGAGTTAAAGGGAGATTCTGCGGTTCGTGCCTGTGAGGAGCTGTTATCCCGAAAATCCCTTGCCGCTGTTGGGGTTGGGATTCTGGCCCAGAAAATACGGCTCATTCATCTTGACAATTTTAGGAAGGCCCGGTGCTCGACGTTGGAAAAGTGGAATGATTTTTTAAGCAATGCGGAAAAAATCAGTC